>NZ_JBIUUU010000026.1:0-130861 GCF_044742595.1 Streptomyces sp. NPDC087859 | reverse complement strand
CCCCCCAGGCCATGCGTTCGACAGGGGGAGAAAGTCATGCCAACTCCGGAGGCCGGGCGCCCCATTGCGGGGCCACGAAGAAGGTAATGGGGGGGAGGGGTGAGGTCAGGCGTCGGCAGCCGGGGAGCTGGTCGCTCGCGCGGCTGCGGTGTGGGTGTGCTCGATGACCTCCATGGATCAACGGTAACCGGCGGTGCCGGGGATGTCCTGCGGTTTTCAGTCCGTTCCGCCCGGGGTGATCAGCCCGGTCTCGTACGCCAGGACGACCGCCTGGACCCGGTCGCGCAGATCCAGCTTCGACAGGATGCGGCCGACGTGGGTCTTGACCGTGGTCGGGCTGAGGAAGAGCCGTTCGGCGAGCTCGGCGTTGCTCAGCCCCGTCGCCAGCAGCCGGAGCACCTCCGTCTCGCGGGGTGTCAGGTCGGAGAGGTCACGGTGCGGTCCGGGAGCCGGGCGGGCCTCCTCGCGGTGCGCGAAGCGCTCGATGAGCCGGCGGGTGATCGCCGGCGCGAGCAGGGCGTCCCCGGACTGCACCAGGCGTACGGAGGCCACCAGATGCTCCGGGGTGACGTCCTTGAGCAGGAAGCCGCTGGCGCCGGCGGTGAGCGCGGCGTACACGTAGTGGTCGAGGTCGTACGTGGTGAGGATGATGACCCGGGGCCCGTCCGCGCCCGCCTCCGTGAGAATGCGGCGCGTCGCCTCGATCCCGTCCATCCCCGGCATCCGGATGTCCATGAGGACCACGTCCGGCCGGGTCCGGCGGACCGCGTCGACCGCCTCCGCTCCGTCGGCGGCCTCGGCGGTCACCTCGATGCCGTCCGCGGCGAGGATCATCCCGAAGCCGGTCCGTACGAGGGCCTGGTCGTCGGCGATGACGGCGCGCAGCTCCGGCCCGCTCATGCCGTCCGCCACGGGATGAGGGCCTTGACGCGGTAGCCGCCGGCGAGGGTCGGGCCGGCGGTCAACTCGCCGCCGTAGACCGCGAGTCGCTCCCGCAGCCCGATCAGCCCGCGGCCGTTCCCCTCCGGCGGCGGAGCGTCACGGACGGCTCCGGTGTCGATGATCTCGATCTGGAGGACCTCCTCGGCGTAACCGATCACGACCGAGGCTTCCGCGCCCGGCGCGTGCTTGATCGTGTTGGTCAGCGCCTCCTGCACGACGCGGTACGCCGTCAGATCGATCCCGGGCGGCAGCGGATCCGGCGGGAGCGAGACCGCGACACCCACCGGAGTCCCGGCGCCGCGCACCCGCACGATCAACGCGTCGAGCTGCGCGAGACCGGGCTGGGGTTCCAGGGCATCGGGCTGCTCCGCGTCCGGGGCGGCCAACAGGCCCATCACATGGCGCAGTTCGGCCATCGCGGCCCGGCCGCCCGCCTCGACCGCCAGCAGCGCCTCCTTCGACCGCTGCGGCGCCACGTCCATCACCTTGCGCGCCGCCCCCGCCTGAATGACCATCACGCTCACATTGTGGGTCACGACGTCGTGCAACTCGGCGGCTATGCGGGCCCGTTCCTCCTCCACGGCCCGGTGCATCGCCTGCTCCTGGTCCCGCTGGAACTGCGCGAGCCGCTCGCGGTCGGCCGACAGACGCCGTCGCCAGTAGCGGACGAGACCGGCCGTCACCCCCGCGATCAGCAGGACCACCGCGGGGCTCGACCACCCCGGCAGGATGGGCTCCGTCTCCCGAAAGGCGAAGCCGGCCAGCACCGCCGCGAAGACCATCGCCGCCGTCGCCACCGTCCGGTGCCGACTGTGCATGACGGCGCTGTACGCGGCGATGACACAGGTCAGCACGTTGATCCAGGAGGCGTCGTCGCCGATGGCCAGCACCGCGGTCATCAGCACCGCGAACGCGGCGAGCGGGAACCTGCGCCGGACGGCAAGTGGCAGCGCCGACAGGACGATCAGCGGCCAGGACGTGGAGTACTCCTCTTCCGGTATGAACCGCGGTTCCGGTGGCACGGGAGGAGGGGGCGCGTCCGGGGCCCCGTACCTCACGTTGCCCAGGCTGGCCGGCCCGTCGCCGGGATAGCGCGCCGCCACGACCAGCGCGACCGCGGTCAGCAGCACCGCCAGCACGACGTCGGCACCGAGCGCACGCCGCGACAGCGGGGTACGCCTCGGCTCCGGACGCACGGCGGCGCGCATCTGGCGCAGCCAACGGTTCACGGTCTCCATCGGCACATTGTGCGGCCCGCGCCGACGCGGACGCGTCCGCCTGTGAGGCCGACGAACCGTCCTCCTGGCGTACGTCGCAGGGATGACCCCGCGATCGGGTCCTCCGCGGGAAGGGCCCCATGTCGGTGCCCCGGGCGACGCGGCGCCGGAGCCCGCGCCCCTACCTTCGCTGAGCCTGAACCCCTTCGACGCGAGGACCGACTCCATGACTCATGTGATCGAACTGACGGGCGTGGCAAAGCGCTACGACAGTGCCGGCGCACCCGCGCTCGGACCGATCGACCTCGGTGTCGCCCAGGGCGAGGCCCTCGCCGTCACCGGCCCCTCCGGCAGCGGCAAGTCCACCCTGCTGAACCTCGTCGCGGGCCTCGACAAGCCCACCACGGGCACCGTGACCGTGGCCGGACAGCGGGTCGACCGGATGGGCGAGCACGCGCTGGCCCGGTTCCGCCGCGAACAGATCGGCATGGTCTTCCAGTTCTTCAACCTTCTCGACGACCTCACCGTCGCCGACAACATCCAGCTGCCCGCCCAGCTGACCGGCACCTCCCGGCGCAAGGCGGCCGCCCGGGCCGGGGAGCTCATGGAGGTGCTGGGCATCCAGAAGCACGCCCGCGCCTACCCCGGCCGGCTCTCCGGCGGTGAGCGCCAACGTGTCGCGGTGGCCAGGGCGTTGGTCAACCGGCCGGCGCTGCTGCTCGCCGACGAGCCGACCGGTGCCCTGGACAGCGCCTCGGGCGCGGACGTCCGGGAGCTGCTGGTCGACCTGCACCGCGGCGGGCAGACCATCGTGCTCGTCACCCATGACCCGGCCCTCGCCGAGGCGTGCGCGAGCCGCACGATCCACCTGGTCGACGGCCACCTCGCCCTCGACACCCGGACGGAGGCCGTGCGATGAGCGCCCTCGGCCGGGTCGTACGGTCCGGGGTCGGCCGGCGCCGGGTGCAGACCGTGGTGATCGCCCTGGCCACGATGATGGCCGTGGCCTCGGCGGTGGTCGCCGGCTCGCTCATGGTCGCCACCAACGCCCCCTTCGACCGCGCCTTCTCCCGGCAGAACGGAGCCCATCTCACCGCGGAGTTCGACCCGGCCAAGGTGAGCACGGCCCAGCTGACGGCCACGGGCACGCTGGACGGCGTCACCGGGACCGCGGGGCCCTACCCCTCCACGACGATCCACGGGGTGGACGACCAGGGGAGGCAGACACCGGCGATGACGCTGGTCGGCCGGTCCGACCCGGACAGCGACGTGGAGCGGCTGGACCTCAAGTCGGGCCGGTGGCCGACGAAGGCCGGTGAGATCGCGCTCTCGGAGTCGTTCGAGGGCCCCGCCTTCACGTTGGGCTCCACCCTCGAGGCCTCGGACGCCGACAACAGCCCGACGCTCACCATCGTCGGATTCGCGCTGTCCGTCGGCAAGACCGCCGACGCCTGGGCGACCCCCGCCCAGGTACGGGCACTCGGGTCGAAGGACACCCCGGTCACGAGCCAGATGCTCTACCGCTTCGACTCCGCCGGCACCACGAGCCAGATCGCCGAGGACCGGAGGAAGCTCGCGGCCGCCGTGCCGTCAGGTGCGCTCCTCGGCAGCCAGTCCTACCTGGACACCAAGCGGGCCGCCGACCAGAACGCCGCTCCGACGATCCCGTTCCTCATCGCGTTCGGCGTGCTCGGCATCGTCATGTCGGTGATCATCGTCGGCAGCGTCATCAGCGGGGCGGTCGGGACCAGCCTGCGCAGGATCGGCATCCTCAAGGCCATCGGCTTCACCCCGCGCGAAGTCGTCCGCGCCTACGTCGCCCAGGCGCTCCTGCCGGCCGGCGCCGGTATCGCGCTGGGCGTCGTCCTGGGCAACCTCATGGCCCTGCCGCTCCTGGAGGACACCGAGACGGTCTACGGCACGGTCTCGCTCACGGTCGCCTGGTGGGTGGACGTCCTGGTGGCGGTCGTCGCCTTCCTCGTCGTCGGGATCGCGGCGCTGGTCCCCGCGCTGCGGGCCGGACGGCTGCGGACCGTGGAGGCCATCGCCGTCGGCCGGGCGCCACGGACGGGACGCGGCCAGTGGGCGCACCGGGCGGCGGGCAGGCTGCCGCTGCCGCGCGCGGTGACCTACGGTCTGGCGAGCCCCTTCGCCCACCCGGTCCGTACCCTCGCGATGCTCCTCGCCGTGGCCTTCGGCACGGTCGCGGCGACCTTCGCGCTGGGGCTGACCTCGTCGCTGAACGAGGTGGCGGCGGCCGGGGACCCCGAGAGCCGCAACGACGTGAGCGTCTTCGCGGGCGGTCCCGCCATCGGCAAGGGCCAACGCGTCCCCGCGCCGAACACCCCCACCCCCGAGCCGGCCGACCCGGCGAAGGTGAGCGCCGCCATCAAGGCACAGCCGGGCACTGCCTTGTACTACGGCGTGGCCCAGGAGGAAGCCACCGTGCCCGGAGTCTCCGGCACGGTCCGGGTCACCCTCTACGACGGTGACTCGAGCTCCGGCAGCTACGCGATGATCTCCGGCCACTGGATCACCGGCCCCGGCCAGGTCATCGTCTCCTCCCACTTCCTGGAGACCACCGGCACCGAGATCGGCGACACGGTGCGGGTGACCGCGGGCAAGGACACGGCCACCCTGCGGATCGTGGGCGAGGCCTTCGACACCTCTGACGACACGCTGGAGATCCACGCGGACATCGCCGACTTCCCGGCCGCCGCGCCCACCGAGTTCCGGGTCGATGTGAAGGACGGCGTCTCCCCGACCGAGTACGCCGAGGCACTCGCCACGGCAGTGGAGCCGCTGGGCGCCGACGCCTTCGCCAACTCCCTCTCCGAGCAGGACAACCTCCTCATCGTCCTGAACGCGATGGCCGCGCTCCTCACCCTCATGCTCATCTCCGTGGCAGGACTCGGGGTCCTCAACTCCGTGGTCCTCGACACCCGGGAGCGCGTCCATGACCTGGGTGTGTGCAAGGCGCTCGGTATGACGCCGCGGCAGACCGTGAGCCTCGTGCTCGCCTCCGTGGCCGGGATCGGCGTCTTCGGCGGACTCGTCGGGGTGCCGGCCGGATTCGCCCTGCACGGCTTCGTGCTGCCGGAGATGGCGGAGGCCGCGGGCACCGGGCTGCCGCCGTCGGTCCTGGAGGTGTACGACGCTGTCGAACTGGTCCTGCTGGGTCTGGCCGGGGTCGGCATCGCCGTGCTGGGCGCGCTGCTTCCGGCGGGCTGGGCGGCCAAGGCCCGCACGGCGACGGCATTGCGCACGGAGTAGCCGATCGCGCCGTCAGCACAGTTTCATTACGAGAATTCCACATAAGTGCCCCCGCGGGTGATCATTGAGCACTCAACTGCACATCCCTGGGGGGACCATGAGCCACGAAAACACTCCGCCGCCCATGCCGGGCTACACTCCGCCGCCCGCGCCCGGCTATCTGCCGCCGCCGCAGCCGCCTCAGCGCCCGACGAGAACCACCACGGTCCTGGTCGCCGCCGTGGCCGCGGTGGTGGCCGCGGTCCTCGCCGCCGTCGTCACCGCGAGAGTCGGCGGCGACGGCGAGGCCGAGGCGGCACCGACCGTCACCGTCACCCGGACGGTCCCGGCCGACGCCGGTGACACGGTGGCGGACACCGGGTCCGACGAGGCCACCGAGGAACCGACAGCGGAGGAAGCGGGCGGGGACTCCTACGGGTTCGACGACACGATCGTCTACGACAACGACGTGGAGGTCAGCCTCTCCAAGTTCTCCCGCGCCGTCTCCAGCGACTACGCGGCGCCCGAGAACACCCCGTACGCCAAGTTCACGATCAAGATCGTCAACCGGTCCGACAAGAAGGTCGACGCGAGCATGATGACGGTCAACTGCGCCTACGGCGACGAAGGCAAGGAGGGCGAGGCCATCTACGACGACGGACTCGACGGACTGCCCGACACCAGCATCCTCGCCGGCCGATCCCTCTCCGTGCCGTGGGGATGCGAACTTCCCAAGGGCGAGAGTTTCCTCCAGATCGAGGTGGCGCCCGACTACGAGTCGGAGACCTCCATCTTCACCGGCGAGGTGAAGAAGTAGCCGCCGCGTTTGCGTGCGACGCGGGGCCGACGGCAGGGTTCGGGGTGTGGCTACTTTGCTGATCGTGCATCACACCCCCTCGCCCAACTGCCAGGCGATGCTGGAAGCTGTCGTGTCCGGTGCCACGGCGCCGGAGATCGAGAACGTCCGGGTCGTCCGGCGGGCCGCGCTGGCGGCCACCGCGTCCGATGTACTGGACGCCGACGCGTATCTGCTGGGCACCCCGGCGAACCTCGGCTACATGTCCGGCGCCCTCAAGCACTTCTTCGACCAGGTCTACTACCCGTGCCTGGACGAGACGCGGGGCCGGCCCTTCGGCTACTACGTCCACGGCGGCAGTGACGTCACCGGGGCGGTGCGGGGCATCGAGTCGATCACCACGGGCCTCGGCTGGCGCCGCGCGACGGATGCGGTGACGGTCACCGGGGAGCCCGGCAAGTCCGGTACCGAGGCCTGCTGGGAACTGGGCGCGACCCTGGCGGCCGGGCTCATGGTCTGACCCTCAGCCCTTCACCGCCTCCGCGATCGGCCTGCAGCCACCTGCGGGCCGCCTCGGCGTAGGGCTCGAGGTGGCGGAGTCGGAACGGGGAATCGGAGCCGAGGACGGTGTCGCCCGCGATGCCCCCGCGCAGGGTGTCCTGGTCGGCGTGGAGGACGAAGTGCCGTACCGGGATGGCCTGTCGGTCGAGGCCCGCGCTGATCTCGCGCCAGTACCGCTCGACCAAGCCTTCTCGGCGTCGAACACCCGTGATGGCATATTGGACCGCATGGGTGATCACGCACACCACGACTCGGTACGCCGCAGTTACGACACCGTGGCGGAGGAGTACGCGACCCGCCTCCACGCGGAACTCGACCACAAGCCCCTGGACAAGGCGTTGCTCGCCGCCCTCCTGGAACAGACGGAACCGGGCACTCCGATCGGTGACCTGGGCTGCGGTCCCGGACACGTGGCGGCCTGGCTCGCCGAGAAGGGCGCGCGCACGGTCGGGATCGACCTGTCCCCGGGCATGCTCGCGGCGGGCGGGCGCCGCTTCCCGCAGGTGGAGTTCCGCGAGGGTGACCTGATGGAACTGCCCGCGAAGGAGGCCGAGTTCGGTGCGGTGATCGCCTTTTACACGATCCTCCACCTCGACCCTGCCGAACTGCAGCGCGCCTTCGCGGAGATGGCGCGGGTCCTGCGCCCCTCGGGCCTGCTGCTCCTCTCCTTCCACATCGGCGAAGAGGTCCGGCACCTGGACGAATGGTGGGGGCACGACGTGGACGTCGACTTCCGCTTCCTCGACCCGAGCCGGGTCGCCGAGCAGCTGGAGACGGCCGGCTTCGCCGTGGAGATGAGCCTGCAACGCACCCACTACGCCCACGAGGTGGAGACCCGCCGCGCCTACGTCCTGGCCCGCCGCTCCTGACACGTCACGACGGGCTGGTAGTACCCGGTGGACTCCGGCGCGTGCCAGACGATGTCGGCGAAGCCCGCCTCGGCGAGGAGCTGCGTCAACTGCGGGCGGGACAGCGCCCAGTAGGTGGTCCGGCGTCGCCGGACCGTCCAGTCGGACCCGGCGGGGACGAGCTGGAAGTGCTCCAGGTCGTAGCGCTCGCCGTCCTCGTGCCAGTGCCACAACTGAAACGTGATCACCGGGCCGTCGGGGGTCTGGCTGACCTGGGGCGGTGTCGAGAGGGGTCTGGTCCGGCGGATCTCGTCGTAGTCCCGGAGGGTGAGCAGCAGCAGTCCGCCGTCGCGCAGCACCCTCCGCATGCTGCCGAGTGCCGCTGCGAGGTCCGGTGCGGAGAGCAGATGCGGGAGGGAGTTGTCGGCGCAGACGACGACGTCGAAGACCGAGGACGCGAACGGCAGCCGGCGCATGTCCCCGGCGGCCGTCGCGAGCCCGACGCCCCGCGCGGCCGCCTCGGTCCCGGCACGCGCGGCGGCACGCGGACTCAGATCGCTGCCGACGACCCGGTGTCCGGCTCGGGCCAGCCCGATCGCCTGCGTGCCGATTCCGCAGGAACAGTCCAGGACGCGCCGAGGCCCCGCTCCGAGCCGGTGTCCGACGAGCGCGTCGAGCACCGCCGCCTGGCGCGCCATGCTCGCATCCCAGTCGGGGAACATCAGGTGGTAGTCGGCGGCCAGGTCGTCGTAGAAGGCCCTGGGTGAGGACCCGCTCCCCTCGCCGCTCAGCTCAGCACCGCTTCCCAGGTGTCGACGGCGAAGTGAAGTGTCATTCCGTTACGTCCGTACAGCTCGGGGGCGCCGGTGGCGTTGGCCGTGTCGACGCCCAGCCCCACGGTGTCCCGTCCCCGCCCGGCGAACGCGGCGAAGGCCTGTCGCAGCAGCAGTGCGCCCAGGCCCCGGCCACGGGCCTCGCGCAGCACTCCGATGCTGCGGATCCACCCCATCGCCTCCCGGTCGTCCCGGGAGATCAGGAAACCGGCGTCCCCCGTCTCCTCGGTGCCGACGATCCACACCAGCGACCAGTCGAGGAGCCCGGCGTCGACGTCGTGCAGCCACTGTTCGTACGTGCGCGGCTGGAAGTCGAAATGCTCGGCGAAAGCGGCCTGATAGAGGAGGTGGACGCGCTCACGGTCGGCGTCCGTCGTGCACGGGCGTATCCGTACGCCCGCGGGCGGCTCGGGGGCGAGGTCGCGCGCCGGGTCCAGGGGGCGTCGCAGCACGTGATAGCGGCGTACGACCTGCCAGCCCCGTGCCTTGATCAGCGCTGTGTCGAGCGTGGGCTCCGTGTTGAGATGCAGATGGACCACGGCCTTCGCCGCGCCATTGGCCCGGGCCTTGTCGAGGGCCCTGGTCTGCATCGGGTCCAGAAGCAGTTCGCCGGCCGCCTGGTGGTCGGGGAGGACGTAGTGGTCGATGTCGACGCGCTCGTCGCCGGAGTCGTCCCACAGCAGCCCGTAGGCCACCAGCAGGTCCCCGTCGAAGGCCAGCCAGGAGTCGCGCTCCAGGTCGATGTCGGGGCGCTTCAGATCCGCCTCGACGGTGTGCAGGTCGGTCTCGCGCCTGCCGATCTCGATCTCGTCGACGGTGTTGAGCAGTTCGGTGATCGCGGGGGCGTCGGCGAGCAGGGCCGGGCGCAGGACGTAGGACATGAGGGCCAGAGTGCTGGGGGCCGGGGGAGGGTGCAACGGAATTTCGCGCGGCGGGTGCCGCATGCGCTTCCACCGGTTGGTCGTTGGTCCCCCTTCTCCGGCGTGTCGGGTACAAAACACCCGGTAACGTCACCGTCCTCAGACCGGCTCGTGTTCGGGGGTACCGCATGGACTACTACGACCTCGGCACTCACGGCCGTACCGTGTCGACCTCGTCCCCCGAGGCCCAGCTGTGGTTCGACCGCGGCCTTGTGTGGACGTACGCCTTCCACCACGAGGAAGCCGTCGCCTGCTTCGAGGCCGCGGTCCGGGCCGACCCCGACTGCGCCATGGCGTACTGGGGCATCGCGTACGCGCTCGGGCCCAACTACAACAAGCCGTGGGAGTTCTTCGACGGGGAGGACCTCGTCCGGACCGTCGGGCGCACCCACGCCGCGGTGGAGCTGGCGCACGAGAAGGCGCAGGCCGGTGCCACGCCCGTCGAGCGGGCTCTGATCGGCGCGTTGCGCGCCCGCTACCCGCAGGCGAAGGCCGTCGAGGACTGCTCGGTGTGGAACGTGCCCTACGCCGACGCCATGCGCGCCGTCCACGAACTCGCCCCCGACGACCTGGACATCGCCACCCTGTACGCCGACGCCCTGATGAACCTGACTCCTTGGCAGCTGTGGAACATCGGAACCGGTGAACCGGCGGAAGGCTCCCGCACCCTGGAGGCCAAGGCGGTGCTCGACCGCGCGCTCGCGACGGACGCCGGCGCACACCATCCGGGTGTGCTGCACCTGTACATCCACCTGATGGAGATGTCCCCGACGCCCGAGGCCGCGCTGCCCGTCGCCGACCGGCTGCGCGGGCTGGTCCCCGACGCCGGTCATCTCCAGCACATGCCCACGCACCTCGACGTCCTGTGCGGCGACTACCGGCGGGTCGTGTCCGACAACAGTGCCGCGATCGTCGCGGACGAGAAGTTCCACGCCCGGGCCGGAGCCATGAACTTCTACACCCTGTACCGGTCGCACAACTACCACTTCAAGATCTACGGCGCGATGTTCCTCGGCCAGTCCCGGACCGCCCTGGACACCGCCGCCCAACTGGAGGCCTCGGTCCCGGAGGAGCTGCTGCGCGTCCAGAGCCCGCCCATGGCCGACTGGCTGGAGGGCTTCCTCGCCATGCGGGTGCATGTGCTGATCCGCTTCGGCCGCTGGGCCGACATCCTCCGACTGCCCCTGCCCGCCGACCCGGAGCTGTACAGCGTGACGACCGCGATGCTGCACTACGCCCGTGGCGTCGCCCTGTCCGCCACCGGCCGGATCGCCGAGGCCGAGGCCGAACGCGTCCTGTTCCACGAGGCGGTGGCCCGGGTTCCGGAGACACGCATGCTGTTCAACAACACCTGCGCCGACATCCTCGCCATCGCCTCCGCGATGCTCGACGGCGAACTCGACTACCGCAAGGGCGACTTCGACGCCGCGTTCGCCGCGCTGGAGCGGTCCATCGAACTCGACGACACCCTTCCCTACGACGAGCCATGGGGGTGGATGCAGCCCACCCGGCACGCCTACGGCGCCCTGCTCCTGGAACAGGGACGCGTCGCGGAGGCCGAGGCGGTCTACCGCGCCGACCTCGGGCTCGACGACACCCTGCCGCGCGCGGTGCAGCACCCGGGCAACGTGTGGGCCCTGCACGGGTTCCACGAGTGCCTCGTGCGGCTCGGCAAGCAGGGCGAGGCGCGGATCGTGGCGCAGCAGCTGAAGATCGCCGTCGCGCTGGCGGACGTACCGATCGAGGCGTCGTGCTTCTGCCGTCTCGACACCGGTTGCTGTTCCTGATCACACCCGGAAGCCGCCGACAGGTGGAGCCCGTTACAACTGAGTATGCGCTTTCTATTGACGTGTACTTGGCATGGTGGCTACATGGGAGCGCTCCCATACCCCTCTCCCATGCCTGAGTTTCTTGGCGCTCACTCTCTGGAGTCGCAGTGAGAAGAACAAGAAGCACGACAAGAACGAGCCTGTTGGCCCGCCTGGTGACCGTCCTCCTCGGACTCGTCGTCGTAGGCGCCCTGTGCCCCGCCGCGGCCCTCGCCCAGGCCGAACCGCCGGGCACGCAGGCCACCGGCCTGCACATCAGCAACGGCAGGCTGCTCGAAGGCAACGGCAACGACTTCGTGATGCGTGGCGTCAACCACGCCCACACCTGGTACCCGAACGAGACGCAGTCACTGGCCGACGTGAAGGCGCTCGGCGCCAACACGGTCCGTGTCGTCCTCGCCGACGGTCACCGCTGGACCGCGAACAGCGCCTCGGACGTTGCCAACGTTGTCAGTCAGTGCAAGGCCAACAAGCTCATCTGCGTCCTGGAGGTGCACGACACCACCGGATACGGCGAGGAGGCCGCGGCCGGCACCCTCGACCAGGCGGCCGACTACTGGATCGGCCTCAAGAACGTGCTCGCGGGCCAAGAGAACTACATCATCATCAACATCGGCAACGAGCCCTGGGGCAACACCGACCCCGCCGGCTGGACCGCCCCCACCACCGCCGCGATCAAGAAGCTGCGCGCCGCCGGCTTCGAGCACACGATCATGGTGGACGCGCCCAACTGGGGCCAGGACTGGCAGGGCGTCATGCGCGCCAACGCCCAGTCCGTGTACGCCGCCGACACCACCGGCAACCTGATCTTCTCGATCCACATGTACAGCGTCTTCGACACGGCCGCGGAGATCACCGACTACCTCAACGCCTTCGTCACCGCGAAACTCCCCCTCGTCATCGGCGAGTTCGGCGGCCCCGCCGACCAGTGGGGCGACCCGGACGAGGACACCATGCTGGCCACCGCCGAGCAGCTCGACCTCGGCTATCTCGCCTGGTCCTGGAGCGGCAACACCGACCCGATCCTCGACCTGTCGATCGGCTTCGACCCCAGCCAGTTGAGCGCCTGGGGCCAGCGCATCTTCAACGGCGTCAACGGCATCGCCCAGACGTCGAAGGAAGCCACGATCTACGGCGGCGGCAACCCGGGCGACACCCAGGCGCCGACGACCCCCGGCACCCCCACCGCCTCCGCGGTGACCGCCGGCTCCGCGACCCTGTCCTGGACCGCCTCGACCGACAACGTGGGCGTCGCCGGATACGACGTCGTGCGGGTGAGCGGCGGCACGGAGACGAAGGTCGCCGCCTCCACCACCAACTCCGTCACGATCACGGGCCTGACGGCCCAAACGGCGTACACCTTCGCCGTCTACGCCCGTGACGCGGCCGGCAACCGCTCCCCCCGTTCGGCGACGGTGAACGTGACGACCGACGCCACACCCGCCGGAAAATGCTCCGTCGGCTACCGCGTCGTCGGGGAGTGGCAGGGCGGATTCCAGGGCGAGATCACCATCCGCAACACCGGGACGGCCGCCGTCAACGGCTGGACCCTCGGCTTCTCCTTCGCCAACGGCCAGACCGTCTCCAACATGTGGGGAGGCACACCCACCCAGACCGGTGCCGCGGTGAGCGTCACCCCCGCCTCCTACACCTCCACCATTCCCGCCGCCGGCTCGGTCACCGTCGGCTTCATCGGTACCAAGGGCGCGACCAACGCGGCCCCGACCGCGTTCACCCTCAGCGGAAGCGCCTGCACGACCGCCTGACCGGACACCTGAGCGACCGGCGGGGGCGCCGCCCTCGCCGGTCGGCCTGTGCGGTGACGCGGGTGCGTCAGTGGTGGTGCCCGTGCCGGCCGAGGGTCTCCACGGGGACCGCGCCGGGGCGGGTCCACTGCGGCACGGGGCGACCGGTCGGGCCCCAGGTGGGGTTGCCGTCCGCGTCCGAGCGCCAGGACCAGCAAGCGCCGCGCCCCTCGGGCCACCCCTCCGGGTTGTCCTCCCACGTCTCGCCGCGGCCGTACGGCGTCATGTCGAGCAGCCCCAGGGCCGCGCTCACCCGCTCGTTGCCACGGCCCGTCGTGGAGTAGGTGAGGAACACGCGGTCGCCGTCGCGCAGGAAGCCGGCGAGGTACCCCATGTCCCCGCCGGCCGGCCCGTCCACGCCCCGCGCCGAGTACCAGGGCTGGGTGTACCCCATGAACTCGACGTAGGAGGCCACCTCGTCCCACGGTCCCGTGGTCAGGATCGCGAACGAGACGTCGCGGGCGTTGAGATACACGGCGTCCCGCAGATGCCAGGCCGTGGTCGTGCAGCCCTCGCACTGACCCTGGTGCGGCGCGCCGTCGTACCACATGTGCTTGTAGACCACGAGCTCGTCGCGCCCCTGGAACAGATCGAGGAACGGGACCGCCCCGTCGGCGCCGACGACCTCCACCGTCCCGTCGAACTCGACCATCGGCAGCCGCCGTCGGGCCGCGGCGATCGCGTCCCCCTCACGGGTGTGCGCCTTCTCGCGGACCAGCAACTCCTCACGCGCCGCCTCCCAGGTCTTGAGGTCGACGACTGGCGGCTTGCCGGGGATGTGACTGCTCCCGTGGCCGGGCGTGGTCGTCATGAGGTCCTCCGTGGTGTCTCGTCCCGGACAGCGTCGTACGACGTCCCTCGACGCTCACCCCAACAGACTCGCGCCGGGGCCGGAACTCATCGCGGCGGGAAGCCCGGAAGTGTCCCGTCGACGATCGCTCCGCGAAGCCGCTGCTCGTGGCCTGCGCGAACGGGACCGGTGGCGGCGGAAGCCGACTGCCGCTCTCACCCCGCCGCGTCGCCCTCTGTCTCTCCCGCCCACCGCGCACTCCACGCGTTCAGCGGACTCAGCGCGTCGACGAGATCCTCGCCGAGCGGGGTGAGGCGATACGCGTCGTCGTGCAGGTCGAGGAGACGGGCCCCGGTCAGTTCGCCGAGGCGGGTGCTGAGCACGCTGGAGGACATGCGCTCGCACCGCCGCTGAAGCTCGCGGAAACCCGCGGGGCTCTGGTGCAACTCCCAGAGGATGCGCAGCGCCCAGCGTCGGCCGAGCAGATCCAGTGCCGCCATGACCGGGCGTCCCGACGTGGACCCGCGCACCGGCACACCTGGCCGCGGCGTGGCGGACTCCGCGTCTGACTCCATGGCCACTCCTTGTGCTTCGGTTTTGAAAGCAGCATACTGATGCGAAAATCGAAGCAGGAGGGTGCCGTATGCCGCGCATGGAACCGCTCCACCCGCCCTACTCCGCCGCCGTCGACCAGTCACTGCGCCGCTGGATGCCCCCGGACGTACCGCACGAGCCGCTCACCCTGTTCCGCGTCCTGCACCGCAACCCGGAACTGACCTCCCGGATGTTCGTCCTGGGCTCCGGACTCCTCGGCCACGGACTGCTCCCCGCGACGGACCGCGAGATCGTCATCGCCCGCGTCACCGCACGCGCCGGCTGTGCCTACGAATGGGGCGTGCACGCCGCCTCCCTGGCCCGGCAGGCGGGACTCACCGAGGAGCAGATCCGCGCGACGACGGAGAGCGACCCCACCGCGACGACCTCCTGGCTGCCCCGCCACACCGCGCTCCTCGCCGCCGTCGACGAACTGCACGACACCGCGCGCCTCTCGCAGCCCGCCTGGGACGCCCTGCGCGTCCACTACGAGGACGAGCAGCTCCTCGAGTTCCTCGTACTGACCGGCTGGTACCGCACGATCAGCCACCTGGCCAACGGACTTCAACTGCAGGAGGAGGCCTGGGGCACCCCGTTCCCGGCCACGCCGGTCAGCCGTCCCGGCGACTGAACCGCTCCACCGCCTCCCGCGGGGCTCGGCTCGCGTGGTCGCCTGCACTGCGGCCACCGGCACGAGTGACGCGGGCGGGACCATGGGCGACCCACGCGCCTACGCCCTCCCCGGCAACCAGGACCCGTGCACGCCCTGGCCCGACTCCCCGCTCCTGTCGGCCGCCATCGCCTCCGTCCCCGATCTCCCACGAGACCGAGCACTACCCCTTCCGGGTGGTCTACTTCGATCCGCTGGGCTGCCCCGCCCCCCGCAGGACCTGGCGGCCCCGAAGGAGGCCATGGGCGCGGCCGGCCTGGGTGCAGCTCTCGTGTCGATCCCGGAGGGTGTCTTACGTTCGTCAGGTGGATTAGTTTTCACTAAAACATTGATCCCCTGAGGAGTCGTCGATGAGCAGAAGCGAGTATCCAGAGGCCGCTACGGCGGCGGGCGCGGTACGCGGTCGTCGGGAGGGTGCCCTGACGGTGTTCCGCGGAATCCCGTACGCGCAGCCTCCCGTGGGTGAGGCCCGCTTCGCGGCTCCGCGGCCGGTGGAGCGCTGGGACGGCGTACGGGAGGCCTTCGCGTTCGGTCCGCCTCCTCCGCAGGAACCGTTCGGCCCCGAGGCTCCCGGGCCACTTCCGGCCGGTGACGACTGGCTCACCGTGAACGTCTGGACCCCGGAGGCGGACCCGGCGGCACGCCGCCCGGTGATGGTGTGGATCTACGGCGGCGCCTACAAGTTCGGCTCCTCCGACGACCCCGCCTACGACGGCGGCCGCCTCTCGAGGGAGGGCGGGATCGTCGTGGTCACCCTGAACTACCGGGTCGGCATCGAGGGCTTCCTGCGGATCGAGGGCGCTCCCGCGAACCGCGGGCTGCTCGACCAGGTGGCGGCGCTGGAGTGGGTGCGCGAGAACATCGCCGCCTTCGGAGGCGATCCGGAGCAGGTCACCGTCTTCGGTGAGTCGGCGGGTGCGGGGTCCATCGCGGCGCTGATGGCGATGCCGGGGGCGCGGGGGCTGTTCCGGCGGGCCATCGCGCAGAGCGTGCCGGGCACGTACTTCTCGGACGCGCTGGCCGCCGACATCGCGGAGACCCTGGCCGCCGGGATCGGGCTGCGGCCCACCGTGGCCGACCTCGCCGGGGTGGACCCGCGCAAGCTGCCCGAGGCGGGGGCCGCGCTGACCGGCCGTATGCGCGAATACCTGCACCGCTGGGGCGCCGTCGCCCTCACTCCCACCCCCTTCTCGCCTGTCGTCGACGGCGAGGTCCTGCCCACCGCACCCTGGGAGGCCCTCGCGGACGGCGCCGCCCGTGACGTGGAGCTGATCGCCGGGCACAACAGGGACGAGTACCGCCTCTTCCTCCTGCTCGGCGGGCTGCTCGGCCGGGTGGACGAGAAACTGGCCGCACTGGCCCTGGGCCTGTTCGGTCCGGCGCCGGACGCCGAGCGGGCCTACCGGGCGGCCTTCCCCGACGCCTCCACGGAGTACCTGTTCGAACTCGTGCAGTCCGACTGGCTGTTCCGCATGCCCTCACTGCGGCTGGCCCAGGCGCACGTGGCCGGCGGCGGACGGGCGCACGTCTACGACCTCACCTGGTCCGCCCCCGCGAACGGCGGCGCACTCGGCGCCTGTCACGGGCTGGACGTACCCCTGACCTTCGGCGTGTTCGACGGCAACGGTCTGGGCGCCATGCTGATCGGGCCCACCCCCTCGCCCGAGACCGAGAGCCTCTCCGCCCACATCCGCTCCTCCTGGACCGCGTTCGCCACGACGGGCGACCCGGGCTGGCCCGCCTACGATCCCGAGCGCCGCCTCGTCCGGCTCCTCGACACCGAACCCGCGGTCACCGCCTACCCGGAGGAGTCCTCACGCCGGCTGTGGGAGCGGCACATTTTCACCGCGCTGCCCCTGACGACGGCGTAGCCCGCCCGGCGTGCGTCACAGGCCTGCCGCGTGATCGGGGACGTAGGTCTGCAGATCGCGCGGCGTGCGCTGATAGCCGGTCGACTCCGGGCGGTCGGGCAGCTCCAGGACCGGCGGTGGCACCTCGTGGTACGGCAGCGAGCTCAGCAGATGGGCGATCGTGTTGAGTCGGGCGCGGCGCTTGTCGTCGCTCTCCACCACGTACCACGGGGACTCGCTGATGTCGGTGTGCACCATCATCTCGTCCTTGGCCCGTGAGTAGGCCTCCCAGTGGGTGATCGACTCCAGGTCCATCGGAGACAGCTTCCAGCGTCGCAGCGGATCCTCCAGCCGGCGCCGGAAGCGCTCCTGTTGCTCGGTGTCGCTCACCGAGAACCAGTACTTGCGCAACAGGATGCCGTCCTCCACGAGCATCCGCTCGAAGACGGGGCACTGGCGCAGGAAGAGCTGGTGCTCCTCCTTGGTGCAGAAGCCCATCACGCGTTCGACCCCGGCCCGGTTGTACCAGGACCGGTCGAACAGCACGATCTCGCCGGCGGCCGGCAGGTGCTCGACGTAGCGCTGGAAGTACCACTGACCGCGCTCGCGCTCGGTCGGCTTGGGCAGTGCCGCGATCCGGGCCACACGCGGGTTGAGATGCTCGGAGACCCGTTTGATGGTGCCGCCCTTGCCCGCCGCGTCCCGCCCCTCGAAGACGACGACCAGCCGGGTCCCATTGGCGCGCACCCACTCCTGCAGCTTCACCAACTCCGTCTGAAGGCGCAGCAGTTCCTTCTCGTACACCTTGCGCGGCAGTTTCTCCGCCTTCTCGCCGACCATGCCAGCACCGTACTGTCCGGGCGGTGACCGCGCATCGTGGACGGAGCCTTGTCCGGAGTACTGACAGTGTGAAGTGTGGCGTGTAGATTGCGGCCGTCGCGAAAATGCACAAATAAGCCGGGCTGTCGAGCCGCACCAGGACAGCCGTGGTCTCTTCCCCCACCCCTTCCCCCAGGAGGAGCCCATGCGAAGGCGCATACTCGGGTTCGGCGCAGCGCTGATCACCTTCGTCGCCGTGGCCGGATGCGGATCCTCGGACTCGGACGCCGGTGACTCGTCATCCTCGGGAGGCGGCAAGACCACGACGGTCAAGGTCGGCATCATCCCGATCGTCGATGTCGCCCCGCTCTATCTGGGGCAGGAGAAGGGCTTCTTCAGCAGCCGTGGCATCAAGCTGGAGATGGTCCCCGCCCAGGGCGGTGCCGCGATCGTCCCCGGTGTGGTGAGCGGGCAGTTCAAGTTCGGGTTCAGCAACACGACCTCGCTGATGGTCGCCCAGGTCAAGGGAGTTCCCGTCAAGTCCGTGGTCAATGGGGCGGCTTCCAACGGCAAGGTCGGCGGCGACGTCACCGCCGTGATGGTGAAGAAGGACAGCCCCGTCAAGACGGCCAAGGACCTCGCCGGACGGACGGTGGCCGTGAACACCCTGCAGAACATCGGCGACACCACCGTGCGCGAGTCGGTGCGCCAGGCCGGCGGCGACCCCTCCAAGGTCAAGTTCGTCGAGATCCCCTTCGACCAGATGCCCGCCGCCGTGGACGACGGCCGCGTGGACGCCGCCTGGATGGGCGAGCCCGCGCAGACGGTCGCCAAGGCGCAGGGCGCCCGCGTCGTGGCCTCACCGTTCGCCGAGACGGATCCGAAGCTCACCGTGGCGACGTACTTCACCTCGACACAGTTCGCGCAGCAGAACCCGGACCTGGTGAAGAAGTTCGCCGAAGCCATGACGGAGTCACTCGAGTACGCGTCCGCCCACCCGGACGAGGCCCGCCAGACCCTCACGACCTACACGAAGATCAGCGGCGATGTCCTGAAGAACCTCATCCTTCCCAGTTGGCCGGCCGACGTCGACATGGCCTCCCTGGAGAAACTGGCCGCACTCAGCGAGAAGGACGGCCTGTTCGGCGACAAGAAGCCGGACCTGAACACCCTGTTCTCATGACCGGGCCGTGCCGTCGTCCTGAGGACGAGGCGTGACGATCTCGCCCTGAATCACCTCGGGGTTCGTTCGCTCCTCGGCCGATCCGTCGTCCACGGCATCTTTCTCGGCCTTGAGAATGCGCGCCGACTTGCCCGCCGAGCGGGTCAGTTCGGGGAGCTTCTTCGCCGCCAGGACGGCGATGACGACGATGAGGAGGATGGCGAGCTCGCTCAGTCCGAACATGGGGATCCCTCCGGATCAGATGGGGACGCCGAAGTCGGAGGCGATCTCGGCCAGGCGGGCAGCGTACCCCTGCCCGACCGCGCGGAGCTGCCGGTGTCCTTACCATGGACCGCCTGTGACGTGCGTGGCAGCGGAAGGGAGACAGGACGTGACGGATCACCGAAGGCCCCGGCGACGGGGGCAGGGCGAGCTGGAGGCGCAGGTTCTGTCGGCCCTGCGCGAGGCCGACGGTCCGGCGACGGCGGGCTGGGTGCAGGAGAGGCTCGGCGCGGGCCTCGCCTATACGACGGTGATCACGATCCTGACCCGGCTGCTGGCCAAGGCCGCGGTGACCCGCGAGCGCTCGGGCCGGTCCTTCGTCTGGACTCCGGTGTCGGACCAGGCCGGGCTGGCGGCCCACAAGATGCGCAAGCTCCTGGACGGCGAGAGCGACCGCGAGGCGGTCCTCGCCAGCTTCGTCACCTCACTCGATCCGGATGACGAGAAGCTTCTGCGCGACCTGCTGGGGCAGGCGGAGGGCGGAAGCGACGTGGGCGAAGAGACCGAGGGCGAAAGGGACCACTGACTTCTCATGGGGGTGTTCGTCTTCCTTCCGCTGGTGCTGCCCTTGACGGCCTGGCCGATCGCGCGGCTCGCCGAACAGCGTCTGCATCCACGCATCGCCACCCGCCTGCTGACGGGCGTGGCCGGAGTGATGGCGCTGTGCAGCACGGTCTGTCTGGGGCTGCTGATGGTGGTCGGCACGGCACAGCTGCCGGGCAACCCCCTGCCCGACGGCTGGTCCGACCCCGAGGTGCGCGAGGCCGTCCCCTACGACGAGGTGGCCGGCAAGGCCGCCATCCCGGCCCTGCTGGCCGTCGCCGTGCTGTGCGGACGGGCGCTGTGGCGGCACGCGCAGGTACGACGGCGCGCCCATCGGGCGCTGGCCGGCCTGCCCGGCACGGAGGTCGCGATCCTGCCCGACGGTGAGCCGTACGCGTACGCCCTGCCCGGCGGGACCCGTGGCCGCATCGTGGTGACCACGGCCCTGCTGTCCGCTCTCCGGCCCGCCGAGCGGCGCGCCCTGTTCGCCCATGAGCGGGTGCATCTGGCCGCCCGGCACCACCGGTTCCTGCTCGTCGCCCAGCTGGCGGCGCGCGCCAACCCCTTTCTGCGTCCGCTGCGTACGGCGGTCGTCTACACGACGGAGCGCTGGGCGGACGAGGAGGCGGCCCGGGTCGTAGGCGACCGCCACAGCGTGGCACGCGCGATCGGCAGGGCGGCGCTGCTCTCCCGCGGCACTCCCGTGCCGGCACTCGCGGGCTTCGCCCTGCCCGGACCGGTGCCCCGGCGGGTGGCGGCCCTGCTGGCGCCCGCTCCCGGTGGTCGCGGCTGGCCCTCGGTGTTCACCGCGGTCGGGATGGCGGCCTGGGCGGCCGCCGCGGGTACGGCGCTCTCCGCGCTGTCGTCCGCCAACTCCGCCGTGACGATGATTGTCATCCTGCGCGCGGCGACGCCGTTGTGAAGGGGCCGCCGCGCGTGCCGTCCTCGTTCAGAGGTCGAACTCGTGCGGCGGCAGGTCGAGCGCGAAACACGCCTCGCGTACGACGGCCTGCTCGCTCTTGTCGAAGTCGCCGTCGGCCCCGCCGATGACGATGCCGATCTGCACCACGGCACGCGCCTCGGCCGGCTTCTTCTTCGCCTTGCCGATCTCCTGGAGCACGCTCACCTTGCCGAAGGCGAAGTCCGTGGTCAGCTTGTTGATGTTGTCGTCGAAGCGGCGCTGGAGGTCCATGGCGTCGAAGTTCTGCAGCACCTCGTTGGTGGCGATCAGCTGGGCCACCCGCTGCCGCTCGGAGGGATCGACAGTGCCGTCCGCGGCGGCGACCAGCGCGCACATCGCCATGCTCGCGTCGCGGAAGGCGCCGCTCTTGAGGTCGTTCTTCTTCGCCACGAGCTGGGTCTGCATCGTCGTCGCGGATTCCTTGAACCGGTCCCACAGGGCCATGACTACTCCAAAAGGTCGGTCGGGGCCCGGCCCGCTCCGGCGGCGATCCGGCTCCCCGTAATATCTACAGCAACGTAGAAACTAGCGGCCGGACCGATAAGTTCCGCCGATCCGCAAGGAACTCGACTCCCGCCCCGTTCGTTCACGCACCGCACACCGACTGAAGGAGCAAGGCTTGTCCGCCACCATGACGGACTCCCCGGGGCACAGTCCCCGACCACCCCGCCAGGATTCTCCTGAGCACGGCACGCGGCGAGGTGGTGTTCGATGAGTGCCGTGAACGCTCTGCTCGGCCTGCTGGCCGTCTTCGTCCTCACCGCCGGCACCGGCTACTTCGTGGCCCAGGAGTTCGCCTACGTCTCCGTGGACCGGCTCGCCCTCGCCCGTGAGGCCGAGGCGGGTGACCGGAAGGCCGCCCGCGCCCTGACGGTGCTGGAGCGGCTGTCGTTCATGCTGTCCGGCGCCCAACTCGGCATCACTGTCACCGGACTGGTCGTCGGCTTCATCGCCGAGCCGTCCGTCTCCGCACTGCTCGAGCCCGCGCTGACCGGAATCGGCATCCCCGAGGGCGCCGTCGGCGGCATCTCCGTCGTCCTCGCCTTCGTCCTGGCCACCGTCGTCCAGATGGTGCTGGGCGAGCTCGCCCCCAAGAACCTCGCCATCGCCGTTCCGGAGCGCCTGGCCAAGTCCCTGGCCCCCTCCACCCTGGCGTACCTCAAGGTCGTCGGCCCTCTCGTGCGGATCTTCGACGGCGCCGCCAACCGGCTGCTGCGCAAGGCCGGCATCGAGCCCGTCGAGGAACTCCACCACGGCGCCACCCTGGAGGAGCTCGGCCACCTCATCGGCGAGTCCCACCAACAGGGGGAACTGCCCAGGGAGACCGCCGAACTCATCGACCACGCCCTGGAGTTCTCCGAGCGCACCCTCGACGAGGTGATGGTCCCGCGCGTGGACGCCGTCTTCGTCCGCAAGGACGCCACCGCGGCCGAGGCCGTCGACCTGATCGCCAAGCACGGCCACTCCACCTACCCCGTCCTCGGCGACCACCCCGACGACGTCCCCGGCGTCGTCGGCGTACGCGAGCTGATGCGCCTGCCCGCCGCGACCCTGGCCGCCACCACCGCGGGCGCGCTGGCCCGCCGCCCGCTGCTGCTGCCCGACACCCTCCCGCTGCCGGACGCCGTCGAGCAGATGCGCCGGCGGGACGACGAGTTCGCGGTCGTCCTGGACGAGCACGGCGGTGTCGCCGGCATCGTCACCTACGAGGACATCGCGGAGGAACTGGTCGGAGACATCGCCGACGAGACCGACACCGTCATCGAGGTCGCCGTCCCCGACGGCGAGGGCTGGCTGGTGGACGCCGGCCGCCGCCTCGACGAGATCGCCGACGCCACCGGCGTCGAACTGCCCGAGGAGGACGACTACGACACCGTGGCCGGCCTGATCGTGGACCGCCTGGGCCGCTTCCCGGCCATCGGTGACCGGCTCACCGTCGAACTCCGCGACGGAGGCCGCGCGTTGATCGACGTACGCACACTCGACCGGCATGTGCCGGACCGAGCCCGGATCCAGAAGGTCGAGGCGGAGCAGTCATGAGCTTCCCGATGGCGCTCTTCGTCACCGTGCTGCTGCTGATCGGCAGCGGATTCTTCGTCGCCGCCGAGTTCGCCCTGGTCGCCGCCAAACGGCACCGTGTGGAGAAGGCCGTCGCGCAGGGACAGCGCGGCGCCAAGGCGGCCCTGGCCGGCATGCGGGAACTGTCGCTGATGCTGGCCGGCGCCCAACTCGGCATCACCGTCTGCACCCTGGGCCTCGGCTCGGTCTCCAAGCCGGCCATCTCCCACGAACTCGACCCGCTCCTGCACGATGTGGGCCTGCCCAGTGCCCTCAGCTACGGCATCGCGTTCGTCTTCGCCATGGTCGTCGTGGTGTTCCTGCACATGGTGCTCGGCGAGATGGCCCCCAAGTCCTGGGCCATCGCCCACCCGGAACGCTCCGCGATGCTCCTCGCCCCGCCCTTCCGTGCCGTGGTGAAGGCGGTCCGCCCGCTGATCGCCGTCCTCAACCGGATGAGCAACGCGCTCGTACGGCTGTGCCGGGTCACCCCGCGCGACGAACTCGCCTCGGTCCACAACCGCGAACAGCTCACCCACCTGGTCGAGGAGTCCGAACGCCTCGGCCTGATCAGCGAGAGCGACTCGGAGCTGCTCACCCGCTCGCTCGTCGAGCCCGAGACGCCTGTCGGAGAACTCCAGATCCCGGCCGGGGAGATCACCTCGGTCGGTGGTGACGCGGGCATCGACGACATCCTGCGCCTGGCCACCGCCCATGACCGCACGCGCCTGCTGGTGCGGGACGAGGGCAGCGTCCTCGGCTCCGTCCATGCCCGCGACGCGCTGGTGGCCCGGGCCCGATCCAGGACCGCCACCGCCCGCGCTCTGGCCCGCCCGGTACCGGAGGTGACGCAGGAGACCACGGTCGCCGACGCGATCGAGCTCCTGCGCCGCAACCGTGCCTCCCTCGCGGTCGTCCGGGACGAGACGGGCAGTCTCACGGGCATGGTGACGTTGGACGACCTGCTGGCCCGCTATCTGCAGCCGGCCTGAGTTCTGTCGGCCGGTCAGAGCTGTGCGGGCATGGTCCAGCAGTTGGAGGCGGCCTTCTTGCCCGACAGCCGGTCGGTCAGCCAGGCGATGGCGTCGCCCTGGTCGGTGAGCAGTGGGGCGAAGTGGTTGAGCAGCGCGCTGCCGACATCGGGCAGGACGACGCCCTTGTACGTGACGTCGGCGCCCTTCTTGCACCAGTCGACGGCGAGTTGGCGCGCCTGTTGGTGCGGGACGAGGTTGTCGCTGACGCCTGTCGCCAGTCGCACGGGGCCGGACGGTTTGAGCGCCCCGATGCGCTGGCTGTCCAGGAACGCCTGCAGCACGGGCGTCGCGGCGATGATGTCGCTGATGGACCGGCCGTCGGTCGTCCACTTGGTGCTCTTCGCGTAGCCATAGCCGAAGAGGGCGTCCCCGACGCACATGGTCGACAGGTCGGTGAGGGCCGTCTTGCCCGCCGCGTTGAGGTGAGCCTCGGCGATGGGCTTCAGGGACGGGTCGGACTGGAGGAATCCGTTGAGCGACCAGCCCAGCGCGCCGGCGAGTTCGCTGCCGTCGATGGCCTTGGTGACCGAGGTCAGATTGGCGGGCGGCGCGCCCGCGTAGGTCCCGGCGAGCGTGACGTCCGGGGCGTAGGAGGACTGGAGTTCGGCCGCCGAGGCGGTGGCTCCGCCACCCTGGCTGTATCCGAACAGCCCCACTCGGGAGGCGGAGGTGATGGAGGCCCCGCCGACCGAGCGGGCGGCGCGGACGGCGTCCAGCACCGCGTGGCCCTCGTCGACCCGGTTGACGTAGGTGTGCAGCCGGTCGGTCGCGCCGAGGCCGGCGTAGTCGGTGACGACCACGGCGATGCCCTTCGCGAGGAGGCGGTAGATCGCCAGATCCTCGTAACCGACGGACACCGTCTGGCCGTTGAGACTCAGCGGGTGCTCCAGGCCCATGGACGCTGCGCACTGGTCGCCCTGTCCCATGGTGCCGGGTGCGACCGCGACCAGGGGGCGTGGTCCGTCGCCCTTCCACGCCGCGGCGGGTTCGATGTAGGCGCCGGTGACGGCCACCGGTCGGCCGTTCGAGTCGGTGGACTTGTACATCAGGCGGGTCGCGGTGCCGGGGAGCGGTCCGTCCAGGCCGGGCAGGCTGAGGGCCAGTGGCAGTGGCTCGGTGCGGATGAGGGTGCCGTTGGCGGCGGGCAGGGTGGTGGGCGGGTTGTAGAACGCCGGGATGGTGACGCCTCGGGAGACGACCTCGTCCGCTGCCATGGCGGCGGTGACCGAGAGGGACTGGGCGCCGAGGCAGGCGGCAGCGGTGACGGCTGCGGCCATGAGCCGGCTGCGTGCGGGCATGGCGAACCTCCTGTGGAAGCGGCTGGCAGAGAGGTGCACAGGTGAAACCGGCACGGGAACGCGGCCGTCCCACGGGCCGGTCCATGCCGCACTGAAGTGGTTCGCCAGGACCTTACCTACGAGTAAGTTACTCGTGGTAGCACTGCGCAGGTTACGGTTCGGTAATTTGACAGGATGTCTAATTGCGCGCCGCGGCGGCTACAGAGTGTCACCGAGTTCACTTCGCGGCCTCACCGCGGCCTCACCGCGTCGTCGGAGGCGCACCCCTGACGCCGAGGGCATTCATCACCTGCCCGACCGTCGCGTCCAGCGTGCTGCTCGCCGGGATCACCGTCTCGACACCGCCGGGCAGCAGGTCCAACGGCCGGTACCACGAACGGAGTTCGTCCTTGCCGACGGTGTCGGCGATGGGCTTGGTGGCGTGCCGGGACAGGGTCTCCTCGAAGGGGACGTCCAGGTAGTAGCAGTGGGCGCGGCCACCGTAGTCGGCGAGGAGCCCGGCGAGCATGTCGCCGTAGTGGGCGACGTACAGGATGCCTTCCAGCACCGTGTGAAAGCCGTGTTCCAGGGCGTGCCGCACGGTCAGGTCGATCAGGCCGATGTTCGCGGCGCCGGGGACGTCACGCTCGCGCAGCACATCGCGGCGCAGGGTGTCCTGACTGACCAGGGCGATGCCTCTGCCGTAGCGCTCGCGCAGCCCGGCGGCCACCGAACTCTTGCCGCTCGCACTGTTCCCGCGCAGCACGATCAGCCTGGTGGGGGAGGGGACCGTTGTCACCCGGGGAACCTACCCTCGTCGGTGAACAGGATGCCGTCGTCGGTGCCGTCGCAAGTTTGTGCACCCTGCGCGTATGCGCGGATCCGCCGTTTCCGATGATCAGCACTCTCACGGCGCCCCACCGTAAGGCACGCCAACTGCTCAGTGGCCGGCTTCGGACAGGAGCTTGCGTGCCGTGCCGAGGGCCTGTTCGGCGTAGGAGCGGCCGAAGAGTACGGCGTGGACCAGGAGCGGGAAGAGCTGGTGCAGGCCGACGCGCTGCTGCCAGCCGGGGGCGAGGGGCGTGGTGTCCTGGTAGCTCTCCAGCAGCTCCGTGAGATGGGGGCAGCCGAAGAGCCGGAGCATGGCGAGGTCGGTTTCGCGATGCCCGCCGTGGGCCGCCGGATCGATCAGCCACACATGGCCGTCGGTATCCCACAGCACATTGCCGCTCCACAGATCCCCGTGCAGCCGCGCAGGTTCCTCGCGCGGCCCGGCGAGGTCGGCCAGGCGCTCGCAGACCCGCTCCACCACGACCGTCTCGTCGCGCAGCACGGTGCCACGGTCGACAGCCCGACGAAGATAGGGCAGCACCCGGTGTTCGGCGTACCAACGGGACCAGTCGCTTCCCGGCACATTCCGCATCGGGGCGAGCCCGATGTACGCCTCCGCATCACCGTCGGGCGGTGGTGCCCCGAACGCCGGCGCACCTGCGGCATGCAGCCCGGCGAGTTCACGGCCGAACCGCACCGCGGCCGCGGCACTCGGCGACCCCTCCGGGACACAACCGGTCACCAGCCACCGCCGGTCAAGGCCGTGCACGAACGGCACCCGCACCGCCCTCGCAGCGGCCAGCCATCCCAGCCCGGCGGCCTCGGCTCGCGCAGCCCTCGCGCTCCCGGCCTCCTTGACGATCACCGGCCCACCGTCCAGCGCGACTTCGGTGACCACACCGGTCAACCGCCGCTGCGCCACCACCGCACGCCCGGTCAGCCGCGCGGCCACGGCCCCGGGCCCGTCACTTTCCTCGCGCACCACGCCTCCGTCGGTCCTGTTCCGCGCCTACCTCGACGGCCCTCTCGCCCCCTGCGTCCCACCACCACGGCACCCGGCGACCGTGCGGATGAACCGCGCCGACGCACCGATCGACCCCGTTGCCGACGTGCGGTGCCTCGCGGGAGAAGTCGGCCCGTCCGGTCGTCCTCGCGCCCGTCCGCCATGCCGACCCTGGCGTGCTCAACCGCCGCTCAGGCCGTATGCCGGCTTGCGCACCATGAACACGTCGACCGGGTCCTCCGACTCGGTGGTGAACCCGTGCCGCTCGTACAGCCGTCGGGCCGCGCTGCCCTGGAGCACGTTCAACCGGACCAGCAGGCCGTCACGGTCGGACCGCTCCAGCAACTCCCGCAGCACGCCCGAGCCGACGCCGCTCCCCTGAAGGTGCGGCGCCACGAAGAAGTGTTCCAGCCAATGGGCGTCCTCGGCCGGCCGCAGCGCCACGCAACCGGCGAACGCACCGCCCACCTCGATGACCCAGGCGTACTCGGGGACGAAGCTGTCCCGCAGCCGCTGCCGTACCCGCTGCTCGTCGTAGCGCCCGAGCCGCTCCAGGTCAGGCCGCATCACCACGGCACGCAGCTCGGCGATCGCCTCGACGTCGGCCGTCGACGCCGGCCGCAGTTCCCAGTGCGCCATGATCACCACGCCAGGATAAATCGCCTGCGCGTGCGGCCGGCGCGCACGTCGGTGCCGGCGATGTCCCGGGCCCCGTGACATCGTGGCGGCCATGCCCATCGAGGTACGCCCGGCTTCGGTCTTCGAGGACGTCCGTGCGGTGCTCGGCCCGAAGTCGCCCACCGCGAACGTCTGCTGGTGCCTGAGCTACCGGATCCCCTCCAAGCTCAACAACGAGCTGCGTGGGCCGGCCCGCGGAGAGTACGTCGCCGGGCTGTGCCGCGCACGGCTCCCTCCGGGAGTGCTCGCCTACGACGGTGACGAACCCGTCGGCTGGGCCGCTGTGGCGCCGCGCTCGGAGACCTCCTTCGCCCGCAACCGGAAGATCCCCCACCTCGACGACCTGCCGGTGTGGTCGCTGTGGTGCGTCCGTGTGCGCCCCGGCCATCGCAAGCAGGGGATCTCGCACGCCCTCATCACCGGAGCCGTCGACTTCGCCCGCTCGCACGGCGCACCGGTGATCGAGGCATACCCCCTGGACAACGGCGACGCCCGGGTCGATCTGACGATGGCGTACGCCGGTATCCGAAGGAACTTCGAGCGTGCCGGATTCGCGCACGTCGCCGACACGACGTCCGTGCTCGCCGGCCATCCACGGATCATGATGCGACTCGATCTGCGCTGACGGCGCATTTCTTCGAAACGGGCGGCAACCTTTTCGGTTCCGGCGGCCACTGAGAGGTCGGAGGCTCTCTTCACCGGGCCCCGCACACAGCACGCGTGCTTCCGAACCAGGTAAAGGACCTCATCCGTGGCGTCGTCCTCCTCACACCGCCGCCGTCCCCCTCGGCGGGGCACCTGGGTGCTCTCCGCGATCGTCGTGGCGACCGTCGCGCTCGTCGCCGCCCTGATCGTGGCCTTCGTCCCCGACGACGGGCACGAGGCCACCGCATCCGCGTCCGCCGTGGACGCCAAGGCGACCGCGGCGCCCACGACACCGGGGCCGACACCGTCCTCGGCCTCCCCGAAGGCCTCGGCGACGCCCACGAAGGCCAAGCCCTCCGGCACGCCGTCGCCGACCGCGAAGACCCCGAAGGCCCGCCCCTCGACCGCCACTCCGCGGCAGACGTCCGCCACGGTGGGATCACAGGCCGGACGGATCCGCCCCGGGACCACCTACGAAGGGGTGGCCACCTTCTACGACACCGGCAACGGTGACGGCGCCTGCTCCTACGGTCCCACCGGCGACACCATGACCGCGGCGATGAACCACACCGACTACGAGACCTCCCAGGCCTGCGGAGCGTATGTGCTCGTGCGCGCCGGTGGCGCCTCCGTGACGGTCCGGATCACCAACGAGTGCCCGCTGCCCTGCGCACCCGGTCAACTCGACCTCAGCCCCCAGGCCTTCGCCAAGCTCGCCGCCCCCTCGCGCGGCCAGATCCCGATCACCTGGACCCTGCTCAGCCCCGCCACGTCCGAGAAGATCTCGATCCGCTACAAGACCGGCTCCACCCGCTACTGGTGCGGCATCCAGGCCATCGGCCACCGCAATCCGCTGGCCCGCCTGGAGGTCCGCACGGGCAGTGGCTGGACCCGCCTGGCCCGTACCGAGTACAACTACTTCCTCTCCGAGCAGGGCAGCGGGTGCGGCGGATCGATCAGGATCACCGACATCTACGGCGAGCAGCTGACGATCGACGGGATCGCACTGCGTGCGGAGGCCGTGCAGCCGACCGGCGTCCAGTTCGCCGCGCACTGAGGACGAGCCACGGCTGTCAGGGCGTCGGCCACAACGCGCCGAGGATCACCCGCACTTGGCCCGTCAGCCGTGGCAGGTCGAACTTCGCGGGTTCGGTGAGGGCGACGCGGCCGAAGTGTTCCGCACAGGCGACGAGGGCGTGGGCGAGGACCTGCGCGTCGAGTCCCGGATCGCTCCGGTCGGCCAGAGCGAGGGAGAGCCACCTCTCGACCAGCAGCCGGAACCGCTCCCGGTCCGCCTCGATACGGTCGCGGACGACGACCGGCATGTTGCCTGGCGGCAGCAGGATCAACCGCCAGGTGTCCGGGTCCTGGTGGAGCATGTCGGCCATCCGGCGCACCGCTTCGGAGGCGAACGCCGCCGGGTCGCTCAGCTCGCCCGCGTCGGGAACGGTCCTGAGCAGCCGTTCGAAGGCGCGGGCCTGCTGCCGGTCCAGCAGCGCGGTCAGCAGGGCGTCGAGGTTCTCGAAGGCGCCGTAGACCACCGACCGGGCGACCCCGGCGCGCTTGGCGATGGCGTCGATGGAGACCCGGTCGTAGCCGTCACTGACGATGACGGCCAGGGCCGCGTCGAGCAGTTGCTCCCGGCGTTCCTCGATCGGCACGCGCGGGGCGTAGGGCCGTCGTCTGCGCGGCCGGTCCGGTGAATTCGTGGACGCTGACACCTTGGCAGTTTACGACACTCGTGTCTTAATTTACGACAGCAGTGTCGTAAATGAGTCGCGGTCCACGCCGCGGACGCACAGGGAGCGGCTCCATGGCGAGGTTCAAGCGCAGCGAGGTCCAACCGCACGAGGACTACGGCTTCTTCGGCCCCGGCTCGGTGGTGTGGAAGGTCTGGAGCTATCCGACCGCGCCGACCGTGGGATTCCAGCGGGCCGTGGTGGTGGAGGAGCTCGACCCGCCGCTGGTGGCCGCCGTGCACGGTACCCAGGGCATCTATCAGCGCGCCCGGACGCGCTACGACCGGACCCTGCGGTACTTCGCGATGGTGGCCTTCGCCGGTTCGCGGGAGGTGTCCAAGGCCGCGGACATCCTGGTCAAGGTCCACTCCAAGGCGATCGGCGAACTGCCCTACGGAGGCGGGACCTACGACGCCAACGACCCGGCCTCCCAGCTGTGGATCCAGCTCACCGGCTGGCACTCGATCCTCTACGCGTACGAGAGGTACGGCCCCGGCAAGCTCACCGCGCAGGAGGAGAAGGAGTACTGGGAGGCATGTGCGCTCGCCGCGGAGCTCCAGACCTGCTCCCCGGACGACGTCCCCCGCACCCGTGACGGGATCCGGGCGTACTTCGCGCAGATGCGCCCCCGGCTGTCCGCCAGCCCGATCGCGCGCCAGGCCATGAACCACCTCCTGCGGACCGAGCTGGTACTGCCGCCGGTGCCGCTGTGGGCGAAGCCGGTGAGCCTGGCCGTCGCCAAGGCGCAGCGGGTCGCCACGATCGCCACCATGCCGCGCTGGATGCGCGAGATGGCGGGGATCAGGCAGTCCCGCCTGCTCGACCTCGTCATCGTGCCCGTCATGAAGGTGTCCTTCGCCCTCGCCCACCTCGACCCCAGAGTCGAACTGCGCCTGTTGGGCCTGCTGTCGCCCTCCACGGTCGCGGTGGTCGCCCCGGTCAAGCTGGGCATCCCTCCCCGCAAGGCGGAAGTGCTGACCCCGGCGGAGGCCCGCGCCCGCTACGGCTACGCCAAGCCGGCCGAAGCCCACCTCGAGTTCCGGGCCCGCCAGGCCGCTCGCGTCTTCGGTGACGGCAAGGCCCCCAGCGACCAGGGGCTCATCGAGTCCCAGGAAGTCCTGGGCCCGCTGGCCTGATCAGCCGTCAGGCGCTCCCGGGCCGACATCGACGCCGACACCGACGACTGTCGCCGGGGCCGCGCCTCGGCCACCGCGCGAAACCGCGCAGAGCCCCTGCCCGCCACCGATGAGAACCGGGTTGGCGGGCCGCTGACGTGACGGGCGTCGGCACCTGCCGAAATGAGTGCTGACACCGATGGTCGCGGGTGTGGGGACCGTGGCAGCGTGGAGACGACGCCGATCGAGCCGGTGGTGACACCCGGCCGCGGCGCCGCCCTGAAGACGTCGCCGGCTTCGCACCACAAGGAGTACTTGTATCCATCCCCGTCAGATGAAGCGACCCTGCCCTCTCGCGCAGCCGAAGGAGGTGACCCGTGGGACACGCTGACACCCTCCTGGCCATGGGCGGCGCCTTCCTCGCGGCCGCCCTCCTCGCCCGCCTCGGCGGCAGGATCGGACTTCCGACCATCCCCCTGTTCATGCTGGCCGGCATCCTGCTCGGCCCGCACACACCCGGCATCGTCCTGGTACAGGACGCCCACGACTTCGAGATGCTCTCCGCGCTGGGCCTGGTCCTTCTGCTGTTCTACCTGGGCCTGGAGTTCCACCTCGACGACCTCAGGAGCGGCGGCAAGCGGCTCCTGGCGGCAGGCGGCATCTACTTGGTGCTGAACGTCGGCGCGGGGCTGGGCTTCGGGTTCGCCCTGGGATGGGGAGCCCGGGAGGCGCTGGTGCTGGCCGGTGTGCTGGGCATCTCCTCGTCCGCGATCGTCACCAAGATCCTTATCGACCTGGGGCGTCTCGGCCGTCCCGAGACGCGCCTCATCCTGGGCGTCATCGTGGTGGAGGACATCTTCCTCGCCCTGTATCTCGCGGCACTTCAACCGGTCATCGGCGGCGCCCAGGGCCTCGGGGACGTGCTGTGGCAGGCGGGCAAGGCATTCGGCTTCCTGCTGGCCCTGGCCGCCGCGGCCCGCTACGGAACCCGGCTGGTCGGACGTCTGATCGCGGTACGCGACAACGAACTGCTCGTGATCAGCTTCCTCGGTGCGGCGGTTCTGGTGGCGGGGATCTCCGAGGTCCTGGGCGTCGCCGACGCCATCGGTGCCTTCATGGTCGGACTCATCCTCGCCGGCACTCCTTCCGCCGCCCGGATCCGCCGACTCGTACACCCCTTGCGGGACGCCTTCGCGGCCATCTTCTTCTTCGCCTTCGGGCTGGCCATCGACCCGGCCGTCGTCGCGAGCGTCGCCGGACCGGTGGCCGCGGCGGCGGCACTGACCGTGGTCATGAACGTCGTCGCGGGGCTTCTTGTGGCACGCCTGTACGGCTACGGTCCCGAGCGCGCCGCGGAGATCGCCACCACCCTGGTCGCCCGCGGGGAGTTCGCCCTGATCCTGGCCGCGATGGCGACCAGCGCGGGGCTCGACGACCGCCTCGCTCCGTTCATCGCCGGATACGTCCTGGTGCTCGCGGTCCTGGGTCCGGTGGTCGCGGGGCGTGCCGAACTACTGGCCCGCGCCCTGGCGTTCACGGGCTCTCGTGGGCCGCGCCGCGAACCACTGGCCGACACTTGTTTGCAGGGACCAACTGTTAGGGAGAATGCATAGAGAGCCGGGCAGCGCGAGCCGGGACGTATCTCCGACCACGTTCATCGTGTGTCCGGCCAACCGCTCTCCCCAGCCCCGCACAGCGCATGGCGCGAAGGAGAAGGCATGCCCCGATCCGAGGACGAGCGTCTGGTCGCGCTCGAAGCACGCTGCGCGTGTGACGACCCCCTGTTCGCCAGGGCGATGAGCATCGGACGCCCGCGTCGCCCCCGTGAGTTCCGGCGCACGGGGGCCTGGTGGGCCCTGGCCGTCACGACGGCCGTTCTGATCGGCGGGGTGATCGTGGCGAACGGGCTGCTCATCGCCACGGGCCTGGTGGGGGTCGGCCTCGCCGCGCAGCTGCTTGATCCGCCGGACTGACACTCCCTCAACTCATGGCCGCCCGGTCGGACTCGCTGCGCAGAACACAGAATTCGTTGCCCTCGGGATCGGCGACCAACGTGGCGCCGAGGCCCAGGAGTCGGTCCACCTCCTCATCGCGGGAGGTCTCAGGGCGCAGACACAGATGGACCCGGTTCTTGATCGTCTTGGGCTCGGGCACCTGGTTGAAGTACACCACCGGGCCCTCCGCCGGCATCACCTGAGTCTCCCGCGCTCCCGGCTGAGCCTCCGGATGCAGCGTTCTGCACCACCGAGACCATGCGCGTGAGCCTTCCCGTTCTTCCTACCGAATGCCACCGAGTCGTACTCACTCTTCCACGCACACCACGGGCCGAGGACAGCGACGCAACGCTCGACGGATCCTCTCGCTTCGTACACTGACCCCACGCACCGTCGACAGGAGTCGCGCGTGAGGGAACCGGCAATGCCCCGACGCCCTGAGGGCCTGTTCGTCGGCCTGTGCACCCTCGACGTCATCCAACTCGTGGACCACGCGCCCGCTTCCAACGAGAAGCTGACGTCCCGCCGCCAGACCATCGCCGCGGGCGGCCCCGCGGCGAACGCGGCCGTGGCCTTCAGCCACCTGGGCGGCGCGGCCCGCCTACTCACCGCGATCGGCTCCCATCCACTGGGCCTCGGCGCCACAGCCGACCTGCACCGACTCGGCGTCACCGTGTCGGACCTGACGCCCGACTCGACCGCGCCCCCGGCTGTCTCCTCCATCATGGTCACGGCGTCCACCGGAGAACGGGCCGTCGCCTCGACCAACGCCACGGGCCACCGCGTCACCCCACCCGACGACCTCGACACACTCGTCGCAGCCTGCGACATCGTCGAATTCGACGGCCACCACACGGAACTCGCCGTGTCCGCCGCCCGCACCGCACGAGCCGTCGGCCGCCCGACCGTCCTCGACGCAGGCAGCTGGAAGGACGGCACGGAGAACCTGCTGCCGTCGATCGACGTGGCTGTCTGCTCGGCGGACTTCCACCCACCGGGCACGAGCACACCCACCGAAACACTGCGCTTCCTCCAGGAGCACGGGGTCCGCTGGTCGGCGGTCACCCAAGGGGCGGAGCCCATCGTCTGGAGGGGCCCCGACGACGGCGGCACGGTGGACGTCCCGACGGTCCCCGTGACGGACACGCTCGGCGCGGGCGACTTCCTGCACGGAGCCCTCACCCACCACCTCGCGCTGCGGGGCCACTTGACCTCACCGCACTTCACCGAGGCCCTGCGCGCCGCGGCCGCGGTGGCGTCGCGAGCCTGCACCTCGTTCGGAACCCGCGCCTGGATGCGAGGAGAGTAAGCCGCCCCGCCCGCGCCGCACTTTCATCCAAGTGCCGTAGATCTTTGTCCATGGACGGATCAGCCGCCAAGCGCGAGGTTCGACGCATGCGCGAATCCGACAAGGCGACCAAGGCGACCACGGACAGATGAGAGCCACCGACCCCCACCCTGTCCTGCACAGTCGCCCCCTCGAACGCCGACGCATGCCAAGTGGGCTCATCGCGCTGGCGCTCGGCGGCTTCGGCATCGGACTGACCGAGTTCCTGATCGCCGGACTGTTGCCCCAGATCGCGTCGGGTCTCGCCGTATCGGCAGCGGCGGCGGGCTGGTTGATCTCCGGCTACGCGTTGAGCGTCGCGATCGGCGCCATCGCGCTGACCGCGGCCACGACACGGCTGCCCCGCAAACAGGTCCTGGTCGGCCTGGTGGCGTTGTTCGTCATCGGCAACCTGCTGTCCGCGCTCGCACCGAACTATCAGGTGATGCTGCTCGGCAGGGTCGTGGCGGCGATGTGTCACGGGTCGTTCTTCGGAATCGGCTCCCTGGTCGCTTGCGCTCTGGCGGCACCGGAGCGCAAGTCCCGCGCGGTGGCGGTGATGTTCGCCGGGCTCACCCTGGCGAACGTGCTGGGCGTGCCGTTCGGCGCGCTCGTCGGTGAACGCTGGGGCTGGCGGGCAGCCTTCTGGGCGGTCACCGCGATCGGCGTACTGGCACTGACGGGCATCGCGGCTCTCGTCCCCGCCCGGCCGACGGAGGCGGGCCACTCCGCGGCGACACCGGCAGCGGGCCTGCGCGCCCAGTTCCGCGCGTTCCGCTCCTGGCAGGTCTGGCTGACCCTGACGGCCACCGGCCTCGGCTACGGCGGCATGTTCGGCGCGTTGAGCTACATCGCCTACACCTTCACCGAGGTCGGCGGCTTCTCCTCGGCCGATGTCGCCTGGCTGCTGATGGTGTACGGCGTCGGCCTGGTCGCCGGGAACCTGATCGGCGGACGCGCGGCCGACCAGGACCGGGACCGCGCCCTGGTTCTCGCCCTGCTCGGACTCACCGTCACCCTGGCCGTGTTCGGCCTCCTCGCCGCCGACCCCACCGCGTCGGTGGTCCTGGTGTTCCTGATGGGACTGTTCGGGTTCGCCGCCGTCCCGGGCATGATCACCCGCGTCACCGACGTCGCCCACGGCGCGGCACTGGCCGCCGGCGCCAACGTCTCCGCGTCCAACGTCGGCAACGCCCTCGGCGCCTGGCTCGGCGGCCTGGCCATCAGCGTGGGCCTCGGCTACACCGCACCGCTCTACGTCGGCGCCGGGATCACCCTGATCGCCGTACTGGTCATGGCCGTCGCCGCACACCAGGCGCGTCGACACTGAGCGCCTCCCGGCCGGTTCAGTCGAACCACACCACGAGGCGCACATGCTCGGGCCCATGCAACTCGGCCAGCGTCCGCATCACGTCCCACACCGGCGCCCAGTGGGTCCCCGCCCCGGCGACCGCGCTACGGCTGAGCCTGCCGGACGCATCGGTCTCCTTCCAGTCGGTGGCCGCCAACTCCGCCCAGCTGACCCACGTCGTTCCGTACACGCCGTCCGGCCCGTCCTCCGCACGGAACGAGTCCCGGAGCCCGTCCGAGGCGTCCTCCGGCAGCCCACGATCGGCGGCCAGCGGCCGGAAGCCGAACGCATTGCGGACACCGAAGAGGCAGGCGAGAGCGTCATAGGCGTTGCCGGTGTTGAGGAGAAAGAGGTCGATGGCGGCGTGCCATACGGCGTCCTCGTCATCCTCACCCCAGATCCGCGCCAAGGGCCTGCACTCGATCATTCCGCTCAACTCGGTGGACATGCCGGGAGTCTGCCGGGCACAGCCCGGTCCGTCGCCCCGATTTCCGCAGCGCCTCAGGGGGACACCGACGTCCGGGCGGGCCAACACGCGCAGCGCCAGGGATTGTTGAGCGATCCGGCGGTGTGATCACCGTCGGCTCGGCATGCTGGGTGGCGCTCATCACCGGGTGCCCTTCGAGGCGAACTCGGCGACGGAGTCGGCGTTGTCCTTCGTGATGAACGCCGGTCCGGTGAGGACGGGTGCGGTGCCGCCCCCGCTGAAGTTGCCGTTGTTCTTGTAGAGCCACAGTGAGTCGACGGCGAGGTAGCCCTGGAGGTACGGCTGCTGGTCGACCGCGAACTCGACGGTGCCTTCCTGGACGGCCTTGACGAGGTCCTTGTTGAGGTCGAAGGTGGCGATCCTGGCCTTGCTGCCGGCGTCGGACAGGGACTGCACCGCGGTCAGCGCGATGGGTGCGCCGAGGGTGACGACCTGGTCGATGGAGGAGTCGGCCCTGAGCTTGGCGGTGATGGTGGACTTCACGGACGGCATGTCGGTGCCGTTGACGTAGAGCGTGTCGGTCTTGCCGCCGAAGCCCTTCTTCAGGCCGGCGCAGCGGGCTTCCAGGGCGACCTGGCCCTGTTCCTGGATGACGCACAGGGCGTGCTTGGCGCCGAGTTGGTCGAGGCGTTCGCCGAAGGCCTGACCGGCGATGTTCTCGTCCTGCCCGAAGTACTCGAGCATGCCGAGGTCTTTCCAGTCGTCGACGCCGGAGTTGAAGCCGACGACGGGGATGCCGGCCGTCTTGGCCTTGGCGATGACGTCCTTGAGGGCGTCGGGCTTGGCCGCGGTGAGGGCGATGCCGTCGACCTTCTGGTCGATGGCGTTCTGGACGAGGTTGGCCTGGGTTCCGGCGCTGGGGTCGCTGGAGTAGACGAGCTTGATGTTGTCCTTGGCGGCCGCGGCCTGGGCGCCCTTGCGGACGAGGTCCCAGAAGGTGTCGCCGGGGGAGGCGTGGGTGACCATGGCCACGGTCATGCGCGGCGTGTCGGCCCTGCCCGCGGAGGCCGCCGTGTCGCCTTCCTCGGACTTCTTGCCACCGGAACTGCTGGAGCAGCCGGTCGCGAACAGGGCGCCGACGAGAACCGTGACGGTCAGAGTGGCGGCTCGGTGGTGTCTGTGCATGTCCCTTGCACCTCGCTGTGCTGATCAGGGGGAAGTGGGATGTGGATCTTGATGTGAGGGCTTTCGCCGGACTGGAGAGGCGCTGGAAAGGCTGGGGAGGGGCTCGGCAGCGCCGTGTGCGGCGGAGCGGTGTCGCCTGCGGCAGCGGAGGGTGGGTGCCGCTTGCGGGGTGCTAGAGCGCGTTACTAGCGCGCTCTAGTTGCGTCGTACTATGAAACGCCCCCCTGGTGATGTCAATAGGTTTGTCAGGACGTATCGACAAGGAGCCCGGACGGGAACCGGCGCGTGCCGCAGGCTCATGGGCGCGGGCCCAGGGCCCGGCCGGCGGATCTCACCGGACAGGCCCCAGGCCCCGGGTCAGCGCTTCAGCGTGAAGGTGAAGTCGCCGGAGAGCTTGCCGCCCAGCCGGACCGCCGACACGACTCTCCCCTCCGCGATCAGTCGCTCGACCTCGGCCCGCGAAAGACCGCATCCCTCGGCGATCAGTCGCACCGGCCGGACAGGGACCCGCGCCGCGAAGCGCACCGAGACGTCGAGCACCTCGGCGTCCAGGTGATCCGATCCGCCGGTGTCGAGACGCCAGGCACCGTCCCAGTCGAGGGCGATGCGATTGCGGCGCTGGACGACCGGATCCTGGAGCAGTTCGGCCGTCAGGCCGAGGTCGTTGTCATGAAGCCGGTCCAGCAGTTCAGGTCGTACGGAGCGCACATTGACCCGCTCCAGGACCGTGAGCTTCGCGGTGTCCCCGCAGGAGGCGCAGAGCACCAGGAGCCAGGCGTCGATGAGCTTGTGATGGGCGTTGACGCGAAACTTGCCGCTCGCCCGGAAGGTCTCGGACGCGCACGTGTGGCAGCGGCGGAGAACGAGCGGCAGGCAGGTGGGCATGACCACCCAGTTATCGAGCACAGAAGTACACCGGTTTCAGTGAGAAGTCCGCAGCAAGAAGAAGCGCGGCGCACATGCGCGACGCGCGACAGATCAGCTCTCGGGAGGTCTCACACGGTGTACAACGGCACGTCCTTGCCCAGAAGACTCGGTTCGCCAGCACCGTAATGACGCAACTCGGTGCTGTGCCACTGGTTTTCGAGCGCCCCGCCGCAGGGTCCGGGCGGACGTGTGGCTAGAGGTCGCGTACCGCCTGCCCCATGCGGGCCAGTGCTTCGCGCAGGATGGCGGGCGGCGTCGCGAAGTTGAGCCGTACGTGACCCTCGCCGCCGGAGCCGAAGACGTGACCCGAGCTGAGGGCGACCCGGGCCTTGTCGAGGAACATCCTCGCGGGTCCGGCGACGTCGCTCACCACACCGGGCCCATCGGTGCCGTGATCACCGTGCAGCCCCAGCCGGCGGCAGTCCAGCCAGGCCAGACAGGTGCCCTCGGGGCGGCGACAGTCCACCTCGGGGAGGTGCTCTGCGATCAGTTCGCCCAGCAGGCGCCGGTTGGCGTCGAGCCCGAGCAGCAGTTCGTCGAGCCAGTCCCCGCCGTCGCGGAAGGCCGCGGTGTGGGCGATGACGCCAAGATGGCTGGGGCCGTGGCCGACCTCTTCCGGCAGGAGCCGGAGTTCGTCGGCGGCCTCGGGACCGGCGACGGCCACGGCGGCCTTGAGACCCGCGAGGTTCCACGCCTTGGAGGCCGAGGCCAGCATGAACGCGTTCTCGGCACCGGGCACGCTGAGGAACGGGGTGAAGGTGGCGCCCGGCAGCACCAGGGGAGCGTGGATCTCGTCGGACACCACCCGCACGCCGTGCCTGCGCGCCAGAGCCGCGACAGCCTCCAGCTCCTCGCGGGTGTGGACCACCCCGGTCGGATTGTGCGGGTTGCTCATCAGGAACGCGGCCCGACGGCCCCCGCGCCGAGCCCGTACGAAGGCATCCTCCAGCGCCCGCGGATCGACCCGCAGATCCGGACCGAGGCGAGCCTCGACGACCTCACGGGCGTCATGGCCGACGAACGCGTAGAAGGGCGGATAGACCGGTGAGCACACCACGACCGCGTCGCCGGGATCGGTGATCAGCCGCAGCACTTCGACGATGCCCAGCATCACGTCGGGCACGATCGCGGTGTGCTCGACGCGCAGTCCGTCCCATCGCCACCGTTCCCGGGCGAAAGCGGCAAGGGCCTCGGCGTAGGCGGTCCCGAAGGGATATCCGGTGTCGCCGAGGTCGAGCGCCGAGTGCAGCGCCTCGACGACCGGCGCGGCGAGCGGCACATCCATCTCCGCCACCCACAACGGAAGTACGTCCTCGGGATGGGTGCGCCACTTCATGCTGGTGCGCCGCCGCAGCTGCTCCAGGGTGAGCCGGGCCAGGGGGTCCGTCCGATGGGGCTCGCCAGCGGAGGGGTCGTGCTGCGTGGGCTCGGGCTCGGTCATGACGCGCTCCGATGCCCGGGCACACCGCGGCCGCAGACGGCTGAACGGCTACCCACGTCATACGATGCTTTGGCTAGTGTGCCGATCATGCGCATGCCCGATCCACCTCTGTCCTCGCCCGCACCCGAAGCCCCTCGCCGGGCCCGCGAACTCGGTCTGGGCGTCGGTGAGGTGCCAACGGGACCGCACAACACTTTCACGGACGTGCCCGGCATTCGCGTAGGGCACACCACACTGGTGGATGCGCCGCGTGTGCACAGCGGTGTCACCGCGATCGTGCCTGACGGCGTGGGCCCAGCAAGCCCGCTGCCGGCCGGCGTGTTCGCGGGCAACGGCTACGGCAAGCTGCTGGGCAGCACCCAACTCGCCGAACTCGGCGCGCTGGAGACCCCCGTCCTGCTCACCTCGACGCTGTCAGCGTTCCGGGTCGCGGACGCCCTGGTCGGCTGGATGCTGGAACAGCCCGGGACAGCCGGTGCACGGAGTGTGAACCCGGTGGTGGGGGAGTGCAACGACGGCCTCCTGTCCGACATCCGCTCACGCCCGGTCCACGAGGAACACGTCCGCTCCGCACTCGATACCGCCCACAGCGGCCCGGTGCCCGAGGGGTGCGTCGGCGGCGGCACCGGGCTCACCGCGCTCGGTTTCAAGTCCGGCATCGGCACCTCCTCGCGCCGTCTCCCGCTGGCGGGCCGAGAGGTCACCCTCGGCGTCCTCGTCCAGGCCAACTTCGGCGGCACGCTGCGTATCCGCGGCCGCACGATCACCCCCGCCGACGTCGGCCTGCCCACCGCGGCCGCCGTCCCCGACACCGGTTCCTGCATGATCGTGACCGCGACCGACGCACCCCTGGACTCCCGCCAGCTGACCCGGCTCGCCCGACGCGCCGTGTATGCCCTGGCCAGGGTCGGTGCGGCCTACAGCCACGGCAGCGGCGACTACGGCCTGGCCTTCGGTACCCGCCCTCTGGGCGCACCCGCCGGCCCCGCCGTGGTCCCCGACGACACGCTCGACCCCCTCTTCGGCGCCCTTCTGGACGCGGTGGAGGAAGCCGTCCTGAACACCCTCCTCACCGCCACCACGACCACGGGCCCCTACGGCGACACACGCCACCCTCTGCCCGCGGCACCGCTGCTCGCTGTGCTCGGGTGACGAGCCCGGAGCGTACGGGTCAGCGCATCCGCGGATTGAGGGCGGCCAGGCCTTCCCGGAAGCCGGGGTCGGGCCGGTTGGGCTCCACCTCGCCGGTGCCCGGGTCGAGGTACCCCCACGTGCCCTGCCGTCCCGCCCCGCACACCATCAACGTCAGTGTCCGGCCCGGCACCTGAATGTGCGTCACCTCGTGAAAAGAGCTGAGGGGCATGTGATTCGTCCCGCCCGCCTCATGCACCCGGGTCTCGGTGACGACCTGGCCGTCGACCAGCTCGTAGCGCTGCTCGGTGTACCCGCCGGCGAGGATGTGCGCGGTGAACTCCCACGGATGGTTGTGGGGCTGCGGCTTCGCGCCGTCGCGCAGATCGGGCGCCATCCACAGGTTCACCTTGACCGTGCGGTCCTCCTCCCGGAGCAGCACCAACTCGGCCTTGTAGCCGAAGCCGTCGGGGTCGGGCACGAGCAGCCACCGATCCTCGGAGGTGAAGTCCTCCCAGGTGAGCGACTCGGACGGCGCGTACTGTTCGAGCCCATGGACAGTGGCCTCGAAGAGCTCTTCGTCCACGACCAGGCCGGGCACGACCTGAACTGTCGGCATGTTTCCTCCCCGTCAGACGCGCTACTGGTGAGCGTGTGCTGTTGCGCGGCAGGATATCCGGCTGACTGGCACGACTGTTCGAGCAGCGCCCGCTATCAGCCGCTCGAGTATCCAGGCCGTCCGCGCACACCGACCCGGCGGGGACCCGGGCAGGGCGCACCGCATCGACCGCCCCTTCTTCACTGGGTTACCGTACTGGCACGCTGCGTTGCCCCCCGGTGGGGCCGAGGAGGAATCCTGTGTCATCGCCCTGCGACCCCCAGTACGCTCCCGCCGGCGATGTGGGCGCAGCGCTCATGATGATCGACTCCCGGCTGAAGGCCATGTACGGAGACGGGGCCGAGACCGACCCCCTGCAGCGGCAGCTGACCGAGCAGTTCACCGCGTCGCTGGCCCCCAAGGACGCCGATGACCTGGTGGACGGCGCCTGCACGCTCATCTACATGTTCATGCGCTGGCTGCGGATGGCCTACGAGGACCATGACAAGGACGTCATCGAGTACGTGGTCCCCGGCCTCGTGGCCTCGCTGCGCATGATGCCCAAGAGCATCCGCCCCGAGGTCATCCCCACCATGGCCGGTCTGGTCGTCGCCGCGGGCACCGGACTCAGCCCCAGCCTGTGGCGCAAGCAGTACGGGGACTGGACGAAGGACGAGATGAACTCCCTGGAAGCGACAGCCCTGTTGCTCGCGGAGCACATCAACCGGCTCACGGACAACCGCGACTTCGCCGCCCGCATGATCGCCGAAGCCATGTCCCGCGCGACCGAAGACTGACGCACGGTCGGGGCGGGGGACGCAGAGTCAGAGGGCGATCAGCCCTGCCGCAGTCTCCTTGAAGCCACACGCCTCGAAGTAGAACGACCGCAGATGCTCCTCGAAGTCGACGTGCAGCCACTCGCACCCCGCGGCACGGCTGCCCTCGGCAGCTGCCCTGACCAGCGCGGCTCCGACCCCGTGCGAACGATCGCGCTGAGCCACGACCGTATCCAGAACGAACGCGTGGACTCCGCCGTCCCAGGCGACGTTGACGAAGCCGACCATCCGATCGCCTTCCCTGGCGCAGACCCAGCCAAGGCTGTGACGGTGCAGTCTGGCGCGCCAGTCCGTCTGCCCGACCGGACCGCCGAACCCTTCGGCATGCAGCTCGTTGAGGGCCGCGTTGTCGATGTCGCCTCGCCACTCATAGGTGATCGTCATGGTCCGAACCTAGAGGGCGTCAGGACCGGGCCCGCCTTTTCCGGGCCTCCGCATCTGTCGGACGGCTCGCCTTTCCTCGTACGATGGCCCGCATGATCCTCAGCCGACGCCGCCCCGCCGTCCAGCGGTCCCGCGTGCTCGCCTCGTGCGGCTGTTGTTGACCTTCTTTGCTTGACTCCCCGGCCGGACAGGCCGGTTGACATCTCTTGTACCCCTGGGCGCCTTGCTTCCTCCGCCGCTGTGCGGTGCTTCGCCGCACCCGGCCGCCGCCCCTCGCTCTTGGCCGCTCCCATGAAAGGTCAGACACTCATGCGTACCGACGAATCCGCCTACGACCGTCGCAGACTCCGGCAGTGGCTGGCCGGCGAGGCCCGAGCGGACGGGGTCTCACGGCGCGACATGCTCCGCCTGCTCGCCGCGGCGGGCGGCGCACTCGCCGTGCCCGCAGGCCTCAACACCCACGCGGCGGCGGCTACTTCGCAGGGGATCGTGAAGCCGCTTCCCGACGACTGGTTCACGGTGCGCGGCACGAACGCCGAGACCCGGTTCGACGCACTCGCGGCCACCGGCTACCACACCCCCGTGGACCGCTTCTTCGTCCGCAACCACACCTCCACCCCGGTCATCGACGCCGCCGAATGGACTCTCACCGTGCACGGGGACGGGCTGGTTCACGGCGGGAGCGTGGAGTTCACCCTCGACGACCTCAAGAAGCTGCCCGCGGTCAGCCGTTCGGCGTTCGTGGAATGCGCGGGCAACGGGCGCAGCTTCTTCAGCACCCAGCAGGGACAGACCGCCACCGGCACCGCCTGGACACTCGGAGCGATCGGCACGGCCCGGTGGCGCGGCGTCAGGCTTGCCGACGTCCTCAAGCGCGCCGGACTCGGTCGCGCCGCCGTGGACGTGCTCCCGCGCGGCCTGGACCCCGACTATGTGACCGCCGACGGAACCAACCTCGGCCGGGTCCGCCGCCCCCTGCCGCTCTCCAAGGCCCTGGACGACGTGCTGCTGGCGTACGAGATGAACGGCGAGCTACTGCCGTACGACCACGGCCATCCCGTGCGCGTTCTCGTGCCCTCCTGGGTCGGCATCGCCTCGATCAAGTGGGTCGGCGACATCGAGGTGTCGGCCCAGCCCCTGTACTCGCCCTGGAACACCGACTTCTACCGGCTCTTCGGGGACTCCTACCCGCCGGGCGGCAGCGCCCCGCTGACCCGTCAGACGGTCAAGAGCGCCTGGGAGCTCCCCTGGGGCGCGAGCCTTGACGCCGGTCGCGCGCACCGGCTGACAGGGCGTTCCTGGTCCGGCGCCGGCGGCATCGTCCGCGTGGACGTCAGCACGGACGGCGGGCAGCGCTGGCACCGGGCCCGGCTGCACGATGCCGCGCGCCGCGACGGCTGGGTCCGCTGGTCCACCGACTGGCGTCCACCGGCCCCCGGCACGTACAGCCTGCTCGCCCGCGCCACGGACAGCGCCGGCCGTACCCAACCGGACACGACCGTGCCGAACACCCAGGGCTACCTCTTCGACGCCGTGGTCCGGCATCCGGTGCGAGCCGTGTGAGGCATCGGCCAAGTACCAGCAGGTGACGCTGCCCGTGCCCGGATTCGTCCGCCCGGTCCGCTCGGTGCGCGGGTCGGTGTCACACCCCACGTAACCTCTTCACCGTGCCGACCTCCCGCCTCCATCGCGTCGCTGTCCTTGTGCTCGAAGGTGCCAAGCCGCTCGACGTCGGCATTCCCGCGCAGGTCTTCACGACGCGCGCGAGCATGCCGTACGAGGTGCGGGTGTGCGGGGCGACGCCCGGCCTCGTGACCGGCGGCGACGGACTGTCGTACTACGTCGATCACGGCCTCGACGCACTCGAGTGGGCCGACATCGTCTTCGTCCCCGGCTACCGGTTCCCGGACCGTGAGGACCCGCCGCAGGGGGTCGTCGACGCTCTGATCGCCGCGCACGCCCGGGGCGCGCGGCTCGCCGCCATCTCGACGGGTGCCTTCGCGCTCGCCGCGACGGGCCTGCTCGACGGCAGGCGGGCCACGACGCACTGGCACTACACGCGGGCACTCATGGCCCGGCATCCGCTCGTCCAGGTCGACGAGAACGTCCTGTTCGTCGACGAGGGCAGCGTGCTCACCTCTGCCGGCGCCGCCTCCGGCATCGACCTGTGTCTGCACATCCTGCGCGGCGACCTCGGGGTGGCCGCGTCGAACCACGCGGCCCGCCGGCTGGTCGCGGCCCCCTACCGCAGCGGCGGCCAGGCCCAGTACGTGCCCCGCAGCGTCCCCGAACCGCTCGGCGAGCGCTTCGGCGCCACCCGCGAGTGGGCGCTGCACCGGCTCGGTGAACCGCTCACCCTCGAGATACTGGCGCGCGAGGCCGGGGTCTCGGCCCGCACGTTCTCCCGGCGTTTCGTCGAGGAGACCGGCTACACGCCGATGCAGTGGGTGATGCGCGCCCGCATCGACCTGGCCCGCGAACTGCTCGAACGGTCGCAGCGCAGCGTCGAACAGATCGCCACCGACGTCGGCCTCGGCACCGGCGCGAACCTGCGCCTGCACTTCCAGCGCATCCTCGGCACCACACCGAGCGAATACCGGCGCACCTTCACCCGGGGTGAATAGTCTCGCGGCACCGATTGGCGGGATCCTTTTGAACCATGGCGATCTCGCCACTGTCCGCGAGTGGCCCCGCGAGCGAGCCTGGTGGTGAAGGGAAGGGACACCACTCATGACTCGCATCGCCATCAACGGATTCGGCCGCATCGGACGCAATGTGCTGCGCGCACTGCTCGAACGCGACAGCTCCCTCGAGATCGTCGCCGTCAACGACCTCACGGAGCCCGCCACGCTGGCCCGGCTGCTCGCCTACGACAGCACCGCAGGCCGGCTCGGTCGACCGGTGACCGTCGACGGGGACGCCCTCGTCGTCGACGGCCGGCGCATCACGGTGACGGCCGAGCGCGAACCGGCACAGCTGCCGTGGGCCGAACTCGGCGTCGACATCGTCCTGGAAGCCACGGGCCGCTTCACCTCGGCCAAGGCCGCCCGTGCGCACCTCGACGCGGGTGCGAAGAAGGTGCTCGTCAGCGCGCCGTCGGACGGCGCCGACGTGACGCTCGCGTTCGGGGTCAACACCGACTCGTACGACCCGGCCGTGCACACGATCGTCTCGAACGCCTCCTGCACCACCAACGCCCTCGCGCCGCTGGCCAAGGTGCTCGACGACCTCGCCGGTATCGAGCACGGGTTCATGACGACGGTGCACGCCTACACGCAGGAGCAGAACCTCCAGGACGGTCCGCACCGCGACGCCCGTCGCGCCCGGGCCGCAGGCGTCAACATCGTGCCCACCACGACCGGCGCCGCCAAGGCGATCGGCCTGGTGCTGCCGAACCTCGAAGGCAAGCTGTCGGGCGACTCGATCCGCGTACCGGTGCCGGTGGGCTCGATCGTCGAACTCAACACGACCGTCGCCCGCGACGTGACGCGCGACGACGTGCTGGCGGCCTACCGCGCCGCGGCGGAGGGGCCGCTCGCCGGTGTCCTCGAGTACTCGGAGGACCCGCTGGTGTCGACCGACATTGTGGGCAATCCCGCCTCGTCGATCTTCGACTCGGCGCTCACCCGAGTCGACGGCCGCCACGTCAAGGTGGTCGCCTGGTACGACAACGAGTGGGGCTTCTCCAACCGCGTGATCGACACACTGGAGCTCCTCGCCGCCGGCTGACCGGTTCGTGGAGACACCCAGCGAGGCCCGGGTCGGCCGCGGTTCCTTCCGCGGCTTCCGGGCCTCATCCGCAGGCCGGCCTGGATTCTGCGCAGCCGGTGTCAAGGGCTTCGAAACCGGTGTTCCCAGGGGAGCAGCTCGTCGAGTCGTGCGCCCTGTGCCCAGCGTTCCAACGCGGGGTTGTCCAGCAGGAACGTGTTGCCTTCGCGTTGTGCCCACCGGATGTCCCGGGCCTGGAAAGTGCCTCGGTGCACGACCAGGTGGAGAAGGGAGTCCGGATGCTCCCGGTGGGCGTGGGAGTGGGGGAGGGCCTCGTCGGGTAACGGTTCCGCGACCGGACGGAAGGCCACGTCGAGTCGGCGGCCGTCCGGATGCCGGGCGCACAGGCGTGGCCGGTCCGGCGCGGGTAACAGCCGGACCTTCCAGTGGTCGCGGCGCAGCATCCGTGCCACCGCCAGCGCCAGACCCTGGATGTCCAGGTCGAACAGTTCCTGCGGGGTGTAGTGGCCGCGGCGGCGTCGAGCGCCCGGGCGGCGGCGCCTGATCCCGATGACGAGGACGACCGCCAGGAGGAGTACGCCGGTGACCGGGACGACGACCCCGGCGGCGCGGGAACCCACGACAAGGCCGGCGACGACCGCGCACACCGCCACCGCCAGGACGGCGAACGCGGGCAGGACATCGCGGAACGTGGGTCCGTAGCGGCCCTGGGCGCGCAGTCGGCGTACCGTGTCCCGTTTTCGGTGGCGCTGTTCCTCGGCCGGCTCGGACGTCCATGACGGGCGTGCCACAGTGTCAGCCCCCCTGCATCTGCTTACGCCGATGCCGGAGGACTACCCCGCGAGCCGAACGAATGCTCGATCAGTGGGCGGGAACCGGCCAAGCGGCCGGGCGCACGGATGCACTGGGTGGCGCAAGGCCCGCGTGGTGGTGGCCCAGTGCGCCGCGTGGTGCCTCGTACGACCGACGGCGCAGGACCGCCGTACCGATGTGACATGGGTCATGAAGAGTGGGCCGGGATCTTGGAATTCCTCGCTCCGCGCCGCTGCTGCACTCGTTGTGGGCTCACCATGCCCTGGGGGCGCCGGGCAATGATGCCGGGCCCGGGAGCCGCACCGGTCGTGGTCCCGCTCCGCTCCCACTTCTCCCCTGCACCGCCTCTGAAAGGTTCACCTGCGCCATGCCACTGGCTCTCCTGGCCCTGGCTGTTGTCGCTTTCGGCATCGGCACGACCGAGTTCGCCACGATGGGACTGCTGCCCCAGATCGCTGACGGGATCGGCGTGTCCGTACCGCAAGCGGGCAATATCGTCTCCGCCTACGCGCTCGGTGTCGTCGTCGGCGCCCCCGTGCTGACGGGCATCGGCGCGCGCATACCCCACAAGCGGCTGCTGCTGCTCCTGTCCGGGCTGTTCGTCATCGGCAACGTCGCGTCCGCGCTCGCCCCCGACTTCGGCCTGCTCTTCGCCGCACGTTTCCTGGCCGGTCTGCCCCACGGAGCGCTGTTCGGTGTCGGCGCGGTCGTGGCGTCCCGGCTGGTAGCGCCCGACCGGGCCGCACGCGCGGTGTCGAAGATGTTCCTCGGACTGACCGTCGCCAACATCGTCGGCGTCCCGGCCGGTACGGCGCTCGGTCAGCAGCTCGGCTGGCGGTCCGCCTACGTCGCGGTGGCCGTCATCGGACTCGTCGCTCTCGCCGCGCTGGCCGTCTTCGTCCCCCACCAGCCCCGCGGAGAGCAGTCCGGCGTCCGGCACGAACTGCGCGCGATGGGCAACAAGCAGGTGGTCATCGGCCTGGCCACCGCGGTCGTGGGATTCGGCGGGTTCTTCGCCGTCTACAGCTACCTGGTGCCGATGCTGACCAACGTGACGGGCCTGTCCGACTCCTCGACGACGTTGGTCCTCGCGCTCTACGGCGTCGGCATGACGCTGGGCACCCTGGTCGCGGGCCCCCTCACGGACCGCGCCCTGCGGCCGACCCTGTACGCGGGGCTCGCCCTGCTGACCTCGGCACTCGTGGTGTTCTACTTCGCCGTTCACAGCACCGTGCCCGCCCTGGTGACGATCACCTTCATCGGCGCGATGGGCGCCCTCATCACCACGCCCGTCCAGATGCTGCTGATGGCCAAGGCGAAGGACGCTCCGACCATGGCCGCGGCCTCCAACCACTCCGCCTTCAACCTGGCCAACGCGGGCGGCGCCTGGCTCGGCGGTCTCGCCATTTCCGCGGGCTGGGGCTGGACCTCGCCCGCCCTGGTCGGCGCGGCCCTCGGCGTGGCCGGGCTGGGGCTGGCGTTCATGGGCGGCGCCATGGACCGGGGCGGCCGGCGCTCCGAGGTGATCACGTCGTCCGGCGCACAGACCGAGCAGGTCACGGCCGCTCCGTAGCAGGAGCGGGCGGCTCAGTCCCAGAGCGGATAGGACACGGTCTGCGCGTACAGCTCGGGCCGCCTGTCCGTGTACTCCAGCGTGATCCGGGAGTAGTGCGAGAGCTGGGGCCGCTTCTTCCAGGGCTGCGGGTGGTCGAGCCGCACGGTCACCGGGTAGGCGTGGAAGCGGCCTGCCGCGCAGTACGGCTTGCAGTCGTTGACCCAGTTCACGCCCTTGGCCCGCGCTGAATCCGTGCCCCACCGCGACCAGTGCAGCGAGGTCAGGCGACTGTTGCCGTCACCGCAGGCGAGCATGAAGTCGGTCGGACGTATGTGCGGGTGCCAGAAACAGTCGACGAGGACCGGAAGAGCGGTGGGCTGCTGCACGGTCTGTGCGGCCGGTACCGGGACGGACCGGGCCGTGGGCGGCGTGCCTGCCGCGGTGGCCAAGGAGGCGACCGCGCAGAGCGTGACCGCCGTCGTGAGTGCGCGCATACGCATAGCCGCTCCCCGCTGCCGCCCGCCGACAGATGTCCCTGTTCCGACGCTACGACCGGGGGCCTGAACGCACCACTCGAACGGAGGAGTGCGCGGGGGTGGCGGGGTGCCGGCCCAGCTCGGGTGCGACGAGATGTCGTACGTCGTGCAGGATCTGGTACCGGGCCCGGGGCCACGCGTGCCGGCAGGTTCAGCCGGGCCGTGGTGAAGTCGTCGGTGTTCTCGCCGGTGACGATGTTGTGGCGCTGCCGGATCCAGGCGCCCTCGAAGCCCGACCGCTCGCCGCACTCGAACAGGCGGAGCGTCTCCGTCCTTAGCTCGTGACGGTCTCCGCGGAGGCGGGGACCCGGCCGCCGGGGATCGCCGCGAGCAGTTCGCGGGTGTACGCGTGGCGGGGACGGGTGAACAGCTCCTCCGGCGGGCCCGTCTCGACGACGCGGCCGGCCCGCATGACGGCGACCTGGTGCGCGATCTGGCGTACGACGGCCAGGTCGTGCGAAATGAAGAGGTACGCCACGCCGGTGTCGGCCTGCAACTCGGCGAGCAGGTCGAGGACTTGGGACTGCACGGACACGTCGAGCGCGGAGACCGGCTCGTCGCACACGACCAGGTCGGGGGAGAGGGCGAGAGCGCGGGCGATGGCCACGCGTTGGCGCTGCCCGCCGGACAGCTCCGCCGGCCGGCGTTCGAGGGTGGCGGCGGGCAGTGCCACCCGGTCGAGCAGTTCGCGGGCCCGGGCGAGCCGGGAGGCGCGGTCGCCGACCTTGAAGGCGCGCAGCGGCTCGGTGATCACCTCACCGATGGAGAAGCGCGGGTCGAGGGACGCGTACGGGTTCTGGTAGATGAGCTGGGCGCGCCGGCGCAGCTCTCTGGCCCGGGCGCCTCGGGCGGTGGTGACGTCGCCGCCGTCGAACAGGACGCGTCCGGCGGTGGCGTCGGAGAGGCGGAGCACCAGGCGCGCGGTGGTGGACTTGCCCGACCCCGACTCGCCGACCAGGGCCAGGGTCCGGCCGCGGTGGAGGGTGAAGCTGACGTCGTCGACCGCGCGCAGGGTGCGAGGGCCGTCCCCGGCGCGGGGCAGTCGGAACTCCTTGACCAGGTTGCGTACTTCGACCAGCGGCGCCGTGTCGGCCTTCGGTACGGACGCGGGGGTGCGGGGCCGGACGGTGGTCAGGCTCGGCGCGCTGGCCAGCAGGTGCCGGGTGTACTCGTGCTGCGGGTCGGCCAGGATGTCGCGCGTCGGGCCCGCCTCCACCACCCGGCCCTGTGACATGACCACCAGCCGCTGGGCCCGGTCGGCGGCGACCCCGAGGTCGTGGGTCACGAGCAGCACCGCGGTGCCCGACTCCTCGGTGAGAAGCTGGAGATGGTCGAGGATGACGCGCTGCACGGTGACGTCGAGCGCGCTGGTCGGCTCGTCGGCGATGATCAGCCGGGGCTTCGCCGCGATGGCGACGGCGATCAGGGCGCGTTGCCGCATGCCGCCGGACAGCTCGTGCGGGTACTGCCGTGCACGGATGGCCGCGTCGGGCAGCCCGGCTCGGTCCAGCACGGAGATGGCCTCGGCTGCGGCCGTACGACGGGTCGCCAGGGAGTGGATGCGCAGCACCTCGGCCACCTGGTCGCCGATGCGCTTGACCGGGTTGAGCGAGACCGTCGGATCCTGCGGGACCAGCCCGATCTGCGCGCCCCGTACGATGCGCAGCTCCGCCTCCGACAGGGTGGCGAGGTCGTGCCGGCCGAAGCGGATCGTGCCCGCGTCGATGGTTCCGTTGGCCGCCAGCAGGCGGGTGACGGCGTGTGCGGTGGTGCTCTTGCCGGAGCCGGACTCGCCGACCACGGCGGTGACTTGCCCCGGCCATACGTCGAGGTCCACGCCGCGGAGGGCCGGGACCGTGCCGCCGCGCGTGCGGTACGACACGGACAGGCCGCGTATTTCCAGCAGGGGTGTGGTCACGTCCTCACCGTTCTCACGTCCAAGTATGTTCATCGTCGGGACCATTCGCCGTCCAGCGCCCTGGCGATGCGGTTGGCGGCCAGCACGGTCGCGGCGATCGCCAGACCGGGCAGCGCGGTCAACCACCAGGCATTGGCCAGGTAGTTGCGGCCGTCGGAGATCAACGTCCCCCATTCCGGGGCCGGCGGCGGTGCGCCGTAGCCGAGGAAGCTGAGCGCCGAGACGGCCAGGATCGAGGCACCGAAGTCCAGCGTGGCCAGCACGACGACCGGCCCGGCCGCGTTGGGCAGGACGTGCCGTCCCAGCACCGAGTACCAGCGTGCCCCGCTCGCACGGGACGCCTCCACGAACACCGCCTGCCGTACCCGCAGGACCTCGGCGCGCGCCACCCGGGCGAAGGAGGCGACGCCGGCGACGCCGACCGCGACCGCCACCTTCACCGTGCCGTACCCGAGCGCGGTGACGAGGGCCAGCGACAGGAACAGCGCGGGGATGGCGAGGAGGACGTCGACGAAGCGCATCAGCACGTCGTCGACCCAACGGCCCACGAACCCGGCGACCACACCGAGCAGACCTCCGACCACGAACGCGACCAGGACCGCGATGATCGTCGCCTTGAGGGAGAGTTGGGCGCCGTGGACCACACGCGAGAACACATCGCGGCCCAGTTCGTCCGTGCCGAACCAGTGACTGCCGCTCGGGGCACGGAAGTTCTCGGACGGCACCCCCTTGAGGGGATCCTGCGAGGTGAACAGGTCCGGCCAGAACGAGGCCAGCACCACCAGCACGACGACGACGGCCGACACCAGCAGACCGGGGCGCCGCGACAGGAACCGCAGCACCTGCCGTACCCCGGCACGGCCCCGTCCCGGCTTCCCCCGGGTTCCCGGCTCGACCGGGCGGACCAGGCCGAGGGCGGCCTCGGCCTGGTCGTCGACAAGGCTCTGACTCATACGAAGCTCGCCCTCCTGTCCGAGGCCACCACGATCCGCGGGTCGAGGAGCGGATAGACGAGGTCGACGAGAAGATTCGTCGCCACGAAGATCAGCGCCCCGAACACCACCACTCCCTGGACCAGCGGGATGTCCTGGGAGGTGACCGCCGCCGCGGTCACCCGGCCCAGGCCGTCGCGCGAGAACACCGTCTCGACGACCACCGAACCGGCGATCAGCTGCCCGACCAGCAGGCCGACGACGGTCAGCGCGGGCAGCGAGGCGTTGCGCAGCGCGTGCCGCAGATGCACCCGCCAGCGGCCGGCGCCCTTGGCGCGCGCGGCCTCCACATAGGCCTGGTCCAGCGCGGTGAGCAGGCTCTTGGCCAGTACCTGCGCGACCTGCGCGCCGGTCGGGATCGCCAGGGTCAGGGCGGGCAGCACCAGTCCTCGCAGCCCGTCGTTGCCGAACGCCGGGAACCAGCGCAGCCGGAAGGAGAACGCCTCGACGAGCAGCAGGCCCACCCAGAACGTCGGGACCGACACCCCGAGCGGGGGCAGGGACAGCAGCAGCTGCCGCAGCCATCGCTGCGAGGTGTACGTCGCCACCACCGCGAGACCGCCACCGAGCAGCACCGCCAACAGCAGTGCGGCACCGGTCAGTTGCAGTGTCTGCGGCAGCGCGTCGGCCAGCGTGGCGGTCACCGGGCGGCCCGTGGAGACCGCGTCGCCGAAGTCCCCGCGCACCGCCCGGCCCAGATAGTCGGCGTACTGCACCAGCACCGGCTTGTCGAAGCCGTACTCGTGCCGCAGCGCGGCCAGCCGGGCCGGATCGACGTCCCCCGAGTCCATCCCGGCTCCGGCCATCGCGGTGACCGGGTCACCGGGCAGGAAGTCCAGCACCAGGAACGACACCGTGTACGCCGCCCACAGCACCCCGGCCGCCTGCGCCACCCGCTTGATCACATAGCGGCGCACGCGCTAGCCGATCCAGGTGTCGTGCAGCTGGATGCGGCTGCCCGAGTCGAAGGCGAGGTCGTGCACCTTCTTCGACACGCCCAGCTGGGTCTGGAGCTCCACCACCGGCACGTTGTACGCGTTCCGCACGATCAGCTTCTGCGCGTCGTCCACCAGCTGCCTGCGCTGGGCGGTGTCCGTCGTCGCGGCCTGTCCGGACAGCGCCGTGTCCAGCGAACTGGCGGGCAGACGGTAGAAGTTGGCCAGCCGCGTGGAGAAGGAGCTGCGCAGGATGTCCGGGTCCGAGCGGGTCACATTGCCCCACACCAGGTCGAAGTCGCCGCCCTGGAGCGTGGTCGCGAACTGGCTGACCTGGCCCTGCTTGAGCGTGACGTCGATCCCGACGTCCTTCAGCTGCTGCTGGACCAGCTCCAGTGCGGGCTGGTTGGTGCCCGCGTTCGGGAACCAGCTGATGGCCAGGCTCAGCCTCTTGCCGTCCTTGACGCGGACGCCGTCACCGTCGGCCTTCCAACCGGCCTCGTCCAGCAGGGACTTGGCCTTGGCCGCATCGAAGGCGAGGTCCGAGGAGAGGTTGGAGTAGTCGGGCGTGGTGTGCGCCAGGACGCTGGTCGCCGGCTTGGTGCCGGTCGGGAACACCGTGTCGGCGATCTGCTCGCGGTCGACGGCGGCGAGGATCGCCCGGCGCACCTTGGCGTCCTTGAGGACGGGCCGCGAGTTGTTGATGCCCAGCCCGAACACCACGCCGGGATTTGCCCGGCGCAGGAGGGTGACCTGGCCGCCCTTGAGCGCCGCCTCGTTGGCCTTGCCGACGCTGCTGATCGCGTCCACCTGACCGGACTGGAGGCTTCCGGCCCGCACCCCCGCCTCGGGCACGACCTTGAACACCAGCTTGTCCAGGTAGGCCTCGCCCTTCTTGGACCACAGCGAGGAACCCCAGTCGTACCCGGTGCGCTTGGCCAGGGTGATCGACTGGTTCTGCACGTACTGCTTCAGCACGAACGGTCCCGACCCGACCACACCGTCACTGCACTTCTGCTGCGGAGTCTTCTTCACGCTCGCCGACGACTCGATGCCCAGCGAGTGGGTCGAAGTCGCCTGGAGGAACTGTGCGTTGGGCTCCTTGAAGGTCACCTTGACGGTCAGCGGGTCCACCGCGGCGGTGCTCTTGACGCTGCTCAGATAGCCCTGGGCGAGGACGCCCAACGCGCCGAGCTTCGGGACCGCGTCGAAGTTGTCCTTGACCACCTGCGCGGTCAGCTCGGAGCCGTCGCTGAAGGTGACACCCGAGCGCAGATGGAACGTGAACTCCGTCGCGTCGGCGTTGATGTCCCAGCTCTTGGCGAGCCACGGCACGATCTTGCCGGTCCCGGGGTCCTGGTCGGTGAGGGAGTCCACGGTCTGACGTACCGAGTAGATGCTTTCGTTGCTGCCGACCTGCTGCGGGTCCACGCAGCCGGCGTCGGAACCCACCGCGAAGGTCAAGGTGCCGCCGGACTGGGGCCGGCTGCTTCCGCTGTCCGAGCCGGTGCTGCCCGAGCCGCAGGCGGTCAGCAGAACACTGGTGGTCAGGAGGGCGGCGAGGGGCGCCCATCGGAAGGTTCTGAAATCCGGAAGTGCTGTCACGGAGGGGTATCTCCTACTGGTGTCACCAGGCAAGGGGGTGCCGTACCAGGCACGGCCGTGCATGGGTGTGCGGCCCCGGCCGGCATGACGCCGGTGGCGGGGGAGCGCTGTGCAGACAGGGACAGGCGGGCGACACCGGGAGCCGGTGGCCGGGAAGAGCGCGGGGAAGGCGGGCCGGTGGCGGAGGTCAGCCGGCCGCGGACGGGCTCGTCAGGCCTGACAGAGGCAGCTGGTCGAGCGCTTCAGATCGATATGGCGTCGACGCGCGAGGCGGGAGAACACCGTGGCGACGGCGAAGGAGGCGCTGAGTTCACCACCGTGCCGCATACCGGTCCTCCCCGTCTCCGGCCCCGGAGACGGGGCCACGCGCTTGCGGGAATCCTCGGTGATCCCGCCGGGCTTTCACCTGGAGCACCCCACCGCGCGGGAGGGTTGCCGGTCAGCAAGCCAGGGCTGGACGCTGACACTCAATGCCGATCGTGATCGTACGGAGCGGTCTTGTCGTACGTCAATGCCACCACCGGGCGCCCTGTTCGAGAAGGCGTCACCCTGAGCGTGGTCATCAGCCCCAATCAGTCCACGAGCGCCCGCACTTGGCGGTGGCCGGCCTCTCCGCGAGACCAGATGTGCGTCAGGCGACGCGGGTTCTCGCGGTCCCAGGTGTCGTGGTCCATGACGGCAACAGCGTCCGACAGCCGCCACCGCGAGGAACTCCATGAGGCCTGGGGGACTTCCACCAGGCCGTCGAGGAGTGCGATGGCCGCTGCCGCGAGCGTGCCCACGGGCCATGGCTTCCATGTCGCGACCGCGTCGGTGAGGGCATGCGATTCGATCAGATGCAGCAGGGACGGTGCTACGGGGAGGAAGGGACTGCTGCCGTCGACGTCGGTGCCCACGCTGCCGTCGGTGTGGATCAGGTCCCGGCACGGCTTCGACACCCGCTCGCCGGTCCATTCGAAGTACCAGCCGTCTCTTCCGGGGTCCTGCCATGCTCGCGTCTTCATGCCGAGGTGGTCGTACTCCCACCTGCGGACGGACTCGTACCGCTCCCCGGCCACCACCCGGCTACGGCGTACCTCGTACCGCAGGCCCGCGAACTTCTGCTCGAATCCCTCGCAGCGGATGAGGAGATCCAGCGGGGCGGGCACGAGCTTCCCCGCCTGATCGTGCACGTGCCAGAACTCCATCGGCAGCCCGAACCGGACGGGGTGCTCACGCCGGCCCGTGCGGCGAAGGAAATCCTGTGCGCGCGGCGAGAGCTCGGACGGGTCTTCCAGGATGTGCATGCTGAACTTCATTTCCCAGGCGGGTACGGCTGCCGGGCGAGGGAGCCGTCAGTTGAAAGCGTCGGTCATGCAGTCCCTCCGGCAGTCCGCGGCCTCGAAGCGTCGGCGGAGGGCCGCAGCTGCCTCTTCGCGTTCCACGGAGTCGTATCCGTAGTGCCGGCACGCCATCCCGCGCACGTCCCCGACGGTGACGATGGCCGGCTCGCCCCGTGTGGCCTGGCGGCGCGCCTCGGCGATCGCCATGTCCGCGGCACGCAGCAGGTTCCGGGAACGGTCCCGGGTCACGGCCGCCCGGGCCCGCTCCGCGGAGAGGGGGCGCAAAACTCGCCCGCGCCAGAGGGCGCCGGCGACGACGAGAACGAGGCCGAGTGCTATGAACAGGACTCCGCCGGGGTCGTAGGACATGTCGTCAGTCTTCACCACCTCACGCCCGGTCCGGCAACGGGTCTCGCTCGGTACGGGTCAGGAGATGGCCCGGAGGGCGCTGTGGTGCCGGCGTCGGTGGCGGAGTTGTTCGACGGCTGCGGCGGTCTCGTCGTCCGCGGGGAGGAGGATGGTCAACTGTTGCTCGTCCGCGGGGAGTTCGAGGGTTTCCCGCAGCAGCCGAAGCTCGTGTCCGGCCGGGTGGTTGACCCGGAGGACTCCGCGTTCCGGAACGACGTGCCGGTTCAGGCGGTGGGTCAGATCGGGTCCGGCGAGGGGCGCGAGCTGTGTGGTGAACCACTCGGAGCTCTCCGCGGTGGGGGCGTGCCACAGGTCGAAGGCCTGCTCGTCGGCGATGTCGTCCCAGTCGGCGAAGAACGTGCGGGCGCGGGAGTCGGTGAAGACGTAGCGGGTGAGGTTCGGGGCTTCGGTGTCGAACAGTCCGCTGCCGTCGGTCACCGACTCGTACGCCGGGGTGTGGGCGAGGATGTCACCCAGCCGGTTGGTCACCACGGCGATGCCAGGTTCGAGGAGGCGCAGTGTCCGCCGAACGGCGTCTCGGACGTGCCGGGGCGGGGGAGCGGGTCGCGTGTGCGCGGTGCATTCTCCGCCTGTGATCTTCGTGAGATAGCGCAGGTGGGCGCGCTCGGAGGGGGAGAGGCTGAGGGCGTCGGCGAGAGCGTTCACCACCGCCACCGAGGGGTTGCGATCGCGGCCCTGCTCGATGCGGGTCAGGTATTCGACGCTGATGCCGGCACGGGCCGCGAGATCCGTGCGGCGCAGCCCCGGTGAGCGGCGGCGGCCTCGATCCGGCAGCCCGAGTGTCTCGGGCTGGACACTGTCGCGCTTGCTCCGGATGAAGTCCCCCAACGGCGTACCCATGCCTTGAGGATAGGGCGGGCCGGACGCGACGCGGAGAGCTGAGGGTGGCCCTGCGGAGGCCAGCCTGAGCTCGGCCTGGTTGTCGCTCTGGGCCGACCCGATGGTGGTAGCCATGGACAACAACACGCACAAGCTGGTCGTCATCGTCGCGAGCGTCCGCGAGGGGAGGTTCGGCCCGGTGGTGGCCTCCTGGTTCGCCGAACAGGCCGACCTGCACGGTGGTTTCGACGTCGACGTCGTCGATCTGGCCGACGTCGAGATCCCGCTGTCCCTGCCCGCGGCATCGCCGAAGTACGCCGGTGACGACTACCCCCGCCCGGCCGGCATGCAGCCGCTGACCTCGGCGCTGGAGGGCGCGGACGCGTTTGTCGTCGTCACCCCCGAGTACAACCACAGCTACCCCGCCTCCCTGAAGGCGGCCATCGACTGGCACTTCACCCAGTGGACGGCCAAGCCGGTCGCCTTCGTCAGCTACGGCGGCGCAGCGGGCGGCCGCCACGCGGTCCTGCACCTGGAGAACGTGCTGACCGAACTGCACGCGGTGACGATCCGCGACGGACTCTCCTTCCCCAACTACTTCACGGCATGGCACGACGACCGCCCGCTCGACCCCGAGGCCCCCGGCTACGCCAAGACACTGCTCGACCAGCTGGCCTGGTGGGCGGGCGCCCTCAAGTCGGCCCGCGAGGTGACGCCCTACCCGGCGTGAGCGGGCGGATCCATTCCGGGAAACGAGAGGCCCGGACCCCCTGCTATCGTGCGCCGATGTCAGCGATCAAGAAGTTCCAAGTCACCTTCGACTGTGCGGATCCGGAGCGTGTCGCTCGCTTCTGGTGTGAGGTGTTGGGGTACGTCGTACCGCCGCCACCGGAGGGATTTGTCACGTGGGGTGACTTCGATCGGTCTCTGCCGCCGGAGCGGCAGGGCGCATCGTTCGCCTGCGGTGATCCCTCGGGTGTGGGCCCGCGGCTGTACTTCCAGCGTGTCCCCGAAGGCAAGGTCGTCAAGAACCGGGTGCATCTCGATGTGCGGGTCGGCACGGGGCTCGTGGGCGAAGAGCGCCTCGCCACCCTCGAAGCCGAGTGCGCTCGACTCATCGCGCTCGGCGCGACGCGGGTGCAACTGCTGCGTGCCGATGGCGTCAACGAGTCGTGCATTGTGATGCAGGACGTCGAGGGCAACGAGTTCTGTCTCGACTGAGCGTTTCCGCAGTCGGGCGAAGGTAATCGCCACGGTTCGCCACCCCTTCCGCTCAGTAGAAATATCTACCAGCATGAAGGTGCCGGGTCCGGCCACCCCGGATGTGAGGGAGCACGTCCCGCTTGCGCGGGCAAAGGGATCCCGGAGGACAGCATGCGAACCGTCTCACGGCAGGCCATCGAATGGCTGTCGGCAGCAGCGACCGACCCGCGGGAGTGCAAGCGGCAGTGGCACAGTGAAGGCGGGACCGCGGTGTTGGGCTGTGGCCGGTTCTGGGATGTGCTGAGCGTGCCGGAGGAGCTGGCCGTGCCGGCCCTGGAGGCTCTGCTGGGCATCCCGCAACCGCCCGGGCCGGCACTGGTGGACACCTCCGCCCGCCGGGTCGCCTTCTTCCTGCCGCCGGACCCGGAGGGCCGCTGGATCGGCTCGGGCATCCGCTATGCGGGCAAGGGTGCATGGGTCGCGGTGCCCGCCCCGCACCGGGCGGCCGGACGGCTGCGCTGGCTGGTGCCGCCCGACGGCAGCGGGGCGCTGTTCGTGCCCGCCGCGGTGGAACTGGCTCTGCAACTGGCACTCGGAGGGCTGGCCGCCCGGGAACGGACCAAGCGGCGCTGTCCCGCCTGTGGGGCATCGGTCCCTGGGCCACCCGGCCGGGGTGGAGGTCGGACCGTGTGACACCGGCTCGTTGCCGCCGGGGGATCCGGCGCGGCGATCCGCTCGTCATCGTGCGCCGCCGTCAGCGTGCGGGCGCGAGGTCGGCACCGGACGCGCCGGCCAGGACACCTGCACGCTCCCAGCGGCCCGGGTTGGGCGGAGTGGTCGGCTGTCCCGTGACGGCGGGGCTCAGGGCCGTCAGCAGCATCCACTGCGGATCTCGCGTACCCGGAAGCGTCCGGCCGTCGGCCCGCCACTCTCTGACGAGCGCGGCATAGATGGGCGGGTCCGCGTGAGGCGGTGGGGCGGGATCGGCGTGCGGGGCGCGCCGGGCTTGGTCGTCGAGGCCGAGGCCTCCGGTGGTGGCGGTGCGATTCATGTCCGTGCAACGTGCCCGCGTACGCGGGTGGTACGGGCTGGTCCCGGTGTGGCCCGATCGGGTGAGGCCGGATCCGTCGTTCGGGGCCATGTGCTAGTCGCACCAGATCACTGGCGGGGAAGTGAGGGCTGGACTGTGCCCCGTTCACAGTGAGTTCGTCGCGCCGGGCGCCGAATTCACACTGTGAACGGGGGTCTTGAGGGTCGGTCAGCGGGGCTGGGCCAGTTGGGCGGCGAGGAGATGGGAGTCCAGGAGAGTGGTGTCGGCGGTACGGGCGGCTCTGGCATAGCCGGTGAGCATCCGTTTGGTCAGCACGAGGGCCTGGGGGGAGCGCCGGGCGAGGGGCTTGGTCCAGGCGGTGATGGTGTCGTCCAGCTCGTCGAGCGGGGCGACCTTGTGCAGGAGGCCGAGGCGATGGGCGGTGGGGGCGTCGAAGTCGTCGCAGGTGAGCATGAGTTCACGGATCCGGGCGGCGCCGGCCTCGGTGATCAGCCGGCCCATGGCGCCGCCCCAGGCGGGTGCGAGTCCGAGGCCGACCTCCGGCATGCGGAAATGGCTGGTGTCCGCGCCCGCACGGAGGTCGCAGTAGGCGGCGAGCGCGAGGCCGGCGCCGATGACCTTGCCGTGGAGCCGGGCGATGGTGATGACGTGGGTGTCCTCCAGCGCCTGGCACACGCGGTGGGCCTTGTCCGCGATACGACGCAGGGCGGCCCCGGTGGGGTCGGCGGCCAGGGCGTCCTGGTACTCCCGGCGGTCGGCTCCCAGGCAGAAGTCGTCGCCCAGGGAGGAGAGCACCAGGATGCGGATGTCGGGCTGGTCGTGGAGGTTGTCGAGGACGGCGATGAGTGCGTCCAGGACCGCGGAGCTCAGGATGTCGTCCTGTGCGGAGGGATTGAGCCGGACATGGAGGACGGGTCCGGTTCGACTGAGAGTCAGGGGAGCGGGTAGGGGAGAGGGGCCGGGGGTGTGCGCGGGTTCCCGGTCGGAGGCGGCGGACACGGGAGCGGGGGCGATTGGCGAGTTCATGCCAGTGTTACATCCAGGTTCAGCAGGCGCCTGAACGCCACCCGGGGGGCCGACGCGGGGCGGCGGGCCAGGGCGAGTCTCGGCAGACGGGTGATCATTCGGTGGAGCAGGGTCTGTGCTTCCAGCCGGGCCAGCGGTGCTCCGAGGCAGTAGTGGATGCCCCAACTGAACGCCAGGTGGCTCGGGTTGCGCCGCGGGTCGAACGAGTCGGGGTCGGCGAACCGGGCGGGGTCGCGGTGGGCGGCGCCCACGAGGAGGTGGACCATCTCGCCCGCACCGACCTCGATGTCGTCCAGGACCGTGTCCTGGGCGGCGACGCGGCTGATCACGTGGGTGGGAGGGTCGTAGCGCAGGGACTCCTCCACGAACGAGGGGACGAGGTCCGGCTGTTGGGCGAGCAGACTCCAGCGGTCGGGGTCCTCGACGAGCAGGAGGGTCATCGTCGACAGCAGGGTCGCGGTGGTTTCCAGGGCCGCCAGCAGGACGAACAGAGCGAGGAAGTAGACCGCCTCGTCGGCCTTGTCTTGGTCCGGTTCGAGTTCGTCCCAGGTGCGTATCCACTGGGAGACGGGGTCGTCGCCCGGACGTTTTCGCCGTTCGCGCACCAGGCCGAGGAAGTAGGTGCGCAGTTCGGCCATGGCGGCGTCGGAACGGGCCAGTTGGCTGGCGTTGGGGAGGAGCTCCTGGGTGAAGACCTGGTCGTGGGTCAGTTCACGCAGGCGGGGCCAGTCGGCGCTCGGCAGCCCGAGCCAGTCGCCGATGGTGGCGACGGGAAGTTCCTCGCTCACCAGCGCCGCGAAGTCGGCCTCACCCGCCCGCAGGCGTTCGTCGAGAGTGTCGAGGAGCCGGTCGACCACGTGACTCACCCGGCGACCGATCTGGTCGATGGTGCCGCGGTCGAAGGTGCCCGCCGACCGGCGTACTCGGGTGTGCTCCGGCGGGTTGAGGGCGGGCAGGGTGCGGCTGATCTCCCGGGAGGACGGGGCGCTCCAGCGGGTGCGTGCGCCCTGCCGCTCTCGCCATGTGGTGTCCGGTTCGAGCCAGGTACCGCTGCGCAGCACCTGCTCACAGGTCGCGTAGCTGCTGACGAGTAAACCGCCCCAGGGCGCGGGGCTGACCTCGCCGCGCGCCCTGAGCTCCGCGTAGATGGGGAACGGGTCGGCCTGTCCTTCGGCCGTCCGAAGACGGGAGAACAGGGAAATGGTCGCCCGACGGTCCGAGGACGGAGTCGCGAGACTTCCCACGATGACGGCTCCTTTCTGCCAGCCGCCATCCGTACCCGTGGGATGCTTGAAGCATCCAATAACACAGTGTTCTCGTAGGGTTACTTACGTCACTCGCCATTCACCCAGGCCCGGAAACGGCTGAACAGACCGCCCTTGGGGCGCGGTGCGGCGTGGGACGCCCGGCCTGCCGGGGCGGGCTGCGGGACGGTCGCGGTCGAGTGCGCCGCCTGAACCGAGGACGGTGCCGCGGGCCGGGTCCGGGCCGTGGGTGCCACGGTGCGGGGGGTGTACCGGATGGGCACGGTGACCAGCGAGCGGCTCCACGGCGTCGCCACCCAGGCGAGTTCCTTGAAGGGAACGCGCATCTCGACATCGGGCAGCCGGTTGAGGAGGGACTCCACGGCGGTGGCCGCGATCATGAAGGCCGGGTCCTTGGCCGGGCACGCGTGGGGGCCGGCGCCGAAGGCGAGATGGGCCTTGGAGCTGAGCTGTTCACGGTGCTCGGTCAGCTTGGGGTCGGTGTTGGCCGCCGCGAAGGAGATCAGGACCGGGTCGCCCGCCCGCAGGGTCCGGCCGCCCAACTCGACGTCCTGGGTGGGGTAGTGGGCCGCGTAGTTGGCGATCGGGGCGTAGTTCCACAAGGTCTTCACGACCGCGTCCTCGGCGGGCAGGCCGCTCGGCCAGTCGTCGCTGAGGTACAGCGCGGCGCTGGTGCCGATCGAGGCCGACAGGGGTGCGGTGCCGCCGGAGAGCAGGGTCACGAGCTGGTGCAGCACCTCCTCGTCGGACAGCCGGGCGGAATGCACCATCAGCCGGGTGGTGAGGTCCTCACCGGGCTCCCGGCGCTTGAGGGCGATCAGTTCGGCGAGGGCGCCGCCCAGGATCTCGTCGGCACCCGGGGTGCCCTGGAAGATGCCGGTGATCCCGGCGATGACGCGGTCGCCGAGTTCCGGGGGGCAGCCGAACAGGTCGCCGAAGACCAGCAGGGGCAGCGGCTGGGCGTAGGCGGCCATCAGCTCGGCCTGGCCGAGGGCCTCGGAGCTGAAACGGCTGATCAGATAGTCGGCCGACTGCTGGGTCAGCCTGACGAGCCGGCCCTGGTCGACGGTGGCGAGGCTGTCCGTGACCGCCTGCCGCAGCCTGGCGTGCGCGGCGCCGTCGCTGAACAGGGCGTTGGGACGGTAGCCCATCATGGGAAGGGCAGGGCTGTCCTGCGGTACCCGCCCTTCGTTGAGGGCGTTCCAGCGGCGCGAGTCCCGCACGAACAGGGTCGGGTTCTGCAGGATGTACAGGCTCGCGTCGTAACTGGTCACCAGCTCGACCTCGACGTCCGGCGCGATGTCGACGGGCGTGCTGGGGCCCGTCGAGCGCAGCTGGTCGTAGGTGCGCTCGGGGTCGGAGCCGAAGTCGGGCCCGTACATCGCGACGTTGCCGTGTGCGGGGCAACCGGCCGGTATTCCGGTCGGCTCGAAGGGCTGTTGCATGGTGGGCTCCTAGCCGAGTGAGGACAAGAGGTGCTTCACGAGCGTGATGAGGGCCTGCATCGAGGAGTCCTGGTCACGGACGTCGCAGTCGATGACCGGTGTCTCCTCGGAGATGTTGAGTGCCTCGCACACTTCGGACAGGGGGAAGTGGTTCTTGCCGTCGAAGGTGTTGACGCCGATGACGTAGGGCAGCCCGAAGGCTTCGACCAGGTCCAGGATCGGGAAGGTCTCTTCCAGCCGCTCGGGGTCCACCAGGACCAGCGCGCCCAGCGCTCCGCGCGACAGGCCCTCCCACATCTGCTTGAACCGTTCCTGCCCGGGGGTTCCGAAGATGTAGAGGACCAGGTCCTCGCTGAGGGTCAGCCGCCCGAAGTCCATCGCCACGGTCGTGGTCGTCTTGTCCGGGGTCTCGGAGAGGTCGTCGAGGCCCTCACTGGCCTCGGTTATCTCCTCTTCGGTCTGCAGCGGCTCGATCTCGGAGACGCTTCCGATGTATGTGGTCTTCCCGACCGCGAAGTGGCCCACGACCAGGACTTTCACGGAGCGGGAGACGTCGGGATCCAGATACAAGGTGGTTACGCTCCGGTTCGAATTCGCATCAGGCCGTCGAGCACGGCGGTGAGCAGGACGGGGTCATGGCGCTCGGCGTGCGGCACCGGGTTACGCACATGAATCAGGCCGTCCTCGGCCATCTGAGCCAGCAGGATGCGCACGATGCCCAGGGGCAGTCGTGTGTGGGCGGCGACCTCGGCGACCGAGAGGTAGCCGTCCGCGATCAGGTCCATGACCGTTCGGGATTCCGGAGCCAGGGTGCGGGCCGTGGCCGAGGCGCCTTCCTGGGCCGTGATCATCGTGGTGTGCTCGTACTCGCTGTCCCGGGGCAGCGCACGTCCCCCCGCGACGATGAAGAGGGGGACTAAGGGGGCCGTCAGCTCGAGCTCACCGGACGGGTCGTCATGCATCGCTGGCCCTCTCTCCCTGCGCGACCGTCCGCGAGATGAGCGCGGGCATCGCGTCACTCAGATGTGCGGTGAAGTCCTCGATGTCGCAGTCGTGCTCGGCCGCGGCCGCCAGGAAGTCGCCGTCGCCGGCCGCGATCAGGAAGATCCAGCCGTGCTGGAACTCGATGACCGTCTGGCTCCACTCGTCGTCCTGCGTCCCGCCGGCGAACGGCGCGGTGGCCCGGCTGTAGGCGTGGATGCCTGTCATGGCCGCCGAGATGGTGTCCGCGAGGTCCCTGCCGATCCCCGTGCTGGCCCCGCGCGGCAGACCGTTCGCACCGAGCAGCAGAGCGTGCAGGGCGCCCGGTACCGCAGCCACGGCCTTGTCCAGTTCGCCGAGCACGGTGACCGACCTGTCCGCCTCGTCGCGCAGGGCCTCGGCGTTCTCCCCGTACTGCTCCGCGTCCCGGGCGTTCACCCGCGGCGGAGCGGTGAGGTTGTTGCCCAGCCGGGCGACCAGCCGGTTCATACGGAAGCTGAGCTGCTCCATGTCCACGTCGGGCTCCGCGGCGGCAGCCAGATACGCTCCCTGGCCGGCCCCGATCAGGAAGACCCAGCCGTGCTGGAACTCGATCACGGTCTGGATCCACGCCCGGTCCTGCGAGGTCCCGGCGAAGTGGGCGGTGGCCCGGCTGAGCGACTGCATCCCGGCCATGGCCGCGGAGATGGTGCGCACGTCCTGGCCGGTCAGGCCGTCCGTGGCCCCGCGCGGGATGCCGTCCGCGGACAGCACCACGGCGTGCCGTGCCCTGGGCACGTTGTCCACGATGTCCTGGACCATCCACGACAGGTCTGTCGTACTCATGCGTTGTCAGACCCTCCGGGCGTCGGGGTGTCCAGAGCGGCCACATCGCGCGCGGTCTGCGTGCCGCGCTGCAGAGCGGCCAGGCTGCCGGCGCCGCGTCGGACGGCTCGCCTGACGGGCTGCTCCGCCGCACCGGAGTTGCCGCTGGGCGACGTGCGGGCACCGCGCTTCGGCAGGCCGCCCGCCGTACGAGCGGTCTCCACCGACACCGGCCGGATGCTGCTCACGGGCGCCTCGGTGGCCGGCGGCAGGGCCTCCTCCATGGTCCACAGCTCCTCGGGCAGCAGGACGACGGCACGCACGCCGCCGTATCGGGAGACGCCGGTGACGTCCACCTTGAAGCCGTGCTGGCGGGCGATCAGACCGACGACGGGGAAGCCGAACTTCGGCTGGGTGCCCAGCTGGGACAGCCGGGGGATGTCGTCGCCGGACAGCAGCGCGCTCGCCCGCTGACGCTCCTCGTCGCCCATGCCGACGCCGGCGTCGTCGATGACGATGCACAGGTTCTTCTGGGCCTGCCGGAACGTGACCTCGATGGGGGCGTCCGCCTGGGAGAAGCTGGCGGCGTTGTCGAGCAGTTCCGCGACCGCCAGGGCGACCGGCGCGACGGCGGAGGCCTTCAGCGCGATGCCGCTCGGCTGCATGATCTCGACCCGCTGGAAGTTGCGGATCTGGCTCTGGGCGCTGCGGACGACGTCGTAGACGCTGGCAGGCTGGTTGCGACGCCCCAGAGGGGCACCGCACATGACCGCGATACCCTGCGCCTTGCGGGCCATCTGGGCGTTGGCGTGGGTGATGTCCATCAGATCGGCCAGGACCGCGTGGCCGCCGTACTCGCGCTGGACCCCGTCCAGCAGCGTCGTCTGCTCGGCCGCCAGGCTCTGCAGGAAGCGCGCGGCGCCCTTGAGGACCGCCTTGGTGTTCTCCTCGGCGGCCTGCTCCGCCTCCCGGATGACACCGTCCTGCTCGTTCCGCATCCTGGCCAACTCGCTCTGCGTGCGGCCCAGTTCATCCTGGCTGAACTGCAGCCGCGCCTCCAGTGCGGCCTCGGACTCCCTCTTCCTCCTCGTCAGGCCTCTGCTTCGGAGCACGAGTGCCACGACGGCGGCTATGGCTATCACCGCTATCGCAACCAGGCACCAAAGAAGCACGTCTTGAGTCATGGAAACCTTTCCCGGTGCGTGGCATGCAGGTGTCGACAAATACAGCTCGCAAGGGTCCACGACCTGTCCAGGGGGACTGCACGGCTGATTTGGGCGAACTCGCCGCGTTCAGGTTCAAGGCCTGACCAAAAGTGGATCAAGGTCGCAGACGGCGGAATGCTATCACCGTCAATCGCACTGCCGGAGGCCACCCCTCCGGGTTGAATTGCGGTCAACGAGCCTGCCAGATATGGGCCGTTGACGAGGCGCCAGATATCGGAGGCCGGCCCACCCGGTCCAGGCCGGGTTCGGGTGGGGGAGGGCCGGCCGGGTGGACTCAGGCGTGCAGGGTGGGCCGGTAGACGAGCTCCTGGATGTGCCCGTCGAGGATCCGGCTCTCGATCAGCTCGAGGTCGAAGTCGGCCGCGCCCTGGAAGATCGGACTTGCCCCGGTCTGACCGCTGATCACGGGAAAGAGCGTCACCTGGACCCGGTCGACGAGACCGGCGGCCATCAGTGCCCGGTTCATCGACGGACTGCCGTGCGAGCGCAAGGGCACCTCGGACTCCTTCTTGAGCCGGGCGACGACGTCGACGGCGTCACCGCTGACGAGGGTCGCGTCCGGCCAGTGAAGGGGTCCTTCGAGCGTCGTCGACACCACGGTGGTGGGCAGGTTCCGCATCCGGGTGTTCACGGGGTCACTCACCTCGGACTCCTCGCCGCTCGGGCCCAGAATCTGCGCGAACAGCCGGAAGGTGTTCGCCCCGAGGACCAGCCGCTGCTCCTCGCTGTACAGGGCGAGACGGCGGTCGAGGAACTCGGCACCCTGCTTGCCCCAGTAGCCGCCCCAGTCGCCGTCGCTGTTGTAGGAGCCGTAGCCGTCGAGGGTGGAGAAGACGTCGACGGTGTAGGTGGCGGTCATGATGCTCTCCCTGAGTGCGGTGGGTCGGGTGTCGGGGATGGAGACTGCCGACCGGGGCGGGACTCATCGCTCCTCGGACTCGCCGTGGTTGCGGGGAATGCGCGCGGGCGCCGATCCGGTTGGATCAGAACCTGCGGCCGCCGCGCAGCTCCAGCCGGTCGCCCGGGAAGCGCTCGCGGAAGCCGCGGTCGTGCGAGACCGCGACCACCGCTCCCGGGTACGACGCGAGAGCCGCCTCCAGGTCCTCCACCAGGTCGAGCGCGACATGGTTGGTCGGCTCGTCGAGGACGAGGAGATCCGCGGGCCGGGTCACCAGCCGGGCGATCTGCAACCGGCGTTGTTGTCCCGCGGACAGCGCCGCGACCGGCGCGTCCAGATCCTCCTCGCGGAACAGCCCCAGCGTGAGCAGCTGTTCGGCGTGCTCCTGCGGCAGCCCGGGCCTCCCGTCCGCGAACGCGGCGAGCAGCGGGAGCGGGGTGGTGCGCGCGGGCAACTCCTGCGCCAGGTACCCGATCCGTGCCGGACGGCGTGCCACGCCCGCGTCCGGCTCCAGGTCGCCCGCCAGGACGCGCAGCAGCGTCGTCTTGCCCGCTCCGTTCTCGCCCGTGACCAACAGCCGCTGCCCGGACTCGATCGCGACCCGTCCGTCCAGGCTCAGCCGCGCACCCACGCGTACGCCGTCGAGTTCGGCAAGGGGGCGGCTCACGGGCGAGGGCACCGGAGCGCTCGGCGACGATCCCTCCACCCGGCGCGCACCGCCTGCCGCCGACAGTGGCGCGGTGAATCGCAGCGGCTCCGGCGGCGCCGCCACCGGGTTGCGTCGCAGGTGGCCGAGCCGCTCCCGGACGGCTCGCACCTGCCCGCCGAGCTTCGCCTCGTGCGAGCGGCGGTGCTTCCCGAAACCCTGCCGCGGGTCCCCGCCGGTGCTGGCCAGCCGCTTCCCGGCGGCCTCGAGCAGTTCCTCGCCACGGGTCACTTCCTCGACCCAGTCCGCGTGTTCCTGCTCCGCGCGGCGCCGGGCGGCGGCCTTCGCGGCGCGGTGGCCGGCCCAACCGTCGCCGTACCGGCGCACGATGTGCGTGTCCCGGTCGACCTCGAGGATCGTGGTGGCGACGCGTTCCAGGAAGCCGCGGTCGTGGGTGACCGCGACGACGGTGCCGCGGTGCGCGCGCAGGTGCTCCTCGAGCCAGCGCATGGCCGCCGCGTCAAGGTGGTTGGTCGGCTCGTCGAGGAGGAGCAGTTCGGGGGCCGCGGCCAGTACACAGGCCAGCGCGAGCCGCGACTGCTCGCCGCCGGAGAGCGTGCCGAGCACGCGGTCGCGGGTGATCCGGGCGAGCCCGAGCCCGTGCAGTGCGGCGTCCACGCGGGTGTCGGCCTCGTATCCGCCGCGTTGCTCGTAGGCGAACAACAGCTCGCCGTATGCGGCGAGTTCGTCCTTCGAGGCTTCACCCAGGCGCTCCTCCGCCGAGCGCAACCGGCGCTCCATGTCGCGCAGTTCGGCCAGAGCGTGGTCGACAGCGTCCTGGACCGTGCGGTCCGGGTCGAGGTCGAGGGTCTGGGCGAGGTGTCCGATGCCGCCGGGGAAGCTGACGGTGATCTCGCCGCCGTCCGGCACCTCGGCCGCGGCCAGCAGCCGCAGCAGGGTGGACTTCCCGGATCCGTTCTCGCCGATGACGGCGGCCTTCTCGCCCGGTCGGACGGTGAAGGAGACCTGGTCGAGAACGGAGCGAGTGCCGTAGGACTTGCGGACGTCCTTGACGGACAGCTGTGCCGCGACGGCGGGGGTGGCGGAGGGTGCGGCGGTATGGGGGGCGCGCTCGCGCATATGGCTTTCCCTGGTGGGGCGAAGGGGCTACGGGCAGCAGAAACGGCGGCATCGGCCGTGCCCGGACTCAGACGAAGAAGAGGAAAGCCATGGCCCCACCATAACAAGACGAACCGTCTCGCCTCAACCCGTGTGTGCCCGTGCCCGATGATCGGCGATTCCGGCGCCGGCCGTCGATGACGATCGACACTTTTCGGGCTGTTCAGGCGGTTGGGGCGGGTCGGTCGGGATTTGGGTAGGCCTTCTCGCCGGTCTCGTGCGGTTCACCGTTGTTGCTCTCTGGTGATCGTCCTTTCCGCGGTGTAGCGTCACTGCCAGCTGTCGTGGTTCGCAGTACCTGCCCGCGCTTAGGCGCGGGCGCTTTGCTGTGCAGTACCGGACCAGGGCGAGCACCTCCAGGACCGCGCGGTGCGGTTCTGACGTCTACTGAGAGGTACCAGCATGGCCAGCGGAACCGTCAAGTGGTTCAACGCGGAGAAGGGCTTCGGCTTCATCGCCCAGGACGGCGGCGGACCGGACGTCTTCGCTCACTACTCCAACATCAACGCCTCCGGCTTCCGTGAGCTCCAGGAAGGCCAGGCGGTGACCTTCGACATCACCCAGGGCCAGAAGGGCCCGCAGGCGGAGAACATCACCCCCGCCTAGTTCTGAAGGCCGGTCCCCGGGTCCGGGGACCGGCCTGCTTCCGCGTCGCCGCGGCGTTCTGTACGCCGCGGCGGCGACGGCGCCCGTCCCGCTACGGGCGGAGCACGATCTTGCCGTGGGTGTGCCCTCGTTCCAGCTCGCGGAACGCGTCCCGCACCCCCTCCAGCGGGTAGCCGCGGGCGATCGTCACCTCCAGTTCCCCGCGCGCGGCAAGCCGGGCCAGCTCGCCCAGCACGACGGCGCACGCCGCCGCCCCTTCGCCGTAGGTCCGCGCCCCGATCCTGGCCGCGGCCTGCCAGTCGCGGATGGTGTTGATCCGCTCGGGTCGCACACCCAGCTCCACCGCCAGCTCCACGTACCCGTCGCCGAAGGTGTCGATGAACGCGTCGACGCTTCCGCCGCAGGCCTCCCGGATCCGTTCGGCCACGCCCTCCCCGTACGCGACCGGGACGACACCGCGCTCCTTCAGCCAGGCATGGTTCCTCTCGCTCGCCAGCCCGATCACGGTGGCGCCGCGGTGCCGCGCGAGCTGCACGGCAAGGGACCCGACACCGCCCGCCGCACCGGACACCACGACCGTGTCCGCCGGCCCGGGATCCACCGCGAACACGCAGGCGTACGCGGTCGTGCCGGCCACGTACAACGACCCGGCCACGTCCCAGGACAGGCCCTGTGGCCGCGAGACCACGTCCACGTCGTCGACCACGACGAACTCCGCATGGCTCGCCCTGCCATGGGTGAAGCCCAACACCTCGTCGCCCACCGCGAAGCCGCGGACCTGCGCCCCGACCTCCACCACGACACCGGCCAGATCGCTGCCCTGCCCGGAGGGGAACGCGGCCGGCCAGCGCCCGTGCCGCGCGCCCTCGCGGATCATCACCTCGCCGGGCTGGATCCCGGCCGCGCGGACCTCGACCAGCACCTGCCCGGGGCCGGGTGCCGGCCGCTCCACCTCCTCCACCCGCAGCACATCGATCCCGCCGTACTCGTGGAACCGCACCGCTCTCATCGCGTGATCACCGCTTTCCCTCGCTCGGACAAGCCCGGGACGGCCACCCGCCGAACGCCACACGGCGACCGCGCCGTCGCACTCAACGGTTCAGCAACGGCGTTGTCTTCCCGGCATGTTCAACCTCAGCCCGAGTCCCACGGCTCCCGAGCCGGTTCAGTAGCCGATGGCCTCTCGCAGAAGCAGCACCGTGCCGCGCCCCGGGTGGGGTTCCGCGTTGAGGATGAGCAGGCGGTTGACGGCGCTCGGCACTCCGTACACCTTCTGGGCGCGGGCGTTCTCGAGCGGGAGGGCGTGCTCCTCGACGCGGCGCAGGGCCGTGCTCAGGTCGGGCACCACCTTCTGCGCGCCGACGATCCAGACCGCGTGGGCCGCGCCGCCCGCGTTGGCGGGGAGTTGGCTGCCGCTGCCCGAGGCGAGAACGAGGGAGCCGGTCTCGGTGACGGCAGCGACGCTGTTGACGACGAACTCGGGGCAGGCGACCAGCGTGCGGATCTCGTCGGCGCCGGTGGCACGGTCGATCCTCAGGACCCGCGGCCTGACGGCGTCGTACCGGTCGCCGGTGTTGATGTCCTCGTCGATACCGGAGAGCCGCAGGGTCTCGCTGGCGCCGGTCAACACACTGGCGCCCTCGCGGACCAGGTCCTTGACGCGGGCGCGCGCGGCCGCGGCGTCGTCGAGGATCTCGGCGGCGAAGCCGTTGGCACGCAGCGCGGCGGCTGCCCGCTCCAGTCGTTCGGCCGACGCCGGGTCGGCGAAGGACGCGGCCGGAGCCGGGGTGGCCGCGGCTTCTGCCGGACCCGGCTCGGAGCACTGCGCCGAGTGGGGCGCCGTGCCCGCCAGCGGGGTGGTGTCGAGGTACCTGACCTCGTACACCCGCTCCGCGAACTTCCAGCCCTCCAGGGTGCGCTGGTAGCGGTCGTGGTAGACGGCGTAGTTCAGACCCTGGCGTCCGTCGAGGGCGCGCGCGAGTTCCTGGATGTAGGCGCGGCCGGTCGCGGTGTCCCCGTCGAGCAGGATCGTGCCGGGGTGTGTGTTCTGTACGAAGAAGTCCCACTGGCTCTGCAGTCGCTCGCCCCCGGCAAGGATCTCCTCACGGCCGACCTGCTCGACGGGGATGTTGGGCATGCGCAGGGCACCGTCCGGTGTGAACAGCGACGCCAGGCGGGGGCGGTCGCGCATCATCGCCGCGTCGGTGAACTCGCCGCGCAGTGCCTCGATCTCGACTCGGTCCGCGATGGCCTGGAAGTCGTTCATGGGGTGACCTCTCCGTGGTGTTGTCGTCCTCACCGCTACGACAAAGCAGCCCCTCGGAATGTGAGGCGGCACGTCGGCCTCACATTCCGAGGGGCTGTCCTGTCGTAACGGGTAGAGGCACCGAAGCGAGTGAGGGAGATGGCCAGACCATGACCACGAGAGCCGAGTCCGGCGAAGACCAGAGCGATCCGGGCCTCAGCGCGATCATGAGCGAGCGGCGTCGGCTGATCAACCTCGGCTATCGGCTCCTGGGGTCCCTGGCCGACGCCGAGGACGTCGTGCAGGAGACCTACGCCCGCTGGTACGCCATGTCCGCCCGGGAGCAGCAGGCCGTGGAGTCACCCGGCGCGTGGCTGGTGACGGTCGCGAGCCGCATCTGCCTGAACGTGCTCGGCTCGGCGCGGGCCAGGCGGGAGACGTACGTGGGCGACTGGATCCCGGAACCCCTGCCCGAGCCCACGGAGTGGATCACCGGGCGCCCCGGTGGCGGCGGGACCGACCCCGCCGACCGGGTCACCCTCGACGAGTCGGTGACGATGGCCTTCCTGGTCGTCCTCGATGCCATGACCCCCGCCGAGCGCGTCGCGTTCGTCCTGCACGACGTCTTTCGCTACCCCTTCGGCGAGGTCGCCGAGATCGTCGGCCGCACTCCGGCGGCGTGCCGCCAACTGGCCTCCTCCGCCCGTCGTCGCGTCCGCGCCGCGCAGACCCCGGCGGGCCCGGGTGCCGGACAGGCCGACATCGTCAAGCAGTTCAAGACGGCGTGGGAGGCCAAGGACATCGACGCCCTGATCGGCCTGCTCGACCCCGACGCCGTCGCGACCGCCGACGGCGGCGGGCTGGCCGTCACCCACCTGCACCCGATCGTGGGCGGTGAGCGGATCGCACGTGCCTACGCCGAGATCGCCCGCCTCACGGGCGACCGCACGACGTTCCTGGAGCACACGGTCAACGGCCTGCCCGGCTTGGTCGCGCGGCAGGACGGCAAGCTCGCGACCGTGTTCGCGTTCGAGATCGTGGGCGACCGGATCCGGCACATCTGGGCGGTGCGGAACCCCGAGAAACTCCGCCCCTGGCGGATCGCCTGAGGGCAACGACAAGGGGCGGGCAGACGTGGGAAGTTGGGGGCCGGTGCGCTCGACTCGGAGCCTGGTGGAAGGGGGCAGTCCGCATTGGACTCGGAGATAGTCGTCGCGGCGTGTGCCGTGGTGATCGCCGTGGCGTCGCTCGCCGTCTCGGTGTACGAGGTGCGCGCGACGCGGCAGCACAACCGCTACTCGGTGCGCCCCATACTCCAGTTGCAACGGGGGATGTCCGAGGGACACAAGGCGGGGATCAGGCTCATCAACTCCGGGCTGGGCCCAGCCGTCATCGTCAGCAGCACCCTGACGGTCGACGGCGAGGTGGTGGGCGCGTGGAACAAGGCCGGCGCGGACAGAGCCCGCGACGGCCTCGCCGTATGGCCCTACGCGGTGACGTTCCTCGAGACGCAGACCATCGCCACCGGCTATGAGGAGTTCCTGCTGAGCGTGGACCCCTACGATCCACAGGCTCACGCCGAGTTCCTGGACCTGATAACCCGGCGCCTGCACCTGGAGATCCGCTATGAGTCCCTCTACGGCGGGGAGAGCTATCGCGCGACTCTGCGCCCTCGTACACAGGGCTGACCTCCACGCTCGGCGACCGGACGGCTCCCGCCGGACCGGCCTGTGTCCTCCTGCTGGCCGGAGTTCGCATCCTGGCCGCGCCGACCGCGTTCGCCGGCGTACCCGGCGGCACGTCCGCCGCCGACCGCAACAGTGACTTCAACGGCGACGGCTACACCGACCTTGTCACCGGCGTCCCGGACGGCACCGTCGACGGCAAGGCAGGCGCCGGGTACGTCAACGTGCAGTACGGCGCGCCCAACGGTATCGGCACCAACACCACCGTGCCCAAGGGCCGGGTCGAGCTCATCAGCCAGTCGTCCCAGGGCGTGCCCGGAACCTCCGAGACCGGCGACCGCTTCGGGCAGGCGGTCGCGACCGGCGACCTCGACGGCGACGGCTATGACGACCTCGTCATCGGCACGCCCGGCGAGGACGAGGGCACCGTCGAGGACGCGGGCCGGGTGACCGTGCTGTACGGCTCCGCGCAGGGCTTCGGCGCCGAGCCCGCCGCGAGCATCACCGCCGCCGAGCCGACCGCCGACGCGCGGTTCGGCCTGGCGGTGGCCGCCGCACGGTTCTCGGGGGACATCGACGGTGACCAGCTCACCGTGCTCGACCAGAACGGCCTGCACGTCTTCACCTACCACGCGGGCGTCCTGCGGCAGGTCGGCACCCCGCACTCCACCGGTCACACCCTTCAGGGCGCCTACCTGACCACCGGCGACTACGACCGCGACGGCTTCGCCGACCTCGTCGTCTCCGGATACAGCCCCGACGACGACTACACCAAGGGCTGGTCCGCCCTCTACACGGGCGGCGCCGAGAGCCTGACCTACCGGCGCGACCTGCACGGCGGCCTGGGCACCGCCTCCGGCGACATCAACGGCGACGGCTACGACGACCTCGCCGTCGGTCAGCTCAGCGGAGTGGACGAGACCGCGGGCAGCGCGCCCGGCGGCTTGGTGGGCGTCTACTACGGCGGCGAGGACGGGCCTTCCGGAACCGAAGGCCCCGGTACCGCACCGCAGTGGTGGTCGCAGAAATCGCCCGGCGTACCCGGCGCGGGGGAGCTCGACGACTCCTGGGGCAACGAGCTGTCGGTGGCCGATGTCGACGGCGACGGCTTTTCCGACGTGGCCGTCGGCGCGCCCGGCGAGGACGCGGACGGCGAAGCCGGCGCAGGCGCGGTGTCGTTGTTGCGTGGTTCGCGGGCGGGGCTGACGGGCAGCGGCGCCCAGTACTTCGACCAGAACACCGTCGGGATCCCCGGCACCGCCGAGGCGGGCGACGGATGGGGCGCCCAGGTGCGGCTGGTGGACACGGACGGCGACGGCAGGGCCGAGCTCGTGGCTGCCGCGCCCGAGGAGAACGCCGGCGACGGCGCGGTGTGGGTCCTGCCCGCAAGCGGGAAGGGGCTGCTCGCCGACGGTTCCAGGTCCTACGGAGCCGCCGCTCTCGGCGGCAACGCTCACGGCGCCCACTTCGGTTCGGTGATCGACGAGTAAGGGTTCGCCGACGTACACAGGCCGGCGGCAGGCCGTGGAAGCGGCCGGCGCACCGCTCTCTTGCGTGGGGGTGAATTGGTGCGGGCGGGCGGGTCGGTGTGCGGTAGGACAGGCGTCAGGGTCGGCGTGCGGTGACCAGCCAGGCCCGGGAGTCGAACCAGACGCCGTCGCCGGTGTCGTGCGCGTCCAGAGTCGCGCGAAGCCGGTCGAGTGCGCGCTCGGCGGAAGGAGCATCCAGATCGGTGAGCCATTCCTTCGCCATCCGGAGCCGGAGTACGCCGGCGAGCGCGCGCTCGGTGTCCGGGCCGTAGTACACGGGCTCGCGTACGTCGACGACGTCGACCGCTGTGAAGCCGGCCGCGGTCAGGGTGTCGGCCACGACGTGCGGATCGGCCAGTGCGAACGCGTCGTCGGCGCTTGGGACCGGCAGCGAGGCCGGAGGCCCGGGAGCGAGTGCCGCCCGGATCGCGGTATGCCAGTCCTGAAGGTCGGCGGCCTGCCAGACCAACTGCACCAAGCGCGCACCCGGACGCAGCGCCTGCCCGATGTTGGCGAACGCGAGAGCCGGGTCGGAGAAGAACATCGTGCCGAACCGGCTCATGGCCAGACCGAACTCCTGCGGCGGGAACGCGTGGGTCTGGGCGTCGGCCTGCACGAAACCGGTGTTGCGGAGCCCTTCCCGCTCGGCCAGGTGACGGGCCCGCGCCAGCATCGGGCCCGAGACGTCGATGCCGAGCACAGCGCCCGGCGAGGCGGCTCTGGCCGCTTCCCTGGTGGTCTGGCCGGTGCCACAGCCGATGTCGAGGACACGATCACCGGGTCGGATGTCGAGGGCCTGCCGCAGCCGCTCGTGATAGCGGGCCAGCTCCGAGTCGTAGTCGAACAACACGACTGCCTCCTCATGCCGCGGGGCCGTCGCGGAGCACACCCCGCACGGCGTCGAGCCGTACACCCGGGTCGAACTCCGGCAGCCACCACGTCGCGCCGGCCTTCGCGTACGGCTCGGGGTCGACACCGAGCGGGAGACTGACGGCGATGTCGTACGAGGCCATCTCACCATGGCGCAGTGCGGTGAGGGTGGCGACGACCTCGGCGAGCTGGTCCGGGTGCTCGAGGTTGGCCGGGAAGAAGCCGTCGAGCCGGGCGGCCCGGCGGACCGGTTTGAGGTTGCCCGGGAACCCGGCGGCCCACACCGGTACGCCGGGCCGCTGGACCGGCCGCGGAAGGAACGCGATGTCCTCGACCGTGTAGTGCTCGCCGCGGTGGTGCACCGGCTCGCCGGACCAGGCGGCGGCCAGGATCGCCAGGGACTCGTCGAGCATCCCGCCGCGTCGTCGGTCGTCGAGTTGCTCCCCGGTCCTGGACAGTTCACCGGCGAACCGGTCGCTGCCCAGGCCGACGCCGAGGGTGAGGCGGCCGTCGCTGAGCCGGTCCAGCGTCGCGGTCTCCCGCGCGACCTTGGCCGGCCGCCGGCGGGCGAGCGGTGCCACCATCGGGCCGAGCCGCAGCTGCTCGGTGGCGGTCGCGATCGCCGCCAGCGCGATCCAGGGGTCGGCGACCTGTCGGACCGGCGCCCGCCAGCACAGCTGATCCCACACGAAACAGCCGTCCCACCCGGCTTCCTCCGCGTCGGCGGCGAGGCATGCGACCACCCGGGGGTCGGCGAGCTCCTCGAAGAGCGGCAGCCAGAGCGCCGAGCGCGGCCGCTTCATGGACGGACTCCCCGGGTGTGCCGCACCAGGGCCGATACGAAGTCGTCCCACAGAGCCCTCGGCAGGTCGTGTCCGGCCCCCTCCAGGACCAGCAGCTCCGCGCCGGGAATCGCGTCACGCAGTGCCCTGCCGTGCGGTAGCGGCAGCAGGGGGTCGTGGTCGCCGTGCACCACGAGCGTCGGCGCCGCGATGTCGCCGAATCCTCCGCGCACCGGCTCGTCGACCTCGATGACGAAGTGGTTGACCAGAGTCGACGCGTAGTTCCTGGCGCGCGCCACGTCCCGTTCGACCAGGGCCCGGATCGCGGACTCGTCGAAGTACGGTGACCCACCGGCGTATGCCCTCGCACCGGCGACCACGTAGGCGACGACCGCGGCCGCGTCGGAGGTGTCCGGCTCGGCGGGCATGGCCAGGTCGCTCGACGGCGGCGGCAGGTCGTCGGCGCCGGTGGAGCTCGAGACGAACGTCAGTGACGCGACCCGGTCGGGATGGTCCACCCCGAGGATGAGTCCGGTCCCGCCGAACATCGACTGGCAGACCACATGGGCGCGCTCGATGCCCAGAGCGTCCTGGATGCCGAGCACGTCCCGGGTCAGGTCGGTGAACGAGTACGGCGGCCGTCCCGGCGGGTAGCAGGTCGAGCGGCCGGTGTCCCGATGGTCGTACCGGACCACGAACCGGCCTCGAAGGGCGATCCGTTCGCACAGTTCGGCGTCCCACCACAGCATCGAGGCGGCCGATCCGGCGACCAGCACGATCGCGGGGTCCGCGCGGTCGCCGAAGGTCTCGACACACAACTCGGCGCCGTCGATGTCGAGGAGCCGTTCGCCGTGAGATTGATGTGAGGTCATGTCCGGAACGCTAGGCCTCGGAAAGCATCGTGAAAAGCGATGATTTTCGATCGGCTCAATCGTGTGCAGCGATTGTTCCCGTTACGCTGGAACGCGTGACGAACGTCGAGCTGCGCCATCTGGCGGCCTTGGCCGCCATCGTCGAGGAGGGCTCGTTCGGGCGGGCGGCCGCCCGTCTCGGGTACACCCAGTCGACGGTGAGCCAGCAGGTGGCCGCGTTGGAGAAGGCCGTGGGCGGTCCGGTGTTCGACCGGCCGGGCGGTCCCAAGCCGGTGCGGTTGACTCCGCTGGGTTCCGTGGTCCTGGACCAGGGCCGCGAACTGCTGGCGAAGGCGGACGCGTTGGCCGATGCCGTGGACCGGTTCAAGGCGGGAGGCGGCCGGATCGACATCGGCACGTTCCAGAGCGTGTCCAATGTGATCCTGCCGTCGGTCGTACGACGGCTGCGCGACGACTACCCCGGCTGCGACATCAGGTTGTCCGAGGAGGAGCCGGAGCAGCCGCAGATCGGCGACCTCGATCTGCTGTTCTACGACGGTCGCATCGACGGCGACGTCGAGCGACTCAAGCTGCTCGACGACCCGTACCTGCTGGTGGCAGGCGCCGGCACGTTCCCCGAGGGTCCGGTCCCGCTGGAGCGGCTCGACGGGGAACCCATGGTGGCCTGGCCGCTGACCTGCGACCAGCCCATGATGGAGCAGGCGGTCGCCCGAAGCGGCGCCCGTCCGCGCGTCGTGTTCCGTACCGCGGTCAACGACACCCTGTTGTCGATGGTGCGAGCCGGCCTGGGATCGGCGGTGCTGCCCTGGCTCGCCATCCGCGGTGCCGACCTGTCATCCGACGACAGACTCCGCATCCATGAGCTGCGGCCGTCCCTGCCGCCGCGGGAGATCTACCTGCACTGGCGGGCCGGACGTACCCACTCACCGCTCGCCGGCCGAGCCGTCGAGATCGCCGTCGAGGTCGCGGCGGAACTCGCGCCGCCGTCCGCCGGTGCCTGAATCCCTCCGGCTCGGCCCTCGCTGTCAGGGGAAGTCCGGGCACTCCTCGGCGAAGCCCTGCGAGACGGGCTGCCACGCGCCGTGCTCCTCCCGCACGCTCAGGCGGTCCGCCTCCTTCGCGGTCTCGATCAGCTGGGCGGTGGTCAGCGGGACAGCCGCCACGAACACCCGCCCGAGGTGGTGGCAGTGCAGCATCGGGCGAATCTCCTCCGAGTACGGCTCCCCGGCGACCGCGAAGAGATCGGGCAGGGTCCACCCCAGCGGACCGGCTACGGCGGACAGTTGGAGTCGGCGGTGCGGACTCGGGTCGCAGCGCCACACCATTCCGTACAGGGTGCTCAGGGACAGCCCCATGAACGGCAGTTCGCGGATGCCGAAGCCGCGATTGCGGATCAGCGCACCGAGCACGGTGGCGAACCTGGTCTCGGCGGGACGACGGCCCGGCCACGTCGGCTGCACGAACGGTCCCGGGGCGGTGACGTGAGGCAGTGAGCGGACGAAAACCTCCAGTGCGGCGAGCCGCGAGTGGTCGCAGTGGCTGACGCGGTGGGCGAACTCCCTCAGGACCCTGGCGTCGCGCTCCGGCGGAAGGAGTTCCGACGGCACCGGGTGGCCCGCGACAACGAGAAGGTCGGCGGCCGGTATGCCGAGTTCGGCGGCGAGTTCGGTAAGTCGCCGCGGAGTGGTGTCAGTTCCACGCGCGGCGAGGCTGCTCAGGATGGTGGCCCGTTCCATGGGGGGAAGGTAGCGGGCGGGCTGAAGGCGTACGAGACGGGCGACAGGTGAGTGCACCGGCGGTTCACACAGTGCGCTGCATGCACACCAGCTGATCCCGCTCGTCCCATGACTCGGTGACGGTGAAGCCGAACCGCTCGTACAGGGCGATGGCCCCGGTCCGCCATTTCCACACCGACAGTCGCAGGGTGTCCACGCCGTTCTCCGCGGCATGCGCGAGCGCGGTGTCGAGCAGGCCGGACGCGATGCCCCGGCCCCGGAACGCCGGGTCCGTCCACAGCCTCTTGACCTCCGACCGCCCGTCGGCGGGGGCGGTCACCACCAAACAGCCCACAGGGGTGTCCCCGCTCAGGGCGATCAGCACGTCATCGTCGCCGAACGCGGTCCGCGGGTCCGAGATCTCCGCCCGGTAGCGTTCCGGCAGCCCGTCCACGTCGGCAACGGCCTCGCCCTTCTCGGCCTCCGTCCGCAGGTGGTAGGAGGCCAGCAACGCGGCCAGGCCGTCCTCGACGGAAGCGGCCCGGTCCGGGTAGCGGACGATGGCAATCTCGCCTTGATCGGTCATGGCGCCAGCATCACACGTGGGTCGGAGTCATCTACTCCGCCGCCACGATGCGCTCCACCGCGGCCATCATCAGTTCCTCACGTTCTGCTTCCGTGAGGACGTCCGCCAGGGTGAGCTGCTCGACGATCGGCCCGCGGAAAGCCGTGTGCGTACGGGATCTCGTCCGTGTCACGATGGCGGCGGGAAGCGAGGTCTCGTGGACGAGTTGGGGCGATTCCGTCGGGCCGCGGTCGCGTGGGCGGCCGGCGGGGCGGGGGCGGCTGAGGCCGCCGCGGCGGCCAGGGAGCTGGCCGGCGGCGTGCGGACGATCGTCCTCGTCGAGGGGACCAGCGATCAGGTCGCGCTGGAAGCACTGGCCGCGCGCCACGGCCGCGATCTGGACGCGGAGGGCGTCGCGGTCGTACCGCTGGGAGGTGCGACCAACATCGGCCGCTTCCTTGACGTGTGCGGTCCCACCGGGCTCGGCCTGCCGCTGGCCGGTCTCTGCGACATCGGCGAGGAACGGCACTTCCGGCGTCATCTGGGACGCGTCGGGCTCGGCTCCGGTCTCTCGCGGGCCGGACTGGAGGCACTCGGGTTCCATGTGTGCGTCGCCGACCTGGAGGACGAGTTGATCCGTGCGCTCGGGGCCGAGGGCGTGCGTCAAGTCATCGAGGCCCAGGGCGAGATGCGCCCCTTCCACACCTTCCAGGGGCAGCCGGCGCAGCGGGAGCGGCCAGTGGAGCACCAGCTACGGCGCTTCATGGGGACACACAGCGGCCGCAAGGCCCTCTACGCGCAGGCACTTGTCGCGCACCTGGACCTCGAACGGGTCCCCCGGCCGCTCGACCGCCTCCTCGCGCACGTCTGATCCGGCCGGACCCGTCCGGTGGTGCCGCCCGCGCCGGTCACCTGCGCTCCAGCGCGGCCAGCCGCAGCTCAAGCTGGTCGACCCGGTGCCGAAGCAGGGTGACCTGGGCTTCCAGGCTGACTTCCCGTTCCGCCCTGCGCTGGATGCGCGGTGACGCGGCGGCACGCTCGATCACCGCGTCCAACCGGACCAGGCGCTGCGGCCCGTTCGGGCCGTCCACCAGCCGCGACTGGATCTCGCCGTTGCGGTACCAGGACCGCAGGGCCGAGCGGGAGACCCCGGTCTCGCTCTCCGCCTTGGCCAGCGTGACCCAGGGCGTCTCGTCCAGCCGCTCGAAGAGCTCCAGCTCGTTCTGCCAGCTCGCGAGCCGGTCCTCCCAGTTCGACGGCGTCTCCATGACACCCTCCCTTCGGCACGGTGACCCTATCAATAGCAGTGTATTGACAGGGTTGAGACCCTGTGAGCATGACTTTCGAACGGTTCTCGGTGAAAGCCCGCAAGGTCGTCGTCACGGCTCAGGAGGAGGCGAGGCTGCTCAAACACGGCTACATCGGCACGGAGCACATCCTGTTGGGGCTGCTCGACGTGTCAGACGGCACGGCCGCGAAAGTCCTGGAACGGCTCGGGTACGACAAGGAGACCGCGCGGGCCGACATCGCCGCGGTGGCCGAGCCCGGCACGGAGGAACTGAGCGGCCACATCCCGTTCGCGCCGAGCGCGAAGAAGACCCTGGACCTCGCGCTCCGCGAGGCGCATCAGCTGCGCCACACCTCCATCGGCACCGAACACATCCTGCTCGCCCTGGTCGCCGCGGAAGGTGAGGGGGGCGGCGCGAAGATGCTCGCCCAGCGGATCAATCCGATCAGCAAGGTCCGTGCCGCGGTGCTGGCGTCACTGGAGGGATCGCGGGACGTCGCGCCCAGCTCGTGGCCGACCGGCACGCCGGCCACCGAGGACACCGTGGCCGTCGCCGGCGCACTGGCCGGTGGCGCACCGGTCGGCAGCCATCATCTGCTCGAGGCGATGCTGCGGGCGGAGAACAGCATGGCGGCCAGGGTGCTGCGCGAACTCGGCGTCGATCCGGACATGGTCGCCGCGAAGATCGACGAACTGGATCCGGAGACGACCACGGACGCCAACCCCGAGGAGGCCGCCGCGCGCCGGATGGAGGTCCGGCTGGCCGACGGTGAGGTGCACCTGATCCTGCGGGACCCGGCAACCGTCACACTCGCCAAGAAGGTCACCGAGCTGTCCGGCGGCCCGGTCCAGGGCGTGGGACCCGTCGCAGGCATGTTCGTCCCGCTCTGGCGGTCGACCAACCAACTGCTGCTGGAGATCCAGCGCGTGCTGGAGCCGGAATCCGACGGCGCGGACGGATCCACCGCGAGCGACGTGGACAAGGCCGTGCGCACGGTGCTCGCGCCCCGGCTCCGCCGGTGAACCGACTGACGGCGCCCATGCCGGGGCGGGCTGCGGCACAGGGAGTTGGTGCCTTGTGACAAAGGCTCCGGCTGGTGCTGCGATGTTGTGAGCAAGGGACGGTCGGGCCGGTTTCGCGGTCCTACCGTCCCAGCATGAACACGAGTCGCAGCAGAGGAATGACCCTAGGGGCGCCGCGGAGTGTCGCGCTGGCGGTGCTGCTGACCGTCGGGGCGTTCACCGGGGCCGCCCCGGAAGCCCGGGGCGAGGACGCGCGGACCGAGACGGCCGTGGTGTCGAGGAGTCCGGTCGGCGGCGTGACCGAGACGTTGGTGCGGGTGAGGGCGCCGCTGCCGGCGTCGTTCGGGGCACGGCCGGCGGCGTGCGACTGGCTGTCGTATCTGCGCTACCGGGCCGCCGACGGACCGGCGGACTCGGTCGACGCCGACAGGGTCCTCGTCGCCCAGCCGGGAATCCTGGAAGGCGCCGGAGCCTTCGACAGCGTCGCCCGCAACACCGTGTCCCGCGCCGCCGCACAAGGGGAGCACATCGAGTTCTGGGCCCTGGACCGGCGCTCCAACTGCCTGGAGGACCGCACCGGAGTGGCCTCCGGCGACCAGCACACGGCCGTCGACTACTACTACCGGGACAAGCAGGTCGACGGCCGCACCTTCGACGGCTACGTCGGCAACGGCGACCTGGGGTGGATGGCGAAACTCGGCATCGAGCGGACCGTCCGCGACCAGTACGACCTGCTCACCGCCGAGCTGCCCGACCAACAGCTGCGCAAGCAGAAGGTGTTGTGCGGCGGGCACTCGCTGGGCGGTGTGATCACCGGCTACTTCGCGACGGCCGACTTCGACGGCGACCGGGCCACCACGGCGGACGCCGGACACAACCAGTGCGCCGGCTACTTCGCGCTCGACACCACCGTCTCCACCTCGCTCGCCGACCTGAGCGGCAGCATCCCGGACGACACCAACCTGCCGGACGTGGGCCTCGGTTACGGCGTGGTCCAGGCCGGGCTCGACAGCGGAGTGCTGTCCCGCACCCTTTCCGCGCCGGTGCTCCTCAACCCGGAGACGATGACCCTGCTGGCCATCGCCGGGCTGGGCGCGTTGCAGGAGCCGGACGCCGAGACCGATCTGCCGCGCTATCTGCCCGCCAACACCAACATGGAGGTCACCAACCGCTTCCTGTTCTCCGAGGACACCGCCACCTTCCTCAGCGGATCCCCCGCGGTGAAGGACTTCCGGCTCACCAACGAGGCGATCCTCGGCGCGCTGATGGACGATCACTCCGTGCCGCTGGCGTTCCTGCAGAGCAGCGTGGGCTTCTTCGACGGCGGGCCGGTCGTCGACAAGAACTTCCCCGTCGCCAACGGCAGCGAGGAGCAACCGGCGCTGTTCGGCAGCGAGTACAAGGCCATCCCCGACCAGCCGGGCGGGCCGCTCTACACCTGGCGCAACTACGACCGCGTCGGCGACCCCGACGACCCCGGGTACCGGTCGGCCGACGGGACACCCTTCACCGACGCGGGCAAGGAGGTCACCGACATCCAGGAACTGGCCCGCAGCATGGCCGAGCAGCCCCTGGACTTCACCGAGCAGTACTTCCCCACCAAGCTCGTCACCGACCTGCAACTGGCCACCTCACCCCAGGTGAAGCGCCTCGTCGTCCACCCGGACGGGCTCACCGCCAACCCGACGCTCACCGTGCTCGCGGGCGACGGACTGCTGGCGGGCCGCGTCCCGGCGGACCTGGACCCCGTGGCCGCCGACGGCTACCAGCACCTCGACGTGCTGACCGCCGCGCCCACCCAGAACAACGGCCGCCCCGAACCCGTCTCCACGAACCTGACGCAGTTCGCGCGGGACCCCGGCCAGGGAACCTGGTCGGTCGCGGTCAAGGGGCGGATCGTGCGAGGCCGTTGATCCAGCTGACGGTGACGCTGATCACCGGTGGGCGCCACGGCGTGTCCGGGATTTGTCTCCCGGGCACGCCGTGCGGAGTTCAGACCTTGGTCGCGGCGAAGGTGGCCGCCGCGTCGGCGTTCGCGGTGTAGCCGAGGTGGGCGCCCACGTCGCCCCCGCCGTTCTCGCAGACCGGGTCACCGGCCGCGCAGAAGTCGATGGTGCGGCTCTGGTAGGTGCCGGTGACGCTCTTGCCGATGGCGCGGATCGGGTTGCCGAACAGCAGCACCGCGGCGACCTTGGGCTCGAGCGCGGTGGGAATCGTCGCCACGATGGGGCTGCCGACGACCGCGCCGGCGCTGCTGATGCCGATGGAGTTGTCGACGACGTTCGCGCCCTGCGAATAGCCGACGAGAATGAAACGCTGGTTCGGACAGGAAGCGGCCTGGCTCCTGACATGGTTCACCAGGTCCGTGTTGCCCTGTGCGGCCGAGGTGAGGGAAAGGTCCGCGGGATAGTTCACCTTGTAGCTGGACAGTGATTTGCCGCTGATTTTCTTCTGCAGGGCGGAATACACCGGGTCGCCCACGATGAAGCCCAGTGTGCCGGGCTCGAACGTGCCGCGAGCCGCGACGACGTCGATGTCCGTGCAGGCAGCGGCTGTTGCCGTGGAGGTCGAGACGGTGGCGAGTCCCGCTCCGCCGATCAGCGAGAGCGCGGCGAAACACAAGCGGATGCGCATGGGGATCCTTTGAGGGTGGGGCGCGTGGAGCGCCTGTGGAAAGGACGTCCCGAACGTATTCGCGTTGCCGGACCGGGTGTGATGGACGGGAATCAAGGAATTCCTCGTCCTTTTGTGCCGAGGTGAGTAAGGGTTTCCCGGTGGCGTGATCTGATGAGGTGGCTCGCCCCAGGCAATCCCGCGAGTGGCGATGAGTTTGGCGGCCTCCGGCAGTCGTACGGTGAAACCCTGCTTTCCAGGAGGACATGTGATGCGCAGCGTGACCTATTCGATGAACATCTCACTCGACGGTTACATCGTCGGGCCGGACGGCAGCTTCGACTGGAGTGCGCCCGACCCGGAGGTCTTCCGCTTCTGGATCGACGAGATCCGGGAGATCGGCGTTCATCTGATGGGGCGGCGGCTGTACGAGACGATGCTGTACTGGGAGACCGCCGACCAGGACGGGTCGCTCGACGAGGCCGAGCTCGAGTGGGTCGCGCTGTGGAATCCGCTGCCCAAGGTGGTGTTCTCCACCACGCTGTCGGCGGTGCAGGGCAATGCCCGCCTGGCCTCCGGGGGCGTCGCGGAGGAGATCGAGCGGTTGCGCGCCGAGCCGGGGGAGGGCGACATCGCCATCGGCGGCGCGACTCTCGCCGCCGAGGCGGCCGCGGCGGGTCTCATCGACGAGTACCGGGCCGTGGTCTACCCGGTGATGGTCGGCGGAGGCATCCCGTTCTTTCCCCGGGACGAGCGCCGGGTGGATCTCGAACTCGTCGAGACCCGCACCTTCAACTCGAAATTCGTCTACCTGCGCCATCGTGTGACGCGTTAGCCGACTCGACGCCGAGCAGGCGCCGGCCGGCGTTGCTACGCGGTGAAGGTGCCGTCGTCCCGCAACGCCTCCGCGCGCAGGGCGAGGATCAGGTCCAGGCGGGCGCCCGGGTCGTGCAGTGCGTCACCGAAGAGCTTCTCCAACTGGCGCAGGCGGTAACGCACCGTCTGCGGATGGACGTGGAGGCGGGCGGCGACGTCGGGCACGTTGCTGCCGCTCAGCAGCCACGCCAGGAGTGTCTCGGCGAGCCGTCCGCGCGGTCCCTCCGCGACCGCGTCCAGCGGGGCCAGCACGTGTAACTGGAGCTGGGCGAGCATCGGTTCGTCGGCGTGCAGCAGCAGCGTCGACAGGTGGTCGGCGCAGCGCACCACGCCTTGCCGGGGCAGGATGCCGCGCCCCATCAGGCCGAGCGCCCGGGTGGCCCAGTGCAGCGAGCGGGCGGCCTCGTCGAGCGGGACCGTCGGTCCGATCGCGGCGGGCCGGCCGCGCAGCGCGAGCGTGAACGCCCGGCCGCCGAAACGGCCGGAACCGTCCGGGTCGGGCACCAGCATCCGGGGCGGCCGGGAGTCCATGTCCACCAGCGCCCCCGCGGCCGCCAACGGCCGGTCCGCCTCCCGCTGGTCCGGGGCCGACGCGAGCGCGACCACCGCGACCTGTCCCGGCACCGACCACCGGGCGCCGTGCGCCAGATCCTGTACCGCCTCCGGGGCCACCGGCCCCTCGCCCAGGAGCAGACCGAGCAGCCGCCGGCGGCGCCGCTCCAGCTCGTCCGTGCTGCGCAGCCGCGCCTCCGCGTATCCGGCGGCGGCCGCCTCGGCGACCTCGTGCACCGTCTGGAAGGCGAGTTCACCCAGCGTGGCGACCACCGAGGAGTCCAGTCCGAGTTCCTCCGCGGTACGGCCCATCAGCCGCCAGGCGTGCAGACCGCCGATCCGTAACGCGGACTGCAACGCGTCCAGGGCGCGGCCCTCCAAGGCCTCGCCACGCCCGAGTTCGTAGTACGTGGCGGTGATCGCGGCGCCCTGGCCGTGCGGATCCGCGATGTGGTCGACGAACAGGGTCAGCGCCTGTACGACCCCGGATCTCAGGTGCGTGCCGTACGTCCCAGGCCGGGCGTACTCCGGGACCTGTCTGCGCACCTCCTCCTCCACCTCGTCGGCGACGGACTCCAACTGGTCGCGCAGCAGCTTGGCCAACTCGGGGGGCACCGGGGCGGCGCGCGGGCCGTCCGGTACGCCGGGCGGTGGTGTGGGAGCAGCCACGGCGGACCCTCCTTTCACCCGGAAGCGGCTCACCCGCGGACTGGTGCCCGTGGGGCGAGGGACAAGTCCTGGGTTGGACGCACGTCCCCTGCGCTCCGTTCCGTGCCCCGACGGCACCGGCCTCACGCCGCCACCCCCAGGGCACCGGCGAGCATCGGCCACGACGCGGCGAACTCCCGCTTCCAGTAGGTCCAGCTGTGCCCCCCTCCCGCGTAGTAGTGAGTCGTCACCGGGACGCGCAGCCGGGTGAGCGTGTCGGTGAAGGCGTGCGCCGACGGCCACAGCGCGCTCTCAAGCGCCTCCGGCAGCCAGTCGCCGCTCCCGCCCACCACCCCGCTGCCGCTGGACACGTACAGCGCGGTGCCGCGCAGCCCTGCCGCGCGGGCGCGCGGGTTGAAGTCCCGCCAGGTGAGCAGGTTCAGGATCGGGTTGCCCCACAGGGACAGCGGCGCCAGGTTCTCGCGGGCCACGATGGCGTCCATCAGGCTGGGCACGCCGGGGGCCGTGGTGTCGAGGATGCCGCTGTACGAGGCCGCCGCCGCGAACGTTCCCGGATGCCGCGCGGCGTGGGCCATCGCCCCGTAACCGCCGGTGGAGACCCCGGCGACGACCCGGACCGCGGACGCCCGGTAGGCCCGGGCGAGCAGCGCGGGGACCTCGGTGAGCTGGAAGGTCTCGTAGTCGGGGCCGCTGCGCCAGGCGGTGGGAATGCCGGTGGGCCCCGCGTCCGGCATCGCCACGATCAGCTCCCGACCCTCCGTGAACGCCACGATGTCCGTCTCCCGGGTCCAGGAGGTGTAGTCGTCGTGGGCACCGTGGAGGAGGTACAGCACGGGGTACGTGCGGCCCGGCTGTGTGGTGAAGGAGGAGGGGAGCACCAGCCGCACCGGGGCGCTGCGGCCCAGGGCGGCGGAGGGCAGGGAGACATCGAGGGTGCGGGGGCCGAGCCGGGTGACGCTGGGAGCGCTGGCCGCCCGGCGGGTGGTCGCCCCGGCGGTGCCGGTGGCGGTGGCGCCGAAGAGGGCGGCCAGGCCGGTGGCGGCGGCCGCTCTGGTGACGGCGCGGCGGGACACTCCGGCGGTACCCCGGGATGATGCGGTGGTGCGGTCGGGCATGGCGGCTCTCCTCGGATCGGATTCAGCGGCGGTCCTTCGCGAGCTCCCACCGCAGATGGGCGGCGATCTCATCGACGTGCGGCGGGTCGAGGAGCGACAGATGGTGGCCCGTGACCCGGACGACGGACAGATCCGGGCACACCTCGTCCCAGCCGAGCGATGCGTCGTCGCGTTCGTACGCCGGGTCGCGCACGGTGTGCGGGGCCGGGTCGGTGGCCCGGTAGAGGACCACGGGCCCGTCGTAACGGCCCGGCCGGTGGGCCTCGCCGATCCGCAGGTCCAGATAGGAGGACCGCTGGTGCTCCAGGGCGGCGCGCGGCAGGTCGGCCGCCTCGCGCAGGGCCCGCAGTACCGTGTCGATGCGCTCGCCGTCGTCCTTCGTCGCAACCAACTCGTCGTACGGCAACCGCAGTTGGACACCGTACGTCTCGGCGACATGGCGGGCGAAGCCGGTGAAGTGGGCGCGGATGCGGTCGGCCTCCGTGCCTTCCGACCGAGGCAGCGGTCGTACGGAGTCGATGAGCACCACCAGCTGCACGTCCCGCCCGGCCGTCGTGAGCTGCCGCGCCGCCTCCTGCGCGACGAACCCGCCGAACGACCAACCGCCCAGCAGACAGGGCCCGTCGGGATGCGCGGCGGCCACCGCCTCGGCGTAGCGACGCGCCTTCTCGCCGACCGTACGGACTTCCGCGAGCCGCTCGAGGCCGTACACCGGCCGCTGCCCGTCGAGGCGTTCGACGAGGTGCCGGTAGACGTCGGTCGTGCCACCGGCGGCGTGGACGAGGAAGAGCGGGGGGTGGGAGCCCGCGAGGTGGAGGGGGTGGAGTGGGGGATGTGGATCCGAGGTGAGCAGTGGTGGGAGCGGGGGCTGCTCGCCGGTCGGCTTCGTCGGCGGCGCCTGGATGTCCTCGGTCCCCGACGCGATCCCGGCCAGTGCTTGCTGGATGCGGGTCGCCGTGTCCTGGACGGTGGTGGCGCCCAGCAGGTCACGCAGGGGCAGTTCGATCGCGAACTCGCGTTCCAGGGCGCTGCGGATGCGGACGGCCATCAGGGAGTCCAGGCCCAGTTCGGCGAATGCCGTGGTGGGGGTGATACGAGTCGGCGGGTGCCCGGTGACGGCGGCGATGTGATGGCAGAGACGGTCCGAGACCGAGGCGTCCCTTGCCACGCGTCCGCTCTCCGGCCGGTGCCCGCCCGCCTCAGGCACCACGCGCCCCGCCATGGAGAGCGGGCCCCGTGCCGACCACGCCCTCGGCAGACCTACGGCCGGGCTCTCCGCCCGCCCGTCCGTCCACCAGTGCCGCACGTGCCGCCAGCGAGGCAGGGGAAGGTCGGTGATCCGGCCGGGCGGCAGGGGCAGGCGTGACCCGGCGGTGTGGAGGGTGCCGAGTTGGGTGAGGAAGCCGGCGGAGGTGTCGGCACCGCGGTGGAGGGTGCCGAGGGCGAGGGCACCCGGCGCGGTGTCGGTGATGGCCCGGGTGAGGACGGGGTGCGGGGACAACTCGACGAAGGCGGTGTGGCCGTCGGCGGCGGCCGCGGCGACGGCCCGGTCGAGGCGTACGGGCCGCCGCAGGTTCGCGACCCAATGCGCCGCGTCGAAGACACAGTCGTCCCGCGGGCCGTCCAGCACGGTGGAGTAGACGGGGATGTGGGGGCGGCCACCTCGGATGTCCGCGAGCGCGTCGGTCAACTCCGCCAGGAGCGGCTCCACTTGAGGGGAATGCCCTGCCCCGACCACCCGCATCGCCCGCGCGGCCCGCCCTTCTTGCTCAAGTCGGCGCACGAGCCCGGCCACCGCGGCCTCCTCCCCGGTGACCACCTTCTGGCGCGGGGAGGAATGCACGGCGACATGAACACCAGGGAAGTCCCGTTCCAGAGCGTCGAGTTCGCTGTCGTCGAGGTCGACCACCGCCATCGACCCACCGCGTAATCCGCTGAGCAGCCGAGCCCGTACGGCGACGACGCGCGCCGCGTCCGACACCTCCAGCGCGCCTGCGCACACCGCGGCGGCCACCTCGCCCAGGGAGTGGCCGATCACGGCGACCGGCTCGACGCCGTGTGCCCGCCACAGCTCGGCGAGAGCCAACTGGACGCCGAAGAGCACGGGTTGAGCAACCTCCAGCCGGTCGAGGTCGCCTCCGGAAGCCAGGTGGTCGCGGAGGGAGAACCCGCACTCGGGGGCCAGTTGCGCGTCCACCTTCTCCACGGCCGCGGCGAAGTCGGGTTCCTCGTCCAGCAGCCGCTGCCCCATGCCGGCCCACTGGCTCCCGTACCCGGAGAAGACCCACACCGGGCCGCGCCCGACTAGGTCCAGGTCGCCCGTCATGACCCGTGCGTGCGGTCGTCCTGCCGCCAGCGCGCCCAGACCGTCGGCCAGTTCGGCTCGGTCACCGGCGACGATCGCGGCTCGCGCAGGCCCCCGTCCCGTCCGCCCGGCGAGCGTACGGGCCACGTCGGCGAGGTGCGCGGCGTCTGCCTCGGGCGTGCCGAGCCAGTCCGCAAGCCGGCCGGCGGTGTCACGGACGCGCGCGGCATCGGCGTCGGACAGGAGGTGGAGGCGGGCGGGAGGTGCGTCGGCCGGGGGCGGGAGGAGGGCGCCGGGGCGCCATTCCTCCAGTACGGCGTGGGCGTTGGTGCCGCCGAACCCGAATCCGGAGACCCCGGCGGTGGCGGTACCGCCGTACCGGGGCCAGGGCTCGGCCTCCGTCACGACCCGCAGTCGTACGTCGTCGTCCAGGGCGCTGCCTTCGGCACAGTGCAGCGAGGGAGGAATCAGGTCGTGATGGAGGGCGAGCACCGTCTTCACCAGGCCGGCGATGCCCGCGGCGGACTCCAGGTGGCCGAGGTTGCCCTTGACCGAGCCCAGGAGCAGCGGCTGGTCGGGGTCGCGGCCCGTGCCGAGCACGGCGCCGAGCGCGCCCGCCTCGATGGGGTCGCCGAGCGGGGTGCCGGTGCCGTGCGCCTCGACGTGGTCGATGCGTGCGGGGGCGAGCCCGGCTCGCACGTAGGCGGTCGCCAAGAGGGCCTGCTGGGCGGCCGGGTTGGGGGCCAGGAGGCCGTTGGAGCGGCCGTCGGAGTTGACGGCGGTGGAGCGGATGACGGCGAGGACGCGGTCGCCGTCCCGCTCGGCGTCGGACAGCCGCTTCAGCAGCACCGCCGCGCAGCCCTCGCCACGGCCGATGCCGTCGGCCGCCGCCGAGAACGGCTTGCACCGCCCGTCCGGCGCGAGCGCGCCCGCCCGTCGGAACGCGACGGTGACCGTGGGGGAGAGCAGCAGATTGACCCCCGCGGCGATCGCCAGGTCGCTCTCGCCCGTGCGCAGGCTGACGCACGCGTGGTGCACGGCGACCAGCGAGGACGAGCACGCGGTGTCGACGGCCATGCTCGGCCCGCGCGTGTCCAGGACGTACGACAGTCGGCCCGCCGCCACGCTCAGTGCCCCGCCCGCCGGGGCCCACGGATCGACGGCCTCCGGGTCGGCACCGGTGAGCTGGCCGTACTCGGGAGCCGAGACCCCGACGAAGACACCGGTAGCGGTGCCGGCGAGGGACGCGGCCGGGACGGCGGCGTGGTCGAGGGTCTCCTGGACGACCTCCAGCAGGATCCGCTGCTGCGGGTCCATCACCGCGGCCTCGCGCGGCGTGATGCGGAAGAAGTCCGCGTCGAACCCGGCGATGTCGTCCAGGTAGCCGCCGTGAGCGAGCGCGTCGGCGGGCGGGTACGGCGTGAAGTCCCGCCACCGGTCCTCCGGCACCCGCCGGATGGCGTCGACGCCCTCGCGCAGCAACCGCCAGTACGCGTCCGGGCCGTGCGTGCCCCCGGGCAGCCGACAGCCGACCCCGACGACCGCGATCGGCTCGCCGGGCTCGGGTGCGGGAGCCGTGGGCGGAGGAACCGCGCTCTGTGCCGGAGCGATGTCCGCCGCGGCACCGCACACCCACTCCACCAGCGCGTCCCCCGTGGCCGCCTCCCACAGAAGCGTCGCCGGCAGGTCGAGGCCCGTGGCCCGGGACAACTCCCCGGCCAGCGCGACCGCGTCCCGCGAGGACATCCCGAGATCCGCGAGCGGCTGGTCCATCGGCACGTCCCCGACCGCGATACCGCTCCAGGCGGCCACCTTCTCGGCGATCAGCCGACGCAACGCGCTCTCTTCGCCCTCCCCTTCGGCGACCAGGCGGCGGAGGTGGCCTTCTCGCCCGCTCGCGTGCCTCATCCCGCGACCTCCGTCGCGTAGGCACCCGCCAGATAGCGATCGCGGGTTAGCGCCCGGGACACCTTTCCGCTGGAGGTACGGGGCACCGTGCCCGGCGGGACGAGAACCACGTCGGAGAGCCGCAGCCCGTGCCGTGCGGAGACGGCCGCGCGTACGGTCCGCACGAGGGCCGGTACGTCGATGTCGGCGAGCGGCACGGCCCGTGCGTGTTCCGCGACGACGATGACGCGCTCCCCGGAGCCGCCCGGTACGCCGAACGCGGCGAGCCGGTCGCGTCGCACGGCCGGATGGGCGTCCTGGGCCGTGGCCTCGACATCCTGCGGGTAGTGGTTGCGTCCGTCGACGACGATGAGGTCCTTCAGCCGCCCGGTGACGATCAACTGCCCGTCCAGGACCGTTCCCAGATCGCCGGTGCGCAGCCATTTGCCCGGCCCGGCCGCGACATCGGCGAGTACGGCCCCGAAGACGCGCTGGGTCTGGGGCTCCTGGTTCCGGTATCCCCGCCCCACGTTGGGGCCCTGCACCCAGATCTCGCCGACCTCGCCCTCGGCCAGTGCCTCCCGCGACACCGGGTCGGCGATCCGTACACGCTGGCCCGCCGGAGCCCCGCAGCCGGTCAGCAGCACGGCCCTCGGATCGTCGGGCCGCGCGGGCAGGGCCTTCCCGGTGGCCAGGGCGTCACGGTCGAGCGCGAACCTGCGCAACGGCTGCCAAGGGCGGGCGGCGCTGACGAACACGGTCGCCTCGGCCAGCCCGTACGACGGACAGTGCGTCTCCGGGAGGAGACCCTGGGCGGCGAACGCGGCGTGGAAACGATCGGCCGTGCCGGCGCGGACCGGCTCGCTCCCGTTGATCAGGGCGAAGACGCCGTCCAGCCGCAGGTCGGCCTTCTGCGCCTCGGCGACCGTCGCCGCGCAGTAGTCGTAGGCGAAGTTGGGGGCCGCGCTCAGCGCGCGCGGGTGCGCGGCCAGCAGCCGCAGCCAGCGCACCGGCTCGTGCAGGAACGCCACCGGATCCATGAGGACCGACAACAGACCCCGCACCACCGGCGCCGCGACACTGAGCACGAGTCCCATGTCGTGGTACAGCGGCAGCCAGCCCACACAGGTCACCGGATGCACGTCGGCACCGTAGGCGGCCAGCGCCTGGCGGGCGTTGGCGACCACATTGGCATGGGTGATCTCCACACCCGCCGGGGTGCGGGTCGAGCCGGAGGTGTACTGGAGGTACGCGACCGCCTCGGCGTCGAGGGTGCCGGGCTGCCAGTCACCGGCGGCGGCGTCGGGTACTTGGTCCCCGGCGACGACCTTCACGTCCCTGTTCTCGCACAACTCGCGTACCTCCGCGAGCGCGTGACCCGCCGTCACGACGACTGCCGGGCGCGCGTCCGCCAGCACCGCCGACAGCCGGTCGCCCTGCCCGGGCAGCCCTGGTGGATACAGCGGTACGGCGACCAGGCCGGCGGCCAGCGCCCCGAGAAAGGCGGTGATGTAGTCCGTCCCTTGGGGACACAGCACCGCGACACGTTCCCCGGGCTCCGCCTCGGCGGCGAGCCGGGCGGCCATGGCCCGCATCCGCAGGTCCAGCCGGCGCCAGGTCAGCGTGCGGTGGACGCCGCGCGAGTGCGGCGCGGGATGGTCGACGAAGGTGAACGCCCGGCGGTCGGGGGTGGTCTCGGCCCAGTGCCGCACGTACTCCGGCAGACTCCGGAACACGGGCGCGAGCGGGGGGCGGCGGCTGTCCATCGGGCATGGGCTCCTCACGTCGCGGGGACGGCTAGCGGTCAGAGCGGGATGTTGCCGTGGCGGCGCTCCGGCATCGGTGCCCGCTTGCCGCGCAGGGTGCGCAGGGCACGGCAGATGTGGGCGCGGGTGTCGCGCGGGGCGATGACGGCGTCGATGTAGCCGCGCTCGGCGGCGAGGTACGGGGTGCCGTACGTGCTCTCGTACGCGGCGACGAGACGGGCACGCAACGCCTCGGGGTCGGCCGCGGCGGCGAGTTCACGGCGATGCAGGACGCCCACCGCGCCCTCGGCACCCATGACGGCGATGCGGGCGGTGGGCCAGGCGAGGTTGATGTCGGCGCCCAGGTGCTTGGAGCCCATCACCGCGTATCCGCCGCCGTACGCCTTGCGCACCACCACGGTGACCTTGGGGACGGTCGCCTCGGCGTACGCGTACAGGAGTTTGGCGCCGCGCCGGATGATGCCGGCCTGCTCCTGGCGGACTCCGGAGAGATAGCCCGGGACATCGGCGAAGGTCAGCAGGGGGATGCCGAACGCGTCGCAGAACCGTACGAACCGCGCGGCCTTCTCGGAGGCGTCGATGTCGAGGACCCCGGCGGCGTGCAGCGGCTGGTTGGCGACGACTCCGACGGCACCGCCCTCGACGAAGGCCAGTGCGCAGATGATGTTCGGAGCGAACAGCTCCTGCACCTCCAGGAGTTCGCCGTCGTCGACGACCGAGCGCAGGATGTCGCGCATGTCGTAGGCCTGCCCGAGCCGGTCCGGAACCACCGTGTCGAGACACCGCCCGGCGGGCGCGGCCCCCGGCGCGTACTGCGGGGGCCGCTCCAGGTTGTTGGCGGGCAGGTACGACAGCAGGTCGCGGACGGTGTCGAGGGCGTTTACCTCGTCGGCGGCGAGGAAGTGGGCGTTGCCGTTAACGGTGTTGCTGGTACGGGCGCCGCCCAGTTCCTCGGCGCTGGTGCGCTCGCCGGTGACCGTCTCGATGACGTCGGGACCGGTGACGAACATGTGCGAGGCACCGTCCACCATCACGGTGAAGTCGGTGATGGCCGGCGAGTACGCGGCGCCGCCGGCGCACGGGCCCAGGACGACCGAGATCTGCGGGATCACCCCGGACGCCTGCACGTTGCGGCGCACCAGCTCGGCGTAGAGGGCGAGCGAGGTGACGCCCTCCTGGATACGGGCGCCACCGCCGTCGTTGAGGCCGATGACCGGACAGCCGGTCTTCAGGGCGAGGTCCATCAGCGCGAGCGTCTTCTGCCCGAAGGCCTCGCCCATGCTGCCGCCGAAGACCGTGGAGTCCTGGGCGAAGACACAGACGGCTCGGTTGTCGATCGTGCCGTACCCGGTGACCACCCCGTCGCCGTACGGGCGCCCGGCGCCGTCGCCGGTGGGCCTGGCGCGTACGAACAGACCCGTCTCGGTGAACGAGCCCGCGTCCAGCAGCAGGTCGATCCGCTCCCGGGCGCCGTACTCCCCACGTCTCCTGGGCCCTTGCGCGGTGACCGCCCGCGTCCGGCGGCTCTCCAGTGCGGTGATGCGATCGACGGTTCGGTCCACGGATCGTTCGGCGATCGGGTCGGGCACCCGGCCGGCCTCCCTCTCCGCCACCGGCCCCGCCCTGGATGTCTCCACCTCAAGTGTCATGGCCACCTCCGAAGTGGCTACCGAATATGGCAGCGCCGCAGGGGCGGACCGGGTCGATCGGGCTTCTGTTTGGGGGAGATGAGTCCCGGGGGGCCGTGGATAGTCCGTGGGTGACAAGGGCCGGGGCGGGACGGGGGCGCCCCGCAGGGCATCGGGGTGACGGCGTGCGGGTACCGGCGGCGCGATCAGTGGAGGGTCGGTCAGCCCGCGTGCCGGCGGGTGCGGCGGGCCTCGGCCACGAGGGCGCCGGGCAGTCCCGGTCCCGCGCACGCGTAGTCGATCAGGAGGTCGCGGTAGGAGGTGTTCGTGAGTTGCGGCGCGACGGCGATCAGGTTCCGCAGGTTGTCGGACGAGCCGGTCAGGCGGGCGCGGTAGGCGGCGTGTGCCGCGCGTGGGGAGACTTCGTCCGGAGCGTGTGCCAGGCCCTGTTCGGCGTGACTCACGGCCGCGGCGAAGTCGCCCTGTTCGGCACGCAGGTCGGCAAGGTCCAGGTGCAGCGACCAGTTGTCGGGCTCCAGGGCCAGGGCACGCGCGAAGGCGGTCGCGGCCTGGTCCAGGTCGCCCATCGCCCGCCAGGTGCCCGCTCGGGTGACCTCGGTCCACATGACCCGGTCGACGGCGTCGGCACGGTCGCACAGCGCGAACGACAGCTCGTGGCGACCGCAGGCCCGAGGCAGCCGGGCCATGGAGGCCAGCGACTCCGGCACGGGACTGCGCTCGGACACGACGTCGATGGCATGGAACCAGGGCGCGAACCGTTCACGCGTCTCGTCGGAGTCCAGGACACGGCCGTAGTCCAAGGTCCGCAGACACGCCTCGGCCAGCGCCTGGGCACTCACCGCGCCCAGAAGTCCGGCATCGCCGAACCACGGGGCAGCGCCCCAGGCCACGTCCGGCCGCACCCCCGTGACCGAGCCGAGGGTCATCACCGCGTCGTCCATGTCCCCGTCGAGGAACAGGAAGTAGGCCTGCGCCGGCACCGTGCTCAAGGAGCCGTCCCCTTCGAGACCCTCCTTCAGCTCGGAGCGCCGCTCACGCCACAACTCGGCGAGGGCCGCATAGGGCTCCGGGGCCGCCGGCGCGGAGGCTATCGCCCCCACCAGATACTCCACGGCGCGGACCGGGCTTCCGCCGCAGTGCGCCATCACACCGGCGAGCGCGACTCCCGCCGTCACTGAACGATTCGACATCGCCAGAGAATATCCGTGGCCCGGTGACCGGGCAGGACGTGGACCCCGCACGAGCGGCGGGGCCCACATCGCCAACCGGTCACCTGGTCAGCAGGTCGAGTTGGTCTGGGTGAGCAGGCCCAGTCGCCACGGCAGGTTGTTGTAGTCGCCGCCCGCGTTGGGGTTCATCCCTTGGTACAGGTACTGGAGCCTGCACGAGGGGATGGTCAGTGTCTGGTCGTAGCCGGCGCGGATCATCTCGCCGTGGCTGATGTCCCTGGTCCAGGATCCGGAGGGGAAGGTCACGTTGCTCGCCTTGGCGAACGGGTTGCTCTCGGAGGCGGCCAGCGGTGTCCACGAACCGGCGAGGCTGCTCGTCGTCCAGGAGCGGAAGTAGCGCCGGCCGTCCGAGCCGATGGCCTCGACCAGGAGCAGGTACTGGTCGGAGCCCTGCACCTTGTAGACGTTGCTCGCTTCCCACAGGGCGTACTTGTTGGAGTCCTGGGCCACGATGACGGTGTTGGTGAACCCGTTCGGGAACTGGCCGACGGTCGTCCGGGAGCGGTAGAGGTGCCCGTTGTCGTCGGAGGAGAACAGATAGCAGTTGGCGCTGTCGCAGATCACCCACATGTCGACCCAGTGGCCGTTGCCGATGTTCTGCCTGATGATGTCCGGCATCGACGCGTAGAAGTTGCGCGGTGCGCTCCACCCGTTGGGGTTGCTGATGTCGGGGTTGGTCGAGTACGACGCGTTGCCGGTCTGGTAGACGAGGTACCACAGGCGCTGCGCGGTGTTGTAGAAGACCTGGGGCGCGGCCCGGTACCCGGTGCCGATGGCCGTGCGGTCGAGGTAGTGGTGCGTGGCGGAGCCCGCCTGCGACCAGTCGGAGAAGCTCAGGTACACGAGGTTGTACCCGGCGGAGCTCGCGGTGCTCGCGAACACGTGGTACTTGCCGTTGTAGTAGACGACCGACGGGTCCTTGACCGCCGCGATGTTGTGGCTCGAGTCCGGTTTCGGCCCGATCAGGGCCCCGCTGGAACTCCACGAGAAGCGGGAGGGGAGGGCGGCGGCGGACTTGGCCGACAGGGCGGTCGTGCTCTGTGCACCGGTCGTGCTCTGTGCGGCGGCCGTGCCGCCCATCGCGGTCAACGCCGCCTGGTACGCCGCCTTCTTGTTGCCGTTCCGGTCGAACAGCAGCGGGTTCTCGCCACTGCGCCAGGAGTCGCTGTCCCGGATGCCCCAGACGGTGATGCCGGTGCAGCGCGACACGTTCATGCAGGCCCGCACCGAGTTCGCGTACGCCGTGGCCGGTGCCTGGGCGATGTCCAGTTCGGTGATCTGTACGTCCACGCCGAGGGCGGCGAAGTTCGACAGAGTGCTCTGGAAGCTGGAGGGCGGGCCGCCGGTGCCGAAGTGCGCCTGGAAGCCGACGCAGTCGATGGGCACCCCGCGCGACTTGAAGTCGCGCACCATGCGGTAGACGCCCTGGGTCTTCGCGGCGCTCCAGTTCTCGATGTTGTAGTCATTGTAGCAGAGCTTGGCCGCCGGGTCGGCCGACCGTGCGGTGCGGAAGGCCTGTTCGATGAAGCCGTCGCCGAGCAGGTTCTGGAACACCGAGGGCCGGTGCTGGCCGCTGCCGCCGTCGGCGAAGGCCTCGTTGACGACGTCCCAGGAGTGGATCCGGCCCTTGTAGTGGTTCGCGACGGTGGTGATGTGGTTGTTCATCACGCTGCGCAGGGTGTTCGCGTCGGTGATGGAGCTGACCCAGCCGGGCAGTTGGGAGTGCCACACCAGGGTGTGGCCGCGCACGCGCTGGCCGCGGGCCGTCGCGCGGTTGACGATCTGGTCGGCGGGGCCGAAGGTGAACGAGCCCCGGGATCGCTCGGTGGTGTCCCACTTCATCTCGTTCTCGGGTGTGACCTGGTTGAACTCGCGGTCCAGGATCCCGGTGTACGTGCCGTCGCCGAGCTTTCCGGCGGCCACCGCGGTGCCGAAGTACCGTCCGGACTGGGCGGCTTGGGCGCCGAGTGTGGAGGCCCGGACGGCATCGGGTGCGGCGGTCGCGGCCTCCGGCGCCATCAGGGCGGCGACCGCCAGCAGGGACAGCACCGAGGCTCGGCGACGGCCGAGCCGTTTCAGCGGGTTCATGGTTCTCCTCGTACGGTGGGGGGTGGGGGGTGGGTTGTGCGATCCTCCGATCGTTCAGGGCGTGGCCAGCTCGAACCGCGGGATGCGGACCGAGCCGCCGAGTGCCTGGGTGGCGTGGTGGAAGAGGGCGAATCGGTAGCCCATGAAGAACCGCCAGTCGTTGCCCATGGAGAAGGCGGGGCCGAGGCGGATGAAGGTGGTGCCGTCGGTGCTGTAGGAGAAGGTGCCGGGACGTGCCGCGCCGGGGCGGATGTCCGCGGCCGCGCGCAGCCAGACACGGGAGCCGGACACGGGAGCGCTCGCGGCCTCCGTGCCGGTGCCGGTGGTGTTCCAGCTGCCGTCCATGGTCAGCCCGTTGACCATCACCACCCGCGTCGCGCCGCCGTCGCGCTTGACACCGATCCAGGCGGAGGAGTCACGCAGCAGCGCGAGTCCGGCCCGGTCGCCGTCGTGCATCGCCGAGAAGTCGAGCTGGACCGTGGCGGTCGAGGTGGGGCCCTGGATGCGGTGGGTGAGCGTGTTGCGGGCCCAGTACAGGTCGTTGGTGACGGTGGCGGTCCGCAGCGTCAGTCCGTTGTTCACCGACCACTTCGTGTTGTCCGGGTTGTGGTTCCACTCCCATCGCGGTTTGAGGCTCGTGCCGTCGAACGTGTCGACGCCGGTCATCGGGGTGACCTGGCGCGGTGGAGTGGGCACGGCCGGGCTGGGATACGACGTGCCCCACGCGCCGTTCACGAGTTGCACGACGGGCCAGCCGTCCGCGGTCCAGGTGACCGACGCCAGGGCGGGCACCCGGCCGCCGGGGTAGGCGTCCACGAACGCCATGTAGTACCAGGCACCGCTCTGCGTCTGCACCAACCCGCCCTGGTGCGGGACTCCACCTCCGGCGATCGGCCCGCGCAGGTCGAGGAGGACCTGCCGCATGGTGTAGGGACCGAAGGGGCCGCCCGACGACTTGAGGATGTACTGCCCGTTCGCGGGGCGGGTCAGGAAGATGTAGTACTGCCCGTTGATCTTGTAGAAGCGGGCACCCTCGAGGGTGCCGACACTCGACGGCGTGGTGAACACCTGTTGTGTGCGTACCTGGTTGCGGCCGTCGGGCGACAGCTGGGCCACGCTGATGGTGGTGTTCCCGTACGCCACGTACAGGGTGTCGTCGGTGTCGACGAGCAGTCCCGCGTCGTAGTAGGGCGTGCTGATCGTCGTCAGCCTGTTCCACGGTCCCTCGGCGGCGGTGGCCGTGTAGATGTACGTCCTGGCGAAGTCGATCTGGCCGAGCCAGTAGAAGGTCCGGTTGCTCGGCCGGTAGGCCAGCGACGACGCCCAGATGCCCCGGACATAGCCGCGGGCGCCGTTCAGGTCGTACTTGGTGCCGAAGTCGAGCACGGGCACCGAGTGGCCGGCGATCTCCCAGTTCACCAGGTCGTACGACCGCAGGACGGGCGCCCCGGGCGAGTAGTGCATCGTCGAGGCCGAGGCGTAGTAGGTGGCGCCGACGCGGATGATGTCGATGTCCGCGAAGTCCTGCCAGATCACCGGGTTGGTGAACGTGGCGGCGGCGGCAGCGTGGGCGGGGATGGCCGGAAGCAGGGCACCGGTGACCAGGCCGGTGGCGGTGGCCAGCACTCGGCGACGCCCCAGAGGTTGATCAGAGCATGACATGTCTATGTGTCGATCTCTCTGTGAGGGAGCGCTGTGGGGGTGGATCGGTCCCGCGAGGTTCGGTATGACGAACAGCAATCGACTCATCGAGCAACGGGATGATTGCGAGGCCCACAGCTCCCGTCAATACGCCTCGCATGATTCGATCGAAATGCCGAAACCTTTCGCATCCGGTCGTGCTCGATCGTCGACGAATCGGACCGCGGATCTCGATGCCTGCCGCCGAAGCGCGTGGAGGAGTCGGTTGACCGGCCGATTGCTGTTGACATGCCCAGAAGTCCCTCTAGTCTCCCTGGAGTCGGCGATCCGAAAGTAGATCGAAATTTCGGACGCCGATGTGAGTGTCATAGACATGTCACAAGCCTCTCCCGTACGTCGGTCATCCCTTGTCCGGCGCCCTTGCCTGCGTTGAAAGGAGCCCAGGGTGCTCAGACCATCGGGCAGACGACTTCTCCACCTGTTCGCGGCGGCCGCACTGACGGTCACCGCGTCCCTCACGGCCTCGGTCCACTCCACCGCCTCCGCCGCGCCCGGCAGTCCGGCGCTCACTCCGCCGCTGGGCTGGAACAGCTGGAACAGCTTCGGATGCGGGGTGACGGAGGCGCGGGTCCGCGAGGCCGCCGACGCGATGGTGTCCTCGGGCATGCGGGACGCGGGTTACCGGTACGTGGTGGTCGACGACTGCTGGTTCGACCCGCAGCGCGACACGGCGGGCAACCTGCGGGCCGACCCGGCCAAGTTCCCGAGCGGGATGAAGGCCCTCGGGGACTACATCCACGGCAAGGGGCTGAAGTTCGGCATCTACCAGGTGCCGGGCGAACGCACCTGCGCGCAGGCCACAGGCGGCTACCCGGGGTCCACGGGCAGCAGGGGACACGAGGTCCAGGACGCCACCACGTTCGCCTCCTGGGGCGTCGACTACCTCAAGTACGACTGGTGCTCCTCCAGCGGCACCCGTGACGAGCAGGTCGCGCGGTTCACGCTCATGCGCGACGCCCTGCGTGCCACCGGACGGCCCATCGTCTACAGCATCAACCCGAACAGCCTGCACGCCATCACCGGCGCCACGTACAACTGGGGCGAGGTCGCCGACCTGTGGCGGACGACCGAGGACCTGCTCGACATCTGGCAGAACGGCAACACCAACAGCTACCCGATGGGCGTCGGCAACGTCCTGGACGTCACCGCGCCGCTCGCGGCTCAGTCGGGCCCGGGGCACTGGAACGACCCCGACATGCTCGTCGTCGGCCGTCCCGGCCTGTCCCTGACCGAGTCCCGATCCCACTTCGCCCTGTGGGCCCTCCTCTCCGCCCCGCTCATGGCCGGCAACGACATCCGCACCATGTCCGCCGACGTGAGCGCGGTCCTGCGCAACCCGCGGCTGCTGGCGGTGAACCAGGACGCGCTCGGCGCGGGCGGGCGCCGGGTCCGAGACGACGGCAACACCGAGGTGTTCGCCAAGCCTCTGTCCGACGGATCGGTGGCGGTGGGCCTGTTCAACCGGGGCGGCGGCACCGCGATGGTCAGCACGACAGCGGCTCAAGTCGGTCTGACGGGCGGGTCGTTCACCCTCACGGATCTGTGGTCGGGCGGCACGTCGAGCACGTCCGGACAGATCTCGGCGAGCGTCCCCGCGCACGGTGTGGCGGCGTTCCGGGTGACCGGCGGCAGTCCGCTGGCCGCCACCACCTCGCGGCTGCGCGGCAACGGCTCCGGCCGCTGCATGGACGTGGACAACGCCTCCACCGCCGCGGGGGCCACCGTTCTGCTCTGGGACTGTCACACGGCCGCCAACCAGCTGTGGACCACGTGGGCGGGCGGCGAGATCCGCGTCTTCGGCGACAAGTGCCTCGACGCCTACAACCAGGGCACCGCCAACGGCACCCGGGTCATCACCTGGACCTGCAACGGCCAGAACAACCAGAAATGGACCATCGGCTCCGACGGGTCGGTCCGCAACGTCCACTCCGGACTCTGCCTAGACACCGACCGGGCCGGTACCGCCAACGGCACCGCACTGGTCCTGTGGACCTGCGACGGCAGGGCCGGTCAGAAGTGGAGCCGGCTGTGAACGGGGCGACGATCCAACAGCGAAGGGGAGTTGCATGAGGACCAGGACAAGGCCGAGATTTCACTTATGGGGCGCCGTGGTGGCGGTACTGCTCGTTCTGGCCACGGGAGGCACCGCACTGGGCAGCGGACCCGGCGCGAACACCGCGCTCCCGGCCGCCGCACCGACCGCCGGATGCGGCAAGGCCCCCACCCTGACGAGCGGTACGTACACGATCCAGAGCAACGGCAAGAGCCGGTCCTTCATCCTGCGGATCCCGGACGGCTACGACCAGAAGCGCGCGTACCGGCTCGTCTTCGGGTTCCACTGGCTGAGCGGCACCGCCACCGACGTCGCGACGGGCCGCACCGTGGAGACGGGCACCTGGGCCTACTACGGGCTCCAGCGGCAGGCGAACAACAGCACCGTCTTCGTCGCACCCCAGGGCCTCAACAACGGGTGGGCCAACACCGGCGGGGAAGACATCACGCTCGTCGACGACATCATCAGGCGGATCGAGTCGGACCTGTGCGTCGACACGACGCAGCGCTTCGCCCTGGGCTTCAGCTACGGCGCGGCCATGTCGTACGCGCTGGCCTGTTCCCGGGCGACCGTCTTCCGTGCGGTCGCGATCCAGAGCGGCGGGCTGCTCAGCGGGTGCAGCGGCGGCACCCAGCCCATCGCCTACCTCGGGGTGCACGGTCTCAGGGACAACGTCCTCGGCATCTCCGGGGGACGGACCCTGCGGGACAGGTTCGTCAGGAACAACGGCTGCACCGCACAGAATCCGCCCGAACCGGCGCAGGGCAGCCTGACGCACCGGATCACCACCTACTCGGGGTGCTCGGCCGGCCATCCGGTCGCCTGGGCCGCGTTCGACGAGGGGCACATCGCCGCTCCGCAGGACGGGGCCGCCGGTGACAGCGGCTCCAGGACCTGGCTGCCGGCGGAGGTGTGGAAGTTCTTCACCCAGTTCCAGACCTCCACCCCGACGCCCGGCACCGCGAGCTGCCAGGTCGGCGACACCGTCAGCGCCTGGAACTCCGGTCTGACCGCGAGCATCACCCTCACCAACACCGGCACCACCGCGATCGACGGCTGGTCCCTGGGCTTCACCCTGCCCGCCGGCCAGACCGTCACCTCCGGCTGGAACGCCGCCTACTCGCCCGCCTCCGGCCGGGTGACGGCCGTGAACGCGTCCCACAACGCGACCATCGCCCCCGGCGCGTCCGTCGACATCGGCTTCCAGGCCGGCCACACCGGCAACACCGCCTCGCCGGACGCGTACACCCTCAACGGCACGGCCTGCGCTGTCACGGGAGCAGGTGGCACCACATAGCGGCCGGCGAGCCGTACAGACCGGGACCGACGGGTCCCACCTCGATCGCGCCCGCATGACCATCTGTTCCGGCGGCGCTCTTCGGCACGCTGCTGAAGTGCGCCGCCGACTGCGTGCGAGTGCGCCCGGCCCCGATCAGCTCGCGGGCAGGGACACCAGATCCAGGCGCCCGCCGGCCATGGCCACCACGGCCGACACGAAGGCCTGGAGACAGGTGCGCTCGGCCTCCTCGTCGGGGAGGGAGAGGTGCTGCATGGTGAGCCCGTCGAAGCCGGCCAGGAAGAACCGCGCGATCGTCTCCGCATGCTGGGCAAGAGGCCGGCCGGTGCGCTCGGCCGCCTCGGCCACCAGCCTCGCCGTCACTTCGGTCACGCTCCGGCAGTGGCTCTCGAGGGCCTCGCTCAGAGCGGGGGAGCGGAGCGCGAACATGGTCAGCTCTGTGAGGAGCTGATGGTTGGCGGGCTGCTCCCGCACCGTTCGCCACAGCGCGGCGGCCAGGGCGTCGGCTGGAGCGGCCTGTTCGACCTGTGCGATCAGATCCTGCGTGAGCTGCTCCATGACGGCGCGGTACAGCCCTTCCTTCGTGCCGAGCCGGATGCCGCGGTCGCGCGGCCGCTGAGGTCCGGTCCCTGGCCGCGCGGGTCAGTTCCCGCTGAACGGCGGGTGCATACGTTTCCTCCAACGCCCGTGAAGCGGGACGAACGAGGAGGCAGGCCCGTGAAGGAAAGCCAGTTTGATACGTGTGTGATCGGGGCGGGGCCTGCCGGGCTGGCGGTCGCCAGGGCCCTGGCGGAGCGGAATCTCCCGTACACGCATCTGGAGCGGCACACCGGGCCCGGCGGTATCTGGGACATCGACAATCCCGGCGGCCCGATGTACGAGTCGGCCCACTTCATTTCCAGCAGGACCCTGTCGGGCTTCGGCGGCTTCCCGATGCCCGACCACTTCGCGGACTACCCGCCCCACCGGCAGATCCTGTCGTACCTGACGTCCTTCGCCGAGGCCTACGGGCTGACGGACCGCATCGAGTTCGGCGCCGAGGTCGAAAGCGTCCGGAAGAACGCGGACGGCACCTGGACGGTCACCCGGGCCGACGGCCGGGAAAGCGTGCACGGGCAGGTCGTCGTCTGCACGGGATCGCAGTGGCACCCCAACATCCCCGAACTGCCGGGGGAGTTCAGCGGAGAGGTCCGGCACACCGTCGGCTATCGCGGCGCGGAGGAACTGCGGGACAAGCGGGTCCTGGTCGTGGGCGCGGGCAACTCCGGATGCGACATCGCGTGCGACGCGGCCCGGACCGCGGACCACGCGGTGATCAGCATGCGGCGCGGATACTGGTTCATCCCCAAGCACCTCTTCGGCCGGCCGGTGGACACCATCGCCAACAGCGGGCCGCATCTGCCGATGTGGCTGGCGCAGCGGGTCTTCGGCGCCCTCCTGCGGATCATCAACGGGGACCCGACGCGGCTGGGGCTGCCGAAGCCGGACCACAAACTGTTCGAGACCCACCCCGCCATCAACTCGATGCTGATCCACCACCTCCAGCACGGCGACATCACCGCCAAGCCCGGGATCGCCCGCACCGAGGGCCGGACCGTGCACTTCACCGACGGCACGAGCGACGACTTCGACCTCGTCCTGCTCGCCACGGGCTACGTCCACAAAGTGCCGGTCGCGCAGCAGTACTTCGGCGACGAACAGCACCCCGACCTGTACCTGTCGTCGTTCTCGCGCGAGCACGAGGGCTTGTTCGGCATCGGCTTCGTCGAGACCAACTCCGGTGCCTACCAGCTCTTCGACACGCAGGCGCAGCTGATCGCCGGGTACCTCCACGACGTGCGGCACCGGCGGTCAAACGCGGAGCGGTTCACCCAGAGGATCCGCGCCGACCACCCGGATCTGTCCGGCGGGCTGAAGTTCGTCGACTCGCCGCGCCACACCGGCTACGTCGACAGCGGGGCCTTCGTGAAGTACCTGGGCAAGGTCGCTCGCGAGATGGGCTGGCGCACCGAGGGCCAGCCGCCGCCCGTGCGCTCCCTTCGACCCGCGGCAGCGACGGCATGAGCGCGTTCGACTTCACCGACAAGGTCATCGTGGTGACCGGCGGCGCGGGCGGCATCGGCAGCGCGCTGTGCCGTCGCTTCGCCTCCGGCGGCGCCCGCTGCGTCGTCGTCGACATCGACGCGGTCCGCGCTATGAGGGTGGCCGCGGACCTGCCGGGCGCCGGGCACACGGGCATCGGCTGTGACCTGATGAACCGGGCCCAGGTGGAGCGGCTGTTCGAGGTGGTCGCCGAGGACCACGGTGGGCTCGACGTACTCGTCAACAACGTGGGCATGACGAGCGCCGAACGCTTCGACGTCCGCAGTGTCGAGAGCATCGAGCGGGAGATCACCCTCAACCTGACCTCACCGCTGATCACGACCCGGATCGCCCTTCCTCTGCTCATGGCTTCCCGGGACGCCCGGGTGGTCACCACGGTTTCCCTCGGAGGGGTCTTCCCGCTGGGCGAGACCCCGATCTACACCGCTTCCAAGTTCGGGCTGCGCGGCGCGATGCTCGCCATCGGGCTCGACCTGAGGAGCAAGGGAATCCTGGCGGGGTCGGTGCTGCCGTCGGCGACCGACACCCGGATGTTGCGCCAGGAGGCCGTGGACGGCGGGAACTCCATACAGTTCCAGGATCCCCCGCAGCAGCCCGCCGACGTCGTCGCGGCCGTGGTGAGCCTGCTGGACAAGCCGCGACTGGAGGCCTACCCACGGGCGGGCGAGTCCCGTCTGGTGCGGTTCGCGATGCTCATGCCGAACCTGCTGCCCCGCGTCTTCCCGCTGTTCCGCAAACGCGGTGACCGTGGCATGGCCCGCTATCTGGAGGACCTGCGCCGACGCGGACTCGCCCGCCGTACCGACGGACGCTGGGAACTGGTGGAGGAAGCATGACCACGAACGAGATACTGCACGTCGTCAACCCCGCCACCGGCGAACCCATCACCACCCTTCCCGCCGCGAGCGCCGACGACGTCGCCAAGGCCGCCGAGCAGGCCCGGCAGGTCCACGACGCCCGGGTGTGGTCGCGGCTGCCGGTCAGGGAGCGCGGTGCGGTGCTGCTGCGACTCGCCGACCTCATGGAACGCGACGCGGAGATCCTCGCCCGGCTGGACAGCGAGGACGCGGGCAAGCCCATCACGGAGTGCCGTACGGGCGACGTACCGGGCGCGATCGAGTCGATCCGCTGGTTCGCCGAGGCGGCCGACAAGGTCTTCGGCCGCATCACGCCGGGCGGGCCCGACGGTCTCGGCCTCATGAGCCGGGAACCGGTCGGGGTCGTCGCGGCGATCCTGCCGTGGAACTACCCGCTGGCCATGACCGCCTGGAAGGTCGGACCGGCCCTGGCCGCCGGCAACTGTCTGCTGGTCAAGCCTGCCGAGGCGACCCCGCGCTCGGCCCTGCACCTGGCCGCGCTCGCAGCCGAGGCCGGTCTGCCCGACGGAGTGCTCACGGTGCTGCCCGGGTACGGCCAGGAAGCCGGGGCGGCCCTCGCCCGTGACCCCCTCGTGGGGGCGCTCTCCTTCACCGGGTCCACCGCGACCGGCCGCCGCATCCTCAAGGACGCCGCCGAGAGCAACTTCAAACGCGTCTCGCTGGAGATGGGCGGCAAGAGCCCCCAGGTGCTGATGGCCGACGCTCTCTCCTACGGCGACGAGCTGATCGACAACATGATCGAGGCCGCGTTCCTGACCATGGGGCAGAACTGCACGGCCGGCTCCCGGGTCCTGGTGCACCACGCCATCGCCGAGGAGGTTCTGGAGCGGTTCACGGCCGCAGCGAGGGGGCTAGTCATCGGCGATCCTGCCGACCCGAGCACGCAGGTTGGGCCGCTGATCAACCGAGCCGCCCTCGACCGGGTCGCGGGAGCCGTGGAGGCCGCCCGGGCCGGCGGAGCCCGGATCCACACCGGGGGACTGCCCCACGGTCTGCCCGCGCGAGGCGCCTACCACCCACCTACCGTGATCACCCGGGCCCCCGACGGCAGCGACGTCCTCACCAAGGAGCTCTTCGGCCCCGTCGTCACCGTCGAGACCTTCACCTCCGAGGACGAGGCGGTCCGCAGGGCCAACGCCACCGAGTACGGCCTCGCCGCCTCGGTGTGGACCCGCGATCTGGACACCGCGCTGCGGCTGGCCCGCGGCATCGAGGCCGGCGTGGTCTCCGTCAACGCCTACAGCGAGGGTGACATCAGCACACCCTTCGGCGGCTGGAAGCAGTCGGGATTCGGCGGCGCGGAGAAGTCCACCGACGCCTTCGACCAGTGGACCCGGGAGAAGACGATCTGGATCCGCACCCGCTGACCTCGGCCTCAAAGGCGAGCGGTACGCATCCGCTCCCGCAGCTCAACAGGGGAGGCCCCGTGCCAGCGCCGTACCGCGCGGCGCAGCGCCCGTTCGTCGGAGAACCCCGCCCGGCGGGCGATGTCACGCAGGGTCAGTTCCGGGCGGAGCAATAGCTGTTCGACGCGTTCCCGGCGCACCCCCTCCACGAGTGCCTCGTACGTCGTGCCGCAGTCGGCCAGCCGGCGGCGCAGCGTCCGCTCGCTCGTCGCATGTCGCCGCGCCTGCTCACCGAACGAGGGCACCACCGGCAGGCTCTGCGCGACGGAGATCTCCAGTACCTCCAGCAGGTCCTGCTGGTCACGACGGGAAGCCATCTGCTCGTCGAGCATCTCCAGCGTCGACGCGTAGCCCACCGGATCCCGGCCGGGCATCCGGGCACGGGCCCACGCCGCGTCGATGATCATCCGGTTCGCGGGGGCGCCGAAGCGGACCGGACAGCGGAACAGGGCGCTGTACAGGTCGAGTTGGCGCGGCGAAGGAAAGGAGAACTCCACTGCCCGTGGCGCGAAGGCCGGGTCGACGGCCAGCCGCGACAGGGTGACCACGGAGGCGAACGCCTCCTCGCTCAGGAAGGACGCCACCGCCGGGTCCATGGCGGGATCGGGAAGATCGGCGCGCAGCACGAAGGCGTCGTCCTCCTGACCCACACCGGCCGACCACACCACCATCGCCCCGGACAGGTTCTGGTACTTCACCCCGGTCTCGATGGCGTGCTGGAGCGTGTCGTCGGCCATCAGGGCGAAGCCGAGCAGGCCCCACGCGGTCAGATGCTGTGCCGCGCCGACCCTCAGCCCCAGGCGCTCGTCCCCGGTGAGCTCCAGCGCACGGCGGATCACCGCGCTGCCCTGCCGGTACGACACCCGCAGCGCGGCGGAGCGCATGACGGGCTCGTCGAGCCCCATCTGCTTCAGCAGGGGCCGCAGATCGACACCGCGCTCGTCGGCGACCACGACGAGATAGCGCAGGATGTTCGGCTGGATCGTCGCCGACGTGCTGCGACTGGTGCCGGGCGGGTCTGCCGGGTTGGGGGCCATGGACATCGCACTCACCTTCTCCTCGGCGACCACCGTAAGCAGCGGGCGTCACCGGTCGAAGCGCATGGCCTCCGAAGTCCCCTGTACGGCCCCTGGCGTCCTGAGTCTGTCTTCCGTGCCTGGCTAGGGTTTCGGCCACCCCCACGACCCACACGGCATTCGACTACCTGGTTCTCGACTGTTCACCTCGGCGCACACAGGAATTGAAGGCGCGACAGCATCATGACCTCTCATGCTTCGGTACGGGTGACGGCCGGCCACCCGGTCTCCAGGACCGGTGCCCGTAGGGGCGCGACCCTCGCGTTCGCCGCGCAAGGGGTGTCCGTCGCCGCCGTGTACACGACCGTCCCCGCTGTCACCGAACACCTGAAACTGGCTCCGCTCCTGACCACCGCCCTGTTGGTCGCGGTGGCGTTGATGGCAGGGGGTGGCAGCTTCCTGGGTCTGGCCGCGATCCGTCGCGCCGGTCCCGTCGCCACGATGCGCGGGGCAGTGCTGACGGCCGCGGTCGCACTGGTGCTGATCGGATGGGCCCCTGACGAAGCGACCGCCATTTGCGCGTACATCCTCTTCGGACTCGCTGTCGGTGCCCTCGATGTCGGGGCCAACACCCGGGCGGCGGCGATCGAACGCGCCTACGGCCGCAGCATCTTCGGCTCCTTCTACACGGCATGGAGTGTGGGCGGCGTGGTCGCGGCACTGCTCACCGCCGGGACCGCCCGGCTGGAGTGGCCGGTAGGCGTCGGTCTGAGTGTGCAGGCCGGGATCGTGTTGCTCCTCGCCGGCTGTATCCGCACTCATGCTCTCCCCACCTCCGGCACGGGGCCGTCGGACACCGTCGCGCAGCCGCCGCTGGGACGCCGCCTGTGGATCCGGCTCATCCCCTTCGGCCTGGTCCTCCTCGTCGTCTACGTCGTCGACTCCACGGTCTCGGCCTGGTCGTCGGTCTACCTGCGCCAGACCCTCGCCGCGTCCCTCACGGTCGCGCCGCTGGCGTACGCGGCCTACCAGGCCGGCACGGTCGCCGGTCGCGCCGCCACCGACCGTCTCGTGCAACGGTTCGGAGCGGTTGCCGTCGTCCGCACCGCGGCCCTGCTCGTCGCGAGCGCCCTGATCGGCATGGCCGCCGCGCCGAGCTGGCCCTTCGCCGTGCTCGCGGCCGGGGCTGTGGGGCTGGGAGTGTCCGTCCTGGCTCCGCTGTGTCTGGCCTCCGCCGCGCGGCTGCGTCCCGCTGCCTCTGAGGCGGTCCTGGCACGTCTGAACCTCTTCAACTACGTCGGTGTCATCACCGGCGGCGCGGTGAGCGGACTCCTCGGCTCCACCGGCCAGTTCCGACTCGCCTACGCGGCACCGGCCGCCCTGGCCGCTCTTCTCCTGGTCGCCGCCCGCCATTTCACCTTCGTGCACGTGAGGAGCATACGGGAGACCACCTAGGGATAGATCCGATGTATGGGATGTCCTCGCTAGCATGGTTGCCCCTCTTCGGTCCTGCCTTCTCTGGGAATTCCCCTACCAACGCCTTCTGTCAGGGAATTTCGTCCTGCACCTAGACGCGACTACCGGCGCACCCATATAAATCCATCCGATGTATCTTCTTGGCTCAACGCGGAGCAGGGTCCCAGGACTGACGTTCCGCTCGTAGCGCCCTGCCTTCCTCCCCCTGACACATGGAGCCGCACCATGTCCTCAGCTCCCCTCAGCAGACGCTCTCTGATGAAGGCCGCCGCCCTCGCCGGAGGAGTGGCGGCCTTCGGGCTGCCGCAGGCCCTGTGGCCCGCCACCGCCGAGGCGTACACCGTCCCCTCGAAGATGGACTGGTGGTACCAGGCCCGGTTCGGGATGTTCATCCACTACGGGTCGTACTCGCAGCTAGGCCAGGGCGAGTGGGCGTTCACCAACTCGCAGTGGAGCAAGGCGAACTACCAGACCCAGGTCACCCAGAACTTCAACCCGAGCCAGTTCAACGCCGCCCAGATCGCCGAGCTGGCCAAGAACGCCGGCATGAAGTACCTCGTGATCACGGCCAAGCACCACGAGGGCTACGCGATGTGGAACTCCGACGTCGCGGGCTTCAAGGACGCCACCGGCACCAAGTTGTACAACCTGCGCGACTTCGGCGGCATCCAGAGCGACCCGCTCATGAGCCTCAAGACCGAGTGCGAGAGCCGCGGGATCAGGTTCGGCCTGTACTACTCGATCCTCGACTGGAACCACCCTTCCCAGACCGACCGCCACGACAACGGCCTCTCGACGATGTCGTCGCAGGCCGCCCGCACGGGCTACATCGCCGACATGAAGGCACAGCTTCAGGAACTCCTGGACCGCTACGACCCGGCAGTGCTGTGGTTCGACGGCGACTGGTTCGACGAGCCTTCCAACCCCACTCTGGAGGACTGGTGGCTGCAATCGGACGGCGTCGACCTCTACAACTGGCTGATCGCCCGCAAGCCCGGCCTCATCGTCAACGAGCGGGTCAAGCGGGGCCACCGTCTCGGCGACTACACGGTCGCGGAGTTCGGGATACCCGACGAGCCGTTGGGCCGGGTGTGGGAGCGGTGCGTCACCATGAACGACGCCTGGGGTTACAACGCTTCGAAGGAGAACTCCTACAGATCCGTCAAGGAGATCGTCCAAGAGCTCGTCACGGTGGTCTCCCGGGACGGCAACCTCCTGTTGAACATCGGTCCCAAGGGCGATGGCTCGGTCACCGCGGGATCCCAGACCGTCCTGAACGGTCTGGCCTCATGGATGTCGACGCACAGCGACAGCATTCACGGCACCGGCGGCAGCCCGTTCGCCGGCGAACCCGCATGGGGGAAGGTCACCAAGAAGAGCGGCAAGCTCTTCGCCCATGTCTTCACCTGGCCCACGAACGGCCAGCTGCGGATCCCGAGGATCGACAACACGATCAGCCGCGTCTATCTGTTGAACAACCCCTCGGTCTCGCTCTCGTACACCGTCACCGACCAGATCAACGTCTCCGTGCCGGCCACCGCGCCGAACGCCACCCTCCCCGTGGTGTGCGTCGAGGTCCAGGGCATGCCTACGACGGTCTCACCGACGGTGTTCCAGAACGTCGACTACCAAGGCACCCGCGGCGTTCTGCAGCTGGGCGGTTACACCTCTTCCCAGTTGTCCGCCGCCGGTCTAGGCCCCGCCGCGACCTCCTCCATCCTCGTGCCCGACGGCTTCCAGGTCACGGGCTACTCCGGCGACAACTTCACCGGCACCGCCTGGACGTTCACCTCGAACGCCGCCGACCTTCGGGTGACCGGCAACAACGACGCCATTGCCTCGCTGAAGGTGACGTTCAACCCGGCCACGTACTTCCGCCTGGGCAACGTCACGAGCGGCCTGGTACTGGACAGCGGCGGCAGTGCGTCCAGCGGCTCGAACCTGAAGCAGTGGGAGCCGATGGACCACGCCAACGTCCAGTGGCAGGCGATCGAACTCGGAAACGGCTACTACCGGCTCGTCAACCGCGGCAACGGCATGGCCGCCGACGGCTGGGGCGCCACCGGTAACGGCGACCCGGTCCGGCAGGCCCCCTGGAACGGCGGCACCAACCAGCAGTGGCAGATCACTGACCGCGGCAACGGCCGGTACTCGATAGCCAACCGCAGCACGGGACTGGTCCTCGACGGCGGCGGCATGGTCGCCGAAGGGGCCGCGGCCAAGCAGTGGACATGGCAGCAGAGCACCAACCTGATGTGGACGTTCGGGGCTTGATCCACGGCCGGATGGTCAGGGGTGTGAAGTAACGGGGCGCGGAGCTCCCGTCGACAGGCAGTCCGCCGGAATGACCTGTCGACGGGAGCTCCGTCGCGTGCGGGGAGGCTGAAGCAAGCGCCCGTACAGCCGAGTTGGCCAGGACGCTCGCCTCCGGCGGGGACGCGGACATGGGCAGCTTGAGGTGAGCGCGAGTCCGGGCTCAGCGAACGGAGCAACCTGTCGAGGTTGGTCATGGAGGTGCGCATCGCGGACCGCGTCCGCCGGTTCCTGGATGCGGTTGAGCAGGTCCCCCGGCGGTCCCAGCCCGATGGTGTAGTCGACCTGGTAGATCATCTCCGTCGTCTCCCGGCCGTCCCCGCTCTGCATCGGCGGGAACTCGAAGACGTTGGTCACGTTCTGGAGCGGGGCGAATCCCGTGCCCGTGTCGACGCGACGCTGAAGGGCTCGCTCTCTCTGACCGTCCAGACCGAGTCGGTCTTCAGGGGGCCGAGCGTGTGGTTGCGTTCGGCGTAGGTCCTGCCGATGGTGGCGACACCGTGGTGGTCGGTCACCTCGATCGCACCGGTCCCGTCGTCAGCTTCCTGCCGATCATCCTGATCGGAGTGCTCTTCGGAATCGCGATGGACTACGAGGTGTTCCCGGTCTCCGGGATGCGGGAGGAATGGGTCCGCACCGGCATGGCCCGCCGGTCCGTGATCGACGGCGTCCTGCCCGACCTCGACGTCGAGGGCACACGTCTTCAGAAAGTCCCCGAGGGAGAGCCCAAGGAGTCCGCGCGAGTCGGCTGACCACCGCGTACCTGGCGGCGCCTTCCCCATCGGGCCATGGGCATGGCCCGCCGCCACCCGGTCGGTGCGTGGGAGGGGGAGACCGGATGGCGGCGGGTGCGGAGGGGAGCGGGGTCAGTCGGCGATCGCTCGTATCGGGTTGTCGGCCAGACTGCCGGCGAGCCACTGCTCGACGGCCGTGATGTGGACGGTCGCCGCGGAGACGGCGAGGAGTGCGTCGCGTGACTCGAGCGCGCTGAGGATCTGCTCGTGGTCCGCGTGGGCGTTGTTCAGGGCGTGACCGGCCTGGCTGCCGCGGACGATGCGCACGCGCTGGGTGCGGGTGGAGAGCACTTGCAGCAGCATCGACAGCACGGGGTTGCCGACGGCTTCGACGATCCGGAGGTGGAAGGCGATGTCGTGGGCGACGAACTCCTCGACGGTGGTGACGGTCCGGGACCGGTCGAGGATGCTGCGCAGTTCCTGGAGGTCCTTCGGCTTGAGCAGTGTGGCGGCCAGCCCTGTCGCCTGCGGTTCGAGCAGGCGTCGTACCTGGAGCAGTTGCAGAGCCGTGTGGCCCTGGGACACGTCGGCGGCGAAGGAGAGGCTTTCCAGCAGCAGATGGGGTTCGAGGCTGGAGACGTACGTGCCGTCGCCCTGCCGGGTGATCAGGATCCGCATGGCGGTCAGCGCCCGGACGGCTTCGCGCAGGGAGTTCCGGGACAGGCCGAGCTGTCCTGCGAGGACCTCTTCCTTGGGCAGCCGGGAGCCGGGCGCGAGCTCACCGGCGACGATCATCGCTTTGATCTTGTCGATCGCCTCGTCCGTGAGTGCCACGGGGGTGCCTCTCTGAGTGGGGGATGTGCCGGTGGGCGGCTGCGCCGGGTGGGGCCCGGGGCGGGCGCGGAGCCGCCCATCGGTACGTGGCTATTCCTGCTTCTCGCCGGAAGCGAAGCGGGAGATGATCAGGGCGACGATGATGATGGCGCCGTTGAGGAACTGGTTCCACAGCGGGGGTACGCCGGCCAAGGTCATGACGTTCACGACCAGTTGGAGGGTCAGCACACCGGTGAGCGCGCCGAACACGGAACCCTTGCCGCCGTTGAGGCTGACGCCGCCGATGACGGTCGCGGCGAAGACCTGGAAGATCCAGCCGCTGCCCTGGGTGGCGGAGATGGAGCCGTAGTGGCCGCTGTAGAGGATGCCGGCGAACGCGGCGAGGACGCTGCCGAGGATGAGGACGATCCATACGATGCGGTCGACGCGGATGCCCGCGGTGCGGGCCGCCTCCGAGTTGCCGCCGATCGCGTAGAGCGCCCGGCCGTGCCGGAGCCAGGCCAGCGCACTGCCACCGATGGCGAAGAGCAGCGCGCACACCCAGACGGCGGCGGGCACGCCCAGCCAGGATGCCTTGCCCAGGTAGGTGAAGGAGGCGGGCAGTTCGACGATGGACTGGCCCTCGGAGAGGGCGACTTGCAGACCGCGGAGCATGGTCAGGGCGCCGAGGGTGACGATGAAGCCGTTGAGGCGCAGCTTGAGGATGAGGAAGCCGTTGACGGCGCCGATCAGCGCGCCGACCAGCAGACAGAGCGGGACCGCCGTCCACTCGGGCAGGAGGCCGAGTCCGTTGAACCGGCCGCCGCTGCTCGGCAGGACGAGCCACACGGCGATGACGGGGGCCACGCCGATGGTGGACTCCAGGGACAGGTCCATCCGCCCGGCGATCAGGATGAAGGTCGTGGCGAGGACGAGCAGGCTGAGCTCGGTGGACTGCTGGAGCACGCCGATGAGGTTGTCGGCGGTGAGGAAGGCCGGCGAGACGATGAACCCGATCAGGCCCAGGACGAGGATCGCCGGGACAAGGGACAGTTCACGGAAGCGTCCGAGTTCGATCCGGCGGTGCTTGGTGTGCGCGGGGGTCGGCTCAGCCGTGCTCACTGCGGGCTCGGTGAGATCTGTGGTGGCGGACATGACTACCTTCCGTGCTCGTCTGCGCCGGATGAGGCGGATACGGGGAACGTGGTGGCGGGGGTCGTGTCGCCGGAGACCCCCTCGATGGCGGCGACGAGGTCCTCGTCCTTCCAGCCGTGGTCGAACTCGGCGACCACACGTCCGTGGAACATGACGACGACCCGGTCGCAGACCTTGAGGTCGTCGAGTTCGTCGGAGACGATCAGCGCGGCCTTGCCGTCGTCCGCGACCTGCCGGATGCGGCCCAGGAGGAACTCCTTGGACTTGACGTCCACGCCGTTGGTGGGGCGGATGGCGACCAGTACGTGAGGGTCGGTGGCCAGGGCGCGGGCGACGACGACCTTCTGCTGGTTGCCGCCGGAGAGGGCGGAGACCGGGGTGGCGGCTCCGGGGGTCTTGATGTCGAGGTCCCGGATCATGCGCCCGGCGAACGCTTTGGTGCGGGCGGGCAGCACCGTGCCGAACGGGCCGAGCTGGGCGGTGACGGTCAGTGTCGCGTTCTCCGCCACGCTGCGGTTGTTCACCAGTCCCTGGAGGTGGCGGTCCTCGGGGACCAGGCCGACTCCGGCGGCGAGCGCGGACGGCACGCTGCCGGTGCGTACGGCCTTGTCGCCGACGGTGATCCGTCCGTCCTTGGCGCGGTGCAGACCGGCGACGGCCTCACCCACCTGCACATTGCCGCTGGCCGTGGCGCCGGCGAGCCCGATGACCTCGCCCGAGCGAACCGAGAGGGAGACGTCCTCACAGACGCCGGGCAGTGTCAGGCGCTCGATCGTCAACAGTTCGGCGGAGTCGAACCGCGAGACGGGACGCTCGCCGGCGGTGGCGGTGACCGCGGAGTGGGACTCTCCGGTCATGGCCTCCACCAGTGCCTGGTGGCCGAGTTCGGCGACGGGCGCGGTGAGGATGTGGCCCGCGTCGCGGTAGACCGTGACCGTGGTGCAGAGGTCGTAGACCTCTTGCAGGTGGTGGGAGATGAAGAGGAAGGCGACACCCTGACACTGGAGGTCGTGGAGTTTGCCGAACAGCCGGTCGATGCCGCGGGCGTCGAGTTTGGCGGTCGGCTCGTCGAGGATGATGAAGCGCGCGCCGAAGGACAGGGCGCGCGCGATCTCGACGAACTGCCGCTGTTCGACGGTGAGTTCCTTGGCCCGCGCGGTGGGGTCGACGGCCACGCCGTACTCGCCGAGCAACTCCTCGGCACGTCGACGCAGTTGCTTCCAGCGGATGGGCTGCACGGCCCCGGCGCTCTGCCGGTTCAGGAAGAGGTTCTCGGCGACGGTCAGGTCCCCGATGACGGTGGAACGCTGGTAGACGCAGGCGACCCGGGAGCGCCAGGCGTCGATGTCGCCGAAGGCGGGCGCCGGCTCGCCGGAGAAACGCAGGGTTCCGGTGTCGGGCTGCTGGAGGCCGGTGAGGATGGACACGAGTGTCGACTTGCCGGCGCCGTTGCGTCCGACCAGGGCGTGCGACTCGCCCGGGGCGACGGTGATGCGAGCGTCGCGCAAGGCGACGGTCGCGCCGAATCGTTTGCTGATGCCGGTCGCCTCGGCCACCGGGGCCGGGGTGCCGGGGCCGGTCGCCGGGGCGGTCGCGGTGTCCGCCATGGTGGATACCGTCCTTCGTGTACGGAGGCTGGGGCCGAGGGGCGCGGGTGTGCACTCGGGGTGGGGTGAGGGGGCGTCGGGGTCGGTGATGTCCGTTCCCCGACGCGGCGGGAGGGGGCTGTCGGTCGTCAGCCGACGTTGTTGCCCCACAGCGACTTGTCGTCGACGTTGTCCTTGGTGACCAGGGGCGCGGGCAGCTGGTCCTCCAGGCCGTTGGCCAGCTTGATGATGGTGGAGTCGTGGTCGGTCTTGCCCGGCTGGAAGGTCTTGCCCTCGGCTGCGGCCTTGGCGTAGTACAGCGCGTACTTGGCGTAGAGGTCGGCGGGCTGGGAGATGGTGGCGTCGATCTGGCCCTTGCGGATGGCGTCGAACTCCTGCGGGATGCCGTCGTTGGAGACGATGCTGATGTGGCCCTTCTCCCCGGCGGGCTTGAGCAGGCCCTTCTGCTCCAGCAGGGCCAGGGTCGGCTGCAGGAAGACGCCGCCGGCCTGCATGTAGATGCCGTTCAGGTCCGGGTGCTGGGCGAGCAGGCTCTGCAGCTTCGCGGAGGCCACGTCGCCCTTCCAGTCGGTGGGCAGCTCGAACACCTTGATCTTCGGGAACTTCGTCTTCATGCACTCCGCGAAGGCCTCGGAGCGGTCGCGTCCGTTGATCGAGTCCAGCGCGCCCTGGAACTCGGCGACCTTGCCCTTGCCGCCCAGTTGCTTGCCGAGGAACTCGCAGGCCTTGGTGCCGTAGGCCCGGTTGTCGGCGCGGACCACCATGTAGACATCGCCCTTGTCGGGTCTGGTGTCGACGCTGACCACGGGGATCTTCTTCGACGCGAGGGTGTCGAGGGTGGAGGCGATGGCGCCGGTGTCCTGTGGGGCCATGACGACGGCCTTGGCGCCGGTGTTCTGGAACACCTGCACGTTGGCGACCAGCTTGGTGACGTCGTTCTGGGAGTTGCTGATCGGCAGGGCCTTGATGCCGTCGGCCTTGATGTCCTTGTCGATGTACTGCGCGTAGGAGTTCCAGAAGTCGGAGTCGGAGCGCGGCAGGTCGATGCCGATGGCGGGCTTGCCGCCGTCCGAGGCGACCGAATCGGTGCCCTCGCGGTTGCACGCGGTGGCGAGGGCCAGTACCGCGAGGACGGCGGTGGCGGCTGCAGCGGTGGAGCGGGTGCGAGCGAGCTTCATGGCCGTGTTCTCTCCTTAGCCAGGGGCGCGGGGCCCGCAGGGCGAGGTTGGGAGGGGATGTACCTGCCTGCGGGGGACGGGCGAGGTCGCCGGACGGGCGGGTGTCGAACCGGAGCGGAAATGCGCGGATCATGCCCGATTGGGTCGGAAGTGAGGGTCGGTCAGGGGGCCGAGGAGGCGGAGGCGAAGCGGCGCACGGATGCGAGCCGAACAGGCGCACTGGGCGATGCGGACCATTCCTCCGATGTATCCCGGACGTCGAGGACGTTACGACGGCGTTGCCGACATTGACAAGAGTTCGCCGCCAGAGATTTGCGGGACTCCGCTCCGCGGGGTGGCGAGGTGTCGTCCCGCTCCTGGGGTGTCGCGCCGGAAGACCTCCTACCTGCATATTCGCGGTCGTCTTAGGGAGCGGGCGCCGCGCTGTGTCAGCTCACAATTCGGAAACGGGGGGCGGCTGGCCGGTGGGAGAGGCCGTCTCGAGGGGAGGAATCTGCCCGAGTCGGCTAGTGGCCAGGCTGGCCGGCGCCCTCTGATCAGGGGAAGTCACCCCTGTGGATCGACTGTGGATTCATCGGATGGTGAGGAGTGGGTCGGCTTCGTAGGCCAAGCGTGACCATGGAGAACCCGCCTTGATGGGTGCTTGGTAGGCGCCGCCGAGGAAATACATCCGAGGAATCCTTGTCAGGTGCGGATCTCCGCATCTAAGGTCACCGTGCCGCCATACATCCGATGACTGTCGACGCAGATGAGTGAGACCCCCGGAACGGTCCGGCTCACCGCACGGCAGGCGTCCCCGGCTCTACGGCCGACCACCCCCCAGACGAATCCCGCATGACAAGGGAGCTCCCCAGTGAAACTGCTACGAGTCGGCGCCCCCGGTCAGGAGCGACCCGCCGTCCGCACCGAAGACGGCCGGCTGCTGGACCTGTCCTCCGTGACCCCGGACATCGACGGCGTCTTCCTCGCCTCCGGCGGAGTCGACCGGGCCCGTGCGGCCGTCACGGCGGCAGAACTGCCCGAGCTCGATCGGGACGGCCTGCGGGTGGGCGCCCCCGTCACCCGCCCCGGCAAGGTGATCTGCGTCGGGCTGAACTACCGCGACCACGCCGCCGAGACCGGCGCGGCGATCCCGGCGCGCCCGGTGGTGTTCATGAAGGACCCGAGCACGGTCGTCGGTCCGTACGACGAGGTACTGATCCCCCGCGGCTCGGTCAAGACCGACTGGGAGGTCGAGCTGGCGGTCGTCATCGGACAGCGGGTCCGCTACCTCGAAGGACCTCAGGCCGCACGTGACGTCATCGCCGGGTACGCGATCAGCCACGACGTCTCGGAGCGCGAGTTCCAGCTGGAGTACTCGTCGCAGTGGGACCTGGGCAAGTCCTGCGAGACCTTCAACCCGCTCGGCCCCTGGCTGGTCACCGCCGACGAGGTCGGCGACCCGCAGAGTCTCGGGCTGCATCTGAGCGTCAACGGCGTGAAGCGGCAGGACGGCCACACCAGCGACATGATCTTCGCGGTCCACCACATCGTGTCGTACCTGAGCCAGTACATGGTCCTGGAACCCGGTGACGTGATCAACACCGGTACGCCCGCGGGCGTGGCCCTGGGTCTTCCCGGCACTCCCTACCTGCGCCCCGGCGACATCGTCGAGCTCTCCGTCGACGGCCTCGGCAGCCAGCGCCAGACCTTCGCCCAAGCGTGAAAGGCAGCACGATCTTGACTGCAACACCCGCACGGATCATCGCCGTCGACACCTACGACGTCCGTTTCCCCACATCCCGGGAACTGGACGGCTCCGACGCGATGAACCCGGATCCCGACTACTCCGCCGCCTATGTGGTGCTGAGCACCGACGCCGGCGACGGACACGAAGGCCACGGCTTCACTTTCACCATCGGACGCGGCAACGACGTCCAGGTCGCCGCGATCGACGCACTGCGGCCCCATCTCATGGGCCGTTCCGTCGAGGAGCTGTGTGCCGACCCCGGCTCACTCAGCCGCGACCTGATCGGTGACAGTCAGCTGCGCTGGCTCGGTCCCGAGAAGGGCGTGATGCACATGGCGATCGGCGCCGTGGTCAACGCCGTGTGGGACCTGGCCGCCAAGCGGGAGGGCAAGCCGCTGTGGCAGCTGCTCGCGCACGCCGCCCCGGAGTGGCTGGTCTCCCAGGTCGACTTCCGTTACATCGCCGACGCCCTCACGCCCCAGGACGCCCTCACCCTCCTGCGCGAGGGCCGGACGGGACTTGCCGACCGTGAGGCGGTGCTGCTGGAGCGCGGCTACCCGGGCTACACCACCTCACCGGGCTGGCTCGGCTACTCCGACGACAAGCTCACCCGGCTGGCCAAGCAGGCCGTCGCCGACGGCTTCACCCAGATCAAGCTCAAGGTCGGCGCCGACGTCGAAGACGACATCCGGCGCCTGCGCACCGCCCGCGCCGCCGTCGGCGACGACATCCGCATCGCCATCGACGCCAACCAGCGATGGAACGTGGACGAGGCGATCGAGTGGACCAAGGCGCTCGCCGAGTTCGACCCGTACTGGATCGAGGAGCCCACCAGCCCCGACGACATCCTCGGACACGCCTCCGTACGGCAGGCGGTCGCCCCCGTGAAGGTCGCCACCGGCGAGCACGTGCAGAACCGCATCGTCTTCAAGCAGCTCCTCCAGGCCGGCGCCGTCGATGTCCTCCAGATCGACGCGGCCCGCGTCGGCGGGGTCAACGAGAACCTCGCGATCCTGCTGCTAGCCGCCAAGTTCGGCGTGCCCGTCTGCCCGCACGCGGGTGGCGTCGGCCTGTGCGAGCTGGTGCAGCACCTGTCGATGTTCGACTACCTCACGCTGTCCGGCACCACCGAGAACCGTGTGATCGAGTACGTCGACCACCTCCACCAGCACTTCACCGCGCCCGTGGTCATCCGCGACGGCCACTACACCGCGCCGCTCACCCCGGGCTTCTCGGCCACCATGCGGCAGGAGTCCATCGCCGAGTACCGCTACCCGGACGGCACGTTCTGGGTCGCCGACCGTGCCGCTCAGGAGGAGGCGTCATGACCGGTCTGACCGGACTCAGGGCCGTCGTCACCGGGGGCGCGTCCGGCATCGGGCTCGCCACGGCCCGCGCACTGGCGGCGCAGGGTGCGGCGGTGGCCGTCCTCGACCTCGATCCGGACGGCGCCGGCGAACCGCTGCTCGGCTTCAAGGCCGACGTCGGCGACGACGTCTCCGTGCGCGCCGCCGTGGACGAGGCGGCGACACGGCTCGGCGGCATCGACATCCTCGTCAACAACGCGGGCATCGGGGCAGCCGGCACCGTCGAGGACAACGACGACGAGCAGTGGCATCGCGTCCTGGACGTCAATGTCCTCGGCATCGTCCGCACCACCCGCGCCGCCCTGCCCCACCTGCGTCGCGCTGCCACTGCCCGTCCGGGCACTGCGTCCGTCGTCAACACCTGCTCCATCGCGGCCACCGCGGGACTGCCGCAGCGCGCGCTCTACTCCGCCAGCAAGGGTGCCGTGCTCTCGCTCACGCTGGCGATGGCCGCCGACCACGTCCGTGAGGGCGTCCGCGTCAACTGCGTCAATCCCGGCACCGCCGACACCCCCTGGGTGTCCCGGCTGCTGGACGCCGCCGACGACCCGGAGACCGAGCGCGCAGCCCTCAACGCCCGCCAGCCGATGGGCCGTCTGGTGACCGCGGACGAAGTCGCCGCCGCCATCGTCTACTTGGCGAGTCCGGCAGCGGCGTCCGTCACCGGCACCGCGCTCGCGGTGGACGGCGGAATGCAGGGACTGCGGCTGCGCCCGGTGGACCGGTCGTGAGAACCACCAGGTTGGGCGGCAGCGCCGTACCGGTCTCGGAACTGGCGCTGGGCTGTGCCGCCCTCGGCAACCTCTTCCACCCGGTCACCGACGAGACCGCCCACGCCACGGTGGACGCGGCCTGGGACGCCGGCATCCGCACCTTCGACACCGCGCCCCACTACGGTCTCGGTCGGTCGGAACGACGGCTCGGCGCCGCCCTGCGCGACCGCCCTCGCGACACCTACACCCTCTCCACCAAGGTGGGCCGGCTCCTCGTGCCGCACCCGGACGGCGGCGCCGGCGACGACCTCGCCCACGGCTTCGCCGTCCCGGCCACCCACCACCGGGTCTGGGACTTCAGCGCCGATGGAGTGCTGTGCTCCCTGGAGGCCAGCCTGGAACGCCTCGGAGTCGACCACGTCGACGTGGCCCTGCTGCACGACCCGGACGACCACGCCGAGCAGGCGCTGCGCGAGGCGTATCCGGCGCTGGAGCGGCTGCGCGCCGAAGGAGTGATCGGAGCGATCGGCATCGGCATGAACCAGTCCGCGCTGCCCGCCCGGTTTGTCCGGGATACCGACATCGACGTGGTGCTGCTGGCCGGCCGCTACACCCTTCTGGAACAGGACGGGCTCACCGAACTGCTTCCGCAAGCGGCAGCCCGCGGCCGGAGCGTGGTCATCGGAGGGGTGTTCAACTCCGGTCTCCTGACGACCCCCCGGTCCGGCGCCACGTACGACTACGCACCCGCACCGCAGCCGGTGCTCGACCGCGCGCTGCGGCTGCTGGCGGTCTGCGAACGCCACGGCGTGCCGCTGCGCGCCGCCGCGCTGCGCTTTCCGTTCGGTCATCCCGCGGTCGCGAGCGTCCTGACCGGCGCGCGCTCCCCGCACGAGGTGCACGACACGGTGGAACAGCTGACCCGCCCGATCCCGGACGCGCTGTGGGACGAACTGCGCGCCGAGGGCCTGCTGGACCCGGGCATCCCCGTCCCCGCGGCCACCCCGACCGAGCAAGCCATGCCGTCGAAGGAGCCGTCATGAAGGTCGCCCTGCACACCAAGGTCCGCGCCGACCGCATCGAGGAGTACGAGGCCGCGCACCAGGAGGTGCCCGAAGAACTGACCGCCGCCATCCACGCCGCGGGGGCGAGCGAATGGACGATCTGGCGCAGCGGCACGGACCTGTTCCATGTGCTGGAGGTCGAGGACTACCAGGCGATGATCGCCGAACTCGACCGGCTGCCCGTCAACATCGCCTGGCAGGCCCGGATGGCCGACCTGCTCGACGTCGTCCACGACTACTCCGCGCGGGGCGGGGACGCCTCGCTGCCGGTGGTGTGGCACCTGTGACCGGCCCGTCTGCCGGCACACCGCCACCTACGCCGAAGTGATTGCCGCCGCACGCGAGTTGACGGCCGGGCTCGGGTCGGCCGAGCGCCACGACGTCTTCACCCGCACGGCCGTGCGGACCTACGACCTGTCCGTCCCCGCACCGCCGGCCCCGCACCAGGAAACCCCATGCGCATAGCCCTCTTCATCACCTGCTTCAACGACACGATGTTCCCTCGCACCGGTCGCGCGGTGACCGAGCTGCTGGAACGCCTCGGCCACACCGTGGAGTTCCCGCAGGGCCAGACATGCTGCGGCCAGATGCACTTCAACACCGGCTACCGCCCCGAGACGCTGCCCATGGTGCGCCGTTTCGCCGAGGTCTTCGCGGGCTACGACGCCGTCGTGGCCCCCTCCGGGTCCTGTGCGGGCATGGTGCGCGACCACCACCGTGTGGTGGCCGCCCAGTACGGCGACGACACTCTCGCCGAGGCGGTCGAACAGGTGGTGCCGACGGTGTACGAGCTGTCGGAACTCCTCGTCGACGTCCTCGGTGTCACCGATGTCGGCGCGTACTTCCCGCACCGCGTCACCTACCACCCGACCTGCCACTCCTTGCGCATGCTGCGGGTCGGCGACCGGCCGCTCCAACTGCTGCGCGCGGTGAAGGGCATCGACCTGGTGGAACTGCCCGCCGCCGAGTCCTGCTGCGGCTTCGGCGGCACTTTCGCGCTGAAGAACGCGGACGTGTCCAACGCGATGCTGGCCGACAAGATGCGCCATGTCCTGGACACCGGCGCCGAGTTCTTGTCCGCGGGCGACAACTCCTGCCTGACCCACATCGGCGGCGGCCTGTCCCGGCTCCGTACCGGCGTCGGCACGATACACCTGGCCGAGATCCTGGCCGCCACGGAAGGGGACGTACGGTGAGCGGTGCCGACAACGTCGTATGGCTGGACACCCCGGCCTTCCCCGAGGCGGCGCGCACCGCGCTCGCCGACACCCGGCTGCGGGCCAACCTGCGCCGCGCGACCGGCACCATCCGGGACAAGAGGCTGGCGGTCGCCGCCGAACTGGAGGACTGGGAGGAACTGCGGGAGACAGCCGCGACGATCAAGCGTCACACCCTCCGCCACCTCGACCACCACCTTCTGCGCCTGGAGAAGGCGGTGACCGCCGCGGGGGGAGTGGTTCACTGGGCGGCCGACGCGGCCGAGGCCAACCGCATCGTGACCGCCCTGGTGCAGGCGACCGGCGAGGACGAGGTCGTCAAGGTCAAGTCGATGGCGACCCAGGAGATCGGCCTCAACGAGGCGCTCGCGGACGCGGGCATCCGTGCCTACGAGACCGATCTCGCGGAACTCATCGTGCAGCTGGGCGACGACCGCCCCTCGCACATCCTCGTGCCGGCCATCCACCGTGGCCGCTCCGAGATCCGGGAGATCTTCCGCCGGGAGATGGGGGAGTGGGGCAGGCCCGCCCCGGAGAACCTCACCGACGACCCCCGCGACCTCGCCGAGGCGGCCCGGCTCCACCTGCGGGAGAAGTTCCTGCGGGCCAAGGTCGCCGTCTCCGGCGCCAACTTCGCGGCCGCCGACACCGGCACGGTGGTGGTCGTGGAGTCGGAGGGCAACGGGCGGATGTGCCTGACCCTGCCGGAGACCCTGATCACCGTCATGGGCATCGAGAAGGTCCTGCCGACCTTCGCCGACCTCGACGTGTTCCTCCAGCTCCTGCCCCGCTCGTCGACCGGCGAGCGGATGAACCCGTACACCTCGCTGTGGACCGGGGTCACCGAAGGCGACGGACCGCGGAACTTCCATCTGGTGCTGCTCGACAACGGCCGCACCGCCACCCTCGCCGACGAGGTGGGCCGCCAGGCCCTCGCCTGCATCCGCTGCTCGGCGTGCCTCAACGTCTGCCCGGTGTACGAGCGGACGGGGGGCCATGCCTACGGTTCGGTCTACCCAGGGCCCATCGGAGCCGTCCTGACCCCGCAGCTCGTCGGCATCGAGAACGCGGCCTCGCTGCCGTTCGCCTCGACCCTGTGCGGAGCTTGCTACGACGCCTGCCCCGTGAAGATCAACATTCCCGAGGTGCTGGTCCATCTGCGCGCCGAGGCCGTGGAGGCCAAGCGCCGGGACCGGCTGTTCCCCACGTCCGAGGCGCTCGCCATGAAGGCCGCTGGTGTGGTTCTGGGCTCACCGCGGCGGCTGGCCGTCGTGCAGCACCTGGCCGCACTGGGAGCCCGACTGGTGGCCCGCGACGGCAGGGTCGGTGCCCTGCCCGGGCCGTTCGCCCGTTGGTCCGGCACCCGGGACACCCCGGCGCCGGCCCGAGAGTCCCTGCGCGCCTGGTGGCGCCGTACCCGACCACCCAGCAGCGAGGACAGCCGTACGACGGCGGAAGGGAAGGGACGATGACGAACGGCCGCGAGAGCGTCCTGAGCGCGATACGAGGAGCGCTGTCCGGCGTTCCAGGTTCGGAGCGCCCTGACGACGTACCCCTTTCACCCGGTCACCGCACCGACCACGCGGGACCGGACGTCGTCGGGCTGTTCGCCGAGCGTTCCGCCGAGTACCGCGCCACGGTGGTCCGTGTTCTGCCGGCCGATGTCGCGGCGGCCGTCGGTCGCGCCCTGGCCCGCACCGGAGCACGCTCCCTGGTGGTGCCGCCCGGGCTCCCCGAGGACCTGGTTCCGGAGGGGCCCTGGTCCCTGCTGACGGACGTCCCGCCGCTGACGGTCGGACAACTCGATGCCGCGGACGCCGTGGTCACCACCGTCGCCACCGCCATCGCGGTCACCGGCACCGTGACCCTCGACCACGGTCCGGGTCAGGGGCGGCGGGTCCTGACCCTGCTTCCGGACCAGCACATCTGTGTGGTCCGGGCGGACCAGATCGCTCCCGACGTACCCGAGGCACTGCGGCTGCTCGACCCCTACCGCTCGCTGACGCTGATCTCCGGCCCCTCGGCCACCAGCGACATCGAACTGGACCGTGTCGAGGGCGTGCACGGCCCCAGGACTCTCGACATCGTCGTGGTGGAGGACGCGTAGCCGACGCGATCGAAAACCGATCGAAAAATCCGGCAACCTTTCCGGCGCCTGTGACCACTGAGCAGTGCAAGCGACACGCTCTTCGAACGGATGGACATGCAAGAAACACGCCAGGCCGCGCGGCAGCGCAGACACAGACGCCGGCTGATGGTGGGTACGACCACGGGGTTGGTCGTCGCAGGTCTCCTTGTCTGCCTGGCCATCGTGATGCAGCCGGACCGCAAGGGGGATGCCGCGCGGGCCGCGGCCACGGCCGTCGCCAACTCTGAGGAGAGCGGCCTGCCCTCGTCGCCGGCGACGAAGTCCGCCACGCCGTCCCCGTCCGCGGCGTCCGCCTCGCCCAAGGTCAAGAAGTCGAAGTCCAAGAAGCCGAAGGCCTCCGCGTCCCCGTCGGCGACGCCGTCACCGGCTTCCCCGCAGAAGGCCCCTGGCACGTCGTCCTTGGCCGGGCGGATCCGCGGCAAAGTCACCTACCCCGGCGTCGCCACCGTCTACAAGGCCGGGGTCGGGGACGGCGCCTGCTCGTACGGGCCGAGCAGCGACATGATGATCGCGGCGATGAACACCACCGACTACGAGACGTCCAAGGCCTGCGGGGCACACATACTCGTTCGCGCGGCGAACGGTGCCTCCGTCACGGTCCGGATCACCAACGAATGCCCGCTGCCCTGTGCGCCGGGGCAACTCGACCTCAGCGAACAGGCTTTCGCCAAGCTGGCCCCTGTCTCGACCGGCCGGATCGCCATCACCTGGAGCCTGGTGAGCCCCAGCTCGGCGGGGACGATCTCGATCCGCTACAAGAACGGATCCAGCCCCTACTGGTGCGGTGTCCAGGCCATCGGGCACCGCAACCCGATCGCCCGGCTGGAGGTCAGCACCGGCGGCGGCTGGCGCGAACTGACCCGCACCGACTACAACTACTTCCTCTCTCCCAACGGCAGCGGATGCGGCAAGGCGATCCGGCTCACCGACATCTACGGAGAACAACTGACCATCAACGGCATCGCCTTGCGGCCGGACGTCGTGCAGTCGACGGGAGTCCAGTTCGCCCGGCACTGACCCGGTGCCGGTGTGTCAGGCCGACCGACCGGACTGGATACCCCAACCAGAGTCGGTGAGACGGCCGCAGAGAACGCGAGGCGGCCGGGTCGAAGCTGCGGGGACCGCGCGAGGTGACGGAAGGCCGGGCCCGAATACTGCGGTTGACACGAAACCCCCGGCTGACGACGCATGGTCACCCGCGGGAGTGGTACCAAGGGGGGAGCTCTGTATGACCCCCGGGACCCGCCGTTCGGCATGGGGGAAGCCGGCGGGCCCCGGAGGGGGAACGTGGGTCACGCGGTGGTGCAGGCGGTGCCGTTCAGGCTGAAGCCGGAGGGCTTGGTGAAGGTGCCGCTGGAGGTGCCCTGGAACCCGAAGGTCGCCTGGCCGCCGGCCGTCAGCTGGCCGTTGTGCGACACGTTGGTCGCTGTGACCGCTCCTGAGGACCCGGAGAGGTTCGCGTTCCAGGCATTGGTGATCTGCTGCCCGGAGGGGAGGGTGAACGCGAGCCTCCAGCCGCTGACGGCGGAGGTGCCGGTGTTGGTGATGGTGACGTCGGCGGTGAAACCGCCCTGCCAGGCGCTCGCCGCGTACGCCACCTTGCAGGCCGTGGAGCCTCCGGGGGTGCCCGGGTCACCGGAGGAGCCGCCCTTGTTGACGGTGGAGGAGAACGAGTTCACGGCGAGGCCCGCGCCGTTCTGCCAGGGCTCGAAGCCCGCCTGGACACTCGTCAGGTACCAGTTGTTCTGGGCGAGTCCGCGGGAGACGGCCTGCCGGGCGAAGTCCATGACGTCGAAGCTCCAGCTGCTGATCGCCGACGGAGCGACGAACGACAGCACGTCGTTCCCGCCGTTGTTGCCGGACCACACCTGCCAGTCGCGCCCGCCCACGTTGGCGTTGCCGACCGGGGAGCCGATGGGCTGGATGGAGCCGACCTTGTTGAACCAGATCATGATCTCGGTCCGGTTCACGCCGTCGGTGCGGGGCGTGGGGTCGAGCCAGATGTCGTACGAGGCGTTGTACGTCGCGTCGTTGACGAAGCCGTAGGAGATGCTGCTGGGCGCGCTGGAGATGGTGCTGAGCTGAGCGGGAAGGTTGGTGCCGGGCGAACAGTTGGTGTAGTGGCAGCCGTTGTAGACGGACGGGTAGGACTTCGGAGCACCGTTCGTGGGGACGGATCCGTCGGCCTGGGTGATCCTGAACCCCGAGTCGGTTGCGGTGATGCACTGTGTGGCGCTGGTGCCCCAGCGGTTGTTCTGCACTACGTAGCGGCCCTGGATGGTCGTCGTGCCGAAGGGTTGGCAGATCGTGGTGTCGGCCTGCGCGACCGGGGCGGTGGTCAGAAGCGCGGCGAGCGAGACGAGCGAGGTGAGCAGCGCGCCGAGCAGGCCACGCGCGCGGCGGGCATGGTGCGGTGATGGACGCATGCGGATCCTCTTCAGGGGGCGGGGGGAACGGGGAAGCGCACGACCTTGTGAATGGGAGCGCTCCCAATCCTGGGTTCGGGCAGGACTGTAGGGAGGGTTCAGGTCCATGACAAGGCTGTCGACAGGAACGCGTTGAACCGATTTGGGAGATGCAGGTCAGGCAGGTCTCGCGAGACACGGCGCGCCGGTTCCGGGAGCGCGCCCATGGCGTGTGCGGGCGATGATCAGGTCGACTCGCGGACCACCAGCTCGGTACGGAGGATGACGTGACGCCAGGCCACGGCGCCCTCCTCCATCTCCTCCAGGAGCAGACGGATCATGGCCCGCCCGATCTCATCGATGGGCTGGCGAACCGTGGTCAGTCGTGGTTCCGTCCGCTGTGCCAGCGGAAAGTCGTCGAAGCCGATCACGGCGACGTCCTCGGGCACCCGGCGTCCGGCCGCGCGCAGGGCCTCCAGTGCTCCCGCCGCCGTGGTGTCCGACGCGGCGAGGACGCCGTCGATGTCCGGATGCCGTTCGATGAGCTCGGTCATGGCACGGCGTCCGCTCTCCGCGGTGAAGTCGCTTTCGGCGGCACGGGTCTTCTCGACCTTCAGGCCTGCCATCACCAGGGCCTCTTCGTAGCCGCGCAGTCGGCACTGGGCGGCGTGCAGATCGAGCGGCCCGGTGATGGTGGCGATGACCCTGCGCCCCCGCCGCAGCAGGTGGGAGACGGCGCTGCGGGCTCCGCCGACGTTGTCCACGTCGACGTAACTGACGTACTCGTCACCGGAGCGGCGTCCCAGCAGCACGGTGGGCAGCCGGGCGTCGGCGAGCATGTCCGGCAGCGGATCGCCGGCGTGCACGGACATCAGCAGGACGCCGTCGACCCGGCCGCCGCGCGCGTACTCGAGGAAGCGCCGGCGCTCGGCGTCCGAGCGGACCAGGGTCAGCAGCAGCTGTATTCCGGTGTCCGTCAGGGCGTCCCCGAGCGAGGTGACGATCTCGGAGAAGAAGGGCTCCGCGAACTGGCGCCAGTCCGGCTCCGTCATGACCAGGGCGACGGCGTCGGCTCGCCGCCCGGCCAGGGAACGGGCCGCGAGATTGGGCACGTATCCCAGTTCGTCGATGGCCCGCTGTACGGCCCGACGTGTCGACTCCTTCACGCCCGCGGCGTTGTTGATGACGCGGGAGACCGTGCCCCGCCCCACCCGCGCGTGGGCAGCCACCTCCTCCAGCGTCGGTGCCTCCGGACGCCGTCTGCCCATGCCACCTCCCCCAAGAGATCACCGATCTTACCGGCCGGAGGGGATCGAGCACACGACTTCACCAGGGGTGTGGTCACAGAGGGTTGTTCTGCCCCCAAGGATTGGGAGCGCTCCCGTTCCGCCGCGTCTTGCCGCACTCGCGGGAGAGGGCCGGGCGACCCCTGGGGGGTGCCCCTATGTCTTTGGTCAAGGTGGTCGGGTCGGTGTCTGGTGGGTCTGGCAGTGTGGCTGTCGTGAGTGATGACGTGTCTGTTCGGG
>NZ_JBIUUU010000025.1:0-134437 GCF_044742595.1 Streptomyces sp. NPDC087859 | reverse complement strand
CGCGCTGGGCGAAGAAGTTCCCGAACGCCGTCTGCAGATGCCGCAGCGCCTGCTGCAACGGCACCGAGGACACCTCCGCCAGGAAAGCCAGTTCCTCGGTCTTCTTCCACTGCGTGAGCGCGGCGGAGGACTGCACGTAGGAGATGCGGCGCTGCTCGCCGTACCAGGCCCGGGCGCGTTCCTCCAGCGCCTTGTTGTAAACAAGGCGGACGCAGCCGAACGTGCGGGACAGCTCAGCCGCCTGCTCGTTCGTGGGGTAAAAGCGGTACTTGAACGCCCGCTTGACCTGCCGCGTCACGCCTCACACCGTATCAACTTCCCTGCTGGCGGCGGGTGTCGTCCGGTGGACGGCACCCGCCGGTCCGCCCTGACGGCGAACCGGCTTGCCCTGCCCTGCTTTGCAGGGCATTCGATTCCTCCCCGGCCTGAAGGCCGGGGTATCCACGAAGGACAGACCCGATGAACACCTCACTGACGCCCGCGTCGACGAGCCGGCCGAAGAGGTCGTCCAGAAGCTCGGGCTGGGTGGCGAAGTGAGGCAGAAGCGGGCCGACGAAGGCATAGGTGGGGATGCCCGCCTCCGTGAGTTCGGACAGGGTGCGTAGTCGGCGGGAGGCGAGTGGAGCGCGTACCTCCAGCCAGCGGCTGACCTTGTCGTCGGTGGTGGTCACGGTGATGCCGACCTCGGCGCGGGGCAGGCCGGCGAGCAGGTCGATGTCACGGGTGACGACAGGCGACTTGGTGAGGATGCGGACCAGGCCCGGGTACTCGACCCTCTTCAGCTCGTGCAGGACGCCGCGCGTGAGCCGGTACTTCGCCTCATGGCCCTGGTAGGGATCGGTGACCGAGCTGAGCAGCATCGTGCCCCGCCGCTTCTTTTCCGGCATCTTCGCCAGCTCCTTGCGGGCGAGCTCGACCGCGTTCTTCTTCACGTACAGGTAGTCGCCCCACTCCTTAGCCGACCGGCCGAACTGGCGCCCGGCGAAGCTGGCGAAGCAGTAGGCACAGCCCAGTACGCAGCCGGTGTAGGGATTGATGACGTAGTCGTTCGACGGGGTCTTCGACTTCTGAATCAGGGTCTTCGCCTGGATCTCGACCGGCTCCACGAGCGCTTCCTTCCTTCCTTCCTTCCGACCCGACCGTCCGCGTCCGCGGCGTCGGGTTCTTCGGCTGTCCTAGGGCCGGCCGGCTGATGACCACCGAACCCGCATCCATGGAACAATAATCCATGGAAGTTGCTTCCATAGAATGTAAATGCTTTGCTGGACGTAGGCCGACGATGGCCGCCACCTGAGCCCAGGCAGTGGCAGCAAGTCCGATTTACCCCTTAAGGGATGCAAGGAGTGAGTGTCATGGCGGTTCCCGCCTTCAACTCGGTTGCCTGGTTCGAGTTCGGCACCGACCAGCCGGAGGAGGTCAAGGCGTTCTACGGCGACCTCTTCGACTGGAAATACGTCCTCAAGGACGTCCAGGACGTCGCCGAGACCGTCAGGCGTGGGCAGGGGCTCGGCGCCAAGGTCCTCATGGAACCGGTCTCCGACTCCGCGGGCTTCACCTTCGCCCGGCTGCAGGACACCACCGGCAACCACTTCGGAGTGTTCTCCGCACCCGCCGCCTGACCGGTTGTGCAAGACCGCTTCCTCACTGTTCACCGCCTGGAGGTTCCCGATGTCCGGCGCCAGCACCACCAGCGAAAGGATCCCCGTCCGCGTCTACGGCGGTCCGACCACCGTGATCGAGTACGGCGGGCTGAGGTTCGTCACCGATCCGACCTTCGACCCTCCGGGCGACTACCCCATGCCCCTCCCCGGCGACCACAAGCTCGTCAAGACCGAGCCGTCACCCGTCACAGCCGCCGGCCTGGGCCACGTCGACGCCGTCCTGCTCTCCCACGACACCCACGACGACAACCTCGACAACGCCGGCCGCGCCTTCCTGCCCGAGGTCCCCGTCGTCCTCACCACCGATAGCGGCGCCGACCGCCTCGGAGGCAACGCACGAGGACTGGCCTTCTGGGAGACGGCAGAGCTCCAGCGGCCCGACGGCACAACCGTGACCGTCACGGGTGTGCCCGCCCGCCACGGTCCCATCGGCTGTGAACCGGTCACCGGCGACGTCATCGGTTTCGTCCTCACCTCCGACGACCTGCCCTCGGTCTACGTCAGCGGCGACAACGCCGCTCTGGAGCACGTCAAGGAGATCGCCGAGAAGTTCGCTCCCGTCGACACCGCGGTCCTCTTCCTCGGCGGCGCCCGCATGGCGTTCGCCTTCGACGGCGCCCTGCTCACCCTCGACAGCGCCCAGGGCGCCGAGGCCGCGCGCCTACTCGGCGCCCGCCGGGTCGTCCCCGCCCACTTCGACAGCTGGGCCCACTTCAAGGAAGGACGAAACGAGATCGAGGCGGCGTTCGCCGAAGCCGGCCTCGCCGACCGCCTCGACTTCGCCCGCTAGCCACCCATCCCCCGCACAACAACCCAGGAGCAAACGACATGACCAGCACGAACCTCGACGTCGCCCGCACTTACTTCCAGGCCGTCCAGACCGGAGACATGGCCGCTCTCGGCGAACTCCTCGACGCCGACATCGTCTGGCACCAGCCCGGCGCCAACCAGTTCTCCGGCGAACACAAGGGACAGGCCGCCGTCTTCCAGATGCTCGGCAGCATGATGGAGACCAGCCAGGGCACCTTCGCCATCGACAAGGTCCACACCCTCATGGGCAACGGCGACCTGGTCACCGCCACCATCCACTTCACCGGCCGGCGCGGCGACACATCGATGAGCATGGACGGTGTCGACCTCCTGCGCGTCGAGAACGGCAAGATCACCGAGATGTGGCTCTTCTCCGCCGACCCGGCCGCCGAGGACGCCTTCTGGGGCTAGAACCCGCGGTGCCCGAGGCCGAACTCGGCCTCGGGCACACGTGAGTCGATCCGTACGCACACGAAGGGCACCCGCATGCGGAAGATGACCGAGTCTCAGTGGCGTACGTTCGTCACGCACGGCACCCGCACCGGCAAGCTGTCCACCGTCCGCGCCGACGGCAGCCCCCATGTGACACCGGTCTGGTTCCTTCTCGACGGTGACGACATCGTGCTCACCACCGAGAGGGACGGGGTCAAGGGCCGCAACCTCGCCCGCGACGGACGGTTCGCCCTCTGCGTCGACGAGGACCGGCCACCGTACGCGTTCGTCCTGCTCCAAGGACGCGCGGACCTCTCCGAGGACCCCGGCGACATGCTGCGCTGGGGCGGTCTCCTCGGCGCCCGGTACATGGGCGACGATCGCGCCGAGGAGTACGGCGCCCGCAATAGTGGCCCCGGAAACCTCCTCGTCCGCGGCCGCATCGACAAGGTCATCGCGTTCGACGGCGTCGCCGACTGACGGTGGGCTGACGGGGCGGGGTCGGGTGAACCGGTTTCCCGCCGGCGGCCCGTCAGCCCACGGGCACCGCGCGGCCGCCGTGGCTCACAACGCCGGCTTGCTGGGCTGCTTCGGCGCCCGCGTGCCCGGCACCGGCGTCTGCCCGGCGGCCTTCCGCTCCGCGTCCAGGGCCCGTCCGGCTGCCCGCAGCGTGCCGAGGACCGCCGTCACCTCGCGCACGGACTCCGCGGGAATCACCGACCCGATCCGCAGCTCCAGCTCGTCCTCGAAGACCTTCAGCGCCCCGTCCACCAGCTTCCGTCCCTCAGGCGTCAACTCGACGATCGAGGAACGGCGGTCGTTCGGATTGGCCCGCCGCACACAGAAGCCCGCCGACTCCAGACGGTCGACCACCTTGCTCGTGCCGCCCACCGTGATCGAGAACTCCTCCGCGATGTCCTGGATCCGCGGCCCGGGCCGACACGACAGCAGGTGCAGCACCTCGAACGAGGTCAGCGGCAGGTCGTACTCGGCCCTCAATCGCCCCTCGATGCCGTTCCACAGCTCGATCTCCAGCGAGACCAGCTCCCGGTACAGCAGCTTCAGGTCAGCCATCACTCATCTTCCGGAGAATTATCTTCCATGGATGATTAATGGTAGGTCATCAGCGTCGGGACGAGCCGCATGGAGATGACACTCGTCAGTTGTGCTGCTCGGCGCCTATCAGTGCGAGGGCGTTGCGGATGCCTTGTTCGAGGAGTTGGTCGGCGAGTTGGCGGTCGGTCAGGGCGCGGGAGAGTTGGAGGGTTCCGGCCATCATGCCGAGGAGGCTGAGTGAGGTCAGGCGTGCCGAGGGTGGATCGTGGGGGGCCAGGCGGGCGGCGAAGTCGTCGATGAGGACGAGTGCGCCGTGGGTGTAGGCCTGTCGGGTGGGGTCGGTGGAGCGGGCGATCTCGTCGAGGAGGGCGGCGTTGGGGCAGCCGTCCTCGATGCTGTCGCGCTGCTCGGGTGAGAAGTACCAGCGGATGATCTGTTCGAGGCCGGCCCGGCCGGGTGCCGCCTGGGCGGCGATGTCCGCGTGCTGGGCGCGCATCTGGTCGGCGACCGCGGTGGCGACGAGGTGGTCCTTGGAGTCGAAGTAGGCGTAGAAGGTGCCGCCGGTCAGGCCCGCGTCCTTCATGAGGGTGGCGACCCCGGAGCCGTCGATGCCCTCCCGCTTGAGCCGACGGCCCGCCGCGGCGATGATCCGCTGCCGCGTCTCCTGCTTGTGTTCCTTCGCGTACCGCACCGCGTGTTCCTCCGTCGCAGCCGGGGCCCGCCCCCCGGCTACCGCTGGTCAGGTCGATTGCGGCCCGTGAGGGCGGGCCGGGATGTCAGGCGGGCAGGCGGTTGTTCTTGCGGATCTGCTTGTCGAAGGCGCCGGCGGGGACGAGGCGGCGCGCCGTGGTGACGCGGGAGGCCAGCGGGCCGGCGGTGTAGCGCAGCTTCGGCTTCCTGTCGGTGGCCGCGGTGACGATCACCTTGGCGACGACGGCGGGATCGTCGCCGGCCTTCATCGCCTCCGCCATGACCTCGTCGAAGACGCGCCGCCGCTCGGCGTACAGGGGCAGCGGGGTGTCGGGCTGCGCGGCGTTGGTGTCGAAGCTGGTCTTGGTGTAGGCGGGCTGGACGATCAGGACCCGGACGCCATGCTCGCGGACCTCATGGTCCAGCGACTCGGAGTAGCCCTCGATGGCGTGCTTCGACGCGACATAGAGGGCCATGAAGGGCTGGGGGGCGATCCCGAGGACGGACGAGATGTTGATGACGCGTCCGCCGCCCTGGGCGCGCATGTGCGGCAGGACGGCCTTCGTCATACGGATGACACCGAGGACATTGACGTTCAGGACGTTCTGGGCCTGGGCGACGGAGTTCTCCTCGACGGCGCCCGCCGAGCCGATGCCCGCGTTGTTGACCAACACGTCGATACGTCCGAACCGGTCGATCACTTCTGCGACCGCGGCACCGGCCGACTCGTCACTGCCGACGTCGAGGTCGAGGTACGTCACGCCGGGGGGCGGGGTGAGTCCGGAGGTCTTGCGGCCGGTTCCGATCACCTCGAACCCCGCCGCCACGAAGGCGCGGGCCGCCTCCTTGCCGATCCCCGATGAGGCACCTGTCACGAGCGCTACCGGCCGGGTTGTCGCCATCATGAGCTCCTTGGTTTTACATTACGCTCGTATGTCTTACGTTCGTACGACCATATGTCGAGCGTCGGTCGATGGCAAGTGGCCAGTCCGGCGCGGCAGGGCGAGTTCTGCGTTTGACGACAGCCCGGCACGGGGCTGCACTTGATTCATGGAGGCTGCGGCGACTCCGTCCTAGGGGGCGACTCCGTCCTGGGGAGAGCAGCGATGACAACCATCCAGAGTTTCAACCTTCTGCAGCCGTACAAGATCGCCGAGGAGACGTTCGTCATTCCGTGGGCCCTTGAGGCACCACCGGTCGGCCACTTCCCGATGAACTCGATGGTGATCCGGGGAACCGAACCAGTCCTCGTGGACACCGGGGCACCCGCAGTGCGCTCGCAGTGGCTGGAGGCAGCCTGGTCCATCGTGGATCCTCTGGACGTACGGTGGATCTTCCTCACCCACGATGACCGCGACCACGCCGGCAACCTCCTGGCGGTCCTCGCGGAATGCCCGAACGCGACCCTGCTGACGACCTGGTTCTCCATCGGCCGCATGGCCGAGGAGTGGGAGATTCCCATCAACCGGTGCCGCTTCATGACCGACGGCGACACGATCGACGCGGGCGATCGCACCCTGGTCGCCAAGCGACCGCCCCTGTACGACAACCCCACCACTCGGGCCCTCTTCGATTCGAAGGCCAACGTCCTGTGGTCCGTCGACACCTTCGCCACGAACGTGCCGACCCCTGTGCCCGAAATGGCCGCGCTGTCTCCGGACGAGTTCCGCGACGGCCAGCTCTTCGGCGGACGCCTGGTCTCGCCCTGGGTCGCCCTGCTGGACGCCCAGAAGTTCGAGAAGGTCGTCACCGGCTTCCAACACCTCAACGCCGAGGTCATCGCCGGCTGCCACTGCCCGGTCCTCCGCGGAACACAGATTCCCGAGGCCTACGACCTCCTCCGCCAGCTCCCCGGAATCCCACCCTGGACAGAGTTCACCCAGACCGACCTGGACCAGTGGATGGCGCTTGCCGAGAGCTCGGTTCCGCCGGAGCAACCACGACCGTCGGGAACGTGAGCGTCGCTGCCGCGCGACGTTGAGATCCGCCGGACTTGGGACCGAGGACTCGGATCGGCACACCGTGCGCGGTCTACACGTCGCGCACAGACCTTCAGTAAGCCGGTCCAGGTCGACGTCCTGTCACCTTCGGGACCAGATCAGGATGACGGCGAGGTACTGAACAGCCGGACACAGGTTGCCGAACCCGCCATCAGGGAGATGACGGACCGGCCTCGGCGAGGGCGGCATCGACCAGCAACTCTGCGATGGATCGCGCGCACGCCCCGGTGCGGTTGTCGTTGAGTGCGGTGCCGCGTGCGGCCGCGCCGTCGAAGAGCAGCGCGAGTTGCTCACCGAGCTTTTCCGGGTCGGCGGCCCCGGCCTGCCGTGCGATGTCCGTGAGGCGGTGGGCGAACTCCTTCTTGTACGCCACGGCCAGCCGGTGGGCGGAGTGCTCGGGGTCAGGCACCTCGACGCTGACGTTGAGGAACGGGCATCCCCGGAACGCGGCGGTGGATTCCGCCGGCTTCCGGTCGAAGATGGCGAGGAGCTGCTCGCGCGCGCCGAAAGTCGACTGGGTGGGCGACGGGGATACGGGCAGGAGGGGCTCCACCAGCGACTCCAGGTATGCCCCGACGAGCTCGTCCTTGCTGGGGAAGTGCGTGTAGAGGGTGCGTTTCGAGACCTCGGCGACGGTCGACAGTTGATCCATCCCGGTGGCGTTGATCCCTTGTGCGATGAACAGCTCGGTTGCCGCCTTGAGGATCCGCTCCCGGGCGCCACGCCCCCGACGCCGACGTACGGGCTGATTTTCGATCACAGCGTTAAGGATACCGATCGTTTTACATAGGGCGGCGTGCCCGCTACGGTGGAGCCTTAAGTAGACAGATCGTCTTACTTAGTCGCACCCGGCATCGCATGCAAGCGGATGGGGGAGGTTCGTCGGCCTGCGCCGGCTCGGAGCACGTTCGGCACTCCCTGACCACGGCGCCGCGCCATCGTCCGTCGTCACGCGTGACCTACGACCCCCCGCCCCGGCCCGAACGGGCCGCCCGCCTGCTCCCACCGACGGGACCGCGGGCGCGGTATGCGCCGGAGGGCATGGCCGGTCGGCGGGCGCGCCCCGGCCGCGGCATGTGGCGATGCGAAATCAGCACCAAGGAGACCTGATGCGTTACACGACCTTCGGACGACGGACAGGACTGCGTGTTTCCGAGTACGCGCTCGGCACAGGAAACTTCGGCACCGGCTGGGGCGCCGGCGCCGAACCGGACGAGGCACGCCGGATGTTCGACCGGTTCGCCGAGGCCGGCGGGACGTTCCTCGACACCGCGGACGGCTACCAGTTCGGCGAGTCGGAAGAGCTGGTGGGCAAGTTCGTCGCCGCCGACCGGGACCACTTCGTCCTGGCGACCAAGTTCACCAACGGGGCCAGTCCGCAGCCCGGCATCTCCAGGACGGGCAACAGCCGCAAGAACATGGTCGCTTCACTGGAGGCGAGCCTCAAGCGCCTCGGTACCGACTACGTCGACCTGTACTGGGTCCACTTCCCCGACGACCTCACGCCCATGGAGGAGATCCTGCGCGGGCTCGACGACCTGGTCAGCTCCGGCAAGATCCTCCACGCCGCCCTCTCCAACTTCCCCGCCTGGCGCGTCTCCCGCGCCGCGACCCTCGCGGATCTCAAGAACTGGGCACCGGTCGCGGGCATCCAGATCGAGTACAGCCTCGTCGAGAGGACCGCCGACCGCGAACTGCTGCCGATGGCCGAGAGTCTGGGACTGGGCGCCGCCCTGTGGTCACCACTCGGCGGCGGACTGCTCACCGGCAAGTACCGCCGCAGTGCCGAGGGACGGCTGACCGACCTGAAGGCGGTCATCCACACCGAGAGCACCGAACAGAAGACGGCCGTCGTCGACACGGTCCTGGCCGTCGCCGAGGAGACCGGCGCGACGCCCGCCCAGGTGTCGGTGGCCTGGGTACGTGAGCGTGCCGCGCAGGCATCCACCTCGTTCGTCCCGATCATCGGCCCGCGCAACCTCAACCAGCTCGACGACTACCTGGGCGCCCTGGACGTCCGGCTCACCCCTGAGCAGTTCGCGCGCCTGTCCGACGCCAGTGCGGTCCCCCTCGGAGTGCCCCACGAGGCCTCTGCCGGCGCCCGGGACTCCGTCCAGGGCGGTAACGCCTCCCTCATCACCCAGCCCGCCGTACCCACAGCCTGAGCAGCGATCCTTGCCGTCGGCGGCCTCGTGCCGTCGACGCCCTTCCGCCACGGGCCCGGCGCGGCCCAGGACCCGACCGCTCAGGACCGGGACGCTCAGGGCCTGGACACGCCGGCCGAGCCCTCCCCGCGACCGCGAGGCGTCCGGTTCATCGCCGAGTGAGGCGCCGTGCACCCGAACATAGGGCGGCATGACCCCTTGGCAGCTCCGGGACGCGAAACCGACCCGAGCACCAGGGGCCCATGCCGCACCGCTACATGTTGATCATGTGGCCGGCGAGGCCGTGGACGGCTTCCTTGACTGCCTCGCCGAGGGTGGGGTGGGCGTGGACGTTGCGGGCGACCTCGTGGACCGTGAGGTCCCACTGCTGGGCCAGGGTCAGCTCGGGCAGGAGTTCGGTGACGTCGGGGCCGATGAGGTGGCCGCCGAGGAGTTCGCCGTACTTGGCGTCGCTGATCAGCTTCACGAACCCGGTCGCGTCACCGAGGCCGTGGGCCTTGGCGTTCGCGGTGAACGGGAACTTGGCGACCTGGACGTCGAAGCCCTTCTCCCTCGCCTGCGCCTCGGTGTAACCGAAGCTGGCGATCTGCGGCTGGCAGAAGGTGGACCGCGGGATCATCACGTAGTCCAGCTCCATCGTCTCCGCACCCGCGAGGGTCTCCGCGGCGACCACGCCCATCGCCTCGGCGGCGTGCGCGAGCATCAGCTTCGCGGTGACATCACCGATGGCGTAGAGGTGCGGGACGGAGGTGCGGCACCGTCCGTCGACGTCGATCGCACCACGCTCGGTGACGGTGACGCCCGTGTTCTCCAGGCCGTAGCCGGTGACGTTCGGCGCGAAGCCGATCGCCTGCAGGACCTTGTCGGCCTCCAAGACCTGCTGGGTGCCGTCCTTGCCGGTGACCGTGACCCGCACCTGCGGACCGGACTCGTCGATCGACTCGACGCGGGTCGAGGTGAGGACGTCGATGCCCAACTTGCGGTACTGCTTGGCCAGTTCGGCGGAGACCTCCACGTCCTCCAGCGGGGCGATCCGGTCCAGGAACTCGACGATCGTCACCTTCACGCCATAGTTGTGCAGCACATAGGCGAACTCGATACCGATGGCGCCGGCGCCCGCGATCACGATCGACTGCGGCAGGTCCTCGGCGAGGATCTGCTCCTCGTACGTCACCACGCGCGACGTACGGCGGGTACCGGGCAGCAGCTTCGGGGTCGCCCCGGCGGCGATGATGCAGTGATCGAAGCCAATGGCGCGGGTGTTGCCGTCGTAGTCGGTCACCTGGAGCGTGTGCGGGTCCAGGAAGGTACCCCGACCGCTGACTTCCGTGATCTTGTTCTTCTTCATCAGGTAGTGGACGCCCGTCACCCGGCCGTCCGCGACCTTGCGGCTGCGGCGGAACGCCTCCCCGTAGTCGAAGGAGACCTCACCCTCGACCTTGATGCCGAAGGTCTTCGCCTCGCGGGTGAAGACGTGCGCGAGTTCGGCGTTGCGCAACAGGGCCTTGGTGGGGATACAGCCCACGTTCAGACAGACGCCGCCCCAGTACTTCTCCTCGACCACCGCGACACGCTTGCCCAGTTGGGCGGCCCGGATGGCGGCAACGTATCCGCCGGGTCCCGCGCCGAGTACCACGACGTCGAAGCGCTCCTGCTCATCCATGGACGGTTCCTTTCCGCTGGGGCGGCCGTCCCCCGTGAGGGGCCGACGTGCTCCCGATCGAACAACCTGTTCCTGCTCACCGACTGAGCAGTGGCGGCCTGTGCCACCGCATGCCGCAAGGAGACCACCGGAGCGAGAGAACGGCGCCCACATGGTCACCAGCTCGGCGGCAGTCACCCAGACGCTCGCTTCAGCGCCCCGATGCCGTGATCTATGCCCGCGCGGCAATCATGGACGGCGGGACGACGCCTCGTCGACTCCGCGCACTTCGGCCTCGGCGACACCGAGGCCGAAGACGTCCAGCCCGATGACCACGACTGGCCCGTGAAGACCCGGCCTGCGGACGGCGTCCGGCGCCGCCGCCTCAACTGCGCCCCACGCCGGCAGTGGCCCGTCAGGGCGCCGTGCCGAGCCTCACGCACGCCTTCTGCGGCGGCCCCTCGACGATCCCCTGCATCGAGACGTCACGGCCCGGGCGCCCTCGGTGCCGGGAGAGCGGTGCCGGCACATCAGCGACGGCGTGGCCCGGCCACCGATCGAGCGGCCGCTGACCGTGCCGGCCGAAAGCGGTCAGCTGCAAGCTGACGTTCCCGTCGCCACCGTCGCGCGGCGCCTGCCGGCCGTCCTGTGCGAGGGCAACCAGATCATCGTCGCGGCGGCCGCCAGGGAGGAGTCACTGGCGAGGACGTGCCGTGCGATCAGCCTGCCGATGCCGGGTCTGGTGGCGGACGGCGTCAGCACCCGTGGCAGAGGTCAGCCAACTCCTTCGGCCAACGCCTCGCGACGGCCCTCCTCGACCGGGCCCGGCCGTCTCACTACCGTGCCGCCTCGTCCTCGATGTCACGGACCAGGCCGATGGCCCGGCCCAGGGTGGTGAGCCGGACGTCGAGGGTCTCGCCGGCGGGATAGAAACGGACGGTGTCGACACCCGCGTCGCGCCACACACGCAGCCGCTCGCGCACCATGTCCTCGGTTCCGATCAGAGTGGTCGCCAGCACCATCTCGTCGGTGACCAGCGCGGCCGCACCGTCCCGGTCGCCGGCCTGCCAACGTGTGCGGACCTCTGCCGCCACTTCAGCCCAACCCTGCCGGCTGTAAGCGTTGTTGTAGAAGTTCGTGGTCGCGGAGCCCATGCCGCCGAGGCTGAAGGCCAGTTCCTTCTTGCGACCGGCCACCATCTGGCGCAGCGCGTCCTCGTCGTCCGCGAAGGCGACTTCGGCGCCCTGACAGATGTCGAGGTCGGCTCGGGCGCGACCGGCGGCGGCCAGGCCCTGGTCCAGGTGGTCGAAGTACGCCTCCTTGGCGCCCTCGGGCACGAAACTGGTGCCCAGCCAGCCGTCGGCGATCTCACCGGTCAGGTGCAGCATCTTCGGTGAGAGGGTGGCGAGGTAGATCGGAATGTCATGCTCGGCGCGCATCGACAGACGCATGGGTTTCACCTCCCGGCCCGGCAGCGGAATGCTGAACTCCCGCCCGGAGTAGGAGATTTTGGCGCCCGAGGCGGCCTGGCGCACGATCTCGACGGTCTCCCGCATCCGTACCAGCGGCCGGTCGAAGGGCACGCCGTGCAGTCCTTCGATCACCTGCGGCCCCGAGGGGCCCAGTCCGAGGAGGAAGCGCCCCTGGGAGATCTGCGAGAGGGTGATCGCGGCGCGGGCGATGGCCATCGGTGTGCGGGTGCCGAGCTGGATGATTCCGGATCCGAGGAGCATGCGCTCGGTCTTCGCGGCGAGGTAGCCCAGCGGCGAGGGCGCCTCGGAGCCCCAGGCCTCCGCCACCCAGCAGATGTCCAGACCGAGCTTCTCCGCCTCGGTGACGTAGTCGACGATCTCCCGCCAGTCGCCACCGGAGGCTTCGATCGTGGTGGAGGTACGCATCACAGACTCGCCTCACTCGCGGCCGAGGTGCCCTCGGCCAGCTTCTTGATCGCTTCGAGGGTGACGGTCATGCCGGTCTCGAACTCCCGCATGCGCACGAAGACGATCTTCTGTTCCTTGTCCGGCATACGGTCGATGGCGAAGGAGAGGCCCGAGCGGGCCGGCCCCATCTGCATCCACTGCCGCAGCAGGGTGCCTTCGCCCTGCGGCTCCAGCGTGAACCGCCAGATCGCCGTCGGGTTGAGCGGATCCTCGACCGCCCAGGCGATCGTCCTCGGCGGCTCGTACTCGACGATGTGGGACGTGGTGGCCCACTCCCCCAGCGACTCGTGCTTGCTCCGGCCGATGAACCGGGCTCCCAGAGCAGGGCCGGTTCTGCCGTCCAGCCATTCCACGGACTGCAGCTCTGCACTCATACGCGGCATCAACTCGACGTCAGCCGCCAGCGCCCACACCCGCCCCGGCGGCGCGGCGATCCAGGTGTGGACCTCAACCGTCGGCTTGTCCGCATAGCGCGCACCCGTCCACTCCACGATCCCGTGGCCTCCCTGCCCCATCCGAGAACTCTCATGACCAGACCTGACCAGTAAAGTTGCGTAGATAGACTTACATGTCAAGGGCACACACAGGCCCGGCCCGGACATCGGGTCAGTCCGCGAAACGCTCTTGCACGTCCGGCCGTTCGGCCAGGTGCGGCGGATAACCGGGCCCCATCCGGGGGCGGGTGTTCTCCGCGGTCATCGGTTCACCACAGGAGGCACACACCACCGCGGCATGGGTCTCCTGCCCGCACACTTCGTGGCGCATGGCCACCGGCGGGCCCGCCTCACCGGCCAGCCAGCGGTCCCCCCACCGGTTCATCACCAGCAGGACGTCGTAGAAGTCGCGGCCCTTCTCGGTGAGCACGTAGTCGTAGCGAACCGGCTCCGTCTGGTACGGCCGCTTCTCCAGCAGCCCCTCCTCCACGAGCCGGCGCAGCCGGTCCGTGAGCGTGTTGCGGGCGATTCCCAGCGACTCCTGGAACGCGTCGAACCGCCGGATCCCGTAGAACGCCTCACGCAGCACCAAGGGTGTCCACCAGTCCCCCAGCAGGTCCATCGTCCGGGCGATCGAGCAGGGCCACTGCGCAAAGGATGTCCGCCTCATGACCCAAGCATAGGTTCGTCCAGTCATGAGACCCAGCAGGTGGACCGGCGGCGGTTCAGGCGTGCGATCTGCGTGTCATGACCGAGGGGGACTACTTCATCGGCTGGCCGGAAATCCTCCTCGGCATCATTCCGGAAGGCGGCGGCACCCAGCGGCTGACCCGCCTGATCGGCACCCACAGGTCCCTGGTCGCCATCCTCGAAGGCAAGCCGTTCACGCCGGGAGAGGCGCTCGCCAACGGAGCCTCGGTTCCATGTCGCTGACGGAAGGGCTGCACGTCGAGCGCACCGAGTTCTTCACCCGAGTCATGCCCCAGGAAGGTCAGGAACTCATGCTCGACTACATCGAGACAACCGATGCCACCGGCGAGCTCCCGCTCTACAACCCGGACACCTACGAACAAGCACTCACCTTGGGCAGCGTGCCCGGCCACCGCTCGACGAAGAGGACGCGGCGGTGACGCGACGATGACCACGCCCCACTCCTTCACCCGGCACGACATCACCTTCCCCTCCGGCGACAGCACGTGCGCCGGATGGCTCTCCCTCCCCACGGGCGTCACGTCCCCGCCCGTCGTCGTACTCGGCCACGGCCTGGGCGCCACCCGGGAGATGCGCCTGGACGCCTTCGCCGAGCGCTGCGCCCAGGCCGGCATCGCCGCCGTGGCCTTCACCTAGCGGCACTTCGGCGACAGCGGCGGCCACCCGCGCCAACTCCTGCCGATCAAGCGTCAACTCGCCGACTGGGACGCCGCCCTGGCCTACGTCCACACCCGCCGTGACGTCGACCGCGCCCGTATCGCGATCTGGGGCAGCTCCTTCGGCGGCGGCCACGCCATCGCCACACCCGCTCCGAGTCCACCTTCGACGGACCGCGAAAGGGGTGTGCCGCACGTGCGGCACACCCCTTTCGCCTTGGCCGTGGACACCGTCGACCGCGCAGAGCGTTTGCGCTCACCGACACCACCCGCTTAGTATTACGGTCGTACGTCAATCACCTACTGCCCTTGGACCCTCCATGGACCTCTCCGCCAGCACCGCTCTCGTCACCGGAGCCAACCGAGGCTTCGGTCGAGCCCTCGCCACCGAGCTGCTCGGCCGCGGCGCCACCGTCTACGCCGGCGCCCGCAACCCCGACCAGGTCGACCTGCCCGGCGCCAAGCCGATCGCGCTCGACATCACCGACCCCGCCTCTGTCGCGGCCGCCGCCCAGGCCATCGGGGACGTGACCCTCCTGATCAACAACGCGGGATCCTCCACCGGCGCCGACCTGCTCGCCGCCGACGTCGACGACATTCGCCTGGAGATGGACACCCACTACTTCGGCACCCTCTCGGTGACCCGCGCCTTCGCACCCCAGATCGCGGCCAACGGCGGCGGGACGATCCTGAACGTCCTGTCCGGCCTGTCCTGGGTCAGCTTCCCGGAGTTCGGCGCCTACTGCGCAGCCAAGTCCGCCGAGTGGTCGCTCACCAACGCCCTGCGCCTGCAACTCGCCGACCAGGGCATCCGCGTGGCCGGCCTGCACGTCGGCTACATGGACACCGACATGGTCCGCGCCGTCGACGCAGCCAAGTCCCACCCGGCCGACATCGCCCGCATCGCCGTCGACGGCATCGCCGCCGGCGCCTACGAGATCCTCGCGGACGACGTCTCCCGCCAAGCCCAGGCCGCGCTGGCCGGAGGCGTCTCCGCGCTCTACCCGCAGCTCCCCTGAGGGCCGGACCGCCCAGGCACCCGCACCGAGCCCGGTGGAGGCCGGTGCTCACTCACGCACCATGCCGTCGCCCGTCGGTATTCACGTCATTGATCGACGGCCGAGTACGTCTGCCCAGGGAGCGTCATGGAGCAGTGGCGCTGAGCGCCACCGCTTCCGTCACGTTGGGGAGTTCACGGGCTCGTCCTGCCGGCCAGAAAGGGCCGCAGGTGCGCCAACATCGCCGCCGGCTGCTCCTCCGGGATGAAGTGGCCGCACTCCGGGATCTCGGCACCGGTGACGTCGTCCGCGTAGCCACGCCAGATCTCCAGTGTCGGCAGGCGGGCAGGAAGGCCCACGGACCCCCACAGCGCCAGCAGCGGCATGCTGAGGCGGCGGCCTTCGGCGGCGTCGATGTCGTCGAGGGCGGTGTCCTCCTCCATGGCGCGGTAGTCGTCGAGGCTCGCACGCAGGGCGCCCGGGCGCGAGAACGCACGGACGTAGCCGTCGACCGCGTCGGCGGTCAGGCCGTGGCGGTTGTAGGTCCACCGTTCGAAGAAGTACTCGAGATACCCACGGATGTCCTGCCCCACCAGGCGCTCGGGCAGGTCGGGCTGCATGCGGAACAGCCAGTGCCAGTACCCGGAGGCGAGTGAGGCGTCCAGGCGGCGGAACATCTCGCGGGTGGGAACGATGTCGAGCACGGCCAGCCGCTCCACCTGGTCCGGGCGGTCCAGCGCCCAGCGGTGCCCGACGCGAGCGCCGCGGTCGTGGCCTACGACCATGGCCCGCTCGAAGCCGAGCGTCTCGACGAGGCCTGCCATGTCGGCGGCCATACGCCGCTTGTCGTAACCGTGGGTGGGCTTGTCGCTCAGGCCGTATCCGCGCAGGTCCGGCGTCACAACGGTGTGGTCGGCGGCGAGGTCCGCCAGTACCGGCCGCCAGCATTCGGAGGTCTGCGGCCAGCCGTGAAGCAGGACGAGCAGGGGTCCGGACCCGGCTCGGACGTAGTGCAGACGGACCCCGTGCACCTGCGTCACTCCGGTCTTCACTGTCGGCTGTCCCATGGGAAGGCCCTCCTGACTTGACCTGAGCCAACCGCCTTGCCGGTCAGACTCTTCCGCTCGCCGTTGGTGACAGGAGACTGACGGAGGAACCTCAGCTCACTCGGACGACTTCATACGAAAGGCCGGGCCGGGGACGCTCTCGATGTCCTGCACTGGCACCGGGTGGCCGAGTTCGCAGCGGATCTGGACATCGACGTGTGCGCCGCACTCGCGGTGTCGCGCCACTACCGCCGGCCCCTCCGGGTCGGCGCGGTAGCGGTCACCCCACTGCAGCAGCCCCATCACGGCCGGCACCAGATCCATGCCCTTCGCAGTGATCACATACTTCGGCCGACTCCGCGAACCGGGCTCCTTGTACGTCTCGGTCGCCAGGATCCCTTCCTCCACCAGCATCCGAAGCCGTGTCGCGAGGAGGTTGCGAGGACAGCCGAGAACGCGTTCGAAGTCGCTGAAGCGGGACGAGCCGTACCAGACCTCGCGCAGGATCAGGATCGTCCACTTCTCGCCCACGATCTCGAGAGTCCGGGCGATCGAGCAGTTGGACGTGTCCCGGTCGAGTCGGGGGTCCATGCCGGTGTCTTGCAGAACTTCGGTCCACGCATCCATGGGAGCGATTCTAACCGATTTAAGTTTACTTTCAGATACTCAGCCGACGCGCCCTCCCGGCGGGCGAAGATCGCCGCCGGGGCGAGTGGGCGCGCTCGACTCAGGCCGCGCGTACGTGACGGTCGCGCTACCCCTTACATGGCGAGCACGATCTTGCCGGCGGTACGGCCGCCGCCCGCCAGCGGGCCCTGGAGAACCTCCACGCGCCGATGGTCCTGGCGGATCTCGCCGAGCAGTCCCCGGTACCTTTCGGAAACCACGGATCTACCCGTACCTCTCACGCCACCGAGCGAGAGCAGGCCGCCGCCGGGCGGAACATCGCCGCCCTCCACGAACCGAGGCTCCGCCCGCGGAGTCATCGCTGAGGGACGGGCACCGGGAAGAGCATGCAGCTGCTGGTGGCGTGGGCCAGCAGACGGTCCGTCGCGTCGAGCAACTGGGCCTGGGCGAGGGCGGTTTGGCGGCCCTTGTTGATGACCGTGCCGATGGCGCGCACCGGGCCCGTGTCCGCGGTGATCCGACGCAGGAACTTCACCGTCAGGTCGAGCGAGGTGTACGCCACGCCCTGCGGGAGCGTGGACTGGACGGCGCACCCCGCCGCCGAGTCGAGCAGGGTGGCGAAAATGCCGCCGTGGACGCTACCGATCGGGTTGTAGTGCTCCTCCCCCGGCGTCAGCGAGAACACCGCCCTGCCGGGTTCCACCTCGTCCAGGGCGAAGTCGAGGGTGTAGCTGACCGGCGGACCCGGGAGGCGCCCCGCCATCAGCTCGCGCAGGAAGTCGATGCCGGCCATGCGCCCGGCGGCCTCCGCCGAGATCGCGGGATCGTCCCATTGATACGTACGTGTTCGCCCCACGGTCCGGTGCCCTTCCCTCTGCCCGACAGCTGACTTTTTCAAATGAAGCTAGACTTCTGCGCACCTGACTGTCAATGACGAAGCCAGAGCTCTACGATGGCCGCATGGAGTGGCTTGAGGCGAGCACCGAGAACTGCCCCGTCCAGCGCACGCTCGACGTGATCGGGGAGAAATGGACACTGCTGATCCTGCGTGACGCCGTCAACGGAGTCCGTCGCTTCGACGACCTCCACCGCCACATCGGCCTGTCGGAGGCCGTCCTCAGCGACCGTCTCCGCAAGCTGACCTCGGCCGGCATCCTCCGGACCGTCCCCTACCAGGAACCCGGCAGCCGCTCCCGCAACGAATACCGCCTGACCCGCAAGGGCTGGGACCTGTGGCCCGTCCTGATGGCACTGACCCAGTGGGGCGAGGCACACACGCTCGGCCCCGAGGGACCTCTACTGGACGTCCGCCACACCGACTGCGACGCCCCGGTCCGCGTCGTCGTCGAATGCTCCGCGGACCACGCCACCCTCACCCCCCGGGAAGTCACCGCCCGGCTGGGACCGGGCGCCCGCCTCCGGTCGTGAGCCATCGCCGGCACCCTGGCCGCACCGATGCGCCGTACTCCAGGGGGCGTCGCAACTGACCGTCTTTCCGCCGGGCCTTATCGAGGCGCCGAGACGTGACCCCGGGGGGAGCGGACGACTGTGGAATCCGGCTCGGACGTTCCCTGTCCCGCGCTGAGCTCGTCCAGCAGGAGGTCACCGAGCTCGGAGAACGCGTCACCGGCGGTCAGGCCGGTCCTCTCCAGGAGGATCCCCGACTGCACCGCATCGATGGTGACCGCTACGACCTGGGCGGCGAAGTGACCGTTGAGCGCGCGGAAAACGCCGGCCTGCACGCCCTGGACAGACATCCGTCCGTGATGCCCATGCGACCGTCCCGCACAGGATCAGGATCGCCCGCTTCTCGCCCGCAGGGAGCAACCCTTACCCGCCTGAGTTTACTTTTCCATACTCAGCTAGTAATGTCGTAACCAGCAGCACACCAACCCAGCCGCACGTTAGAACGGGCGCGAGGGGGGACCTGCGCGAAGAATCACATCGATCACCGGAACACCCACAGACAAGGGCGCCCGTCATGAAGGCATTCATCGTCGAGAAGTACGGCAAGGACGGCGTCCGCGCCGCAGACGTGCCCGAGCCCACCGTCGGCGCCCGCGACGTTCTGGTCAGAGTGGGCGCCGCCAGCATCAACCCGCTGGACAAGATGGTCCGCAACGGGGAGTTCAAGCAGATCCTGAAGTACAAGCGCCCGTTCGTGCTCGGCCACGACGTGGCCGGCGTCGTGACACAGGTCGGCTCCGCCGTACACGGCTTCAAGGTCGGCGACGAGGTCTACGCCCGCCCGCGCGACCTGCGGATCGGGGCCTTCGCGGAGTACATCGCGATCGACGCGGACGATGTCGCCCCCAAGCCGGCCTCACTCTCCCTGGAGGAGGCGGCCGCGGTGCCGCTGGTGGCCCTGACCGCCTGGCAGATCCTCGTCGAGCGCGCGCACGTGAAGCCGGGACAGAAGGTGCTCGTCCACGCCGGAGCCGGCGGCCTCGGCTCGACGGTCATCCAGCTCGCCAAGCACCTCGGCGCCACGGTGGCGACGACCGCGAACACCAGGTCCGAGGAGTTGGTCAGGAGCCTGGGCGCCGACGTCGTCGTCGACTACACCAAGGAAGACTTCTCCAAAGTGCTGTCCGACTACGACCTGGTGCTGGACTCCCTGGGCGGAGCGAACCTCGAGAAGTCGCTGACCGTGCTGAAGCCCGGCGGCCTGGCCATCAGTGTCGTCGGCCCGCCGGACGCCGGCTTCGCCAAGCAGCTCGGCGCCCCCGCCGTCATGGGCCTGGTCATGCACACCCTCAGCCGCAAGATCCGCAAGCAGGCCAAGGCGCTGGGCGTGCGCTACGAGTTCCTCGTCATGCAGGCAAACGGCTCCCAGCTGCGCAAACTCGCCGCCCTCTACGACAGCGGAAAGCTCCGCCCGGTCATCGACAGCACCTTCCCCTTCGACCGGACACTCCAGGCGATGGCCCACGTCGAGCAGGGCCGCACCAAGGCCGGCAAGGTCGTGGTCTCGATGGTGCCCGACCACTCCTGAGCCCCTACGCCCGACCGACAGCGCCTTCCGCTCCCGCTTTCCTGACAACCTGGTCGGCGGGGGCGCGCTCGCGTCTCGTCGAAGCGCGCCCCTCCTGCACGATCAGCCGCCTGCGCGCGGCAGTGGCCTGCATACGGCGGACCCGCTCAGGACGGCAGTGGCCCTCCGCCGAGCGACGGACGTTGCCAGCGGGGAGTGCGGTCCTTGTCGACCAGGGCCGCGCGGACGCCCTCCAGGAAGTCCGGCGTTCGGATGGTGGTGCGGGCGAGGGCGAGTTCGGTGTCGAGGCACTCGCGCAACGTCCGCTGCCTGCCCCGCGCCAGCAGGGCGTGAGTGATCTCCAGGCTCTGCGGCGAGGCGGACTCCAGAGCGGCCGACGCGGCTGCCGCCCAAGGGGTGTCGAGGTGGCGCAGGCGTTTCTCGATCTCGCCAAGGCTGGGCGCGCCGAACGCCCGGTCCACGTCCCCGCGTGCCTCCGCCAGCCTGCTGCCCGCCACCGGGGAAGGACCGGCGAGGCGGTTGAGGACCAGGTCCACCGGGTCACCGGGGCTGTCGGCCAGGGCATCCCCCACCGCATCGAGCCCGTCCGCGGGGACGAAGTGCGTGGCCAGCCCCGTGTACAGGGCGTCGGCCGCGTCGAGCCGTTGCCCCGTCAGTCCCAGGTACATCCCGATCGCGCCGGGCAGCCTCGGCAGGAAGTAGCTGGCCCCGACGTCCGGGAAGAACCCGATCCCCGTCTCGGGCATCGCCAGCACCGCGCGCTCGGTGACGACGCGGAAGGCGCCGTGGATGGACAAGCCGAGGCCGCCGCCCATGCACACCCCGTCGATGAGCGACACGACCGGCACGGGATATTCGGCGATCCGGGCGTTGAGCCGGTACTCGGAGGCGAAGAACCGCTCACTGGACTCCGCGTCGCCGGCGAGGCTGTGCTCGCGGATCGTGCGGATGTCTCCGCCGGCGCAGAACGCCTTCGTGCTGGTACTGGCGAGCACCACGGCGGACAGCGGGGTGTGCTCCCAGCCGGCGAGCACGCGGTCGATGCCGACGACCATGTCCGTCGTCAGGGCGTTGAGCGCCTTGGGCCGGTTCAGAAGGATCCGGCCGACGCCCCGGTGGACGTCGGCGAGGATGTCGGCGGCGGCGGTTTCAGTCATCGGTCGTCAACTCGCCGTCCGCGTGGACCTGGCGGTCATGGCCATCGGGGTTTTCCTCACTCGCCGGCTGTCAGGCGTAGATCTGTGCGTAGAGATCCTGGATCTCGTTCATGGTGGGTACGACGGGGTTGTTGGCGGGGGATCCGGAGGCGAGCGCCTGCTCGGCCATGAGGGGCAGCAGGACGAACCACTCGTCCTCGTCGATGCCGTGGGCTTGAGGTGTGGGCACCTCAAGATCCTTGCACAGGGCTCGGAGCGCCTCCACGAGCCGGTCGGTGGCCAAGCTGTCGCCGTCGGTGGCGGCTCCGAGTGCGCGGGCGCAGTCGGCGTACCGGCTCTCGGCGGCGGGCACGGAGAACGCGGTCACCGCGGGGAAGAGCATCGCGTTCGACTGTCCGTGGGCATCGCCTTCTCCAACTCCGGCGTGGCACTGGTGCACGGTATGAGCCGCCCGATCGGCTCTCACTTCCACGTCGGCCGATGGTCCGGATCGCGTTCAGGGCGAGGCCGTCGGAGAACGGATTGGCCTTGCGGCTCACGTACGCCTCGACGGCATAGGGGAGGGCGTCGACGCCGGTGTCCGCGGTCAGCCGGGCCGGCCTGGACAGGGTCAGTCCGAAGTCGACGACGGCGGCGACCGGCAGGCCACCGTCCCCGGGCACAGCATCTTCTTCCCATCACCCTGGCCGTGCGCCGCGAGGCCAGGACACACCCGGCCGTACGTGCCCTCTGGACCGCACTGCGCCATGAGGTCGCCGAGCGGGCCGACGAACCGCTGCCGGAGTGAACGCCGGGGAGTCTCCGGTGGGGTGACGCCAGAGCCATCCAATCGAGGTCTTCGCGGACGCGGCTCGACGGCATATCGCGGTTCAGCCGGCCCCCTCGGCGACCTGATGTCCTTCTCGGTCTGCCCAGGGGGCCGGGTACAAGCGGGGCCTCAGGCTCCGCGCTTGCGGCGGAAGGACGTGCTGCCGTTTCGCCGGATCATCGAGACGGTGGTGGCGAGACGCCCGCGCCGCAGGTCGGGTGCGAGGCCCGCGCCCAGTCGATGCAGTTGGTCGGCGTGCCAGCCCAGGTCGAGCACACCGTCGAGCATCTTGAGGTCGGCGACCTTGCCGAGGACCCGGCGCATTCCGAAGCGCAGCTGGTGTGCGACGACGGCCTCGGCCCGTCCCGCCAGGATCACGTCCGCGGCATCGGGCGTCGTGGCGGTGGGCCGGCCCATACCGACGACGTCGCACTCGCCCGTGGCGACGGCGTCCTCCATCGCGGTGCGGGAGCGGAAGCCACCCGTGACGGCCACCGGCACATCGCCGACCAGGTCGCGCACCGTACGCGCGTACTCCAGGAAGTAAGCCTCGCGGGCGCGTGTCGACGCCGCGGCGGAGCCCGACATCGCCGGCGACTCGTAGTTGCCGCCGCTGACCTCGATCAGGTCGAGTCCTTCGTTCACCAGCGCCGCGACGACGGAGCGGGACTCCTCCTCGGTGAACCCACCGCGCTGGAAGTCGGCCGAGTTGAGCTTGACGGCTACGGCGAAGCCGGGTGACACCCGGGACCGTATGTGGCGCACGACCTCGAGGACGAAACGCATCCGGCGCTCGGGGTCGCCGCCCCATTCGTCGTCGCGCCGGTTCGACAGCGGGGAGAGGAACTGGTTGACCAGGTAGCCGTGAGCTCCGTGCACTTGCACCCCGGCGAAGCCGGCCGTCTCGCAGACCTCCGCCGCGGTCGCGAACCGCTCGATGATGTCCTCGATCTCGGCGGACGTCAGCTCGCGGGGCTTGGTGGCACCGGGCAGGTTGAGCGCGATCGGGCTGGGCGCGACCGGTGTGTGCCCGAGCGCGAGCATGTTGGCCTGGCGGCCGGGATGGTTGAGCTGTACCCAGGTCGGGATGCCGGCGTCCTTGGTCGCCGCGGCCCATCGGGTGAGCGCGGGGAGGTCGCGGTCGTCCTCGATGACGACGTTGCCCGGCTCGCCGAGTTGGGTGCGGTCGACCATGACGTTGCCGGTGATGATCAGTCCGTACCCGCCCCGGCTCCAGGTGCGGTAGAGCTGTTCGAGGCGATGGTCGGGGGCGTTGCGCTTGTCGGCGAGCGCCTCACTGAGTGCGGACTTCATGATCCGGTTCGGTAGCACCTGGCCGTTGGGCAGGGTCAGGTGGTCGTGCAGGGAGGTCATGGATGGGTTTCCTTCGGTGGGGGCGGGAGCGTGAGCATGGGTGGGGGGGTGACGGGGGACGCCGGTCGCGCCCCCGGGGTTCGCGGAGGCGTCGCGGTCAGGCGAGTTCGCGCTTGAGGATCTTGCCGGTGGACGTCAGCGGCAGCGCGTCGACGAACTGGACGATGCGCGGGTACTTGTACGCGGCGAGGCGCTCCTTCGCCCAGGCGCCGAGCTCCTCCTCGGTCGTGCCGCTCCCGGCGTTCCGCACGACGACGGCTTTGATCTCCTCGCCGTGGGAGTCGTGCGGTACGCCGATGACGGCGACGAGCGAGACCCCGGGATGCTCCATGAGCACTTCCTCGATCTCGCGCGGATAGACGTTGAAGCCGCCGCGGATGATCATGTCCTTGGACCGGTCGACGATGTAGTAGAAGCCGTCCTCGTCCTTGCGGGCGAGGTCGCCGGAGCGGAACCAGCCCTCCCTGATCGCCTCGGCCGTCGCCTCGGGCCGTTTGTAGTAGCCCTTCATGACGTTGTGCCCCTTGATCGCGATCTCCCCGATCTCGTCGGGGCCGCCCGTGACGTCGCTCCAGTCGTCGCGGACGAGCTTCATCTCCACGCCCGGGATGGGCACGCCGATCGATCCGACGCGGGGTGCCTCGCCGAACGGGGAGAAGGAGGCGATCGGGGAGGTCTCGGACAGTCCGTAGCCCTCCAGGATCGTCACCCCGAAGCGGTCCTCGAACTGCTTGTGGATCTCGGCGGGCAGGGCTGAGCCGCCGACCGCCGCCACCCGAAGGTTCGTGGCCAGGCGGGCGACGTCGACGGTGTCGTCGAGTGCCGCGAGCAGGCCCCAGTACGTCGTCGGGACCCCGGCGAAGAACGTCACGTCGTGGTCGAGCATGAGGCGCAGGGCGGCCCGCGCCTCGAACCTCGGCTGCATCACGATGGTGCCGCCGAAGGCGAGGGCGCCGTTCTGGATGACGGTCTGACCGAAGGCGTGGAACAGCGGCAGCACGCACAGGTACGTGTCGGGGTGCTCCGGATCGGAGGCGAACAGGTCGGTGCCGGCGAGCGCGTTGTCGTACACGTTGCGATGCCGCAGCTCCGCGCCCTTGGGGTGGCCGGTCGTGCCGGAGGTGTAGAGGACCACCGCGGTGTCGTCCTCGTCGCGGTCGACCGTCCGGAACGTCACGGGCCGGTCGGCTACGGCCGAGGCGTACGACTCCGGCGTCCCGTCCCCGGACCACGGCGCGCCGCCGTTCTCGATCAGGAAGAACTCGGTGCAGGCCGCGCTCGCCCGGAACCCCTCCCACGCGGTCTGTCCGATCGGCAGCTCCGGCGTGCCCTCGAAGGCGAAGTACGCCTTCGCGTCGGAGTCGGTGAGGTGGTAGGCGACCTCGCGGGCCTTGAGCAGCACGTTCAGCGGCACGACCGCGGCTCCGGCCTTGAGGATGCCGAAGTAGACGCTGGAGAAGTGCGGCAGGTTGGGGCAGGACAGAGCGACCTTGTCACCGGGCCGGATGCCGCGTGCGACAAGCAGGTTGGCGACCTGGTTGGCCGCGGCGTCGAGGGCGGCGTAGGTGACGCGGTCGTCGCCGAAGACGATCGCGGTGCGCTGCGGGTAGCGGGACGCGGAATCCGTCAGCAGTCCTGACACGTTGCGGCTCGGGAGGGGCATCGTCGTCTTCCTCGGCTCTCGGGGCGGGCGGTCGGGGGCTAGACGAAGGCCGGAGGCGGCAGGAAGCCGTCCACTTCCCGGCCCAGCAGTGCGGCGAACTCGATGGTGGTGAGATCGCCGCCGCTCGGTCCCATGGCCTGCACGCCGACGGGCAGTCCGCTCCTGCTCCTGCACACCGGAATGGTCGTCGCCGGACCGCCGGAGACGTTGGCGACGGCGTTCCACTTGACCTGGTCCCAGTAGGGGCGGCGCACGCCGTCGACTTCGAAGGGCCGTCCGAACCGGTCGATCAGCTTGTTGTGGTGGACGGGGGCGGCCGTCGGGGTGACCGGCATGAGGACGACGTCGAAGTCCTGGAAGAACTCGAACCATCGTTGGCGGAGCTCGTTGCGCACCGCGTGGGCCAGCTGCCACCGGTAGTGGGACTGGAAGGTTCCGAGCAGGGCGGGACCGGCGTCGCCGCGCGGGTGCTGGACGAGCCTGGCCAGCAGCGCGGCGTTGGGGGCGGGAGTGAGACCGGTGCGGTCGTAGGACAACGCGCCGTAGAGCAGGGGCAGGAAGGCCTTGCGGTGATTGGTCGTGATGTCGACCGGGAGGCTCGCGGGCTGGACGGTGACCTTCGCGCCGGCCGCTCGCAGCACGGTGACCGCGTCGTCCATGGCGGCCGCGACGTCGCTGTCGACCGGGCACGCGGCATCCTCGCCCCAGACGGCGACCCGGAAGTCGGCGAGCTTGGTCGCCCGTGGCGGTGCGAGCGTGTAACTGAAGCCGCCGTCGTAGTCGGCCGTTCCGGTCGTTGCCCGCAGGATCGGGACGAGGTCACGAGCGTCGCGGACCTGCGCGCCGCCGCAGGCCATGTCGGGGTTCGTCCATCGTCCTGTGCCCGGGCCGCCCGGAACGTGTCCGATCAGGGAAATCGACCGCCAGGTCGACTTGTGCCCGTACAGACCGTTGAAGTGGGACGGGATCCTGGTCGATCCGCCGATCTCCGAGCCGAAGTCGAAGGACGTGAGCCCCGCGGCGGTGGCGACGGCGCCGCCTCCGGCGGACCCGCCCGAAGTGCGGGTGGTGTCCCACGGGTTGGATGAGGGACCGAACACCGGGTTGTCGGCCTGGACGTCCTGGTTGCCGGGCGGCATGTTGCTCTTCCCCATGATCACGGCGCCGGCCGACCGCAGCCGCCTGACCGCCTCGGCGTCCTGGTCGGGGATGTAGTCCTTGAGGTCCGTACGCCCGCAGACGGTGCGCATCCCGGCTGTCTCGAAGCTGTCCTTGACCGTGATCGGCACTCCGTGCAGCGGACCGAGGTCCTGCCCCGCCGCCCGCGCGGCGTCCGCTTCCCGGGCTTCCCGACGGGCGCGCTCGGGATCGAGGGTCACCACCGCGTTCAGTGTGGTGTTGTGGGTGGCGATCCGTTCGAGGTAGAGCTCGACAAGCTCCCGGCTCGAGATCTCACCGGCGGCCAGCGCGCGTGACTGCTCCACGGCGGACTGGAAGGGAACATCGCTCACGGCACGCCTCATCATCTCTGGACGGTGGCCGACAAAATGGAATGTCAACCATAATATTACGCACGTCAGACCATAGATTAGGATGGAGTGCGAGGCAATGGCCCCGCGGAGCGAATGGAGGAACCCTGTGGCGCGCTACGCCAAGGAGCACAAACAGGTGACTCGGCAACGGATCATCGAGACGGCCGGCCACCGGTTCAAGCAGGACGGCATCGACGGTTCGGGCATCTCCACGCTGATGTCGGATGCCGGGCTCACCAACGGAGCGTTCTACGCCCACTTCGAGTCCAAGGACGACCTGGTGGCCAACGTCGTCGCAGGCGAACTCCGCACCCAGGTCGAAGCGTTCGGCACGCTGCGGCCCGGCCGCCCGGGACTCGAGGACCTCGTTCACCAATACCTGTCGCCCGAGCACCGGGACCACCCCGGCCTCGGGTGCCCCTCCGCCGCCTTGCTCGACGAGATCGGCCGCTGCGGGGACGGGACCAAGCAGGCCTACACCGACGGCGCGAAGGCCATCGTGGACGAGATCGCCGCCCGCCTGACACCCGAGGACCCGCAGTCCGCCCGAGGCACGGCCATCGGGCTCTACACCATGATGGTGGGGACCTTGCAGCTGGCCCGCGCCCTCTCCGACCGGAAGTTCGCCGACGAAGTCCTTGAGCAGGGAATCGGGAACGCCCTGGCGTTGATGCGCTGAGCGGACGGTCGAGCTGCGGCCGGGGGTGACCGGCTCGGCCGCGTCCCGCGAGGACGTCGAGTCCGGGAGCGGCGGTGACCCTGTGCGCCCCGAAGTCCGGAGCACCTGGGCACCCGCCACCGGCAGCTGCTCACGGATGCCGGGCAGCACGCCGGCACCGGCCCCTGACATCTGTCAGGGACCGCTGCGCGATTCGCCTTCCTAGGCTTGCGGTGCGCAACGCCCTGTCAGCCCAGCCGCGAGGAGCGTCATGTCCCTGTACACGCGTATGGCCGCCACGCTGAGCGTGGCGGCTTCGTTCATCGGCCTCGTCGGACTCGCACCGCAGGCGTCGGCCTCGGCGTCGTCGGACGACACGCACTGCGCCGTGGTGGTGGAGCGGGTGAAGCCAGGTGAGAAGTTCTCCCAGGTGAAGAGCCGAACCTGTTCCGACACCGGGACGGCGGCGGTCAGCCGCAGCGGCCGGACCCTGCTCATGACCTGGTACGAGCACGCCGAGTACGGCGGCGCCAGCACCGACGTATACGGGGACTACGGCCCTTGCGACGCGGCCGGCTACGTCCTGAGCACCGGCACATGGTGGCGCTCGATCTCGTCGTTCATCACCTACAACAGCTGCGACGGCCAGCAGGCCGTCCTCAACGACGGCCACAGCGCCGTCTATTACTACGGGTTCGGCACGCCGTACGTGGGCAGCCAAGCGAACGACAACATCGGCTGGTTCAAGGTGTGGGATGCCCTCTAGGCATCCGGGCAGCGCAACCGCCGGCCACTTTGGACAGGTGCCTCGAGCCGATCACCCCAGAGGTGTCACGGTTCGAGGCAACGCCCGCGGCTTCCAGCGAGCACCGCTCACCGCGCCTACTGCCGCTCGAGGAACTCGAGAGCCGTCTCCACGAACTGCTGGTGGAACTGGAAGATGCCGCCGTGCCCGGCGTCGGGGCACAAAGAGGCAACCAGGCAGCGGATCATCGAAACGGCCGGCCGTCGGTTCAAGCAGGACGGCATCGACGCGTCGGGCGTCTCGACGCTCATGAAGGACGCGGGGCTGACCAACGGCGCCTTCTACACGCACTTCACATCGAAGGATGACCTGGTTGCCACCACGGTCGCCGATCAGCTATAGGCGCAGAACGCGAGCATCGTCACGCAGGCAGCGCCCGGCCGCGCCGGGCTCGAGCAAATAGTGCGGTGGTACCTGTCCGCCTGGCACCGCGACAGCCCCGGCGACGGCTGCCCCTCCGCCGCCCTGCTCGACGAGATCGCGCGCTGCGCAGACCCGACCAAGCAGGCTTACACCGACGGCGTACTGCTTGTCATCGACGGCATCGCCGCCCGCATGGCACCCGGCGACCCGCTCGCGGTGCGCACCAGGACGCTCAGCGCCTACGCCATGATGGCCGGGACGCTACAGCTCTCCCGGGCCCTCGCCGACCGACAGCTCTCCGACGACCTCCTCGAGCAGGGCGTCCACAACGCCCTCGCGCTGCTGGGCGTCGAACAAGAGCACGCGGGGCCGCCAGGCGCCGTCGGATCTGTCGAAGATTCACCAACCGGTCCTCCTGGCAAACGGTGAGGACGACCGGACGGTGCCCAGCCGCAACACACTCGACCTGGCCGCACGCCTCCCCCGGAGCGAGCTCGTCCCTCTTCTCCCGGACGCCGGACACGGGGGAATCTTCCAGTGCCACGACGAATTCGTGGCACGCGCGCTCGGCTTCCTCGCATCGTGAGCCTGAGCGTGCCCCTCTGACCAGAGCGACGGTCCGATGGCCCGGACGAAACGGCCGTGTGGGCGTGCCCAGAGGTGGCTCGCCGGCCGGAACAGTGCCCAGCCCGAAGAACGGCGGCCGGTCGGGGACTATTTCCCGTACGGATCCCTGCCGGTCCGGGCCAGCAGGCGCTCGAAGGCCGACGCGCCCTCGGCCTCCGGCACGGGCTCTCCGAACACCCCCATCGTCCTGGCCGTCGGCGCCAGTTCGTCCACCGCGCCGGACAGTTCCGCCACGACCGCCTCGTCGGCACCCGGGTAGTCCTGGCCCGTCGCCCGGGCCAGGTCCCACACATGCACGGTCAGATCGAGCAGCGCCATCGAGCCGACCAGTCGCGCGGGCATGTTCATCGCGCCTGTCGTCCCCTCCTCGGCGCCGGGCGTGGACCAGGCCGCCACCAGCCGGTCCGCCTCGTCCATGAGCCGCTCACGCCACTCGGGACTTTCGGTGATCCCCTCGGGCGTCTGACCGAAGTCCGACGCCTCCTTCACGGCGAGCCGCTGGAACTGCACGATGACCTGAAAAAGGTGATTGACCAGCGCCTTCACGTCGTACTCGGCACAGGGTGTGGGGGCGGACAGAGCCGCGTCCGGGATACCACGGAGGACCGGAACCGCCCTGTTTCGGGCCATGTCCAGCAGCTCACCGATGCCGTACGTCTTCGCAAGGTTCGTGTCCATACGTCGACCGTAGGCACATCCACCGCTGCCCTCTTGAAGAAACGCGACATACGATCCGGTCATGGCCGTACCCCGCCGCGACACCCGCGGGATCGTCGACCCGTCCGGGCTGCTGACCCGTGTGCGGTTCCGCCGCCACGAGCCAGCCGAGCCGCTGCGCCGCCACATCGAGTGGTACTGGCTCATCGACTGGGACCTGCCCGCGCCGTACGCCTCCCATGTCGTCCCGCACCCTTCCGTCCACCTCACCTTCCAGTGGGAAGAGGACCAGGGCCCGCCCTGCGGCGAGGTCACGGGCGTCGCGCTCGGCCTGTACACCCGCAAGCTGACCGGGCGGGGCCGGGTGTGCGGGGCGAAGTTCCGGCCCGGTGCCTTCCGCCCCTACGCACCGCAGGTAACGGTGTCGCACTGGACCGGCCGCGTGCTGGCCGCCCAGGACGTGTTCCCGCAGATCACCGAGGACACCGCCCGGTCGGTCGTCACCCCCGTCGACGACCGCGCCCGTGTCGCCGCCCTCGACACCTTCCTGCTCTCACTCGCCCCCGCCCCCGATCCTCAGGCCGACCTCGCCCGGGACCTCGTCCAGCGCATCCGCGTGGACCGCACGGTGCGCCGCGTCAGCGACTTCGCCGACGCACAGAGCCTCTCCGTGCGAGCGCTGCAACGGCTCTTCTCCGCCCACGTCGGTGTCAGCCCCAAATGGGTCATCCTGCGCTACCGCATCCACGAGGCCCTGGAACTGGCCGGCACCCGCACCGACATCGACTGGGCCACCCTCGCCGCCGACCTCGGCTACGCCGACCAGGCCCACCTCGTACGGGACTTCACCGCCACGGTGGGCGTCACACCGACCGCCTACGCGCAGGCCGCACGCTAGCCACGACGCGGTAGGTGCGCGGCGTCGGCCCACAAGGAGGAAGGGGTCCGCCAGCGAGCCGACGGACCCTCACGCGAAGTCGAGCTCGTGGCAACAGCCCCCTTTACGGGTGGCCGGGCGGCATACCGCAGCACGCAACGGTCTCGCTCTGACCGGCACTGGCCGGCGGTACCACCGCGAGCACCGCCGCCAGTGCCACGAACAAGCCGAGTAGGGCTTTACGCATGTCTCCTCCTACGGGCGGATCACGGAGGGCTACAGGGGTAGTTGTTGCCGGTGCCCAGCACGATGGAGTTGATCGGGCTCAGATTCTCGACGTTGCCGTACGGCGCGCCGAAGATGATCGACTCGCCTCTGCCGGTGCCGTTGTAGCCGGTGCACAGCTCAACCCAGGCGCCACCGTACTGGTTGTTCACCACGTAGTGGTCGCCGTACTGGTTGCTGAGGTTGTGCGGACCGTAGGCCCAGTAGACACCGCCGCTTTGGATACCCGAGTTCGGGTCGGCGTTGTTGTAGAGGCACACGGCTCCATACGGACATCCGTAATAGGTGGCGCTGGAACTCGCGGACGCGGGCCCGGCAGCCACGGCCACGACCGCCCCCGCCAACGCGACGGCCGAAACCGCCAACCTCATGAATTTGCTGAAAATCGCAGGGACCTCCTTGAGAATGCCGAGAGGGGCTGACACACCCACTACGAGCCCGCCCACCCCGCTCGACGACCGCCGCACCACAACCTAAAGGGCCACCCACTCCAACGGTCCCTGACACATGTCAGGGCCCCAACGACGCGGACAGTGCGGGGCCGTTCGCTGGGGAGGAGTACTGGAACGCCGGGAAGAACCGGACGAGCAGTTCCGATGGATCGGCCCATGACGTCAGACCACTCCAGCGGGCGGCTCTCGCGACATCGCTCAGGACAGGGCTGATAGAGCCGAACTGCTGCTGCGGGTCAGAACATCGTGTTGTCGTTGGCCGAAGCGTCCGGCACGTCCTGAAGCACGTCCCAGTGCTCGACGACCTTCCCGTTCAGCACCCGGAACAGATCGACGATGGCCATGCCCCGCTCCCCCGGGCGGTTCACGCCGTGACTGTGGACGGCGACGATGTCACCGTCGGCGATGATCCGCTTCGGCGGCGAGACGGCCAACTGGGGGAACATCGCGAAGTGGCCACCCAGCCCGGCCTTGACCCCATCCAGCCCGTCGGGGAAGTTCGGGTTGTGCTGGTGGAGCTCGGGCCCGTAGAGCTCGTCGACCGCCGAGAGGTTCTTGCGCACCAGCACCCGGTCGTAGACCTTGGCCACCAGCTTTTCGTGGTGCAGCGTCAGCCACGATGGGCCCGGCTCGTTCGTCTGCGGCCGGCTGATCGTGGAGAACATGTCGTTGCCGTTGGCCGTGGACTCGGGCACCTCCTGTGCCACGGTCCAGTGCTCAGCGATCCGCTCGCCCTGGAAGCGGAGGATGTCGGCCACGGCGGTGCCCCGAGTGCCCGGCGTCAGCACGAGGTGGGAGTGCACGAACACCAGATCGTTCTGCGCGAGGACCCGCTTCACCCCGTACTCGGCGTCGGGGAACTGCTCGTGGATGGCGCCCGCGAGTTCCTTCAGAGCCTCGGCCCCGTCGGGTACGAACGGGTTGTGCTGGATGAGATCCGCCCGCACGTGGCGGTCCACGACCTCCGTGTCGCCCTCCTCGAACGACCCCTTCAGGACAGCCACAGCGACGGCCTTGTGATGATCGGGGCGCACGGCGTCCCCTGCCGAGACCGGCTTTCTGGATATGTGTACCGAGGCAGCGACGGCGGCGGGCGACGTGAGTCTGGCGGCCGCGAGGATGTCGACGAAGGCGGGGCCTGCGGGTGTGGTGGGGGTCACGATGCTCCTGCCAGAGACACGGGAAAACCCGCCTGAAGCCTCAAGCGGGCACTCGCGAAAGGGGAGCACTGACTTTCCGATAGCGTCAAGGTCGCCCTCGACTGGATGGCTTCGAGCGGCTTCGAGCGGCTTCGACACGATCACTCTGCTGGCCATCGCCCGCGAGATGGGCATGACCGCGACTGCCGACTACGGGTACTTCGCCATGCGCGACAGCCTGGTGGCCACGTTGATCAACAACGGGTTCATCCCTGGCAGTCCGGGCCGTAGACGGCGAGGAGGCTCCCCCTTCTCACCAGGCAGAGATGTCAGGCGCCGCGCTCGGCCGGCGTCGCGGCCTCGCCCGTGTCCATATCGCGCCCGCGCACCCTGGCTGATGGGACTGCGTCACCTCGATGGACGATGACTACGGCCGCGAGGCAGACGCCCAAACCGAGCGCGGTCTGCGGGCCGAACGTCTCACCGAACATGAGGGCTCCCCAGACTGCCGTGACCGGGGCCATGAGGAACATGAGCGTGTTGACCTTGGTGACTCCAGAGCGCCTCAGGATGAGCCAGTACAGCCCGTATCCACCGAAGGTCGACAAGGCCACGAGCCACATGATCGCGGCCCAGAACGCGAGTTCAGGGGGCGGCTTCGCGGCTCCGGTGCTCACGGCGAGTGCCGTGAAGATGACGGCGCTGGTGGCGCAGTGGACGGTGAGCGACACGGCGGGCGCGACCCGTGTGCGGGAGCGGCTTTCGAGGAACGTGGCCGCCACCAGCGAGAACATCCCGAGGAAGGGGATGAGATAGGCCCACCAGGCCGTACCGGTGCCGACCGCGGCATCGGCCAGGGTGACGATGACGACGCCGCTCACCCCCAGGCACAGGCCGAGCCACTGCTTGCGTGAGACGTACTGACGCAACAACGGTCCGGCGAGCGCTCCGGCGACGAGGGGCTGGACGCCGTCGATCAGGGCGGTGGTGCCACTGGAGACCCCGAGTTGGATCGCGTAGTAGACGGTGAGCAGATAGCCGCTCTGCGACAGCATGCCGATCATGGCCTGTCGGGCCGCATCCCGCACCGAGAGGTCCCGCCACGACGTTCTGGAGACGGTGGCGGCTACGGCGATCAGGATGACGGCCAAGGGCAGGAACCGCCACATCAGGATCGTGATCGCAGACGCGCTGCCCGCGCCGAGCTTGGCTCCGATGAACCCGGAACTCCAGCAGATCACGAAGGCGATCGAGAGCAGGAAGTTCACGCCTGACCCTCCACTAGACAGATCGGTATACCCGTCAACCCACTATACAGATCGGTATAGTGTTGCGGTATGAGCACTGCTGGGGGGCCGCGACGGGTCACGATGACGCCTGCCGGCCGACGCGTCCTGGAGGCCGCCGAGAGGCTGTTCTACGAGCGCGGCATCCATGCCGTCGGGGTGGACCTGATCGCCGACGAGGCCGGGGTGACGAAGAAGACCCTCTACGACCGGTTCGGTTCCAAGGAGCAGATCGTCGTGGAGTACCTCGCGGATCGTGACGACCGCTGGCGGGCCTTCCTCGCCCAGCACCTGGACGCCGCACAGCCGGCCTCGGCAGCACGTGTCCTGGCCGTCTTCGATGCCTCACGCGCGTGGTCTGCGCAGCACAGCCCCAAGGGGTGCAGCATGGTCAACGCCCACGCCGAGATCAGCGATCCGGCCCACCCGGCCTACGCGATCATCACCGGGCAGAAGCAGTGGATGCTCGCCCTGTTCACCGACCTCGCCGGGGACATCAGCCCGGACGGGGCCGAGCATCTGGGCCGGACCCTCATGCTGCTTCACGAAGGAGCGCTCGTCGCCCACGGCCTGAACATCCTCCCGGACGCCATCAGGCATGCCCGCGAACAGGCGCAAGTCCTCCTCGCCACCACTGGGGACTCCGCGGCGAAGCGGTGAGGAGACACCCGAGGGATCTAGGCGTTGTGGCCGGGTCCGCACAGTTACGAGTGCTCAGGAAGTGAGTGTGGCGACCACCCGGCTGATCATGTCCTCGTTCGTGGTCAGCGGGGTCGGGGTGTAGGACAGGACGAAGCGGAGCCGGAGATCGAGGGTGGAGAACACGCGGGTGCGGTAGCCGTACATCTCGCCGGTCTTTCCCCAGAAGGTCACGCCGTTCACCGTGGCCGTCTGCAGGCCCATGCTGTAACGGGCGGGACTGCCGTCCTTCCACATGACGACGTCGGCCGGGGGCAGGGTGCAGAGCTTGTCCAGCGCCCGGGGCGGCAGCAAGTCACCGCAGAACAAGGCCTGTTGGAAAGTGAAGAGGTCGTCGACGGTGGAGACCAGTTCACCTTCTCCCCAGGTGCTTGACGGGTGGTAGACGGTGACGTCGCGCAGGGAGCCGTCGGTCATCCGCAGGTAGCCGTGCACCTGCGGACCGTGGAGCCGAGAGTCGTTGCCCGGTGTCAGCGTGCGCGTCAGGCCGAGGGGCCGCAGGACGCGAGAGCCGATCGCCTCGCCGTAGCGGTGCCCGGTCAGCTTCTCGACGAGGAGGGCGAGGAGTACGTAGTTGATGCCCCGGTATTCCTGCTTGGTGCCCGGGCGGAACTTCAGCGGGCCGTGTGTCACGGTCCGCACCCACTCGTGCGGCGTCCAGCGGTCGAACCGGTGCCGAAGGACGGCCTCCGGCGTGCTTGTGTCGGGGATGCCCTGATGATCGGGGATTCCGCTGGTGTGATTCAGGAGTTGGGTGACGGTGATGCGAGCGAAGTCGGACGGAAGCAGCCCCGGAAGGTAGCGCCCGATCGGTGCGTCCAGTTCCAGGCGGCCCTCTGTCCACAGCTGGAGCACCACCGTGGCCACGAAGGCCTTGGTGATGCTGCCCGCGCGGAACTTGTCGTCGGGGCGTGCGGCCCGCCCGGTGGTCAGGTCGGCCCGGCCCGTGGTGCCGTACCAGTGGTCCGTGCCGTGGGCGGCACGTAGTTGGGCGGAGAAGGCCGGCGGGTGGGAGAGGTCGGAGATCGCCGCGTATAAGGCGTCCGTGTCCAACTCCCCCGGCCTGGCGGGGTCCGCCTCCGCCCGGGAGGCCGCACTTCCGGCCGCGACCAGCACGGCACCGGCCACAGCACCACGGGCCAGGGAACGTCGGGAGATCGACTGAGAGTCCATGAAACTCATGCTGCCGACGGCTCCGCACCCCGGGCATCCGGGATGTCCCCCAGGTGTCCCTGACCCCACCGGCGCCCGTCGATGGCCGTGAGCCGGCCAGTGCAGCGCGCCGGCCAGTCCGTCGCGCACCGCAGGCAATTCGTCGCAGATCAGCACTCGGGTCGGCACGCGCCACCGGTGGCGGCTTGGGGTGGGCTACGGGGTCAGGGAGTGGGAGTCCGTCGCGTGAGGCGCGCGGCAAGGGTGGCAGCGAATTCCTCGGCGCGAGCCAGCTGGGTGCGCAGATCGGCGACCCGCTGCTGGGTGGCCTGCTCGAAGCCGCGGATCCGTTCCAGGAGTTCCTCGCGCTCCCCAGGGGGCGGTTCCTCGCCGGAGTCGAGGCGGTCGGTGGCGTCGAGCAGGGCGCGCATCTCGTCGAGGGTGAAGCCGAGCGGCTTCATACGGCGGATGACCATCAGGCGGGCGACGTCGGACTCGGTGTAGAGGCGGAAGCCGCCCTGGGAGCGCGCGGAGGGGATGACGAGGCCGGCGTCCTCGTAGTGCCGGATGGTGCGCAGCGACAGCTCGGTCCGTGCGGCCACCTCGCCGATCTGCATGTGCTCGCTGCTCACGCGGGGCCTTCCTCATCTCTCACTGTGGCCGCGGACGGCCCGCGCCAATCTCTACCCTAACGTTAGGGTAGAGTTCCCGTGACGTTGGATCGGCTGCCTGGCGTGTCCGTCCCCATGGCGCGGGATGCCACCCCGTGACCTTCAGCAGTGTCGGGGCCGACGAAGCCCCCGGCGAAGACCGTGGTCCACAGGAGAGAGCGTGCGCATGCCCGTGATGCCCGGCGTCGCCGCTGCCTGCCCGCCGTGACCCTTCCCTCCCGGCCGGCGCCCGGTGCCCTCGCGGGTCGCTCGGCTGCTGCCCTCTGACGTCGGTCCGTGCGCGCTCGCGGACTTCATGGAGGACCGCCCCGGTGCTCCACGCCCTTCCGCGTGCCCGCTGTGATGCCGGGTGTGCCCGAGCACGACAGGTTCCTCTCGTCTTGCCTTCCTCCGTACTGTCCCCGGTCGCGTGGTTGCGCGGTTCCCGGCGCCCGACCTGGATGTCCGACCCGAAGGTGCTGCGCACCGAGGTGCTGGCCGGTCTCGTGGTCGCCCTGGCGCTGATTCCGGAGGCGATCTCGTTCTCGATCATCGCCGGAGTCGACCCGGCCATCGGTCTGTTCGCCTCGTTCACGATGGCCGTGACCATCGCCGTCGTCGGCGGTCGGCCCGCCATGATCTCCGCGGCCACCGGTGCCGTCGCTCTGGTCATCGCCCCGTTGAACCGCGAGCACGGCTTCGGCTACCTCGTGGCGGCCGTCATCCTGGCCGGTGTCCTCCAGATCGTCCTGGGCGCGCTCGGGGTGGCCAGGCTGATGCGGTTCGTGCCGCGCAGCGTGATGGTCGGCTTCGTCAACTCCCTCGCCATCCTCATCTTCATGGCGCAGGTGCCGGAGATGACGAACGTGCCCTGGCCGGTCTATCCGCTGATCGCGGCCGGCCTGGCGCTGATGGTGTTCTTCCCGAAGGTCACCAAGGTGATCCCGGCTCCGCTGGTGTCGATCGTGATCCTCACCGTTGTCACGGTCGCGGCCGGCATCGCGGTACCGGCCGTGGGCGACAAGGGCGACCTGCCGTCCTCCCTGCCCGTGCCCGGCCTGCCGGACGTGCCCTTCTCCCTCGACACCCTCACCACCATCGCCCCGTACGCGCTCGCCATGGCCCTTGTCGGACTCATGGAGTCGCTGATGACCGCCAAACTCGTCGACGACATCACCGACACCCACTCCTCCAAGACCCGCGAGTCCATCGGCCAGGGCATCGCCAACATCGTCACCGGCTTCTTCGGCGGCATGGGAGGCTGCGCGATGATCGGCCAGACGATGATCAACGTACGGGTGTCCGGAGCCCGTACCCGGCTGTCGACGTTCCTGGCGGGCGCGCTCCTGATGGTGCTGTGCGTCGTCTTCGGACCGGTCGTCTCCGACATTCCCATGGCCGCGCTCGTCGCGGTGATGGTCATGGTGTCGGTCGCCACCTTCGACTGGCACTCGATCGCCCCGAAGACCCTCAAGCGGATGCCCGCCGGAGAGATCACCGTCATGGTCGTGACCGTCGTCTGCGTCGTCGCCACCCACAATCTAGCCATCGGTGTCGTCGTCGGCTCGATCACCGCGATGGTCATCTTCGCCAAGCGTGTCGCCCACCTCGCCGAGGTCACCGCCGTCACCGACCCTGACGGCCTCACGGTCGTCTACCGGGTCACCGGCGAGCTGTTCTTCGCCTCGTCCAACGACCTCGTCGGCCGGTTCGGCTACGCCACCGACCCCGCCAAAGTCGTCATCGATCTCTCCGCCGCCCATGTCTGGGACGCCTCATCCGTCTCCGCCCTCGACGCCATCGAGACCAAGTACGCCCAGCGCGGCAAGTCCGTCGAGATCATCGGCCTGAACGAATCCAGCGCCCTGATCCACCGCCGACTCAGCGGCGAACTCGCCAGCCACTGAACGACGTAGACACACGAGGGCCGCGGAGGCCCCGCTCTCCGTGGCCCTCACTGCCGCTTGCCGCGGCAGTGCATGGCGAGGCCCGGCGATCCGACCCCATGAGCAAGTCGGTTTCGCCGGGCGCCCGTTCAGTGGTCCGCTCCGTCCCGGGGCCGGGCCGCCCGGATCCGGGTCATGGAGTCGGTCACGCGGAACCCTCCTCCAGGGCGGCACGCCAGACAGGGCTGTCGACGTAGTGGTTGTCGAAGCGCTCCGAGGACTCGGCGATCTCCTTCGGGTCGGCCTCGCCGCGCATCACCCGGCTGAGCAGGCGCAGGTAGTCGAACCTGCCCATACCGGGGGTGAAGACGAACAGGACGTCTGCTTCACAGCCCGGGGCAGCCGCGAAGGCGTGCGGGGTGTGGGGCGGCACCGCGAGGAAGTCGCCTGCGTTCAGGAGGGTGATCTCCTCTCCGACCAGCACCTGCAGAGACCCGCTGATCACGAAGAACAGTTCCGTTGCCCGGGTGTGGAAGTGGGCCGGAGCCCCTGCCGCGCCCTTCGCGAAGGTGGAGCGGTAGCTCGTGAAGCCGCCTGCGGTGCCGTCCGAATCGGCCAGAAGGGTCATCACACTGCTCGGGTCGGAACAGGTCTCGGCATCTGCGTGGCGGGTCAGTATCGCCGCGGACAGGGTGTCGTTCGCGGACATGGCGGATGTCTTCTCGTTCATGATCATGCTCCTGGGGTGTTGAGGTGGTTTTCGCGCGGGTGTGAGAGGTCGGTGCCGGGTGTTTCAGGCGCCCAGCGTGATCAGGGCCGCGATCGTCGGGCCGAAGGCGCCGCCCAGCTGGTAGCAGAGGTTGAACAGCCCGATCGCCATGGGGCGCTGGGCCGTCGGCGCGGCCTGGATGGCGTACACCGCGAGGGTGGCCTGGCCCGCGCTCGTCGCGAAGACGGCCAGCGTCGCGACGATCAGGAGCAGCGGTGCCCAGGGGGTCAGTACGGCCGTGAGCGGGGCCAGCGCTCCGACCGTGAGCAGGATTGCCAGCACCCGCGGGCGGCTCATCCGGGCGGAGGCCGCGGCCAGGACGACGGAGAGCGCCGAGCCCGCGAGGAGGGCGGCCATCTGGCCGGTGCCGATTGTGGAGGTCGACCAGCCGGTACGGTCGCCGAGCAGCTGCGGGATGGTGAAGAGCAGCGTGAAGTACGAGGTCGCGAGGGTGCAGGCGAGCAGCGCGGAGAGGACGAACGTCCGGCTGCGCAGCAGTGCCGCCGGGACGAAGCCTGCGGGGTGGGACCGCATGTGCAGGGCCAGCAGTGCGGCCATCACCGAGGAGGCGGTCACCGCCGGGAGCGGGTAGCGCGGGACGAGCACCAGGGTCGTCGCCATCAGGACCAGAAGGGTGGCACCCCGGCCGTCGAAGGGGGTGCTCGGTCGCGGTGGGCTCGGTGCGGCTTGGCGCATGATCGCCGGCAGGGCGAGGAGCGCGACCGCCCCGACCGCGAGGGACACCCGCCAGGAGGTTGCGCCCGCGATCGTCGAGCCGAGCAGCGGCCCGGCCGCCCCCAGCACCCCGAAGCCCGCCGTGATCACGCCCATCCGGCGGACCGAGCCCGCCAGGCTCATCGCCGCGGTGACCAGGCCCGCGCCGCCCACCGCCTGGGCCCCCCGGCCCGCCATGGCCAGCGGCAGCCAGGGCGCCACGGTCATGATCGCGGTGCCGGCCACGATCAGGGCCGCGCTCAGCCGGAGCACACTGTGCAGCCCGCGGCGGCGGAGTAAGCCCGCCATCAACGGGGTGCCGACGGCCAGGGCCCACGCGAAGACCGTGACGAGCCAGGTCGCCGAGGCCGTGTGGATGCCGAGCGAGTCGGCCATGTCGGGGAGGATCAGCACCGGGGCATTGGCGCTCGCGGCGAGCGGGGTGGCCAGCAACGCCAGCCATCCGACAGGGACTTGCCGCGAAGTCTGCGAGGCAGCGGGGCGCGGGGTCTGTGCGGTGGGGCGCAGGGCGAGCTCAGACATCGGGGGTGCTCCTGTCGTTCAACCTTGATAATCTCAACGTTGAGATAAAAGCAGCCCGACTCCTTCAACGTCAAGTCTCTTAACGTTGAAAGAGTTTTCCCAGGGAGGAGCAGCGGAGATGAGCGATGCCGTGGACGCGATCATCGGCCAGTGGGCCAAGGAGCGCCCCGATGTGGTGGAGGACCTCTGGCCGGTGGAACTGTTCGCGCGGATCCAGCGGCTGGCCCGAGTGATCGACAAGACCGCCAAGGCTTCAGCCGCCGCACACGGAGTGGAGCATGGCGAGTTCGACGTGCTCACCACACTGCAGCGCTCCGGACCTCCCTACGCCCTCACCGCCGGAGCCTTCCTCAAAGCGTCCATGGTGACCTCCGGTGCCATCACCAACCGCATCGACAAGATGGAGGCCAAGGGCCTGGTCGAGCGGGTGCGCGAAGGCGACGACCGGCGCACCGTCAAGATCCGCCTCACCGCGTACGGACACGAGGTCACCCGGGCCGCCTTCGCCGACCATCTGGCGAGCTACGCACACCTGCTCGCCGACGTGGACCGCGACCTGGTCGACAAGACCGCCGAGGGCCTACGGCAGATGCTGGAGGCCCTCGGTGACACCGCCATCAAGTGACGGCGACTTCGCGCAAACCGGCCACGCGTGGAGGTCGCGGGCCTGCCGCCATCCGCCGCAGTTCCTCGCGCAGCGCCGATGACGCCGAGCTCGCGCGGACGAAGACCGGGTTGCGCCGGCGCTCCCCGAGGGGGTCGAGCGAATCGTCCCAGAGCGCGACCGGTGTGGGGCGCGGGGCACGACGGATGCTATCCCGTCCCGGTACAGAAGGGCCTGGCGCGGGACTTCCTGGGGCGGGTTGACCGTCGGGCAGTAGAGAAGGACCGCCATCGCTCCCCCTGAGTCCGCGCCGGACGTGCAACCCTCCGAGATCGGCAGGAGTCTAGCGAGCGAAGGACTGTTCTCCTGACAGACTCCGTCCGTCCACCTGCGCTCCAACAGAGGATCCCGCCATGCCAATAGCGCCGCCCAACCGTCGCGCCTCCCGTGCCGCTGTCGCCGCCCTCGGCGCTGCGGGCCTGCTCGCGCTGGGCGCGGCTCCCGCGGCCTACGGCGATGAACCCGCACCCGAATTGGTCGTTGGAGGCATCAAGGCGATCGACGGGGTGAAGCCGGGGAGCAGCTTCGATCTGCCGGTCACCGTGGCGAACAAGAGCACCGTAGCCGCGGAGAAGGTGTGGGTCTCCTACTACATCACCCGGGGACTCGACTTCGCGGAGGTCCCCTCCAACTGCTGGGTGCAGAACGTCCGGCCCTACGACGAGATGCCCGAGAGATGGACGGCGGCGTGCGGGTTCGACCAGGTGGTGGAGCCGGGCACCGTGTATACACCCGAAAAGCTGCTGCGTGTCACGACACTGGACCGTGCGCTCAACGAGGAGCTGCGCGTGCGCGTCGCGGATGTCGAACCCGGGGTCGACGACAACGGCACAACACCGGTCGCGGGAACCGCACCCGCGGTGAAACTGGTCGAGGGACAGGCCGGAGGCGCGGGGACCACCGGAGTTGTCACTGTCCCCGTCACCGCGGTCAACACGGCCGACTACCAGGTGACGGGTGCCGCACTGAAGGGGAACGTCGGCGACACCGTCACGATGAAGGCGACGTTCACCAACGCCGGGCCCGCCTGGGTTCAGCCCAGGCAAGGGGATAAGTCCGTCCAGGTCATCATCACACCTCCCGCCGGGACGTCCGTCGTCAAGCGCGGCCAGTTCTGCCACGCGGAGGGCAGGACGTATGTCTGCGGCATGCGGTCGCTCTATGAGGGCAGCGGAGAGACCTACACCTTCGAGCTGAAGATCGACAAGCGGGTGTCGGGCGCCAAGGGCTCGGTGGCACTGAGCACGGAAGCACGGCCGTTCGACCCCGACAAGGACAACGACAAGGCCGACATCACGCTGGACGTCACAGGCGGGGAGTCGGCCGGCCCGACGGACAGTCCGTCCCCTGGCTCCGGAAGCTCGGCCGGCGGGTCGTCGTCGACCGGCGGCAACGGGACGACGGCGAACGGCGGTTACCTGGCGGAGACCGGCTCCTCGACGCTGCCGATCACGGGCGCGGCTGCCGCGGCGGTGATCACGGGTGCGGCCACGCTCCTCATCGTGCGCCGCCGTCGTGCCCAGGGCGCGAGCTGACGACCGACGCGAGCGGTGGCCCGGCCCGGGCCACCGCCGCTGCGGTCCAGGAGAATCCGGTGCAGGAAGAATCCTTGGACCGGAGGGATGCTCTTCGGCTTAGGATCTCGATCATGTTCAAATCAGGGGTGGGGTTCCTTGCGTTGTTCGGGCTCGGCTGGTGGCTGCTGGGCTCGAGCGCGTTCGACGGGTTGACTCGGCTGGTTCTGATCGCGGTCGGCTGTGCCGTCACGGTGGCGCTGATGCTTTCCGCGCGCCGCTTCCTTCCCTCGTCGGCAGGGGGACCGTTCCCCGTCGACCGACGTCGGCGGTTCAACCAGATCAACGGACTCCAGTGGCTGTTGATCCTCGTGATCGTCGTCGTCTGCCGTCAGATTGGCGTGCCGGTGCTCATCCCCGCGCTGGTCGCGATCGTGGTCGGGCTCCACTTCCTGCCACTGGCAGCGGTGTTCGAGCAGCCCCGACTGCGCATACCGGCCGCCTTGTTGATCGCTTCCGGCACTGCGGGCATCACCGTCTGGCTCACGAACGTCCCCGACGAAACCGTTCGCCTTGTAGTGGGCCTCACTTCTGGGCTCTCCCTGTGGGGCATGGCCGTATGGACAGTGGCAGGAACGGCATCCGCTGCCGGGCGAGAGGCAGGAAAGAGAGGATCTGTCGGCGCCTGACAGCCATCCCGTCTCGGTGGCAGAGCACCGCGCGCGAGATCGACTGCGAGGCGGACCCGTGTTCAGTTGGCCAAAGTTCCCTGGTGGAAGTACATCCGCCAGCCCGTATCTGTCAGGCGCCACAACGAACTCCGCCAAGTCCGGCGGCCTTGGTTCTCCGCGAAGTACGTGAGGTGGACGATGCCCGGAGCAAGCACGGCACCGGACATTTCACTGACCTCGACAGGAGACTCCGCAGACACCGAGCCTCCGCTCGTGACGGTGAGGATCGACTCCACATCCCATCGGCGCCCGGAAGCGCCGATCTCGGTGAACTCCGGGTCCAGAAGCTCCAGGACACGGGCCGGAGAAGCACGCACCTCAGGGTCGAGAAGCCGCAGCTCTCCATCGACGGCTGCCTGCACAGCCTGCTCACTCTCATTCGTCACGCTGAGACCCTACGGACATGCCTGCCCAGGACACAGCGTTTTCTGCACGACGGCCGGCCTAGGCGACCGCCGGCTGAACGGTGAGGGTTCCGCTGGCTGTATCGATGGTCGCCCGGGTGCCCAAGGGGATGGTCGGGGGATGGTCGCCGTGCCCGGCGGGGAGGCCGCCCAGGGCGGGGATGCTTGCTCGCCCTAGGCCCTATGGCAGGTACGTCGACGTCGCTGATGTCGGCGTTGCACCGACGCATCCAGACGTGACCCCGTTCGGTCAGGCCAAGCCGAACCTCTCGGCGTGTACCTGTCGTGCCGGGACGCGCAGGTCGCGCAGGCCGGCCAGGACGGCTGCCGTCATGGCCGGCGGCCCGCACACATAGACGTCGCGCGTGGTGATGTCCGGGACCAGCTGGTGCAGGCTGCCCGCGCCGAACGGCGGGACGCCGCCCTCGCCGGTCCGGCCGGTGAGCAGGTGGAGGCGTCCGCCCCGCAGGGCCAACAGACGGCGCACCTCGTGCAGCAGGACGGCGTCGGCCTCACTGCGCACCCGGTACAGCACGACGACGTCACCGCTCGTCTGCTCCTCCAGCATGGCCCGCACCGGCGTGATGCCCACGCCGCCGGCGATCAGCAGGGCCCCGGGCCGGGTCCGGTGCAGCGAGGTGAACGCGCCGTAGGGCCCTTCGACGTAGGCGCGGCTGCCGACGGGGAGGTCGCGCAGGCCGGCACTGGCGCTGCCCACGGCCTTCGCCGTGAGGCGCAGTCCGCTCCCGTCGGGCGCCGCCGAGAGCGAGAAAGGGTTGGCGAGCCACCAGTGGTTGTGGCCGGGGAACCGCCAGATGCAGAACTGTCCCGCCCGGGCCGGGAGTTTGTCGAGGTGTCGGCCGGTGACGTACACGGAGACCACGTCGTGCGACTCCGGCACCACGGCCGCCACGCTGAACCGGTGGTAGGCGTTGCGCCACAGCGGCACGACGAGGCGGCCCGTCAACAGCGCGCCGAAGGCGAACAGCCACAGGATCCACCAGTAGGCCGTGGCGAAAGCGGAGGACGTGAACGTGGTCGTCTCCTGCAACTGGTGCACGAACGCCAGGCCCAGGGCCACATAGAGCAGCAGATGCAGACCGTGCCAGACCTCGTACCGCAACCGCCTGCGCAGGGGCCGGGTGGAGACCACGGCGATCACGACGATGACGGCCGCGGCCAACATGCCCAGGAGCGAGGCCGGCACCCCGCTCAGTGCCACGAATGTCTTCGCCATGGAGGTGTCGTCGAGCGTCGCGAAGCCGAGGACCACGAGCGTCGCGTGGGTCAGGACGGTCCACAACAGGGTGAAACCGACCCAGCGATGCCACACCGTGAGACGGTCCATGCCGATGCGGCGGTCCAGCCACGGCAGCCGGGCCACGAGAAGCAGTTGCAGAAGCATCAGCAGTGCCGCGTGCAGTCCGAAGAACTTGGCGACCGTGAGCACCTCGTTCTTGCCCGACCCGGCGCTGACGAACAGCGCCTCGACGATCACCACGTTGGCGATGACGAATGTCCACATCGCCCAGCGCGCCGCGTCCACCGGAAGCACAGGTCCCGTCCGCACCGTATGACTCTCCGCCACCATGGTTGTCCCTCACTCCCCCGTGGCCGCAGCTACGTGCGCGACCGTGTGCACAAACCCCATGAAGACCGAGGAACTTGGCTGGATACCCACCTCGGTCGCGTAAGAATACGGCCGCTGGGCCGGTTCCGTTCATGCCGGAACCTTCATATCTGCCCGCCAATCGGCGCATTGGACGGTTCGTACGTTCAAACGGGTACGCGTCCAAGCAGCTTCCTGGCGCAGTGTCGAGCGATCCCATGGACCCCGACGAGCAGTACCGTGCAGGCCGCGACAGTCAGCAGCCCGCCCGCGAGGAAGGCGGCACGCACATCGGCGAGCGACAGAATCACTCCGCCGAGCGCGGCGCCTCCAGGCGTCGGCTGGCCGCGCATGAAGCCGGCTCCACTCGTCAGACCCCTGGGAATCGATGCGATCTCCTAGGCTGGCGTGGTGACTGATGAGCAGGAGCGGGTGCAGCCGTCGGGAGTGTGGGCCACTGCGGTGGGGGTGGCCAGGGTGCGGGCGTTGGAGACCGAACGGGAGAACGCGTTGTTCCGCGACCCACTGGCACAGGCCTTCGCCACCGCTGGCGGCATGTGGCCCTCCTCGCCGGCACTGCCCGATGACGAGGCCGCGCGACGCCGCCGACTGGCCGTGTCGTTCTCCATCGTCATCAGGACGAAATTCCTCGACGACCTGTTGCAGCAGGCTTCCGCGTCCGGGGTCCGGCAGGTCGTGCTGCTCGGCGCCGGCATGGACAGCCGCGCCTTCCGCATGGACTGGCCCGAAAGGACCCGGCTGTTCGAGGTCGACACCGACGCGCCACTGAACTTCAAGGCCGCCGTGCTGCGCCAGGAGCGGGCCGTCGCACGATGTGAGCGGATCACCGTCCCGGTGGATCTGCGTGAGGACTGGCCAGGCGCGCTGGCCGCCGCAGGGCACGACCCGACGGTGCCGACCGTGTGGATCGCCGAAGGACTGCTGATCTATCTGCCCTTGGATGCCGTGGAGCTGCTGCTGGCCCGGATCAGCGCGCAGTCGGCGGCGGGCAGTCGAATGGGACTGACGTTGGGCTCACGCGGCGTCATCGAGCGTTTCGGCGCGGACGCCGCGCCGGGAACGGCGGCGTCCATGTGGGTATCGGAGATGCCCGACGACCCGGTGGGCTGGCTGGCCGGGCACGGCTGGGAGGCCGACAGCCACACCCTCCGCGAACGCGCCGCCGCCTACGGCCGCCCGCTCAGCACCCCGCCGCGACCCGAGGAGCTACCCGGCGGACTGATCTCGGCGGCCCGCCGGTAGAGCGCCTCGTCGTTCCCCAGAAGATCCATTGCGCAGTACGTCGGTCACTGAGAGCGGGACGATGAAGAGATGACGCGGCAGTAGCCTGCGGCCGGCGGCACGTGGATCGACGCAGACTCGTGCACGGCCGATGAGATCAGCGCCTTGGTCCGGTCGTACCGAGCGACAACCCTCGCGCGAAGGGAGCTGCGATCATGAAACTGACGACCTTCACGAACGTCTCCGTCGACGGAGTGACGCAGGGACACCGACGGATCGACGCAGGGGCCCGGAGTGATGCCGGCGCGCCGGAACGGGACGGCAGTGGCGGATTCGAGCGCTTCGGATGGGTCCCACCACTGCTCGACGACGAGGCCTCGACGTTCATCAGCGGGGCCTTCCATCGCGCCGACGCGTTCCTGTTCGGTCGACGGACGTACGAGATCTTCGCCGGCTCCTGGGGAGCGGGCATGGATCCGGGCAACCCCGTCGGAGACGCGTTGAACGCGCGGCCCAAGTACGTCGCCTCGACCACGCTCACCGACCCGCGATGGGCGGGCACGACCGTCCTGTCCGGTGATGTCGCGGGCGCCATCCGTGAGTTGCGAGCCGAGCCGGGCGGTGAGCTGCAGGTGTGGGGCAGCGGCACGCTGATCCGCTGGCTGCTCGACCACCGGCTGGTCGACGAGATCGTGCTGCCCACCTACCCCGTGGTCATCGGCCAGGGCACGCGGCTCTTCCCCACCACCGGCCCGGACACAGGACTCGAGCTGGTCGACCTGCGGTCCACCCCGAACGGGCTGACGATCCAGACCTACCGCACCACCGGACGCCCGCGGTACGAGACGGCCACGACCTGAAGCGGCCGGTAGCCCGGTCCCCTCCGGATGATCGGCCGGTCCGTGGTCCGGCGGGCGTCATGACCGGTCAGCCGGCGATCGAGTCCAGCTGCTCCGCCGCCGGGCGCAGCGCCCACAGGTCGCCGCCCGGCGGTTCCTGGAGCTGGGGGACCGCGCGCCGGGCCCGGCTGTCTCCGGCGTCGGCGGCCGCGTGCACCACGTCGGTGGCCGCGTACCGGTGGAAGTCCAGCTCCGGATGTGGCCAGGGGGTGGTGGCCGTCGCCGCGGGCAGCAGGTAGTCCACCGCTTTGAAGAGGCTCTGTCCGTCGGGGCCCCGGTAGGCCCACAGATCCACCCCGACGTGGCGTCCGATGTCCGCGAGCCGGGTGTAGGCCACGAGGTCGAAGGTGGAGTAGTGCCAGCTCCTGGTCCGGGCCAGTTCCTGGGGCTGGCTGCCGTCGGCGGCGATCTGCGGTGCGATGCGCCGGGTGCGGGCGTCCAGCACGGTCCGGCGGGCGAGGCCCTTGTCGCCGGTCGCGCAGGCGAGACCGGCGAGCAGCAGGTCATAGAAGGTGCCGTGGTTGTTGGTGGCGGCGGCCTCCTGCGCGCCGAAGTCGCTGTGCGCGAGCCAGTCGAGGAAGTCGGCGTTCCATCGCGTCATGGCGGTGCGGTCGGTCCGACTCCAGCCCGGTGCGCCGGATTCCAGCAGGGCGATCGCATCGAGGACGGCGGTGTAGGACTGGGAGAAGTCGATGATGCCGATGGCCCGGCCGTCGTATTTGCACGGGATGAACTGCGCGTGGTCCAGGTTCGGGTTCATCCGGGTGTCCGGGTCCAGGAACCAGGTGCGCAGCACCTGCCCGGCCTTCTCGGCGTAGCGCCGGTCTCCGGTGTAGTACCAGGCGAGGGAGAGGTCGAAGGCGGAGTCGAAGGTCTTCTCGACGTCCTGGCGGTCGGTGCCGGAGTCGACCTCGGGGTTGCGCTCGCCGTCGCGCTGGACGTACGGGCAGCCCCAGGGGTTGTCGGCGGTGGGGGTTTGGCTGGGCCACCAGTAGGGGGCCTGGCTGAGGTAGTCGTGGACGTCGCCGCCGGGCGCGGGGCGGGGCTTGTCGACGACCGTCCAGGGACCCTGGTCCAGCCATCGGTCGGCACGAGCCGTCAACGCCGTTACGGTGCGCTGGAGTTGACGGTCCCCGCGGTCCAGGCGCTGCTTGGTCTGCTGCATCCGGGCGCCGTCGAGGACCACCGTATGTGGGACGCGCGGCGTGCCGTGGGCAGTTGTCGGCGCCGAGATGCCTGTGGTGCAGGCGGCGAGGACCGTGACGAGGAGGCAGAGGCGGGATCGCATCCTCATCGTCGGCCCTCGTCCCTGTCGGTGGGTGCGAGTCCGCGTTGGGCCTCGTACAGGTTCGTCGGCCGGACGGCGTGCGGGCTGCCGTACAGCTCCAGGCGTGTGTGCAGGTCGCCCGTGAAGTCGGGTACGTCGATCTGGTCGAACTCCTCGACCTCGTCGATGCCGACGGTCGCGGAGTAGGGGGCCAGGCCGTCGATCCGCACCAGGCCCGCGCGGTGGTTGGTGACGCGGATGTTCCAGTGGGCGAAGCGGGCGCCGAACAGTGGTCCGGCGCTCGCGTCCCCGCCGTGGCGGCCGGTGTTGTTGACGGTGATGTCGGTGCGGACGTTGGCGAAGGGAAGGCCGCGGTGGCTGTCGAAGGTGCCCATCCGCATCTCGCCGCGTGACCAGACGTTGTACGACGACAGCCCCTCGACGTTGATGCCGTGCAGTTGGGTGTTGGCCGGGGCCGGGGTGGTGCGCTCCTCGATGGTGAAGTCCTCGACGAGGTTGTCGTGCGAGCCCTCGCGGCAGAAGTAGGGGTGGTGGGAGCCGCGGCCCGTGACCTTCGTGCGGCGCAGGGTGCACGCGGAGGCGGCCACCAGTCCGAAGCCGTTGTCGACGTGGCGGACCGTGACGTCGTCCACCCAGCAGTCGTAGGCGCATTGCAGGACGACGCCGTTGTAGCCGGTGTCGAGCAGATGCGGCTGCTGCGGGGTCTGTACGGCCTCCAGGGTCAGGCCTTCCACTCCCGCACCGGTCAACGCCTTTACGTGGGTGGTCAGTTGGGGATTCCACTGCGGGCGCAGGTCCAGCGGGAGCGGCCGTTCGAGGGTGATCCGGCGGCCGCGTACGCGGGTGATGCGTACGGGCCATTCGTAGGGGACGTACGAGGTCAGTTTCGTCTTGTCGTCCCAGACGTAGGCCTGGGGGCCGGGGCCGCCGCCGCACATGTGCTCCAGCAGCGTGTGGTCGGCGTCGTCGGACAGCCGCAGCAGGACCAGGGCACCGGGGTGCAGCGACGATGTGTCCGCGGCCGTCACCGTCCAGGAGCCTTGGCGGGCCGGCTCCAGGGTGGTGAGCGGGCGCCATTCGTCGCGGCGGTTTCCGGTCCAGCCCTCGAAGGGCCACGCGCGGGCCCGGATCGCGGCGACGAGGGAGGTCCAGCGGGCTTCGGGAGCCAGCCAGATCAGGCCGCCCGCCCAGGACCAGGAGGACTTGTCGCCGCCGTAGCGGGAGCCGTACGCCCCGATGAGTTCGGTGAGGCTCTTGGTCGCGTGGAGCGTGGTGCGGCCGCTGCCGGCGCCGCGGAGGACCACGTCGCAGTGGCCGATACGGATCACGTCGTCGATGCGGAATGTGCCGGGCGGGATGGTGACCGTGCCACCGCCGGCCCGACCGGCAGCGGCGATGGCACGGTTGATCGCGGGTGCGCAGTCCGTCGCGCCGTCCGCCACGGCGCCGAAGTCACGGACGTCGGCGACGACCCGGTGGCGCGGGAGGCGGCTCGCCCCGCCGCGGCAGCCTGCCCTCCCGACGAAGGGGATCTGGGGGTGGGTGAGGGGTGTGCGGGTGAACTCGCGCCACAGGCGCGGCACTTCGGTCGTCGCGCCGGCTCCGGGTCCGGTCGCTGCTGCGGCGTGGGTGCCGGCCGTCACGGTCCCGGCTCCTGCCGCCACGGCGACGGCGCCGCCCAGCAGAGTTCGCCTTGTCAGGCTCATGACATCTGATGAGCCCTCGGTGCCCGTTCTCTCGATCCCCATATCCGTCCGCCTTTCCATGCGTCTTCATGGATGTGAACGAGGTTCAAGTCTGTGTCGAGCGGTGAGCATGCCACGCACCCCATGGCGACGAAAGAGGTCGCGCACAGGTTTCTGGTACAGACCTGACACGGGATGGGCCCGGCCGGCCAAGGGGGCCTCACGGAGGGTGTGGCACAGCCACCACGACGACGTACGGCGGAGGCGTCGAACCCCGGCGCCTCCGCCGTACCCGCGACCCGCGCGCCCGGGAGAGGTCAGGCGCCCTCGATCACTGCCTTGACGGGTGTGCCGATCTCGACGGTGCGGCTCACCGTGCAGAGCCGGTCGTGGGAGGCCTTGACCGCTCGGGGAAGCACGATCCGGGCCCGTTCCGCGCCTTCGCCATCCGGAAAGTCGACGGAGAACGTGACGACCAGGTCGGTCATCCTGTTGCCGAGCTCGTCGCCGACCTTGTTCCCCGTCACCTCGACAGAGAACTTGACCGGCTCCGCGTGGCGACTTGTCGCTACATCGACGTCCACCGCCGTGCAGCCCCCGATCGCCGCGAGCAGCAGCTCCACCGGCGTGAATACGTCATCCCCCTCAGCATCGGAACCGGTACCGAAGCTGATCGTGCTGCCGCGCGCGTTCGTCGCGGTGAAGTGGCCGAGGCTGGTTCGCTCGACGGTGACGGAGCGCAGGGAGTTGTCGGTCATGCCGTCGAGACTATCCGGGTGGCGGGAAGCTCGGAGGAGGCGGTGAAGCGAGTCGAGGTCTCGCGCCGGGTGACCTTCTGATCGAACTGATTCGGACTTACGTCGAAGTGGCCGCGCCCGCCGCAAGCCGGGGCCAGGCGCGGGCGTCCAGCGTCTCCGGCGTCCCGGCCGGTCGCAGACACCTGAGCGCCTCCTTGCGGACCGGCGCACGAAGGCCACGGCTCCGGCGGGGCATCGCGATGTTCCCGCGGCCCGGTTCAACGTGGCGTGTGACGCCCGGACACCAGGCGCGTCACGGTCAGACCGCGGCATGACCCGCGGCGGTGCCCCAGGTCGCGCGACGGTTCAGGAGGGGTGGAGCCTTGGACGGCCGCTCGCGTCGCCTCCGGCATCAAGCGCTGCCTCGACGCGGGGCCACGCCGAGCCCTGCGGAACCCGTCGCTGCTCGATGAGGGTGGCGCAATGTCGCTCATTGGTCCGATAAACCGGATTCGATTGATTGTCACCGCTTCGAAGGAAGCCGCCGGGATCTTCGGGCGGGGCGGCTCAACTGGCCTTTACCGTCCTGCAGGTGGATGGATCACCGATGTCCTTCCTCCCCACTGCCGAGTCCTCCCCCTTCTCTTCACCGGCGCATACCTGTGCGCCGGCCGCCCGGCCACGCAAGGAGTAGCCCACCCCGATGACCGTGGACAGCAGCCCGGAAACCCAGGCCGCACCAGCCGCTCCCGTGCCGCAGCAGTCCCTGAGTACCGCCGCCGCACGCAACCTCACCACCACCACGAAGTCCGCCCCGCAGATGCAGGAGATCACCTCCCGCTGGTTGCTGCGGATGCTCCCCTGGGTCGAGACCAACGGCGGCGCCTACCGGGTCAACCGACGGCTGCGTCATACCGTCGGCGACGGGCGCATCGAGTTCGTGCAGGAGGGCTCCACGGTCCGTGTGATCCCCCGCGAACTGGGTGAACTGGCCTTGCTGCGGGGCTTCGAGGACCTGGACGCCCTCACCGCCCTCGCCGAGCGCTGCACCCAACGCGACTTCGCTGCCGGCGAGGTCATCGTCGAGCGCGGCAGCCCGGCGGACCGAATCCATCTGATCGCCCACGGACGCATCAGCCAGTACGCCGAGGGCAAGTACGGCGGAGAGATCACCGTCGCGGTGCTCGCGGACGGCGACCACTTCGGTGAGAACGCCCTCCTGGACTCCGACGCCCGCCATGACTACACGGCCACCGCCGAGACGTCCGGGACTCTGCTCACCCTCTCCCGTAGCGACTTCGCCGCCGTGCGGGACTCCGCGCCCCTTCTCCGCGCCCACATCACCGAGTTCAGTTCCGCCACCCGACGACGGCAGAACAAGCACGGTGAGGCCGAGATCGCCATGTCGGCCGGCCATGTCGGCGAGGCCGATCTGCCGAGCGCCTTCGTCGACTACGAGCTCAAGCCACGTGAGTACGAACTCTCCGTCGCGCAGACCATACTGAGGATCCACACCCGGGTCTGCGACCTCTACAACGGCCCGATGAACCAGACCGAGGAGCAACTCCGGCTGACCATCGAGGCGTTGCGTGAGCGCCAGGAACACGAACTCATCAACAACCCTGAGTTCGGACTGCTGCACAACGCCGACTTCAAGCAGCGCATCCAGACGCATTCCGGCCCGCCGACCCCGGACGACATGGACGAGTTGCTGTGTCGCCGCCGCGGCACCAAGTTCTTCCTCGCCCACCCGAGGACGATCGCCGCGATCGGACGCGGCTTCAACGCCTGCGGGCTCTACCCGGACCACGTCGATCTCGGCGGGCAGTCCGTCCCGGCCTGGCGCGGGGTCCCGATCCTGCCCTGCAACAAGATCCCGATCAGCAAGGAGCAGACCAGCTCCATCCTCGCCATGCGCACGGGAGAGAAGAACCAAGGAGTCATCGGCCTGTGGCAGACGGGGCTGCCGGACGAGGTCGAGGCGGGGCTCTCAGCACGGTTCATGGGCATCAACGAGCAGGCGGTCATCTCCTATCTCGTCAGCACGTACTACTCCGCCGCGGTGCTCCTGCCCGACGCGCTCGGCGTGATGGAGAACGTGCAGATCGCCCGCGGACGTGGCTGAGGGCATGCCACGCGGAGCGGGCTGACGTCCCCGTCCACGCCGTACGTGCGCTCACGCCATCGCAGTAAGGAGTAGCAGATGCCCGATTCCGGGCCCCTCGGGCCGTCCATCCCCGGGCAGCGGTCGAAGGCGACCACCGCTGTCCAGGACGTCCCCACGCCGGCGACCCCCGATCTTCCGACCGCGGCGGCAGCCTTTGGCCTCGCGGCACTACCGCGTCCGCCGATCGCTCCGCCGCCCCCTCCCCCGCCGGCCACCGGCACGCTGCCCTCCACACCGCCCGTCCCCGCTGCCGAGCCCTCCCTTCAGCGGGTCCTGGGCGGGCCGACGGGCCTGGGCACGACCTCACTGTCCCTGGCAGGAACTTCGCAGCCGACGAGCACACCGTCGCCCCCTCCTCAGCATCCGCCGGTTGCTTCCGCCGAAGCGGCCGCAGCTCCCGTGAGCGACCCCGTTCTTCAGCGGGTCCTGGGCGGGCCGACCGGCCTGGGCACGACCTCACTGTCCCTGGCGGGCACTTCGCAGCGGCCGCTGCCCGAACCTGCCCCGGTACTCCCCGCCGCCACGCCGCCCGCCGAGGGCCAGGCCGTTCCCGGGCTGTACCACCACCCGGTCCCGGAGCCCGATCCGGTACGTGTCGAGGAGGTGAGTTCCCGGATCAAGCGCTGGGCCGAGGACGAAGTCCAGCTCTACCCCGAGGAGTGGGAAGGCCAGTTCGACGGCTTCTCCGTCGGGCGGTACATGGTCGGCTGCCACCCGGACGCTCCCACGGTCGATCACCTGATGATCGCCACCCGGCTGATGGTCGCGGAGAACGCCGTCGACGACTGCTACTGCGAGGACCACGGCGGCTCGCCCGTCGGCCTCGGCGGACGCCTTCTCCTGGCCCACACCGCGCTCGATCCTCTCCACACCACCCCGGAGTACGCACCGGCGTGGGAGGAGTCGCTCGGCTCAGATCCTCCGCGGCGCGCGTACCGCAGCGCGATGGACTACTTCGTCCGCATGGCCACGCCCTCCCAGATCGACCGCTACCGCCACGACATGGCCCGGCTGCACCTGGGCTACCTGGCCGAGGCCGCCTGGGCCGAGACCGACCACGTACCTGAGGTGTGGGAGTACCTGGCGATGCGCCAGTTCAACAACTTCCGCCCCTGCCCCACCATCACCGACACCATCGGAGGCTACGAACTCCCAGCGGACCTGCACGCGCGGCCCGAGATGCAGCGGGTCATCGCACTGGCCGGGAACGCGACCACCATCGTCAACGACCTGTACTCCTACACCAAGGAACTCGCCGCCCCCGGCCGCCACCTGAACCTGCCGGTGGTGATCGCCGAACGCGAACAGCTCTCGGAGCGCGACGGCTATCTCAAGGCGGTCGAGGTCCACAACGAACTCATGCACGCCTTCGAGGCGGCAGCGGCCGACCTCGCCGCGGCCTGCCCCCTGCCCCCCGTGGTGCGCTTCCTCAAGGGAGTGGCCGCGTGGGTCGACGGCAACCACGACTGGCACCGCACCAACACCTACCGGTACAGCCTGCCCGCCTTCTGGTAAGGAACGGACACCTCAGTGACCACAGAAATCACCCCCACCGTCTCCGCGACGATCCCGGCCCCGGCAACCCCCTACCAAGGGGACATCGCCCGGTACTGGAACACCGAGGCGCGGCCGGTGAACCTGCGCCTCGGTGACGTGGACGGGCTCTACCACCACCACTACGGCATCGGCGCCGTCGACCATTCCGCGCTCGGCGACCCGGAGCACAGCGCATACGAGAAAAAGCTGATCGCCGAGCTGCACCGGCTCGAGTCCGCCCAGGCCGAGTTCCTCCTGGGCCACCTCGGCCCCGTCACGCCCGAGGACACTCTCGTCGATGCCGGCTGCGGGCGTGGCGGATCCATGGTCATGGCCCATCAGCGCTTCGGCTGCAAGGTCGAGGGCGTCACCCTGTCCTCCGCACAGGCCGACTTCGGCAACGGGCGAGCGCAGGAGCTGCGTATCCAGGACCACGTGCGCTCCCGGGTGTGCAACATGCTCGACACCCCCTTCGAGAAGGGCAGCGTCACCGCCTCCTGGAACAACGAGTCGACCATGTACGTCGACCTGCACGACCTGTTCGCCGAGCACTCCCGCTTCCTCAAGGTGGGCGGCCGGTACGTCACCATCACCGGCTGCTGGAATCCCCGCTACGGCCAGCCCTCGAAGTGGGTCTCCCAGATCAACGCCCACTTCGAGTGCAACATCCACTCCCGTCGTGAATACCTGCGGGCCATGGCCGACAACCGGCTCGTGCCGCAGACCGTGATCGACCTGACCCCCGACACTCTGCCGTACTGGGAGTTGCGGGCCACGTCCTCACTGGTCACCGGGATCGAGGAGGCCTTCATCGAGTCGTACCGGGACGGCTCCTTCCAGTACGTGCTGATCGCGGCCGACCGCGTCTGACACACGATCGGACGCCGCACACGGCAGCCAGTACATGTGGCGGCCCACCGTGGGCCGCCACACGTCTGGATCCCGGTGCCCGATACGGACATGGCGTCCGACGGGTGAAGTGGGCGCATCTCGCCCGTAGTTCGGCATGTCGACGTCCAAGGGCCCGGTTGCTAAGTTGATCGCGCCCAGCGAGAACGGCCGAACTAGCGGATATGGTGACGCAATTGAATGAGACCGGCCAAAGCGGTAGAGATAGCGGCATAAGCCGTCGCACACTCCTTCGGACCGGCACCGGAATAGCCGCCGCCGCGAGCGGCGGCTTTTCGTTGTTCACGGCACAGACGGCGCACGCGGTGGTCGACCCCTCGCAGTACTTCGTCTTCGAAGGGGACGGCGACGATCCCGTCCTACGAAAGACCCTCCACCAGCCCTACTGGGCGATGCAGTCCTTCGCCTTCGACCACGTCCACGGGCACATCTACTTCGTGCAGACCAAGCCCGGAAGCAGTACCGGCGACCTCTGGGTGAGCAGGACCGACTTCAGCGGCAACGTGCTGGGGTCCATGGCTCTGCACTCGTTCGACCACGGCTCCTCGATCGGCATCCAACCGGATACGTCCGGCTCTCCCTACATCTGGCTCGCCGGCGACTACCGGAGTCTGAGTTCCGGTACCGCCCCCAACAGCCACACGATCTGCCGCATCAAGTACCAGGACGACGGGCTGCTCGACTACCACACCAGCGCCGGCATCACGGAATTCAGGATCGGCCTCTCCGATTTCCTGGACTGCCCGAGACCGTCGATCGACCCCTACACGAACATGCTGCTCCTGCGGTACATGGGGACGACAAGTCCGTGGCGCCTCGCGCTGTTCAACCTCTCCGACGTCTTGGCCAAGGGGATCAACGACAACACGAAGCCCCAGGCCAAGCGCGCCCTGCCGACCAACGCACAACTCGGTCTCAGCGACTCCGACCTCTTCCAGGGCGTGACCTCGTACGGCCACTACGCCTACCTCTCCTACGGTGGTGCGCCCGCGACGCCCTCGGATCCGGCCAAGCCGTCCTACCTGGTCCGTCTCGACATGAACCAGACCGGCGGGCAGTACAACGAGAAGTTCCAAACGACCGCGGGCAACTCACTGCCCGGGCGCGAACCTCAGGGAATGGCGATCTGGCGGTCCTCCAGCGGTCCGCGGCTCGCGTTCGGCTTCTCCAGCAAGATCGCCGTCGATCCTGACGAGTTCCAGGCGACCGTCTTCTACAAAAGCGACCTCGCCGGGTAAGCAACTCGTGGTGAACACCGCCAGGATGGTGCCGCGGCAACTGAAGCGCTCCGGGGTGGTCCTGAGCCTCCCACCCACCCTTGAGCCGTCCAGTGAGCTACCGTGCGGAACAACTCGCTCCGTCCGAACGTAGTATCTCAAGACCAAGCAGCTCTGCATCTACATGGTCAATCGTCCGCGAACCATGTACTCAATCCGCCCAGGAACTCACTTGCCGCTGGTACTTGGGCAGGGAGTTCAAGGAGAGGTCGACAACATGTCCGAGAACACCACCACGTCCACGGAACTAACGTCCCAGTACACCGCCCAGGTAACCACCGACCTTGAGCGCAACCTCAAAGAGCAAGAGCGCATCCACCAGGAGATCGCCGCCCTGCAACAGCAGTTGGCCAGCTTGCAGCTCGACCACTCGGTACTCGTGAACATGCACCAAGCACTCGGCCTCACTGTGCCCGCCGCCGAGCCCGAGCCCACCGCTGAGCCCGAGCCCACCGCCGAGGCCGACACCTCCCCCGCTCCAGCTCCCGCCAAGAAGGCCGGCACCCGTCGGCCCCGCCAGCCGAAGAAGGACACCACTCCCAAGGCCAAGGCTCCCAAGGCCCCCAAGGCCTCCACGTCGGCCGCCGCCAAGTCCGAAGCCAAGTCGGCGGAGCCCACGCTGGTCAGCTTGATCCGCGACCACCTCGCCGCACAGGGCGAACCCCGCTCCACGGCTGAGATCGCCGCCGCGATGGGCGAAACCCACCCTGACCGCGGTATCAAGGCCACCGTGGTGCGGACCACTCTTGAAGGGCTCGTGGCCAAGGGCCTGGTTCAGCGCGTCAAGCAGGGGAGTTCCGTCTACTACACCGCTTCCGCCGAGGAGCAGGCGTCGACGGACGCCCAGACCGACACCGCTTCATAACCCAACCCGGACCGCCGGCGGCGTGCGCCCGAAGGGGCGCACGCGCCGACCGTGTGGGCGCAGGGAAGCAGTCACCCTCGTTCACGGGCCTCGGGCCCCGCGCCGCTACGGGGCGATGCCGACACCGTCGATCCGGCTCCAACTCTTCTCCTGCCGAGCGGTCATGGCCGGCCACGACAGCCCTGCCGGCCGGGGCAGAACACGGGAGGCGTACGGCCGAGGACGGAAGTCGGCGTCGTAGAAGCATCCCGTGCCGTAGGTGCGATCGTAGAAGGCACACGCGGATGCGACGGACTGCGCGGTGGGCCTCTTCCCTGTGCGGACCCAGGTGGTCAGCGCAGCAATGGAGTTGGCGTACTCGGCGTCGCTCAGCTCACTGTGCTCGTGCTCCGTGGTGAAGGTCTGCACGAGGTTCTTCTCCCGGTGGGCGCCCTCGAGGCTCGCCCGGTACGCGGCCTCATGCTCGACGAAGGCGGTGGGGTCGTCGATGGCATGCAGTGTCAGTACGGGGATCGGGACCCGACCGGTGAGGTCGCTGTCATAGGACAGGTCACGCCGCGCCGCGGGGTCGGCAGAGAAGCGTTCGACGCCTTCGTTCAATGCCTTGTCGTCGTGTGAGCCGGCGTACCGAACCCCGTCGTTGCTGAACGGATTTCGGTCGCCGAGCCGGTGGTGCACGATGTCGCGGAACGTGAACACGGCGAAGCGCAGGTGTGATTCCAGCGTCCGCTCCGGGATGTGGGTGACCGCGAGGATGTCGTCGAGATTGCGTTGCTGCACAGCGGTGCGCTCCTGCGGCGTCGACGCGTATCCCGTGCATTCCTGCAGACGGGCCCGCAAACCTGCCGTGGTCAGGGTGGATGCGGGACGCAGTCCCTGCCACAACGGGTACTGGGGCTCACTGGGGCGGGGAAGGTTCTGGCAGTAGTACTGATAGACCACCCGCAGGTCCACGCGGTAGTCATAACCCCGTGAGCCGCCACCCAGCACTCCGTTGGTGAGCAGAGCACCGTCATAGGAGCCCTGCTTGCCGTACACCTCCACGACCTTGGCAGCGACGTTCCCGCCCCAGGACTGACCGTGTACGAAGGTCCGCTCGGGGCTGCCGAACTCGTCCACGAAGAGCCGACGCACATGCTCCGTGTCGGCGGCAGCCATACGGGTTCCATAGCCCCCGCGTCGGTAGGACGAGCCCGCCCAGGCATACCCCTGGTCCACCATCACCGACCAGCGTTCCAGGTCGCCGGTGCTCCGCTCGGGGTCCGACCCTTCCCCCAGGTCAGGGCCGCCATGAGCGTGCACGACGAGCGAGCCGTTCCACCGCTTCGGCACAGCGATCGCGTAGAACGCTCCGTTGGCGTCCTGGCCGGTGTAACAGCTGGCCTTCTCCTCCAGGCTCGCCGGGCACGAGATCGGTCCGGGCGGCGACTCACCGGCCGCATGGACCGGACCGGCGGTGCCGAGTGACCCGGCGACCATGCCTGCGATGCATGCGGCCAGCGTCACTCCGCGTCGTGCGCGGGACCAGAGGCGAGGAGGGGCAAACGTGGTCCGACCCGAGCGGTTCACAGCAAGGCTCCCGGAACTCAGTGGCGCACCATCGCGCCGAGCGGTGCGATGTTAGAAACGCAGGCGTTGGTGCACCATGAGTCGCTCGATTCTGTTCATAGTGTGCGCTTGGTGTCCGCGCTACCACGAGGCCCTCGTACGCGTCCCGCACTCAGGCAGGGGCTCGGAAACGGACGACACCGCCGCCCGGATCCCGAGGATCTGGACGGCGGTGCGCGGCCGGTGTGTCAGGGGGTCAGCTGCCAGCGCGCGATGTACCCGACGTCGATGGACGCCCGGTCCTGCACGCGCAGTGTCCAGGTGCCGTTGAGCGGTTGCGCGGAGGCGTCGACCGTGAAGGTCTGGTCGACGTTGTCGGCGGAGCCGCCCGTGCGGTTGAGCAGGGAGTAGACGGTGCCGTTCGGGCCGACGAGGTCGACGGTGAGGTCACCGCGGTAGGTGTGGACGATGTTGACGTAGACCGTGGTGGTCGTGGAGGCGTTGCCGTCGCGGCCCGTGATGGTCACCGGTGACTCGACGGCGGCGCCGTTGTCGGGAATGTCCACGCGGGTGGCGTTGGCGTAGACGTAGGCGATCTGCCAGGTGAAGGTGTCCGAGGCGGTCGCCCCGGTGCTGTCGGTCACGGTGATCGTGACGTCGCTGGTGCCGAGGGCGGTGGGTGTGCCGCTGATCAGACCGCTCGGGCTGATGCTGAGGCCGTCGGGCAGGCCGGAGGCCTCGTAGGTCAGGTCGGCGCCGGTGTTGGTGGTGTAGGCGTCCAGTTGGAGGCTGACGGTCTGGTTGACGCCACTGATCTGGTCGGCGGTCGGGGCGAGGTTGACGCCGAGGGCGATGCGGTTGCCGACGTTCGTCGCGGCCCAGGCGTCGGCGACAGCGAGGTAGGTGGGGCTGTAGGCGCCGAACAGGTCGGCGGTGGCCGACAGGGTGGCGGTGCGGGCGCCGGCGTAGTTGGTCGTCGAGGTCATGTACGTCGTCAGTGCGCGGTACCAGATGGCGGCGGCGTTCTGGACGCCGATGCCGGTGACAGGTCGGCCGTCGTACGTCGGGCTGTCGTAGTCCACCCCGTTGACGGTCTTGGCGCCGCTGCCCTCGGAGAGCAGGTAGAAGAAGTGGTTGGCGGGGCCGGAGGAGTAGTGGACGTCGATACCGCCCAGGGTGGGACTCCAGTTGTCGCGGGAGTCACCGTCCTTGGAGGGCTTGTCCATGTAGCGCAGCGGGGTGCCGTCACCGTTGATGTCGATCTTCTCGCCGACGAGGTAGTCGGCGGGGTCGGCCGGGAGGTTCTCGGAGAACTCGACGGCGGCGGCGAAGATGTCGGAGGTCGCCTCGTTGAGGCCGCCGGACTCGCCCGAGTAGACCAGGCCCGCGGTGGCGGCGGTGACCCCGTGGCTCATCTCGTGGGCGGCCACGTCGAGCGCGGTCAACGGGTGGGTGTTGCCCGAGCCGTCGCCGTACGTCATGCAGAAGCAGGAGTCCTGCCAGAAGGCGTTGACGTAGTTGTTGCCGTAGTGGGCGCGGCTGTAGGCGGCGACACCGTCGTTACGGATGCCGTTGCGGCCGTGGTTGTCCTTGAAGTAGTCCCAGGTGGCAGCGGCGCCGAAGGCCACGTCGACGCCTGCGGTCTGGCGGTTGGACGGCTGGCCGTCGCCCCAGACATCGTTGTCGTCCGTGAACAGGGTGCCGGTACCCGAGGTGCCCTGGTTGAGGTCGTACGTCTTCTGCCCGGCGCGGTCGGGGTCGACGAGCTGGTAGGTCGACCCGGACAGGGTGCTGCCCAGCGGGACTTCGCCGGCGTACTGGCCTGTTCCGGAGCCGGTGTGCACCTGCTCGGCCGTCTGGAGCCGCTTGCCGGTGGCGGCGTCGGTGACGATCTGGAGTTCGCTGGGGGTGCCGTCCTCCTGGACGCCCTCGACGACGGTTTCCCAGGCCAGCACGGGCTTACCGCTGCCGGCCCAGACCACCAGGCGGGGCGCCTGCTCCGTCTCGGAATCCTTGACATCGGCGTTCTTCGAGACGGTGAGGGCCTTGGCGGCGGCACCGGCGGCGGTGATCTTCGGGCTGAGTGAAGGCACCTGGAGGCGGGCCGCGTTCGCCTTGGTGACGGTCGTACGACCGCTCTTGTCGTGGACGACCAGGTCGCCGCCGAGGACGGGCAATCCGGCGTAGGTGCGCTCATAGCGGGTGTGCAGGGTGCCGTCGGCGTCCTTGATGACGTCCTTGACGACCAGCTTCTCCTTGCCGCCAAGGCCGATGTGCCGCGCCGTGCCGGACGCCGCGGACCGGGCACTCTCGATCAGGGCGGCGCGGCGGGCCGGCGTCAGGGAGGGCTGGGCGGCGCCGGCCCGGGCGGTGGCGGTGATCTTCGTGGGGCCGGGGTCCGCCGGGGCCGCGGCGGCGATTCCGGGGACGGCCAGGGCGAGCAGGGACCCTACGGCGGTGAGGGCGAGGGCGGTGGCGCGTCTGCGCCGTACAAGAGCGCGGTGTCGCTGGGGCAACGAGTTCTCCTTCGAAGCGACGGCCGACCCGTGATGGGGGCCGCGGACGAGACGGAGCGGCGGGGTACGCCGGTCCGGGGCGCTGCACGGCAGGCGGGTGGAAGGAGGCGGGGGGTGGGGGTGGTCGTTGAGCGTTTGCTCCGCGTGGTGATTCCGTCAAGGAACGGTGAACTTCCGCAGAAGGGTGGCACTGCGTGCACAGTTTTGTCATGGGAATGCCAAAGCAACGGCTGAAATTGACCATGACGATCAGGCAAATCAGCACAGACGGCGCCGCTTTTCAGCCTCACCTCGGATGCGGTCACTGTGCAGCGCAAGACGCTTGGGTTCCCGGCGGCCGGAGACCTCATCACCCTCTGAGCCCCCAGGCCGACGCCCGTCTCGCGTTGCCGCGATTGACAGTTCGTCGGCGCCGTTGGTAGGACCTTGGATCAACGTCGCGTGCGCCCGGCGAAGAGACCGTCGAGGGCATGGAGGCGTCGAAGCCACGGAACTGCCTTGACCACATCACACGGGCGCCTGACAGCCTTCGGCAACCAGCTGATCGAAGTACACCTCTGGCTCCGCGAGGAGCTCGCAGCACTGCGTCAGGACGTCGACTCCTATCTCTCCGGCGGTACTCGCGTCCGCGAGTTGCGGACCCACTGCCTGACCTTCTGCTCGGCACTGGACCGGCACCACAACGGCGAGAACGACTTCGCCTTCCGCGAGATCGCCGAATGGTTCCCCGAACTGAGCCCCGTTCTCGAGGAGTTGCGGCGCGACCACCGGCTGGTGGACGACTCCTTGCAACGGCTCGAGAGGCTCGTCGGCGCACTGGACCGGGAGTCCGATCCCACCGAGTTCCGGCGCGAGTTGGACAGCCTCGCCGCACTCGTCGAAACGCACTTCACCTATGAGGAAAAGCGGATCGTCTCAGCGCTCAACGCGCTGGAGGTGCCGGGTTGGAACCACACCCGGCCCACGTTCCTGCTCACCGACGACGAGGAGAGCTGACCGGCCACAGTCAGCGCTCTGATGGGTCGTCATATCCCGGGCGAGACGCAACAGTTCACGTGTCAGGCCTGGCACCGCACCCATCCCTTCGGATATGTCATGTCTCTGCCACAACACCCGCAGTGCTGGAGTGAAAGGAACCCCCGTGCACATGCGCCCCCTGCGCGCCCTGTGCGGCACCGCCGCGCTCGCCCTCACCCTGCCCGTCCTGTCCCCTGGTCAGGCCGCGGCAGCCGTCCCCACCACCTCGGTCTACCTCCAGAACTACGCGACCGGCCTGAACGCGGCCGACAGCGGCGGCACGGTCGTCGCGCACAATCCCAAGGGGACCGAGGACCACCAGCAGTGGACCCCGGTCCCGGTCAGCGGCGGCTACCGGCTCCAGAACGCCGACGAGTCCGATACCTGCCTCGGCCGCAGCGGCACCTCAGCGGTGACGACGGCCTGCGGCGCGGACGGCACCACCTGGACGATCACCGCGGCCACGGGCAGTACGTACACCGTCTCCGTCCCCGGCACCTCGCAGTACCTCACCACGTCACCCTCCGACTCGGCCGCCGTACAGCTCGGATCGTCGGGCGACCTGGCCCGCTGGTACCTGACTCCGACCGCCTACGCCACCACGCCGGCGTCGGCGAACACCCGCACCCTGGACCAGGTCACCTTCCTGACCTCGCACAACGCCTTCGCCAACGGCGCCGACGGCAACTTCGCCTCGTTCCCGGTCAGCCTGTTCCCCAACCAGAACTACGGCATCAGCCGGCAACTGAGCGACGGCGTACGCGGCTTCATGCTGGACGACTACACCGTCTCGGGCCAGGCCGTGCTGTGCCACAACAGCTGCGACGGCGTCAGCAACCCCGTACCGCTCGCCACCGACCTCAAGCGCATGGTCGACTTCCTCAAGGCGAACCCGGGCCAGTTCGTCACCGTGTTCCTGGAGGACTACGCCTCCTCCGACGTACTGAAGTCCTCGCTCGCCTCGGTCGCCGGGCTGTACGACGTGCTGTACCGGCCCGACCAGGAGGGCGTGGCCACCAAGGGCTGGCCCACCATGGCCGACCTGGCCGCCCGCGGCAAGCAGTTGCTGATCTTCAGCGACCGCACCCGCGCGAGCGACAGCGCGAGCGGCTGGACCACCCGGGACAGCTTCGGAGTGATGTACCAGCGCGAATGGACTGTGGAGAACTACTGGTCCATGGGCGGCGGGATCGGCAACTCCGACTGGTCCTGCTACAGCCGCTGGGGCACCGGCAGACCGCTGACCACCGACTCGTCCGCCTTCCATCCCCTGTTTGTCATGAACCACTTCCGCGACTACACCATCACCGCCACCGCCACGACGGACAACGGCAAACTCCTCAACCGCGCCCAGAACTTCTGCACACCCGCCGCCCGCAAGAAGCCCGGCTACCTGGCCGTGGACCGCTACGAGCTGGGCTCCCCCACCCCGCTCAGCGCGGTCAACACCCTCAACACCTACATCCTCACGCCAGGCCAGTGACCGACACCCGCCCCGCCGAGTGCGGGGCGGGACGTCCCATGTTTCCCCCTGTGCACACCAATTGACGGGTCGTCGTGCGCATGCCAGTCTCGTGATGGGAGCGCTCCCAACCCCCGCAAACACCCCACCAGGAGCCGCTCATGCACGCCTTCACCTCATTACGACACCACAGCAGGCCCCTCGCAGTCGCCCTGCTGACGAGCTCACTCGTCCTCGGCGGCCTGCTGACCGCTCCCACCGCGGCCGCAGCGACCAGCGCCGTGCGCGTCAACCAGGTCGGCTACCTGCCCGACGGCCCCAAACGCGCCACCGTCGTCACCACGTCGACGCAGTCGCTCACCTGGCAACTGCGCAACGCCTCCGGAACCGTGGTCTCGTCCGGCTCCACGACCCCACGCGGCGCGGACACGCCCTCCGGCCAGTCCGTCCAGGTGGCCGACTTCTCCTCGTACCAGGACACGGGATCCGGCTACGTCCTGACGGTGGACGGCAACAACAGCCACCCGTTCGACATCCGCGCGAACCTCTACGACGGGCTGCGCTCCGACGCGATGGCGTTTTTCTACCACCAGCGCAGCGGCATCGCCATCGACGCCTCTCTGGTGGGCTCCGCCTATGCCCACCCGGCGGGGCACCTCGGCGTCGCGCCCAACAAGGGCGACACCTCCGTCCCGTGCCAGTCCGGGGTCTGCGACTACACCCAGGACGTCAGAGGCGGCTGGTACGACGCCGGCGACCACGGCAAGTACGTGGTCAACGGCGGCATTTCCGCCTGGCTGGTCGTCAACTCCTTCGAGCGGGCCAAGCGTGCGGGCAAGGACGCCGCCCTGGGCGACTCGACGCTGCGCGTGCCCGAGCGCGGCAACGGCACCCCGGACGTCCTGGACGAGGCCCGCTGGGAACTGGACTTCCTGATGCGGATGCAGGTACCCGTGGGCAAGCCGTACGCGGGCATGGCCTTCCACAAGATCCACGACGCCAACTGGACCGGCATCCCGACCCGCCCGGAGCAGGACGCCCAACAGCGAGAGCTGCACCGCCCGTCCACCGCGGCGACCCTCAACCTCGCGGCGAGCGCCGCCCAGTGCGCCCGGGTCTACCGCCCGTACGACGCGGCCTACGCCGACCGCTGTCTGGCAGCCGCCCGCCGGGCCTGGACCGCGGCCCAGGCCAACCCCGCGATGTACGCGCCGGATTCCGACAGCACCGGCGGCGGGGCCTACGGCGACGCCCGGGCCACGGACGAGTTCTACTGGGCTGCCGCCGAGCTGTACGCGACGACCGGCGAGAGCGCCTACCGGGACGCCGTGACGTCCTCGTCCTGGCACACCTCCGCCGACGCCTTCACCTCCTACGGCTTCGGCTGGGCCGACACGGCGGCCCTGGGCCGGCTCACCCTGGCCACGGTCCCCAACGGACTGCCCGCCTCCGACCTGGCGCGCATCCGCTCCTCGGTGACCACGGCCGCCGACGGCCATCTGTCCAGGATGGCCGCGCAGGGCTACGCCGTGCCCATCCCGGCGGACGGGTACTTCTGGGGCTCCAACAGCGAGGTCGCCGGCAACGCGATCGTCATGGCCGTCGCCGGTGAGCTGACCGGCAACGGGCGTTACCGCACCGGCGTGTTGGAGACGATGGACTACCTGCTCGGCCGTAACGCCATCGGCCAGTCCTACGTCACCGGCTACGGCGAGAAGGACTCCCGCAACCAGCACCACCGCTTCTGGGCGCACCAGTCGGACGCCTCGCTGCCCAACCCTCCGGCGGGTTCACTCGCGGGCGGCCCCAACGACGATCTGCAGGACCCGGTGGCGCAGGAGAAGCTGGCCGGTTGCGCGCCCGCCGCATGCTATGTCGACGACATCGGTTCGTACTCCACCAACGAAGTGGCGGTCAACTGGAACGCTCCACTGGCCTGGCTCGCCGCCTATGCCGCCGAACGGACGTCCACCGGCGGTGAGCAGCCCGCCGCGGCCTGCGCGGTGACGTACAAGGTGGACAACGCCTGGAGCGACGGCTTCACGGCGACCGTGACCGTCAAGAACACGGGCCAATCGGCCGTCGACGGATGGCAGTTGGCCTGGAGCTACCCGGGCAGCCAGCGTGTGACCAGTGCCTGGAACGCGACCGTCACCCAGAGCGGGGCCGCCGTCGTGGCCCGCAACGTCGACTGGAACCGGGCGATCGCACCTGGCGCGACAGTGAGTTTCGGCGTCCAGGGATCCCTCAGCGGGACCAACCCCTCGCCTGCCGCCTTCGCCCTGAACGGAAGCGCTTGCGACTGACCGTGGCTGACCGGCGGGGTGCGGGTCCCGGCCCCGCCTACAGCACAAGCCGGCGGCACAGCGCCGAGCCCGAAGGCCAACGGCGGCTGTGCCGCGACCGGTTGTGCTCAGTAGGGCAGGATGCGCCCCGAGGGCGTCCGGCGGTCGATCTCGATGTTCCGCGGCGCGCTGGGCCGACGGCTGACACGAACGCGAACCCGGGCCTGACGATTCATGACACCTCCGCGTGCTGCGCGTCCGCTGCGGAATCTGGCCCCGCACCGGCTGCCTTCACCCTCGCCGACGCGCTGGTGAAGGACATCGTGCCCAGCGGGCGGGCGATCATGCGCCTGGGGACGAATCACGGCAGGCGGAAGATTTCTGACGGCCCAGGGCGTACCGGTGCCACTCCCGGGGCACCGCCAGGAACCACACACGGAAGAAAGGAAGCACGCTGGTCGAACTCGAGTGCTGATAGCTTCACGCCCGTGATCGTGTATCCGCTGTGGCATGTGGGCCACCAGAACGAAGCCGGCGCCGACGGGTCGACCGTGCACGTCGATGAAAACGGCGTGTTCTGCGACGAGTCGGACGGAGACGACCTCAAGCTGCTCGGTCTCTACTCAACCCTTGAACGGGTTGAAGAGCGTGTGCGTCAGGCTCGACTGCTGCCGGGCTTCCGCGATGAACCGGAGTGCTTCTCCTTCGACCCCTACGAGCTCGATGAGGACTGCTGGACCGAGGGCTTCGTCCGCGTTCCGCCGGGCGAGTAGACCTGAGGGCGTAGCGCCGAGGGCACCGTCGTGCCCGGTCGCGTGTGCGACTCCAGGAATTCGACGATGAGGTCGGGCCGTCGGGCTCAAGGTTGATGGCGTCATGGAGCTGTGGGGACGCCCCGCCCAGACCGGCCGCGCTCTCACCGGTTTCCAGCACGAAGGCCGCCGGATAGATCAAGTGTCCCGCTCCGCGCACCCCGGTGATCAGTGATCCGCCGTAGGAGTGCCCGAGCACGACCGGAGGCTCGTGCGACGAATCGATGACCGCCTGGACCGCCGCCGTGTCAGCGTGCGATGAGCCCCGGTGGAGCTCGGGAACGACGACGTCGATTCCCGAGCTCCGCAGGCGTTCTGCCACTACGGCGAAGTGCTCGGGGCGGTGGTACAGGCCGTGAACGAGCACCACGGCGGCCGATTCGCCCGCCTCCTCAGGTCGGTGTCAGGCGAGTGATCCCAGCTCCGGACCATGGCCGTCCATCGCGGGCTTAGGTGCGTTTGTGGAGCTCGATGGCGAGGGGTGTGGCGGTGAACATGGACGAGTAGGTGCCCACGGCGACGCCGATGAGCAGGGCGAGGGCGAAGTCGGTGAGGGAGTCGCCGCCGAGGACGGCCAGGGCGGTCAGGATGAAGGCGGCGCCCATCCCGGTGTTGATGGTGCGCGGCAGGGTCTGCACGAGGGCTCGATCGGCGACCGCCGCAAAGGGCGCTTCGCGGTCACGTCGGCTCAGGTCCCTGATGCGGTCGAAGACGACGACGGAGTCGTTGACCGAGTATCCGATCACGGTGAGCAGCGCGGCGAGGAAGACACCGTCGACGGGTTTTCCGAGCCAGGCGAAGACGCCGGTGAGGATGACGACGTCGTGGGCGAGGGCGGCGACCGCGGAGGTGCCGAACAGCCAGCGGAAACGAGCCGCGAGGTACAGGAGTTGGGCGCCCAGGGCGACGGCGAGGGCGATGAGTGCGCCTTGTCGCAGTTCTTTGCCGAGGCTGGGGCCGATGGCCTCGTCGCGGAGTGTGTCGGCGTCGTCGGTCAGTGTGCCGATGGTCTCGGTGACGGTGGCCGCTTGAGCGTTCGTCAACTGGTCGGTGCGGACGGTGAGTCGGTGGTCGCCCGAGCTCTGGACGACGGCGCGTGGGAACCCGGCGTCGGCGAGTGCGCTGCGGGCGCGGTCCGGGTCGACGGGGGTGGCGGTCGTGTACTCGATGAGGCGGCCTCCGGTGAATTCGACACCGAAGTCCAGTCCCCGCACGACGATCCCGGAACCGGCCAGGACCAGGGCCGCGGCGGAGGCGGCCAGCCACCGGCGCGGGTGGCGCATCAGCTGGGGGGCGGTGCGCGTGAGTCGGTCACGGACGGTCCCGGGGTGGGCGATGCCCGTCAGACGAGGGCGGCGTCGGAGCCAGGGCCGGGAGGCGGCGTGGTCGGCGAGGGCACGAGTGATCACCAAGGCGCTGAACATGGAGACGAGGACGCCGATGCCCAGGGTGACACCGAAGCCGCGTACGGGTCCGGAGGCGAGGAAGAACAGCAGGCCCGCAGCGATCAGGGTGGTGATGTTGGAGTCGGCGATCGCGCTGAAGGCGCCCCGGAAACCGGCGGCCAGCGCGGAGCGCGGGCTGGTCCGGTTGCGGGAGGCGTACTCTTCGCGGGCGCGTTCGAAGACGAGGACGTTGGCATCGACGGCCATGCCGATGGCCAGGACGAACCCCGCGAGGCCCGGGAGGGTGAGGGTGGCTCCGAGTGCTGCCAGGACGGCGTAGGAGATCAGGCCGTAGCAGGCCAGTGCCACGGTGGCCAGGGCTCCCATGAGCCGGTAGACCGCGGTGATGAACAGCGCGGTCAGCGCGGTGCCGACGGCGGCCGCCCAGGCGCTGGCGGTGATGGCCTGCGCGCCCAGGGTGGGGCCGACGGTGCGCTGCTCGACCGTCTCGACGGGTACGGGCAGAGCGCCGCCGTTGATGAGCAGGGCCAGTTCCTTGGCCTCGTCGGCGCTGAAGGATCCGGTGATCTGGGTGGAGCCGCCGCCGATGCCCGAGCCGCAGCCGACCGAGGGGTCCACCTGCGGCGAAGAAATGATCTTGTCGTCCAGGACGATGGCGACCCTTCGGGACGGGTCCCCCGCAGGGTGGCAGGCGGCCTGGCCGGTCAGGCGGGCCCATCCGTCATCGCCGGACCCCTGGAAGCCGACGGTGACCTGCCATCCGGCGCCGCTCTGCTGTTCGAAGCGGGCAGCGGCTTCCTCGACGTCCTTGCCGGTCATGGTGGCGGCCTCGAGGCGCAGGAGGCGGCCGGACTCGTCGGGCAGTATCTGCCGGCGGTCCCGCTTGGGCAGCGGCTTGCCCTTGTCGTCGGCGTCGGCCGCTCCGAGGACTTGGTGGAAGGTGAGCTGAGCGGTGCGACCGAGTACGTCCGCGGCCGTGGCCGGGTCCTGTACGCCGGGCAGTTCGACGATGATCCGGTTGTCGCCGGAACGGGCGAGTGTGGGTTCGGCGACGCCGAGCGCGTCGATACGCCCGCGCAGTACCTCCAGGGTGCGGTCGGTGGCCTCGCTGTCGGCGTCAGCGGTGGCGGTCGGGCGGGTTTCCAGGACGATCTGCGTACCTCCGCGCAGATCAAGTCCGAGGTGGACGGGCACGGTGAGAGCGACGAACAGCGACAGGGCGACAGCGGCGAGGGCGAGCAGCCCTCGTATGCGCAGGGCGCGGGTCAACAGGGGCCTCCGGCAGGCACACCGCGGCCAGGGAAGCGGCCGCGGTCAACGGAAAAGGGAAGGGATTCAGATGCCTGGGAGCAGAGGTGGTGCCCGGTCCTGATGCCGGTCCAGCAGGTGCGGGTGGCAGGGCAGGCGCACCGCCCGCGCGTCGCCACAGGTGGACCAGGGCGGGTCGCAGGGCCGACTGTGGTCGGCCAGGATGGCGGTGAGGGGCGCTGCCAGCCGGTCGGCAGGGATGTCGCGAGCGCTGCGGACCGGGGTGGTGCAGAGGGCGGAGTGGCCGTCATCCGCCTTCGGGCCGTCCACCTGTACAGCCCCGGAGACCGGCGCGGCGCTGTTCTGCGCGTGCAGGTGCGGGCCGCCGTACGACAGCGGGTGGAGCCAGGCGGTGAGAACGACGAGCAGGACAGCGATGATGACCGATGCCGGTCCCCGGCCGCCCGTGCGGGGGACGGTGGGCAAGGTGCGTGCCATGCGCCGTCCCCTTTCGTCGTGTCGGCGGCGTCCGGTCGCGAGCGGGGCCGCCCGGGATCAGGCTTCGATGAGGCCTGCGCGGATGGCGTAGCGGGTGAGCTCCAGTCTGTCGCGCATGCCGAGCTTGTGCAGCAAGTTCGCCCGATGCCGGTGGACGGTCTTGATGCTGATGAAGAGCATCTCGGCGATCTCCTTGGAGGAGTAGCCCTCGGCGACGACCTTGAGCACCTCCTCTTCCCGCGGGGTGAGGATCTGCTCGGGGGGTTCGTCGCCGTGCCGGACGCGGTCGAGGTAAGTGCGGATGAGGGCGCTGACGGCGCCCGGGTAGAGGAAGGGCTCGTCGCGCATGGCGGCCCGGCAGGCGGCGACCAGGTCGCGGTCGGCCACCGACTTCAGTACGTATCCGCTGGCGCCGGCCTTCAGTGCCTGGAAGAAGTACTGCTCGTTGTCGTGCATGGTCAGCATCAGCACGCGCAGGTCCGGCTTGAGCGCGAGCAGTTCACGGGTGGCCTGCAGACCGGTCATCCGGGGCATGGCGATGTCGAGGACGGCCAGGTCGACGTCGTGGGTGCGGGCCAGGGCGATGGCCTCGGCGCCGTCCCCGGCCTCGACGACGACCTGCAGGTCGGGCTCCCGGTCGAGGATGAGCCGCACGCCGCGCCGCACCAGTGCGTGGTCGTCGGCGAGGAGAATACGGATCACGGGTGTGTCGGTTGTCGTCATGACTGCTTCCTCGAAACGGGCGTACTCAGCCGCACCTGCGTACCGGCCCGCGGCCGGGAGGTGACGTCCAGGGTGGCCCCGATGAGCAGGGCGCGCTCACGCATCCCCCGCATTCCGGCGCCTTCGCGCGCCATGCCGGTGCCACGGCCGTCGTCCGTGACGGCGAGCACCACCGTTTCCTCACTGTGGCGCAGGCTCACCTCGACGCGGTCGGCCTCGGCGTGGCGGGCCGCGTTGGTCAGGGCCTCCTGGGCGACGCGGTACAGCACCAGTTCGGTCTCCTGATCCAGTGCGGGCAGGCCGGCGTCGAAGCGGCGCACCACCCGTAGCCCGGTGTGGGTGGCGAACTCGGTGGTCAGCGAGGTGAGCGCGCTGACCAGCCCCAGGTCCTCCAGAACGCCCGGCCGCAGTCGGCGCACCAGGCGGCGCACCTCGTCCAGGCTCTGCCGGGTGATCTCCTGCGCCTGCCGCAACTCACCCCGCAGGGGCCCCTCCGCCTCGTCCGCGGCCCGCTTCAGGCCCAGCAGGATCGCCGTCATGCTCTGTCCGACCTCGTCGTGGAGCTCCTGGGCGATGCGACGTCGCTCGGCCTCCTGCGCGAGCAGCGCGCGGGCACTGCTGGCGGCCCGTTCGAGTTCCAGCCTCTCCAGCATGGCGTTGAAGGTGCGGATCAGCTCGGCGATCCCACCACGGCCGCTTTCCGGCAGCCGTTGCCCCGGGCGCAGCAGGTCGACGGTGGTCATCAGCCTGGTGAGCCGGTCCAGGGGGGCGAGTCCGATCCGCAGCAGGGCCGCGTTGGCGATCAGCATGACCGCCAGGCCGGCCACCAGGATGACCGCTTCGGTCAGCAGGACCGGAACGGAAACGGTCACCGGAGCCCACAGCAGCAACGCGGTCGCGGCCCCCAGTACCACGGCATTGAAGGCGAAGATCCGCCAGAACAGCGACACCGCGATGACGCCTTTCTCTCCGTGACACGGCTTGGTCTCTCGTATCGGTCGCCGCGTCTCCGGCACGCGTCGCAGCCATTGCTCCGGACCGTCTTGCCGCCAGCTTGCCCAGGCTCGGCCGTTTCGTCGATGGGCTCCGATACCCATTTCCGCTGCCGCTGCGACCGCACCGTCGTGGAGCCCCGGCCGACCGCAGATGGGTATCGCGCCCGATGGGTTTCGGGCGATGCGTCGGCCACGGTGAGGGGGTGGCCCAACCCCGTGACCGCCGGGCCACCCAGGAACTGGGCCTGCCCTCGGCGGGCCCAGTTCCGTACACCACCCTCTCGTCGAAGGAAGGGCCTGACATGTCTCTCGACACACGCCGGACCGAACCCTGGCTCGAACGTCTGACAGCACACGAGGCACGCCAGCGTCTCGAGCACGAGCGCGGCACCCGGCTGACACAGCTGCGGGCCATCGACGAGACCGGCCAGGCCGCGACGGAACCGTTGCTGTCGGCACAGAAGGACACGATCAAGCGGGTACTCAAGGAGATCGACGCCGCCTTCACTCGCCTCCAGGACGGCAGTTACGGCATCTGCCGGGGCTGCTCCACGGCCATACCGGTCGAGCGCCTGGAAATCCTGCCCTACACGCGGCACTGCGTCCCCTGCCAACGCGACGCCGCCTGATCACCGCCCAGCCAGCCCGCTCTCCCGCCCGACCCAAGGGGTGAAGTGGTGAACCGACAGATCACCGCCGACCGCGAGACGACCCTGCCGCTCGACGACCTGACCGCACTGCGAGACCACCTGCTGGAGCAGCGCCTGTTCCGCGAGGCCCAGCTCCAGCAGCTCGCCGGTGCCACTGCGCCCGGCGCGCACCTCGACCGGCAGGCCGCCTCCCACCGCGAGGTCCACATCAAGCTCGCCGATGCCGCCCGCATGGTCCTCGCCGACGTGGAAGCAGCCCTGACGCGTATGGATCAAGGCATCTACGGTGCCTGCCACCTGTGCCGCAAGCCCATCGACCACGCGCGTTTGGCGATCGTGCCGCAAGCCCGCTACTGCGCCCGCTGCCAACACGTCAGGGAGGCCGGGCTGTGACGCCGACAGCCCTGCCCCGTAGCGTGACTGCCCCGAACCGGACCTGGCCGTTGTACCGCTCCTGCTCCGGCATCGCCCTCGACCTCGGCAGCGCCCGTACCCGTGCCTGGGTGTCCGTGCGCGGCACCATCCTCGACGTACCCACGGTGGCGTTGCACGGTGACGGTGATGTCCACCCCATCCGGCGCGGCACCATCGTCGACACTCCGGCAACGGCTCGGATGCTCGACCGGCTGCTGCGCCACCGCCTGCCCCGCTTCGGCCGTCGTCTGATCGTCCTGACCACACCCGTCCTGGGCGGGATCGCCTTTCGTACCGAAGCCCGCAGCGCGCTGGAAACGCTGCGGCCGCACACCGTGCTGACCGTCCCGTCCGCCCGAGCCGTGGCCACGGCCGCCGGTGCCGATCTGGCCCGGCCTCTGCTCGTGGTGGACATCGGCGCCCACGTCACGGAGGCCGTTCTGCTCACCTACGGCAGCGTGACCGACGCCCGCCGCACCCTGCTCGGCACCAGCGACCTCGACAGCCGGACCCCGGCCACGCAGATCGCGGACGCGGTCACGGAGATGGTGACCCTGATGGTGGAACAGGACCGCACCCCGCAGACGTTCGACGCCCTGCAGCGTGGCGTTCTTCTGGCAGGCGGAGGCGCGCTGCGCGCCGACATCACCCACGGCCTCGCCATACGGCTGGGCCATCGGGTCCGGCCCGTACCCGCCCCGCACACCGCCGCCGTCCGGGGTGCCGCCACGCTCCTGGATTCCGCTCGCGTCCACCCCTCGACCGCGGCATAGGAAGCAGGACGGCGAAGTGTCGTCGTCGCTGGAGCCGACGCCCGGGCGTCGAGCGACCGCTGATCGACGGGCCTTCAGCACTCGTCGAGGTCAGTCACCAGGGCGCAAGTCCTCGGGCTCTGCCGGGAATGGCGCTCGTCCGACGGTGACACGACGGTAGGCGGCCCGGGCATGGACGATCCGGGCGAGCACCGTGCCGACAAGAGCGGCCGCACACAGACTGGCGAGCCAGAAGGTGTCCCTGGGCGCGGCCCAGGTGAGGGTGCCCACGGGTGGGATCGCGAAGCCGTTGAGGAACAGCCAGCACAGCACCGCCGTGCCGGGGGCGGCGGTGAAGCGGGCGCACAATCCCAGTGCGACAGCCAGCAAGGACAGCCCGGCCAGGGCGACACCGGGGCGGTCCGTGCCCACGAAGACGTTGTGCAGCGCCACCAGGACCAGGGCACCGCCAAAGGCCGTGGCCCACACCAGCGGGGTGGCAACCGGTCGGGGGACGGGCCGTACCCCAGGACTGAGGGACACCCACTCGATCATGCTGACGCTTCCCCTTCCGGTCCTCCCCCGCGCCCGCGGGACGCCGGCCGCTCCGGCCGTACGGACCCCTGGGCGCAGATTGTCCCACTCGACCGTCAGCAGTACCGCCCCTCGGGCCGACAGCACGCCGTCACCGGGAATCGGCGTGCGCGCACCATGACCTGACGACACGTGAGCAACGCCGACTGCCGGTCGTCGACCATCGCGACGGGTGGGCGGTTGAGGGATGCCGTAGGCCTAAGCAGAGGTGCCGACCGGGTCCAGGGGTCTGGTCGGCCAGTCGAGCAGGCGGGCGCCGATCACCGCGGTCTGCAGGGTGTAGCGGTGGCCGGGGTCGGTCGGGTCGTTGCCGGTCAGGGTGCGGATGCGGTCGAGCCGGTAGGTGAGCGCGCGCACGCTGAGGGACAGCCGCCGGGCCGCGGCCGCGGCCACGCAGCCGCTGTCGAAGTAGGCGGTGAGCGTGTCGAGCAGGGGCCGCGCTCCACCGCGTGCCTGTTCCAGCGGCCCCACGGTGCTGCGTACCAGGTCCACCAGCGCCTGCCGGTCCCGGGCCAGGACGGGGAAGACCAGCAGATCGGCGGCGCGCAGCAACGGCTCGTCGAGGCCCATGCGCTGAGCCACGTCGAGCGCGTTGAGTGCTTCTTCGTAGCTGTGTCCGATGCCGATCGTGCCCGGTCCGGGTCGGCCGATGGCGGCCTGGGCGTGGCCGGTTGCGGCGTAGGCGTGCTTGGCGAAATATGTGAGGACGTCGTCCTGGTCGGCGGGGGCGACGCACACCATCCGGCCGTCCTTGGTGGTGAACAGGATCCTGCGGTTCTCGAAACGCGCGAACACCACCGCGTGGGCGCGGGACAGCCGCAGCCCGAACCGTGCGGAGCGCGCGGCGAGTTGGCCCGGGTCGCCGCGACCGTGCAGCAGGTCGTCGATGAACTCCCGGCGGGCGGCCTCTTCTTTGCGGATGACGAGTCGCTGTGCGCGCTCGTATCCGCCTCTTCCGCGCCCTGTCCCGCGAAGGCCGCCCGGTCACGGATGACGTTCTCCACCGACATGCGCCCCACGATGGCGCGCAGCGCACCCGACAGCACCTCCTGAGTGAAGCCGACGATGCCGTCCTGCTGCATCAAGAACCGCTGTGCGGCGGCCCGGATGGAGTCCTCCGTGCCACCGACCCTGACGATCACGACACCGTCCAGATTCGCCTTGACCCCGCGCAGAGTGACAGCGCCGCCTCCACCCACACCTCGGCGCCGCGCGCCACCGGACCCGCGCTGCACTCGGCGAACTTGACGGACTGACCGGCGAGTTGGAGCAGGACCTCGCCGTAGCCGTCCGCCGGGATGGCTGTGACCACGTTGCCCGACGTACCCAAAAGGTCGTTCCCGGTCGGGGTGAGGGCTGTCTGATCACGCATCAGGACACGGCTGAAGCGGTACGTCAGCCATGCGGTGCCCACGCCGCACACGACACCCACAGCCGTGGCGCCTCCGGGACCGGCAACGACAACCACCCGTCGAACGCCCCGTCCAGCGCACCGTCGAGAACGCCGTCCAGTACGCCGTCCAAGACCAGCGACAGGGCGAGCAGCACCACCCCCGTGATGCCGAGTCCGAGAAACCAGGCCATGTGTGCCGTCCCCCTCTCGCCCGTCGCTGATCTCCGGCTTGATGAGATCCTCACACGGGCCGAGGGCTCGCTTCATTGCCGCGTTCCGGCAGTCTTCACGCGCTCCCGGTGCCGGACCCGGCCCCGTGGGGAGTCATCTGTCGGTGGCGTCCACGACCGCGCCGAGGTCGACGAACTTGAAGCCGGTCGCCGTACGTGTGCCGCCCTCGCCGTCCGGCACCTCAGGTGTCTCCTGACCGTCCTGGACGACGAGGAGACCGTGCGGATAGCGGTCGCCCAGGGGGGCGTTCAGGACGGCCGCTCCGTCGCACTCCTCCACGCTGTCGAGGGTCGGCGAGGCCGCAGCGATCCGGAAGCCGCCCTCGTACTCGTTGCCTTCGCTCACCTCGCGGTCGTACAGGGCGAAGGTGTTGTCGCCCTGGCTGGAGGCAAGCAAGTAGCCGTCTCCGTCGGACTCTTGATAGAGCGTCAGGCCTTCGACGTCGGCCGAAAGGCGAGTGCCGCCGTATCCGGGGTCGGCGCCCGGCGTGCACTCCTCGCTCTCCTCGTCGTACGTCCCCGGCACGCCGTACTCCTTGACCTTGTCCACGAGGACCGGCTTGCCGGTGAGGTCCGCGCGCAGTCGCCAGATGCCCACGTCCTCCTGGCCGGCGTAGAGGGTGCCGGTGGCCGGGTCGACGACCATGCCCTCGATCTGCGGGAGTTCGCCGGGCTCCAGGCAGGGGGTCCAGGAGGTGCCGTTCGGGAGACGGAAGGAGGACGGCAGGTCGAGGGTGCGGACCTTGCGGTAGCCGACGGTGCCGCCAGCGGCCGGGACGAGTTCGAGCAGCGCCAGGCGGGTGCGTTCGCGCTGGCTGGCGAGGGCGTACGACCGTCCCGTGGTCGTGTCCTTCCAGGTGGCCAGGCCGTACGCGGTGCGCTGGTCGTTGATCTCGGCCTGGTCGGCGGAGAAGACGGGTGCGGCGGCCGGGTCGGTGATGTCGGTCAGGGGCCCGCCGGGATGGGAGGGGGCGATGCGGTAGATCCGCAGGCGGTCGTTGCCGCGGTCACTCACGACCGCCACGTCGGCTCGGCCGGTCGAGGTCCGCAGGCCGGATACGAGGTCGACGTTGTTGAAGCGGCCCGGGGCGTCGTCCTCGGTGGGCGGTTTCGGGGCCGGCAGTGACTGCACGAGGCGGGCGTCCAGACCGTAGACCCGCAGGCCGCCTTCCTTGGCGGTGGCCACGACGAGGCTGCGTCCGGGGTGCGTCGGGTTGCGCCAGATCGCGGGGTCGTCGGCGTCGGAGTTGCCGCCGGCCTCGTCGTCGTACAGTGCGGCGGTCTCGCTCGTGGCGGTCACCGTCGGCAGGTCCGCCGCGGTCACGGGGGACGCGGCGAGGACGGTGGCCAGCACGGCGATGGCCGCCGCCCTTCGTGCGGTGCGGTGCGTCGTTCTCACGGGCGCTTCCTTACCGTCGAGAGTGCCATGGACATGCAGATCCTGCGGGCGGAAGCTTGCGCACAGAAGACCGTCACCTGTCCATCAGCCGCCGCCAGTACGGCAGTAGGCCGGCTGAAGTTGGCCGGAAGGCCACCCGAAGTCTCGACACGCGGGCCCGTATGCGTCAGGGCGTGCCTCGCAAGCGGTCTTCAGGGCTGTCCTGTGTGCTCCACCGTCTGCTCCTCCTGCACCGTCAGCGTGCCGATCGCCGTCGCGCTCACACCGGCCAGGAACGCGACGGCCGTTGCGGCGCCGGCGACCGCGAGCAGCAGGCGCGGTCGGCCTCGCCGCACGGGCGGCTGCGGGGCCGGTGCGGGGAGAGGCCGCGCGCCCATCGCGAGTTCCCGGCGGGTGGCCACCCATTGCCGGGTGTCCTCGGCGCCGAGGCCGCAGGCGACGAGGAAGGCGACGAGAACGGCTTCACGCGGCAGGCGATCCCGGCGGAGCATGGTCGCCGCCGTCGAGTACGGGAGCACCTCGCCCTCGGCGTGTGCCGCGCGCTCCAACTCCCGGTAGCTGAGGCCCGACCAGGCCTTGAGACGGCGCAACTCGGCCATGAACGCGGCCTCTCCTGCGGTGGGGGTCGGCACGGGCGGTGGCGTCACAGGGGTGTCCCTCCGATGGGGTGGGCGACGCTGACCTGCGCGTACAGGAACTCGCACAAGCTCGCACAGCCCCTGTGTTGAAGGGGCCGGGGAGCGGCGGTCAGCCTCGGCCTCACATCTGTCGTCGTCGTTGTCTTGGAGGCATGCGTGGCTCTCCCCGGTTCCCTCGTGCTGTTGCTCGTGCTCGCACTCGTCGGGTGCTCGGATGTCCACACCGTGGGCGGAACAGGGACCGGCGGCGGGAAGGAGGCAGCAGCCTCGGCGCGGGACACGATCGACCCGGCCGTCGAACGCTTCCTCGATGAGGCACTCCCCGAGGGGCCTGGCATCACGGTGGCCACCGCGAGAGGGGACAGGCTCACGCACTGCGCGGGGCGCGGACTGTCCGACCATGCCGCGAAGACCCCCGCGACCTGCGACACCGTGTACGACGTCATGTCGATCACGAAGCAGTTCACCGCGGCGGCGATCCTGAAGCTGGAGATGAACGGCAAGGTCCACGTCGGCGACCCGATCGGCACGTATCTCGGGCGCGTGCCCGGCGACAAGAAGGACATCACCCTGCACCAGCTCCTCACCCACACGGCGGGCCTGCCCCAGTCGCTCGGCGACGACTACGACCCGCTCACGCGCGCGCAGATGCTGGCCCAGGCGATGAAGACCCCACTGCAATCGGCTCCCGGCAAGGAGTTCCACTACTCGAACCTCGGCTACAGCCTGCTCGCCGCGATCATCGAGAAGGTCTCCGGGCAGAGCTACGAACACTTCCTCGCCCAGCACCTGTTCCGGCCCGCCGGGATGACCCGCACCGGTTACGTGCTGCCCGACTGGCAGCGCGCGCAGGTCGCCGTCGAGTACGACCGGCACGGACGTTCCCAGGGACGGCCGATGGACCACCCGTGGGCGCCTGACGGGCCGTACTGGAATCTGCGCGGCAACGGCGGCATGCTCACCACCGCCCGCGACATGTTCCACTGGCACCGCGTCCTCACCGGCGAAACCGTGCTGTCCACCGCCGCGAAACTGAAGCTGTTCGCCCCACACGTGCGGGTGCCCGAGGTGGACGGTGCTTACGGGTACGGCTGGGTCGTCATCGACTCCGACGATGACCGGTTCGCTTGGCACGACGGGGGCAACGACTGGTCCCTGGCGACCGTCGCGGAGTTCCACCGCGACGACACGATGGTGTTCTGGGTGAGCAACCAGGCCTACCGCAAGGGGAAGTGGAACCTTGAGGACGATCACGTCGAGCTGACACAAGACATCGCCGACCGGGTACGGCACCCCGCCCCCTGACACCATCGGGCTGCCGGGGCCTCGTCCCGGTGGCACCCTCAGGCGCCCGCCCGGGCCGGCACGAGCAGGGCCGGGGCGAGCGCCGCCACCGTTTCCGGGCGTGTCAGCGGCGGACCAGGACGGCGTGTGTGACGGTCGGGGAGCCGACCAGCTCGGCCACCCGGTAGCCGTCGATCCCCTCCCCCAGATTCTCGAGCAGCCGCTCCCCACGTCCGATGAGCATCGGCGCGATCACCAGGTGGAGCTCGTCGATCAGCCTGGCGCGCAGATACTGCTGGATGACCGCCGCGCCCCCGCCGATCCGGACGTCTTTGCCGTCCGCGGCGTCGAAAGCACGTTGCAGCACCGTCTCCACCGGCTCGTCGGTGAAGTGGAAGACGGTTCCGCCGGCCATCTCCAGCGCGGGGCGCACATGGTGCGTGTGCACGAAAACGTCGTGGTGGTAGGGCGGATTGTCGCCCCACCAGCCTTTCCAGGCCTCGTCCTCCCACGGCCCGCGCTGCGGCCCGAACATGTTCCGCCCCATGATCGTGGCGCCGATGTTCTGGTCGCCGCGGACGAAGTAGTCGACATCGATTCCGGTCTTGCCCGCGGCGGAGTCCTCCATCGCGGAGACGAACCAGCTGTGCAGCTCGTCACCCCAGCCGACGCCGTCACCGAAGGGGGCGTCCAGTCGCTGGTTCGTGCCGGCGACGAAGCCGTCGAGGGAGATCGTCACGTTGTGTACCCGGACCTTGGGCATGGCCTTCACCTCTCGTGTTGATGGCCTTCTCTCACCCCTGCGTCGAACACAGCCTGCCTGGATCGACATCCGTGCGCATATTTTCTTCCGGCGGGCCCCACTGCTGCCCCGCACACGGCCGCCGGCTCTGACCGAAGGACGTCACCAGCGCACTCAATTACGCCTGACTGCGGCCCGGTTGGGGTGTCGACCGCACCCCTCGCCGTGATGCCGGGGCGTTGGTGAATCTCCGCCCCCGGGATGGCGTAGGCTGTGCGTACCGACGCGGGGTGGAGCAGCTCGGTAGCTCGCTGGGCTCATAACCCAGAGGTCGCAGGTTCAAATCCTGTCCCCGCTACCAAGGATCCGGCCCCCTTCCTCACTGGAAGGGGGCCGGAGTCGTATCCACGTCGGCAGGGGCCAGTTCACCTGGGCCCTGGGTGGGGTCAGCGGTGGGCCGTCGCGGTCAGGCGGCGTAGTGCGGCGTGGGCGGGCGGGCCCCAGGTGGGCTTGCCGCCGGGGCGGCCGTGGTCGCCGGCGTCCGCGATGTGGATGCAGGCGAGGGCACGCAGCACTGCCCAGCCGCGGGCGCGGCGCAGGGTCGCGGCGTCCGGGTTCGGGTGGTAGCTGTCGTAGAAGCGGTCGACGGCGCCGTCCGGCAGGAGTATCCAAGGGGCGGCGAGGTCGCAGGCGGGATCGCCGGCGAAGAGGTCACCGAAGTCGATCACACCGCAGATGGTGCCGTCCGCGGTGAGGACGTTGGCCGGATGCAGGTCGCCATGGAGCCACAGGTCCGGGCCCGCCCAGTCGGGGGCCGCGGCGGCGTCTTCCCAGACCGCGCGGACGGCGTCCGGGTCGGGGATCAGCCCCAGCTCGGTGGCCGAGGCGAACATCTTGGCGAACCCCTCGGCATGGTCGGCCAGCGGCCCTCCCCGGTCGCGGCCGGCGGGCGCCCCTGTGGGCGCGGGTCGGTGCAGAGCCGTCAGGAAGGCGGCCAGGGTGTCGGCCGCTTCCGTGGCGCGCGTGGCCGGGGCGCGGTCGGCGGGCTCGCCAGGCACCCAGGTGGTGACGATCCAGGGCCGCGGAAACCGCTCGGAGGGCTCACCGAGGCGCTGCGGGACCGGGACCGGCAGCGGTAGGTGCGGGGCGAGCGCCGGCAGCCAGGTGTGCTCCTTGCGCAGCAGGTCGTCCGCGGACTGCGTCGCCCAGGGCAACCGGACGGCGAGGTCGTCACCGAGGCGCCACAGCTGGTTGTCCCACCCCCGCGCGCCGAGCTTCAGAGGGTGATCGGCCAGGTCCGGGTGCTGGGCGCGCAGTAAGTCCCGGACCAGCTCCGCCGTGATCTCGATCTCGGTATGGGTCATGCGAGGCCACCATAGCCGGGCACAGATCCGCCGTTCGCGATGGGCTGGATTCCCTCACTTGAGCCATCCGGACGCGTCGCACGGAGACCTGTTCCGTCCTGCGCCCGCTCCATGGCCCCGGTCACGCGAGCGCGGTGACCGGGGCCGTGGGATCAGTTGTCGCGGAAGATACCGGCCGCCGCTAGTTCCGGTACCGGAACACGATCCGGCCGCGCGTCAGGTCGTACGGCGGGAGTTCCACCAGCACCCGGTCCTCCAGCATGATCTTGATGTAGTTCTTGCGGATCTTCCCGCTGATGTGCGCGAGCACCTGGTGGCCGTTCTCGAGCTGCACGGTGAACATGGCGCTGCGCAGGCACTCGACGACCTTGCCCTCGACCTCGATGACGTTCTTGTTCCTCGTCATCGCACCAGCTCCAGGTTGCTGCTCATCGGCCGGGCGCCGATGCCCTCGAACAGCGTCGAGGCCGCGTGGTTGGTCTCCTGGACCTCGGTCCAGGCCTCGGTGAACCCGGAGCGGTGCAGCGTCCCCAGCGCGTGGGCCAGCAGTGCCCGCCCGATGCCGCGGCGCTGCTCGCCGGCCCGGACCGCGATCAGCCCGATGCGCGGCCGGATCACCGTCACCACCCGGATCAGGCCCAGGTAGCGGCCGGGCGCCGCGGCGACCGCGTATTTCGACGGGTCGACGATGGTGTCGCCTTCGGGGCGCGGAATCACCTCCGCGGGCATCGACTGCCACCCGACGGTCGCCTCGACCTCGTCACGGATCGCGCGGTCCACGGCCCTCAGCAGGTCTTCATCCGCCTGTCCGGCGGGCACGATCGTCACGCCCGGCGGCGGCAGGACTGCGTCGAGCCCCGTGGTGCGGGGGTCGGTCGGCACGGCGTACTCCCACTCGCGGCGCCGGATCGTGAACCCGGCCCGCCGCCAGCCGGCCATCACGTCGACGTCGGCTTCGTCGACCACCGTGTGCAGTGGCGCGGGCAGTTGCGTCAGCATCGCCTCGGCGAGGCGGTCGAAGGCGGCGTCGTGCCAGGCGTCGATGCTGACGAACAAGCGTCCGTCGGGCCGGTGCACGGCATGCCCGCGGCCGACCACCAGGTCGTCATCCAGTGCGTGCCATTGCCTGTCCGCGACGCGCGTGATCATCACGGCGTTCTCGCCCAGGCCGGAGGTGAAAGGTTTTGTGTTCATCGGAGTCTCCCTCCAGGAGTGCCTCGATCTCAGGCGCTCCTGGCGACACCGAACGTCAGCCGCCGGACCGTGACGGGTTGGGGGAGCACCCACGGGTAACTGTGTTCACGGGGCTCACCTCCATACGACGACTTCACGGTCCACCGCGAACGTAGCAGCGGGGTGCGGGCTCGCTCAAAGCCTTTTTCACGAGCCCGGATGCGATCATGATCCGGTCTTCTGGAGGCGCGCGCCCGGTCGCTCACGACCGTTGCCCGAGGCCGGCGGGTTTTCGGCTTGTGCGTTCCCGCTTCGAACCCCTTCCCATCGAGCAGTAAGGTTAGGCTAACCTTCACCGCGTGAATGTCGGTGAAGAGAACTCCGCGGTCAGGCGTACCCGCGGTCATGAACTGTCGGCCACGGATGTCACCGTGGCGTACGAGGGCGTGGATGTCGTGCACGGCGCGGCGTTGGCGCTGCGGCCCGGCGAAGTGACCGTGCTGGTCGGACCGAACGGGAGCGGCAAGTCGACGCTGCTGCGGACGCTCGCGCGGCTTCAGCGCCCTCGGTCCGCCACGCTCGTCATCGACACGGACGTCGACGGCCTCGCCCTGACCTCCCGTGAGTTCTCGCGCCATGTCGCCCTGTTGACGCAGGGGCGCCCCACTCCCAGTGGGCTGACCGTGCGGGACGTGGTCGAATTCGGCCGCTACCCGTACCGGGGCCGCTGGGGCAGGACGGATCCGGACGGCCGGGCGGCGGTGGACCGCGCGCTCGCCATGACGGGCGTCACGGAACTCGAAGGGCGTGGCGTCGAGCACCTGTCCGGAGGGCAGCTCCAGCGCGTATGGCTCGCCTCCTGTCTGGCGCAGGAGACCGGCGTACTCCTTCTCGACGAGCCGACGACCTACCTCGACCTGCGCTACCAGATCGAGCTTCTCGACCTGATCCGCGACCTGGCGGACGAGCACGGGATCGCCGTCGGTGCCGTCCTGCACGACCTCGACCAGGCCGCGGCCGTCGGCGACCGGATCGCTCTGCTCCACGAGGGGCGGGTCATCGCCGAGGGCCTGCCCGAGGACGTCCTGACACCCCGGCGCCTCACCGACACGTACGGCATCCGCGTCGAAGTCGACACCGACCCCGTCACGGGCCGACTGCGCACCCGCGCGGTCGGCCGGCACCACACGCGAAGCGAAAGGCTCACCACACCCTCATGAGACGCCTGCTGACGACCGCGGCGGCCGCCACCGCCGCGGCCCTCGCCCTGACCGCCTGCGGCACGACCGAGCCCGCCGCCGACAGCTCCGACGCGAAGAAGAGCGCCCAGCCCATCACGCTCACCGATGCCTCCGGAGCGAAGGTCGAACTCGACGGGCCGGCCACAAAGGTCATCGGAACCGAGTGGCACGAAGTCGAGCTGCTGATATCGCTCGGTGTCGACCCGGTCGGCGTCGCCGACGTCAAGGGCTACAAGACGTGGGACTCCGTGGTCCCGCTGAAGAACGAGCCCAAGGACATCGGCACCCGCGGCGAGCCCAGCATGGACACCATCGCCGCCCTGGCGCCGGACCTCATCGTCGCCAGCACCGATCTGCCGCCGGCCGCCGTGAAGCAACTGCGCAAGGTCGCACCGGTGTTGGAGGTGCGCTCCGCCAACGCCTCCGACCCGGTCGGGCAGATGACCGAGAACCTCGACCTCATCGCCAAGGCCACGGGCACCACCGACCGTGCCGACGCGCTCAAGAAGGAGTTCGACACCAAGGTCTCCGAGGGCAAGAAGGCCCTCGCGGAGGCCGGTCTCGGTGGCGCGGAGGTCGCCTTCGCCGACGGCTACGACATCTCCAACCAGGTCTCGATCCGGCCGTTCACCAGCGGCTCGCTCATCGGCGCGGTCAACGAGCGGCTCGGTCTGAAGAACGCCTGGACCGTCAAGGGCGACAAGGACTACGGGCTCGGCACCACCGATGTCGAGGGCCTCACCAAGCTGGGCGACGACGTGCGGTTCGCCTACATCGCCAACGACGGGGACAAGAGCAGCACGCCGTTCACCGCGGGCGGCTCCCTGTCCAAGGACAAGGTGTGGACCACGCTGCCGCTCGTGAAGAAGGGCAACGTCCACCGACTTCCCGACGGCATCTGGATGTTCGGCGGCCAGAAGTCGATGGAGGCCTACATCGACGCCCTCGTCGGCGAGCTGACGAAGTAACACCATGGCCGTCACCGCGACAACTCCCGCCACCCGTCCGCCGACGGCCACGTCCCGGACGGGCGCGGCCGCGGTGACGGCCGCACTGGTCCTGCTGGTCGCGGCCCTCGCGGTCGTCGACATCACACAGGGGACCGCCGCCGTCGGCGCCGGGGAGGTGGGCAAGGCGCTCATCGGCCGGGCCGATCCGGCCGACGCGTCCGTCGTCATCGCCTCCCGGCTGCCACGAGCAGCCGCGGGGCTGCTCGTCGGGGCCGTGCTCGGCGTTGCGGGCGCCGCCCTGCAGGCGGTCAGCCGCAACGTCCTGGCCTCGCCCGACACCCTCGCGGTGAACGCCGGCTCCTACCTGGCGCTCGGTCTGGCCGCGGTCACCGGCGTCTCGCTCCCGCTGCTCGCCTCCTCCGGCGTCGCGTTCGTCGGCGGTCTCGCGGCGGCGGCCGTCGTGCTCGGCCTGTCCGGCCTGGGGGCGGGCACCGTCCGGCTCGTCCTCGCCGGCAGTGCCCTCGCCCTGGGGCTCACCGCCATCACCGAGGGGCTGCTCCTCTTGTTCCCGCAGGAGACCGAGGGCCTCTATCAGTGGAACCAGGGCAGCATCGCCCAGAACGGCTTCGACGGCGTCGTACAGATGGCACCGGTGGGTCTCGTCGGCCTGGCCGGGCTGCTCCTGCTGGCCCGCCGCATCGACGCCCTGGGCCTGGGCGACGACGCCGCCCGCGGTTTGGGCGTCCCTGTCCGCGCCACCCGACTCACCACCGTCGTCCTCGCGGCACTGCTCTCCGCGGCCGCCGTCACCCTCGCCGGACCGATCGGCTTCGTCGGCCTGTGCGCCCCCGCCCTCGTCCGCCCCCTCGCCCGCAGGATCCGCCCGTTCACCAAGACCCGTGCGGCCCTTCCCGTCGCGGGGCTCGTGGGCGCGGTGCTGGTCATCGGCTCGGACGTGCTCCTGCGGACCTTCGTGCCGGCGGACGTCGCGGTCGCCGTACCGACCGGAGTGGCCACCAGCCTGGTCGGCGCGGTGTTCCTGATCGTGATGGCGACGCGTGTGCGGGACAGCGCGGGAGCCGCCGCGTCCGACAGGCTGCGCATCCGCAGCCGGGCCGTCTTCCTCGCCACCACGGCCGCGCTGGTGGTCGTGCTCGCCGGGGTGACGATCGCCGCCGTACTGCTGGGCGACAGCAAGCTGTTGCTCGGGGACGTGGTCAACTGGGCCCAGGGCCGGGCGGGACGGACCGTCGGTTTCGTGCTGGACACCCGGGTGCCCCGGGTCCTCGCGGCGCTCCTCGCCGGCGCGGCCCTCGCGCTGGCCGGCACGCTGGTCCAGGCCGTGACCCGCAATCCGCTCGCCGAGCCCGGCATCCTGGGCGTCTCCGGCGGGGCCGCGCTCGGTGCCGTACTCCTGGTCACGACGACGTCGGTGGCCGGATCGTGGAGCCTGGCCGGTGCCGCGTTCGCGGGCGCCGCGGTCAGTTCCGTCCTCGTGTTCGGGCTCGCCGCGCGCGGCGGGTTCCAGCAGAACCGGCTGGTCCTCGTCGGCTTCGGGGTCGCCACCGGAACCGCCGCGCTGATCAGCCTGCTCATCGTCCTGACCGACCCGTTCAACGCGACGAAGGCCCTGACCTGGCTGTCGGGGTCCACCTACGGCCGGACCCTGCCGGACGTGGTACCGCTCGCGATCGTGCTCGCGCTGGGCGTGTTCGTCGCGGTGCTGCGACGCACCGAGCTGGACCTGATATCGCTCGACGAGGACACTCCCCGGCTCCTGGGGCTCGGTCTGTCCCGCGCCCGGCTGGGATTTCTCGCGCTGAGCGTGCTACTCAGCGCGACCGCCGTGGCGGCCGCGGGCACAATCGGCTTCGTGGGCCTGGTGGCACCCCACGCGGCACGCGCCCTAGTGGGCCGTCAGCACGCCCGGGTCGTCCCGGTCGCGGTCCTCCTCGGCGCCGTACTGGTCTGCACCGCGGACCTGACGGGCCGGACCGTGATCGCGCCCGCCCAGCTCGGCGCCGGTCTGATGACGGCCGTGATCGGTACGCCGTACTTCCTCCATCTCCTCGTACGCAGCCGCCGATAGGCCCCGGGTGAGGGGGCCCGCTCAATGGTCGAGCGCCTTGCGCAGGCCGCTCCTCGACGCGTCGGCCCATACGGCCGGCAGCTCCCGCTCGCGCCGGTCGGCCACGGCTTGCTCCTGTCCGTACAGCAGACCCCAGACGAAGCCGGTTTCGCCGGCCGCGTGGGCTGCCAGGGCCATCTTCCGCAGGGCGTCCCGCGCCACGACGCTGTCCTGATGGTCCCCGAGCACCTTCTGGACAGCTTTGACCCGCTTGCCGAGACGCTTGGCGGGCTTCCCGAGGGCGTCACGCGCCGGCTCCGTGGCGTACCGCGTCCCTTTGGCCGCCTTGCGAGCCTCGTGAAGGGCCCTGTCGCGATCCGTGCCCGGCGAGAGGTCCAGCGCGTGTTCCATGCGGGCGGACAGCCGGCCGTACTCCTTCACGATGGCCTTGGCCGTGACCTTCTTCGGTTTCCGGGCGGCCTTGGCGCGGAGCGGGGGCCGTTCCGTGAGCGTCGCCAGCGAGTCCAGAAGGGCGAGGTACCGGTCCGAGTCCAGGGCCTCGAGAGTGCGGCGCCGGGCCTTGGAACTCTTGTCGGCGTCCCAGATCTGCAGCCGTGCCGAAACGGGCCCGAAGGCCAACTCGTCCGGCACCGCGTCGATCTTCGTACGCAGCCGTTCCAGCAGGACCTCCTGGTCACGTTCGGCGCCCAGCTCACCGCCCAGCCACTTGAGCTCCTTGCGGAGCGGATCGGTGGTCTTCCGGTCCAGGACCGGACGGTAGGAACGCAGGACACTGCGCAGCCGACGAGCGGCGACGCGCATCTTGTGCACGGAGTCGGGCACATCACGCCGCACCGCCGGGTCCAGCGTCACCAGGGTGCGGATCTGTTCGGCGACATAACCGAGGACCGCTTCGCCGGCGGATCCGCGGACCACGGCCTCGCCGCCGGGTTCGTCCGGCACCCGGGGCGCTCCCACCGCCGTCTCCTCCAGGGCCCGGGCCAGCTTGGACGGGGAGTCGGCACGATGCACGCCGCTCTTGCGCAGCGTCTTGTCCACGACGTCCAGAAGGGCCGGATCGGCGTCCGGGGCGAGCTCGACCTCCATCTCGGTCCAGGAGGCGGCCCGTGTGCCGGTGGCCAGCAGTGCCTCGGCACGGACCGCGTCGAGGCTCAGCTCGGCGAGGACGGCGCCCTGCGAACCGACGAGCTGCCGTACACCACGAGTGGAACGGATCCGGACGACCGGCCGCAGTTCAGCCCCCCGGGTACGGGAAAGAGCCAGGTCGCGCAGTGAGTCCGGAAGGGTGTCGGAGAGCGGGGCCCGCACCTCTTCCCGGCTGTCTCCCGACAGCGGCAGCTTCAGATGCCAGCCCGCGTCCGTCCCGCCCGTCCTTCTGCGGAGCGTGACCGAGGCGCCGGCCAGACGCAGGTCGACGGTGTCGTAGTACACGGCGTCCAGATCCTCGGTGCCCTGTTCCACGACGGACACGATCCCGCCCACACCGGCGAGGTCGGGCAGCCAGGTCGTGTCGTCAGCCGACGGGGCCTCGTACTTGCGCTCTGTTTCCTGCTGCGACTCGGTCATGCCTTACGCGTACACGCCTGGGCGCCGAACAAACACCGCAGGTCCACCCATTTCCGGGCCCGGGAGCCACAGCCGAGCGAGCTTCGCGCTGCTTCTCCGCCCCGCACCCCACGCCGCCATTCAGCGGAGCAGCGCGCGCCGCACACGCACCGCGTTCCTAGGGTCACGGTGACGACCACCACCCTCAAGGAGACATTCATGGGCATACGCACCACCTGCGTCCTCGCGGCGACAGTCATCCTCGCCACCGGCCCGCTCACCGGCCTCGCACACGCCCAAGCGGACCTCGACTGCGGTGACTTCGCCTACCAGGAGGACGCGCAAGCGGAGTTCGACCGCAACCCCAGCGACCCGTACCGACTGGACGAGGACCAGGGACCGGACGACGGCCTCGCCTGCGAGATCCTCCCCCGCAGGAGCACCGCGGCCGCGGCGACGGTCACCGCTCTCCCCACCCGCGGTGTCCAGGGCGGCGTCGGAGGCGGCACAGGGCCCGCCGACTTCGAGGTGGTGCTCGGCGTCGGTCTGGTCGTCGGAGCCGTTGCGCTGGCGGGTGCGTACACGGTTCGGCGGCGTCGAGCCTCCGGCGGTCCGCGCAACACCTGACCTCGGGAGAGGCAAGGTCTGTGGTCCTCGGCGGGCCGGTCCTGCGCACCGTCGTCAGGCTCCGGGAAGAGGGGTGCCGCCCCTGACGACCGTCCGGCCGAGGGATCTGTATCGTCCGCTGCGATGCCCCGGATCCGCAGATCAGCGGCTCGTACGAGGAGGAGTGCCATGGCCGAGCACCGGCGGGGAACCGAGTCGGACGACGGAGCCGCATCGCGAACGAGGGCGCGCGACACGGTGCGCCTGGCCGTGGTCATCGGTGCGCTCGGGGTGGTCTTCGGAGACATCGGCACCAGCCCGATCTACACCCTCCAGACGGTGTTCAACCCCGACGACCCGCACCCCGTCCCGGTCAGCACGGACAACGTGTACGGGGTGGTGTCGCTGGTGTTCTGGTCGGTGATGATCATCGTCACGGTCACCTACATCCTGCTGGCGATGCGCGCCGACAACGACGGTGAGGGCGGCATCATGGCGCTCATCACCCTGCTGCGACGGTGGAGCTCTCAGCGGGGTCGCAAAGCGGCCGTCGTCCTGGCCGCGCTCGGCATCTTCGGCGCGTCGCTCTTCTTCGGCGACAGCATGATCACTCCGGCGATCTCGGTACTGTCCGCGGTCGAGGGACTCAAGGTCGTCGAGCCGTCCCTGACGGACGCGGTCGTGCCCATCACCGCCGTGATCATCGTGCTCCTCTTCCTGGTGCAGCGCAGGGGAACAGCGGCGGTGGGGCGGGTGTTCGGGCCGGTCATGATCGTCTGGTTCCTGGCCATCGGCACGTGCGGCGTCGTCGGCATCACCGACCACCCGGGCATCCTCAGGGCACTGTCTCCGACGTATGCGTGGGGCTTCCTGTTCGGCCACTGGGGCATCGCCTTCTTCGCCCTGGCCGCGATCGTGCTCGCCGTCACGGGCGCCGAGGCGCTCTACGCCGACATGGGCCACTTCGGCCGCCGGGCGATCACCCGGGGCTGGCTGTGCCTCGTACTGCCCGCCTGCGTCCTGAGCTACATGGGGCAGGGCGCCCTGATCCTCGACGATCCGGACAACATCAGCAGCCCGTTCTTCCTGCTCGTGCCCGACTGGGGGCGCTGGCCGATGGTCCTGCTCGCGACGGCGGCGACCGTGATCGCCTCCCAGGCCGTGATCACCGGCGCCTACTCGGTCGCCTCCCAGGCCGCCAAGCTGGGCTATCTGCCGAGGCTGCGTATCGCGCACACCTCCGAATCGACCATCGGCCAGATCTACGTCCCGTGGATCAACTGGCTGCTGATGGTCTCGGTCCTCACCCTGGTCTTCGCCTTCCGCTCCTCAGCGGAGCTGGCCTACGCCTTCGGCATGGCGGTCACCGGCACCATCACCATCACCACCCTGCTGTTCCTCTACGTCGCCCACGCCAAGTGGGGCACGCCCACGTGGCTGATCACCATCGGCGGAGGCCTGCTCCTCTTCGTGGACCTGCTGTTCGTGGCGGCCAACATGACCAAACTCGTGCACGGCGCCTGGCTGCCGCTGCTCATCGGCCTCACGGCCTTCACCGTCATGACGACCTGGCAGCGCGGCCGCGAACTCGTCACCGAACAGCGGGCCCGCGCCGAAGGATCACTTCCGGAGTTCGTCGAACACCTCCGCAGCGGCGAGGGCGTCACGCGCCGGGTTCCCGGCACGGCCGTCTTCCTCAACCGGGACAAGGAGACCGCGCCGCTCGCCATGCGGGCCAACGTCGAGCACAACCACGTGCGGCACGAGCAGGTCGTGATCCTCTCCATCAAGACCGAGCCCGTTCCCCGGGTGCCCGCCGAGCAGCGGATCGTCGTGGACGACCTCGGCTACGCCGACGACGGGATCGTCCATGTCACCGCCCGCTTCGGCTACATGGAGACACCGGACGTACCCGGCACCCTGGCCATGCTCGACCCGGCCGAAACCGAAGGGCCGTTGCGACTCGACCAGGCCTCCTACTTCCTGTCCAAGATCGAGCTCCGGCGCGGCAAGGCGCCGACGATGGCGCCCTGGCGGAAGCGGCTGTTCATCGCCACCTCCTACATCACGGCGGACGCCGCCGAGTACTTCAGCCTCCCCCGCGACCGCACGGTCATCATGGGCTCGCACATCGAGGTGTAGGAGGCCTCCACCGTGGATCCGGCCTCGGACATGCCGGCGCCACGAACGCCGCGGGGGCTGGTCACAAGGCGGAGGAACGCTCCGCGGCGACCGCCGGCTCCCATCGACGCACGCGGAGCGGGTCGCGCCGCAGCAGGGGGCGTTCGACGAGGGCGTACGAGGCGAGGGCCGCCACGGCCGTCATCGCGAGGCCGGCGGGAAGCAGCCGGTCGCCGCGCACGCCGAGGTCGGAGAGCAGCCGGATGACGGGGTAGTGCCACAGGTACATCCCATAGCTGAGGTTGCGTCCGACCCAGGCCGGCACGGACGTCGACAGCAGACGGGAGGGCCATGACCCCGGGCACAGGTCAAGCGCGGCCACCACCGTGGCCGACACCACGGCGGTGGCCAGGAACCCGACCGTGTACCAGAAAGGGTTCCATCCGCTCGCTCCGGTGATCGGGATCCGCCAGGCGATCAGCCCCAGCAGTGCGAGCGCGGGCCAGCACAGCCGTCCCGCCCAGCGGCGCAGCAGCGCCAGTCGGGGGTCGTCCGCGCGCAGTCGGGCCAGGACGACGGCAAGCAGAGCTCCCACGAGGAGCTGGTCGGCGCGCGTGTCGGGGCCGTTGTAGATGCGGTGCGCCGCCGCGGGGTCCCAGAGCGCCGTCCGCCAGATCACCGGCAGCACGCACAGCACCGCGGCCCAGACCAGCACGGTCCGCGCCGCCGCGTACCGCAGCAGTACGAGCAGCAGGAGCGGCCAGGCCAGATAGAACTGCTCCTCCACCCCCAGGGACCAGGTGTGGGCAAGTGACGTGGTGAGGTCCGAGTACGGCCCGGGCTCCCCCGCCCGTACGAGATTGACCACCGATACCGCGGCCAGCGCCGCCGCCACCCACGCACCGTCGAACAGCGGCAGCGGAAGCGCCACGGACAGCAGAGCCGTGACCGCGCACATCGCCAGCATGGCGGGCCCCAGCCGCCGCCACCGCCGCCGGTAGAACGCCCCCAGAGCGATGCGACCGCTACGGGCGTACTCGGCGACCAGCAGCCGGGTGATGACAAATCCGCTGAGCGTGAAGAAGACGTCGACGCCCACCGACCCTCCGGGCACCAGCTCCGGCTCCACGTGATAAACGATCACCAGCACCACGGCGACCGTCCGCAGTCCGTCCAGCCCCGCCACCCGCCCACCCCGCGGCGCCGACGAAAAGCCCCGCCCCGCTTGTCTGCGCGGTTGCGCCGATGAGGGGGCGAGCGGAGGCGCCGCTCGCACACCCGGGCTCTGCTCCGTGGCCTCGTCCACCGTGCTCGCATGGGGGGTGCTCATAACGGCGGCGTCTGCCCAGGTGCAGCGGGGTCACACAATTTCTCATCCTCCCCTCATGGTCGGGGCGGCGTCCGGCCGTACGGGGGCGTGGGCGAGACTTGCCCGGTGGCACGCACAGACGAGACCGCTCAGGGCGCACCGACCGCATCCGCTTCCGACACGACGCCGAGCCCCCAGCCTCCACCCGGGCAAACCCCTTGGCCGGGTGCGCGGATGCCGCGCTGGCTGCCGCGCGCCATGGTGCTCGCGCTGGCCCTTGTCGCCGTGTTCCAACTGGCCGACTGGGCCTTTCACCAACTCCTCGGCCTGCTGCTCAACATCCTCATCGCGTTCTTCCTCGCGCTCGCCATCGAGCCCGCGGTGAGCCGGATGGCCGCACGGGGAGTGCGCCGAGGACTGGCCGCCTTCCTGGTCTTCCTCGGCCTCGTGGTCGTGACGGCGGGCTTCGTCACGCTGCTCGGCTCCATGCTCGCCGAGCAGGTCATCAAGATCGTCGAGGATTTCCCGGCCTACCTCGACTCCGTCATCAGCTGGATCAACGCACACTTCAACACCCAGCTGCGGCGCGTGGACGTCCAGGAGGGCCTGCTCCGCTCCGACTGGCTGCGCAACTACGTCCAGAACGGCGCCACCGGCGTCCTGGACGTCTCCGCCCAAGTCGTCGGGGGACTCTTCCAGCTGCTGACGGTCACTCTGTTCGCGTTCTACTTCGCCGCCGACGGCCCCCGACTGCGCCGCGCGCTCTGCTCCGTCCTGCCACCCGCCAAACAGGCCGAGGTGCTGCGCGCCTGGGAAATCGCCGTCGACAAGACCGGTGGCTACATCTACTCGCGCGCCCTGATGGCGCTCGTCTCGGGCATAGCGCACTACATCCTGCTGGAGTCGCTGGGCGTTCCCTACGCGCCGGTGCTCGCCGTGTGGGTGGGCCTGGTCTCGCAGTTCATCCCCACCATCGGCACCTACCTCGCGGGCGCCCTGCCCATGCTCATAGCCTTCACTGTCGACCCCTGGTACGCGCTGTGGGTGCTGGTCTTCGTCGTGATCTACCAGCAGTTCGAGAACTATCTCCTGCAGCCCAAACTGACCGCCAGGAGCGTCGACATCCACCCGGCGATCGCCTTCGGATCGGTCATCGCCGGCACCGCCCTCCTCGGAGCCGCCGGCGCCCTGATCTCCATCCCCGCGGTCGCCACGCTCCAGGCGTTCCTCGGGGCGTACGTGAAGCGCTACGACGTCACGGACGACCCTCGCGTCGAAGGCCACCGGAACAAGGGCTCTGGTGCGAGCGCCGGCGGGCGCGGCAGGAGGTGGCCGAGGCAAAGGACCGGAGAACCGGCACCCGCCGCCTCGGCACAGCACACCTCAGAGTCGGACGGCGAGAACCTCCCGGTCGGGGAGCCGTCCTCCACCGTCGACAGCGCCCGTCCGTGATCGCTGCCGTCCGGCCGACCGGCGGGTGCGGCCATCGAGGAGAGCCGGGGCCCGTCCTCGATGGCGGCGGTCGAGCCGAGACGGCCTACCGGCCGATGCCTGCCTGAAGGCCTGGCCTCACTTCAGGTGCCGACCGAAGAACCGGTTCGCGTCCTCCCCCTCGAACCAGGGGGTGCCGGTGTGTCCGCCCATGTTGGCGTGCAGCGTCTTCTCCTTGGTGCCGAAGGCCTCGAACAGGTCCAGGGCGCGCTGCCGGGGGTTGCCCTCGTCGTCCCACTGCAGCAGGAGCAGCAGCGGAACGGTGACCTGACGAGCCTCCTCGCGCTGGGCGCGGGGCACGAAGCCCCCGGCGAAGAAACCGGCGACGGCGATGCGCGGCTCGACCACCGCCAGCCGGATACCCAGGGCCATCCACCCCGAGTACCCGACCGGACCGCCGATCTCGGGCAGCGCCAGGAGGGCGTCCAGAGTCGTCCGCCATTCCGGGACCGCGTTCTCGACCAGCGGGCCGACGAGGGATTCGAAGATCTCGTCGACCGGCTCGCCGGCCTGCATCGCCCGGCGGAGGTCGGCGCGGGTCTGCTCGTCGGCGGCGGAACGGGGACGGTCGCCGCACCCGGCGGCGTCGATGGTGGCCACCGCGTAGCCGTTCGCCGCGGTGTGCCGGCCCCGGGCCACCAGCCGGTCCTGGCTCTTGGGCAGGCCGTTGTTGTGGGCCATCAGGATCAGCGGGACCGGTGCGGTGGATTCAGGGGTCCACAGGGTGCCGGGGATCTCGCCGAGGGTGAATTCGCGTTCGAGGACGCCGTCGTCGAGGCGCTGCTCGGAGGTGAATCGCATGGTCGTGCCTTTCGGGAATGCGCTGGAACGGCGCTCCCGGACGACCTATCGCCCGACCGCGACCCCGGAGGGGAGCACCCATGTCGATACTGCGTTCACGGGTACCACCTCCTCGTCTCCGGCACGGCCTCCGCGAAGGTAGCAGCGGTCACCGCGGTCCGCCAACGGGTTTCGCGGGGGCGCCGCGCTCTCATCCCGCTCCCTGGTGCGTGGAGTCGTTCCCCAGGTCGATGACGAGGCGGATGACGAGTTCGTCGTCGACGAGGCGGGTGCGGTCACCGATGATCCGGTTGAGGTGGTGGACGCCGGGCTCCAGGGTCAGGACGTGGGTGAGGAGCGGGTCGGCGGTCGTGTCGGTGCGCAGGGCTTCGGCGGCGGCGAGGAGTTGGGGGTTGGTGACGCCACGGTTGCCGCTGAGGGTGACGCGCAGGCCGGGGCGGGCGAAGGTGGTGGTGGCCGGGGGCCAGGGGCCGCCGGTGTTGGCGCGGCGGACGCCGTCGAGGTCGACACCGGGCAGCAGGGGCGTGGTGGCGCGGGGCGGGACGCCGCCGAGCGGGTGGATGGCGACGAGACGTTCACCGAGGGCGCTGACGGCGGCTTCGACGGCGGGGACGGTTCCGCCGCGGTGGGTGGTGACCAGGAGCGCGGCGGTGCCGGTGACGTGCCGGTCGAGGGGGTCGGTGTCGAGGACGCTCACCGCGTGAGGGGCGTGGGTCTGGGTCCATTTGAGGCCGGCTTCCGTGCGGTGGACCACGACGACCCGGACCGTGGGAAACAGGAAGCGGGGCGCGAGCAGGGCGGCGAGGTTGCCGGTCAGGCCGTCGCCGTGGACGACGAGGGTGTCGGGGGCCGAGGTGGCCAGGCAGGCGAGGGCGTAGCGGACGACGGCGAACGGTTCGACGAGGGTGGCGCGGGCGGCGGGCAGGTCTTCGGGGAGGTGGGAGACGAGGCCGCCGCGGACGGCTGAGGCGCCGATGAGCACGCGTTGCTGGAAGAGGCCCGGCACATTGTGGCCGAGGAGGAAGGACGGGTCACCGGGGTGGGTGGGGTTGACGAGCACCCGGTCGCCGGGGGCGAAGCCGTCGGTGCCGGGTCCGGCGGCGACGACTCGGGCGGCGCCCTCGTGACCGACGACGGGTGAGGGGTCGTCGCGGTCGCCGCGCAGGATCTGGATGTCGGTGCCGCACAGGCTCACGTGCTCGGGTGCGAGCAGGAGTTCGCCCTCGCCGGGGTCCGGGGTGGGGACCTCCTCGATGCGGCAGGTGGTGCCGTGGCGGACGATCGCGCGGTGGGTGGCCGTGGCCGGCATGGGGTCCTTCCGGAGGGGGTGGCGGTGCAAGGGGGCTGGTCTCAGTGTTTGGTGACGGTCAGTGCGCCGTGGGAGAGCGCGACGGCGCCCGCCAGGGGATCCACCTCGCCGGGGCGGCACAGCCGCAGACCCTCTCCGGGCCGGTCGGTGTCGCGGTCGGCGTAGCTGCGCACTTCGCTGACCTGGCGGACCAGTTCGGCGCGGTAGGACTCGCCGAGGCCCTCCGCGTAGCCGCCGCCGATGCCGATGAGGTCGATGCGGGGGTCCAGGCAGTGCAGCATGCGCACGATTTCGGCGACGGGTTCCACGACGGTGGTGAGCAGGCGGAGGGCGGCGGGGTCGCCGCTCCGCAGCCGGGCGGTGAGGGTGTCGCGGATGTCCTCGGGACGTTCGATGCCGAGCGCGGCGGCGACGTGCGGCAGGGCGGGTCCGGCGGCCAGGGCGGCGACATGGCCGGTGCCGCCGCAGGGGCAGGTCAGCGCGCGGACGGCCGCGGGTGCGCTGGAGACGGCCGGGAGATGACCGACCTCGCCCTGCATGCCGTGGGCGTCGACCGGGACGGAGTGTTCGGTGAGGTCGGCGGTGCGCAGGGCGATGCCGCTGCTCACCGTCAGGTACACGGCCCGCCGGTGGTGGGGGCGGGCGAACTGCTCGACGAAGCTCGCGAGGCCGGCGGTGACGTCGTTGAACAGGTGCCAGCTGACGTCCGGGCGGCGGGCGGTGAGCAGCGCGCGAAGCGGGACCGGCCGGTCCGGACCACCGCCCCACAGCGGGCCCGAGCCATGCAGCACGCCCCGCTCCTCGTCCATGGCGGCCCCGCAGGACATCGCCACCCGCGCGTCCGCCGGCACCGTGTCGGCCAGGGTCTCGATCAGCAGCTCGAGGAGTGCCGCCGGATCCTCGCCGGGCCGGTTGAGGATGCTGGGCGCGGGGAGCCGTACGGTCTCGTCGGACCCGGTCCGGATCCGCAGCCAGGTCCCTCCGAGGTCGACGGCGACCTGAGTGCGTACCTGGTCCTCGCGGTCCTGGGTGACGGCCCACGTGCTCACAGCCGAATCCCCTCTGCCGGTTCGGCGTGTGACCGGGGCTGCCGGAGCTCCAGGCGGATACGGCCGTCGCTCACACGGGCGGTGACGGCGGTGAGGTCGTCGACGCGGTACGGGGCCGGTTCGGCGAGAGGAGCGGCGACGGCGACGGGGGTGCCGCCGGAGCGGCGGGCGGCGAGCAGTCCGGGGGCGGAGTCCTCGAAGAGGAGGCAGTCGGCGATGTCCACGTCGAGGAGGCGGGCAGCGGCACGGAAGCCCTCGGGGTCGGGTTTACCGGCCTGCACGTCGTCGGCGCACACGGTGACGGCGGGCAGCGGCAGTCCGGCGGCGGTGAGGCGGCGTGCGGTCATGGTGCGGGAGGCGGAGGTGACGACGGCCCAGGTACGCGCGGGCAGGGAGGTGAGCAGCTGTCGGGCGCCCGGGATCTCGGTGACGGTGTCGGCGGTGGCCTCCTCGCGTTCCCGGATCCAGGCGACTTCGGCGTTGACGGCGGAGAGGTCGGCCGCGGGGAGGAGCCCGGCGACGATGTCGGGGGCGGTGCGGCCGGGCAGCGCGGCGAGCACGGTGGCGGGGTCGAGGCGGTGGCGGGCGGCGAACGCCCGCCAGACACGGTCGATGGAGTCGGCGGAGTCGACCAGGGTGCCGTCCATGTCGAAGAGCAGGGCGCGGGCCGTCACGGCGCGCAGGGCGGTCATCCGATCTCCAGGGTGTGTGCGGCGAGCCGGATCAGTTCGAGGTCGTCCTTCCAGTGCCTGCGCAGACGCTGGTCGCCGGGGTCGGTGTCGAGGACCACGTGGTCGGCGCCGAGGTCGCGCAGGAAGGCGATGTCGGCGCGGATCTGGTCGGGTGTGCCGTAGCCGAGCGGGCGGGAGTCGGGGTCGGCGGGGGTGGTGGTGGGCAGGAAGAAGATCCTCGGGGCGAACTGCTTGCCGTCCGCGAGGGCCCCGGCGGCCCGGGCGCACAGCTGCCGGCTGGGGTGGAGCGGGTGCCAGGCGGTACCGATGCGGTTGACGCGTTCCAGGGCGCGTGGTCCGTTGCCGCCGATCCACAGCGGCGGGTGCGGGTCCTGTTCGGGCCGCGGTGCGGTGTGTACCCGGTGGCCGCGGTAGGTGACGGTGTCGGAGGTCCATGCCTCGACCAGGACGTCCAGGGTGTGGTCGGTGAGGGCGCCTCGTCTGCGGAAGTCCACGCCCAGGACGTCGAAGGCGCGCGGGGCCCAGCCGACGCCGACACCGACGACGAGGCGGCCGCCGCTGAGTCCGTCGATGGTGGCGGTGGCCCGGGCGAGCGCGATCGGGTGGCGGTGGGAGGCGATGAGGACACCCGCGCCGAGACGAACGGTCTCGGTCTGCCCGGCCAGCCACGAGAGGGTGGCGAGGCTCTCGTGGAACGGGGCGGGCGAGCGCCGGTGGGCGTCGTCGGTGAGGGCGAGGTGGTCGGAGACCAGGACGGTGTCGAAGCCCAGCCGTTCGGCCTCACGGGTCCAGGCGAGCATGCCCTCGGGCGTCATCTGGGGACCGAAGTTGGGCAGGTTGATGCCGAATTTCATGAGGTCACCGGCCCGGGGAGGGTGAGTCCGAAGGCGGCGTGGTGCGCTGTGGGGGCCGGCTGGGGCTGGGCGTGGAGCTCGAGCAGGTTGCCGCCGAGGCGGTCCACGGAGCGCGGCGGCTGCCGGTCGGGGATGCCGTGCTCGAAGAGTTCGAGGTTGAGGGCGTCGTCGACGACGACCATGGCCATCGCCGAAATGCCCTCGACGTCGAGGTCGAACTGGCGGCGCATGAAGGCCCGGTCGGCGGCGATCTCGGTGCGCAGGACGACCCGTGCCCGGTGGTGGGTGACGAGGTGGTCGATGGTGGCGTCGAGGCTCTGCACGCTGTAGCCGGTGTGGTCCAGGCCGAGCAGGGTGGGCAGGGGCGCGTCGTCGGCCGGCCGCTGGTCGTGGTGGAGGCGTTCGGCGGTGGTGTCGGCATATCCGGGGATGTCGGGCCACTGCTGCAGTTCGAAGAGGGTGCCCCAGGGGGAACGGAAGTAGATCCAGCGGTTTCCGCGGATCGGGCCCTCGGGGATGGTGATGATGTCGCCCAGGACGTCGACTCCGGGGAGCTGTTCCAGGTGGGCGACGGCCGCCTCGATGTCGCCGACGCGCAGGCAGAGGTGGTTGGTGCCGATGTCGACCAGGCGGGGCGGGGTGTCGGGGGTGCCGTCGGCCGTGGTGGGTACGAGGCGTACCTCGATGCCGGGAGAGAACGAGACGACGCCGGCGCCGCCGTCCCGGTCCACGGCCGACGGCCCGGCCAGTTCCGCGAGGAAGGCGGTGGCCTCCTCGACATCGGGCACCGCCACTGTGATCCGGTGGGCCGGCGGGCGAGTGCCGGGGGGCGGGGTCAGCGAGGTGTCTTGGGCCGTGGTCATGAGGGGGTTCCTTCGGGGAGCGGGGTCGGATCGACGGCCCGGGTGGGGCGGGGGCCGGCGAGCGGTGCTCGGTACGGGCCGGGGGCCGGGGGGAGGCGTCCGCCGGTGGCCGTGGCCGGGTCCCGGACGGTGACCGGGCTGGTGACCGGCCTCGGGTACGGGTGGGTCACGGCAGGAGCAGGACCTTGCCGCGCAGGCCGCCCGCGCTGAAGTCGTGGTGGGCGCGGGCGGCGTCGGCGAGCGGGTAGCGGCGGCCGGCCGGCACCGTGAGGCGGCCGCCGGCGACCAGGTCGCTCAGGGTCTGGAGCTGGTCGCCGTTCTCGTCGACGTAGCTCTTTCCCGGAGTGATGCCGCGTTCGGGGGCGGGCTGGGGGTTGTCGTCGATGGAGACGAACTGGCCCCCGTCGGCGACCGCGCGGATCGCGGCGGCCACGCCCGCGGTGTCGACGACAGCCGTGTGGGTGGCGTCGGACAGATCCGCGGTCCGGGTGTGGACGGTGCCGACGCCGAGACCTCGCAGGGATTCGGTGTCGGAGGTCCGGGCCAGGGCGTCGACCGGGTGTCCGTCGGCGAGCAACAGCTGCACGGCGATCCGGCCGACCGCGCCGGCGGCGCCGGTGACGAGCACCGGTGCGCCGGAGGGCAGCGTGAGTTTGGCCAGGGTCTGGACGGCGGTCAGTGCGGCGAGCGGGAGCGCTGCGGCCTCCTGCAGCGGCAGTCCGGCCGGGGCGTGGGCGAAGAGGCGTGCGTCGGCGGTGACGTGTTCGGCATAGGTGCCGTAGCGGTGGGCCGGCTGGGCGATCATGCCGATGACCTGCTCGCCCACGGTGAACCGGGTGACCTCGCTGCCGGTCTCGGTGACGACGCCGGAGACGTCCCAGCCGGGCACGGACGGGTAGGTGAGGTTCAGGGTGAGGAAGCCGGATCGGGTCTTGAGGTCGACCGGGTTGACGGCGGCCGCGGTGACGGTGACGCGGATGTCCTGCGGTCCGACGGGCAGTTCGGGTACCTCGTCGAAGGCCAGGACGTCGGGGTCGCCGGTGCGGTGGAAGGTGATGGCTTTCATGCCGGCGAGTTCTCCTTCGGAGCGACGGTGGTGAAGGCGTGGCGGGCGTTGGCCTCCGCCGCGGTCAGAGCGAGTCCGCCGTCGGCGAGGACCGAGGTGCCGGTGAGGTAGCCGGAGTGGGGTCCGGCGAGGTAGGCGATGAGCGAGGCGATCTCCTCGGCTCCGGCCGGGCGGCCCAGCGGGATGTCGGGGCGGGAGATCGACCGGTAGGTGGCCTCGTCGTGGACGCCGTTCATGGCGGTGGCGGTCTCACCGGGGGCGACGGAGTTCACCCTGATGCCGTATTGGCCGAACTCCAGGGCCAGCACCTTGGTGATCATGCCCAGGGCGGCCTTGCTGGCGCAGTAGAGGGCGCCGCCGGTGATGGGGACGGTCTCGTGGACGGAGGTGACATTGACGATGCTGCCCCGGACGCCGCCACGGATCATGTGGTGGCCCACCGCGGAGGCGAGCGTCATGGGAGCGAGGGTGTTGATCGCGAACACCTCGTCGGCCCGCTTCGGTTCCAGGGCGTCGGCGGCGCTGCGGTCGTTGATGCCGGCGTTGTTGACCAGGCAGTCGATACGCCCGGCCCGCTCGACGGCGGCCATGCAGCTGTCGGCCGCGGCCTCCGGGTCGCGCAGATCGGCCCGGACCGGGACGCACTCGGCGCCGGTGGTGCGCCGCAGTTCCTCGGCGACCTGGCGGATCCGGTCCTCGCCGGTGGCGTAGCCGAGAAGCAGCCGGTGGCCGGGGCCGGCGAGTGCCCGGGCGGTGGCCCGCCCGATGCCGCTGCTGGCGCCGGTGATCAGTGTGGTGTGGAGGTCAGGCAACGCTCAGCACCACCTTGGGCCGGGTCCTGCCGTGCTGGAGCACGTCGAAGGCGCGGGCGACCTCGGCGAGCGGTATCACCTGGTCGACGAGACCGGCGGCGAGTTCGTCGACGAGTGCGACGGCGCGGGCGTAGTGGTCGACGCCGTGCCGGACTCCGGCGATGCGCAGGCCGTCCAGGGTGATCCGGGCGGCGTCGACGGTCTCGGCCTGCGCGGGGACGCCGACCAGCAGGCACAGGCCGCCGGGTCGCAGCCGGTCGAGCGCGGCGTTGAGGGTGCCGGGGGCGCCCGAGCACTCCAGGACGAGGTCGTAGCCGGTGGGGGCGTCGTCGGTGCGGGTGAACCGGTCGCGGTAGCTGCCGTCCGGTAGGTGGCCGACGGTGCCGGGTTCGGCGATGTCGACGGTCACCGGGTACCGGGCGAGGACGGCGGCGGCGAGGCTGCCCATGGTGCCCGCGCCGATGACCAGGATCTGGTCCCCGGGCCGCGGGTCGGCCGCGTGGACCGCCTCCAGGACGGTGACCAGGGGTTCGACCAGGACGTGTTCCGGGCGCGGGTGCTCCGTGCCGGGGCCGAAGGGGACCAGGGCGTGGCGGGGCATGACCAGGTATTCGGCGGCGGCGCCGGTCCAGCCGTACAGGCCGACCTCGCGCAGTTCGGTGCACAGGTTGCGGTGGCCGGCGGCGCAGGAGCGGCAGGACTGGCAGGGGATCATGGTGGACCCGGTGACCACCTCGCCGTGGCGCAGTCCGGTGACGCCGGGGCCGAACTCCTCGACGGTGCCGGCCCATTCGTGGCCGAACCTGTGCGGGAAGGCGGCGCGCCCGTCGGCGAGGTAGGGGGAGGTTCCGTGCAGGAGCTCCAGGTCACTGCCGCACAGGCCGACGTAGGCGATCCTGACCAGGACCTCGCCGGGTCCGGCGGCCGGGCGGGCGGTCTCCACCAGGGTCGCGGTGTGCGGTTTGTCGATGACGGCGGCCCGCATCAACGGCCCTCACCTGCTGCCAGGGTGCGGCGGGTGCCGAGGACGAGGGCGAGGACGGCTGCCAGGGCGAGACCGGCGCCGACCGCGGGCAGCGTGGCCAGCGAGGCGCCCAGTGAGAGGGTGGCCGAGCCGATCCAGGCGCCGGCGGCGTTGGCGAGCTGGAAGCCCGCGATGTTGACGGTGGCCGCGAGGTTGGGCGCCTCACTCGCCGCGCTGATCAGCTTGGAGGCCAGCGGCGGGATGATCGAGAAGCCCGCGGCGCCGAGGACGAAGAGCCACGGCGCGGTGAACCAGGTGCTCGAGCCGAAGAGCGCCAGCAGGCCGAGGGCGACGGTGAGAGCGCCGAGGGCGACGAGCAGGGTGCGGTCGATGGAGCGGTCGGCGAAGTGTCCGCCGAGCTGGTTGCCGACCACCGAGCCGATGCCGAAGACGAAGAGGAGCAGGGTGACGTGGCCGGACGAGAAGCCGGTGTAGTCGCGGAGGTAGGGCGCGATGTAGGTGAAGACGACGAACAGGGCGGCCTGGCTGAGCGCGGTCAGGGTGAGCGCGGCCCACACCGCGGGGCGGGTGAAGACGGTGAGTTCGGCGGAGATCGATCCGGCCGGGCGGGCGGGGGCGCGCCGGGTGACGGCCACCAGGCCCACGGTGACCAGGGTCTGGAAGACCGCGACCACCACGAAGGACGTGCGCCAGCCGAACTCGCCGCCGATCAGGGTGCCGAGCGGTACGCCGAGGACGGTGGCCAGGTTCAGGCCCAGGGAGACCCGGGCGATCACCCGGCCCTGGAACTCCGGCGGCACCAGCGAGGTGGCGAGGACCAGGCACAGGGCGAAGAAGGTGGCGTGCGGCAGGGCGGTGATGATCCGGAAGACGACCAGGAGCGCGAAGCTGTTCGCCAGTGCCGTGCCCAGGGTGCCGATGACGAAGACCGCCATGGAGCCGATGATCAGGGCGGTGCGCGGCACGCGGGTGGTGACGATGGTGAGCAGCGGGCCGCCGATCATCACGGTGACCGCGTAGACGGTCACCAGGAGTCCGGCGGTGGCGTCGGACACGTTGACGTCGCCCGCGATGTCCGGGAGGACGCCGGCCACGAGGTACTCGACGGTGCCGACGCCGAAGACGGCGAGCAGCATCCACAGGACGGCGGCGTTGGTGCCCGTCGCCGGTACGGGCGTTGGCGTCTCGGTGCTGGTGGTGGCGGTCAACGGACGCTCCCCTTCTTCTCGTTCGTGTCGGTGGTGGGTGCGGGCGCGCCGGTGTACTCCAGGACGGCGCAGCCCCAGGTGAATCCGACGCCTATGCCGGTGAGCAGCAGCCGGTCGCCCGGGTTGAGGACACCGGAGCGGCGCAGCAGGTCGAGGCCGACGACCGGGTCGGCGGCGCCGGTGTGCCCGATCTCCCAGCCGCGTGCGGCCAGCGTCTGGCCGGCGTCGATCTTCAGCGGGCCGAAGCACTGCTTGCGCAGCAGGATCCGGCCGAAGTTCGGGACCAGCCAGTGGGCGATGTCGGAGTGGGCGGTGTCGGCGTCGGCCAGTGCGGTCTCGGCGCAGCGCGACAGGGCGGCGGTGTTGCGGGTCCAGAACTCCTCGGTGCTGCGGGTCTCGGCGAATGCGGCGACCCGCTGGCGCAGGTCGATGGGGGCGCCGGAGCCGTAGTAGGGCATCGCCATCGAATCGTTGCCGCGGTGCATCCGCTCGAGCAGCGGGTCGCTGACCACGGAGGTGGACAGGACCCGGAAGGGGCCGCCGTCGTGGCCGAGGACGAGGGCGCCCGCGCCGTCGCCGTAGACCAGTCCGCTGTCGGAGGCCCAGCGGTCGAAGAGCGGCAGCTGCCAGGCGTCGGAGGCGGTGACCATGCCCTTGCCGGAGCCCGCGCACCAGCGTCCGACGAGTTCCATGCCGACGACGGCGCCCGCGCAGGCGGTGCGTATCTCGATCGGTATGCATTCCTCTATGCCGAGCTCGCTCTGCAGATAGGCGCCGCAGTTCCAGCCCTCGAGGCCGTTGTGCAGCACCACCGCATGGACGAGGACATCGATGTCGGCGGGGTCGGTCCCGGCGTCCGCGAGCGCGGCGTGTCCGGCGGCCGCCGCCATCTCGGGGGCGCTCTCGCCGCGTTCGGGGCGGGCCACGGCGGCCGACACCTGTCCGGTCTTGCGGTGTTCGACCTGGCTGTACCGTCCCGCGGCCACCATCTCGGCGGCGAACTCACGTTCCTCGGGCAGATAGGAGCCGAAGCCCTCGATGTAGAGGCTGTCCCACTTCACGCTGCCTCACCGGCCCCGACGAGTCCGGCCTCGGATGCGAAGTTCTGCCCCGTTCGCCGTCGTGCCGTGTCGAGTTCCTTGAGCGCGGTGTCCAGTTCCTCGGGGGTGACGTCGTTGACGAATCGGTGGTGGCCGATGCCGACCGGAAGCGGCAGCCGCTGCTGTCCGTCGCGGTGGCGCACCGTGTCGGCGAGTGCGCCGTCCAGGATTCCCGGACGGGCCAGGACCTCGGTCCACAGCGGCAGTCGCAGCCGGTCCATCAGCGCCAGTACGCGCTGGGACTCATGCTCGGTGACATCGCCGCGCATCCGCCCCATCACGGTGGTGAGTGCCATGTCGACGGCGACCGCCTCACCGTGCAGCAGCTCCGGCAGCGCCTCCATCTCGATGGTGGGGCTGAAGGTGTGCCCGTAGTCGACGCACCGTTCCAGGCACTGTTCCCACAGATTGGGCTGGAGTTCTTCCAGCATCAGGTGGATGGCCTCGGAGACGACCCGGCGGGCCGCCGTCTCCAGGGCGGGAGTGCTGCCCTGGAAGCGGTCCTCGATCAGCGGCGGCCCGAAGTCCTCGAGAAGGTCGAAGAGTTCCGCCGACTTGATGAGCGCCACCTTGAGGATCTCCGCCAGCCCGTTGGAGAGGTGACGTGCGTCGAGGGTGCTCAGGAAGGAGCGGTCCACGAAGGTCGCCACGGCCGGTGCGTAGGTACCGAGCCGGTTCTTGCCCTGCCCGTAGTTGACGCCGGTCTTCACGCCGACCCCGGCGTCGACCAGGCCCACCAGGGTGGTGGGTATCCGTATGTAGGGGGTGCCGCGCCGGTACAGGCTGGCGGCGAGTCCGACGACGTCGAGGAGGACGCCGCCGCCGATGGCGATCACCGGTTCGCGCCTGCGGTCGATGCCGAAGTCGTTCATCGCGTCGACCACGTCCGTCACCAGGCTCCACCGCTTGACGCTCTCGTCCGCGCGGACGGGAAGGAGGGTGACCGCGATGCCGTGATGGTCGAAGTAGCGGGTGATGCGCTCCCCGTGCAGGTCCTGGACGGTGGAGTCGATCACGACGAGACGGCGGTCGCCGGGTCGCAGTGCTGCGTCCGCGCAACCCGTTAACAGCAGGGTGCTGTCGGTGTCGAACAGGCCGGACGCCTCGACGACGTGGTACCGGACCTGTTTGACGGCCTCCACGGTCCAGATAGGGGAGGCGGAGTGACGGCGGGTCAGGCCATCGGTGTAAGACGCACTGTTGTGCATGTGGAGTCCTCACGCTGTGCAGGCATGGTGCGTCGTGGGCGGCGACCACTCTGTCGCCGCGCCTCGCTGCGCATGAAGGGTGCGGCGAGGAACCATGCCTGTTCGGCGTACCGGTTCCCCCACCGGCTCGGCGAGACTATCATTCGTTTATCGATCGCTACATGAATAATGGATCACACCGGCGTGAAGCCGCGCTTCGGCCCGCGCCCGCGAGAGAGCACGCTCACCGACGACGTGGGAGCACCTGATGGCAGGCGTACGCGGCCAGGGCCGTAAGTTCGATCTCGACGACGCCCTGGAGAAGGCCATGCTCGCCTTCTGGCGGCACGGTTACGACGGCGCCTCCGTCGCCACCCTCACCCGGGACATGGGGATCAACCCCCCCAGCCTGTATGCGGCGTTCGGCAGCAAGGAGGGCCTCTTCTTCGCCGCCGTCGAGTACTACAACAACGGCAGAGGCAGCTTCATGCAGCGCGCCTTCGACGAGGAGGGCCACTCCCCCGCCCTGATCCGGCGCCTGCTGTACGAGGCGGCCGACACCTACACCCTCACCGACGGACCCGGCGGCTGTCTGATCATCGGCTCCGCCACCCGCGTCTCCGACGCCGCCCAGGAAGTCGCCGACCGCCTCCGCGATCTCCGCAACGCCAACATCGACCGGCTGGAGGACCACATCAGAGCCGACATCGACGCGGGCACCCTCCCGGCCCGCACCGACGCCCGCGCGGTCGCCGAGTTCACCGGGGTGGTCGTTCAGGGCATGTCGCACCGGGCCCGGGACGGCGCGACGACCGAGGCGCTACGGGCGGTCGCGGGGACGGCGTGGAAGTCGGTCCGGATGCTGCTGGGCGAGACGTAGGGGGCAAGGGGAATCGCTCGCCGCCGCGCATACCCGGATCTCCACGTTCCGTTTCCTTCTCCGGAAAGACCCCGGAATATCAGGTGCCCACCCTCGGACTCCATGCACGCGGAACAATGTCCGGAGGGCGGGCCGAAAGCACCGCGAACCGGCCAACCACCCTTCTCCTTGGGCGTATTGGGCCAGCTCAGGGGCACTCACGTCGCAAGCCGACAGCACATCGGAGGAAGTCGGCCAACGTGAGGAGAGAGGGCATTCATGCGGAGCGGAGGAGTGAAGGCGTCCGCGCTCGGAACAGCCGTCATCATGGGGAGCGTCGTCCTGACGGCCTGCGGGGACAGCGATGCGAAGGACGACAGGCCCGCGGCGACGGCGAGCGCGAGTGGCGGCGCGCAGGAGCAGGGCACGGCTGCCGTGCGCAGCGCCTACGACAAGACCGCCGAGGCCGAGACGGCGAAGATGACGGTCAAGGTGAAGGCGTCGGCGGACGGCCGGTCGATCACGTCCGCCGGCCGCGGGGCCATCGACCTCGCGGACGGCGACAGCACCATGACCGTCACCGCCGAGGGCCAGACCATCGAACAGCGCGTGGTCGACCAGGTGCTCTACCAAGAAGCCCCTGACCAGGAGAAGTCCGGCGGCAAGCCCTGGCTGAAGATCGACCTGAAGAAGGTCGCCGAACAGCAGGGTACGGACCCCGCACAGATCGGCGACCCGGCCCAGTCCGCCGCCTACGCCAAGGCGATCACCGACGACGACGTCTCCAAGGTCGGCACCGAGAAGATCGACGGCGCCGACACCGACCGGTACAAGGTCTCGGTCGACGTCTCGCGGCTGCCCGGCGGCTCGCAGCTGCGCGAGCAGATCGGCCCGACGCTGCCCATGCAGATCTGGCTCGACGACCAGGGCCGCATCCGCCGCCAGCAGATCGACATGACCGTCAAGGCACCGGCCTCCGCCAAGCCGGACGCGAGCTCCGCACCCCAGCAGGTGAAGCTCAGCACGCTGATGGAGTACTCCGACTTCGGCACCGAGGTCGAAGCCGAGGCTCCCCCGGCCAAGCAGGTGACCGACATGACCGACCAGGCACTGCGGGACGGTCAGAAGAAGAGCTGACCGCGCGTGGGCCCGGCCGGACACCGCCGGGCCCGCGGCACCCCCGGCGCCCGGACGGAGACCGCCGCCCCGCCAAGTGAGCTCTGCCAGAACGACGGCACGGCACACCTGCAACGGCAGCGAGCGGCACTCTCCGGCCGCCGCTCAGCGCACTGTGGGTGGCGCCGTGCTCTCCCGGACCATCAGACGCGTCGGCACAAGCGTCGTGCCGTGCGTCGCGTCGTCGTGGCGCATCTTCCGCAGGACCGCCTGGACGCAGAGGCGGCCGACCTCGGCGAAGTCCTGATGGACCGTCGTGAGGGGCGGCAGGAAGGACGACGCCTCGGCGATGTCGTCGAAGCCGATGACGCTGACGTCCTCAGGGACGCGCCGGCCGCGTTCATGCAGCGCGCGCAGCAGGCCCAGGGCCATCTGGTCGTTGGCCGTGAAGACCGCCGTGCAGTCCTCCTGCGCGGCCAGCTCCAGGCCCGCCCGGTAGCCGGAGTCCGCCGACCAGTCGCCCCGCACCAGGGGCGGTATCCGCCGGCCCGCGTCGGTGAGGGTGGCCTGCCAGGCGTCGGTACGGCGCTGGGCGGCATAGGAACCCTCGGGGCCCGCGAGGTGCCAGACCGTGTCGTGGCCGAGCCCGAGCAGATGCTCGACGGCCGTGCGCGTGCCGCCTGCCTGGTCGGTGTCGACGACCGTGTACCGCTCCCCCGCGTCGGAGTCGGCGACGACCACCTGGACACGGGGCGGCATGTTGATGGTGGCCGCGTCCAGGAGATGCACCTCCATGATGACGATCACCGCGTCGACGGCGAGTTCCCCCAGTCGGGAGAAGGCGCCGCGCACCTCGTCCTGGGTGGGAACGGCGACCGGCAGCAGGGTCACCGCGTATCCCTCGGCCGCCGCGGCGGTGGCGATCGCCTCCAGGGTGCGGACGTTGCCGGTCGTGGAGAGAGTGAAGGTGATGACGCCCAGGGTGCGGAACTCGCCGCGCTTCAGGGCGCGGGCGGCGCTGTTGGGGCGGTAGCCCAGCTCCCGCATGGCGGCGAGGACCTGACGGCGCGTCTCCTCGTTGACACCCGCGTAACCGTTCGACACCCGCGAGACGGTCTGCGAGGACACCCCGGCCAGTCGCGCCACATCGGCCATCGAGACCGCGAGACGGACCGGCCCCTGTGCGCGCCGGCGGCCGGTCACCGCAGGTGAGGCCGCCTGCGTCGGCGTGTCGTGCGTCGCGTCCATTTTCTACCCCCTGCCTCTCCTTGCATCGCTTTGATCACGATCCCCCCGGGAGACCCTTGACCTCTCTCAGCGGAGGAGTGTAGACATGCCGCCATCGGATGTTTACGCAAACATAACAGCTCAGGTCTCTTTTTTTGCTGCTTGATGTTTGCGTAAACATCTCGTCCGCGCCACACGGGGAAAGCCGCGGGGCGCGGGTTCCATGAGTGGACGAGCGAGGAACGATCATGACAACGCTGCAACCGCCGGCCGCCGCCGCGCCGCGCCCGGCACCGCCTCCGGCCAAACGGGACCGACGCTCCTGGACGGGGTGGGGGTTCATCGGCCCGTTCGTGGCGGTCTTCGCACTCGTCTTCCTCGCGCCCATCGCGTACTCGATCTACCTGAGTCTCTTCCGCAACCAGCTGATCGGCGGCAACCAGTTCGTCGGCCTGGACAACTACACGCAGGCCCTCAAGGACGACCAGTTCTGGTCGGCCGTCGGCCGCGTGGGACTCTTCCTGGCGATCCAGGTGCCGATCATGCTGGGCATCGCCCTGCTGGTGGCGCTGGCATTGGACAGCGGCCGGCTCTACGGCAAGAGCTTCTTCCGGATCACGATCTTCCTGCCGTACGCCGTGCCCGCCGTGGTCGCCACCCTGATGTGGGGCTTCATGTACGGCACCAAGTACGGCCTGGTGGGCGACATCAACGAGACGTTCGGCCTCACGCTGCCCGACCTGCTCTCCCCCGACTGGGTCCTGGCCTCCATCGGCAACATCGTGACGTGGGAGTTCGTCGGCTACAACATGCTGATCTTCTACTCGGCGCTGCGGGTCATCCCGAGCTCCCTGTACGAGGCGGCGGAGATCGACGGCGCCGGTCAGTGGCGGGTGATCGCCTCTATCAAGCTGCCCGCGATCCGGGGCGCGATCGTCATCGCGACGATCTTCTCGATCATCGGCAGCTTCCAGCTCTTCAACGAGCCGAGCATCCTGCGGCCGCTGGCGCTCAACGCCATCACCACCGACTACACGCCGAACTTCTACACGTACTCGCTGTCCTTCGCCGGCCAGCAGCACAACTACTCCGCGACGGTCGCCATCATCATGGGCCTGCTCACGATGGTGGTCGCCTACGTCGTGCAGCTGCGCGGCATGCGCAAGGGAGCGTGACCCGATGAGCACCCCTGTCACCACCGCCTCCCCCGCCAAAGCCGGCAGCCCTCCCCGGCTGCGGACCCCGCGCAAGCACACCCCGGACAAGCGCCGGCGCAGCGTGCTCATGACGGTGCTGATGGCCCTGATGGTCCTCTACACCGTGGTGCCGCTGATCTGGCTGGTCATCAACTCCACCAAGACCCAGGCCGGTCTGGGCGACTCCAACGGTCTGTGGTTCGCCCACGACTTCGCCCTGTGGGACAACATCCGGGACACCTTCACCTACCACGACGGCATCTTCGGCCGCTGGCTGCTCAACACCCTGCTGTACGTGGTGCTCGGCGCGGGCGGCGCGACGCTGCTGGCGGTACTGGGCGGCTACGCGCTGGCGAAGTTCGACTTCCCCGGCAAGCGCGCCATCTTCGCCGTCGTCATCGGCGCGGTGGCCGTGCCGGGTACGGCGCTCGCGGTGCCGACCTTCCTGATGTTCAGCAAGATGGGGCTCACCGACACTCCGTGGGCGGTGATCATCCCGTCGCTGGTGTCGCCGTTCGGTCTCTATCTGATGTGGGTGTTCGCCGCCGAGGCGATCCCGACCGAGCTGCTGGAGGCGGCCCGGATGGACGGGGCGAGCGAGGTGCGGACCTTCTTCCAGGTCGCGTTGCCGCTGCTGTCCCCGGGGATCGTGACCGTGCTGCTGTTCACCACGGTCGCCACCTGGAACAACTACTTCCTCCCGCTGATCATGCTCAAGGACCCGGACTGGTACCCGCTGACCCTGGGTCTGAGCGCCTGGAGCAACCAGGCACAGACCATCGGCGGTGACGTCATCTTCAACCTGGTGATCACGGGCTCCCTGCTCACGATCATCCCCCTGATCGCCGCCTTCCTGTTCCTCCAGAAGTACTGGCAGTCCGGCCTCGCCGCCGGAAGCGTCAAGGAGTGACGAGGCCGGCGCCCGCAAGCCCCCCAATTGAGCACCACCGGCACCACCGGCACCACCCCCACCCTCACCTGTCCCACCCACGCAGAAGTGGAAGCACCTCCATGCGCAGAACAACCGGCCGCATCCTGCGCGGCATCGCCCTCGTCTCCACCCTCGCCCTGGGCGCCACCGCATGCGGCGGCTCGGACGACGACTCCGACACGAAGGCCGTCTCCGCCGCGGACATCAAGGCAGCCCTGGCCAAGGGCGGCGACATCACGGTCTGGGCCTGGGAGCCCACCTTGAAGACCGTGGCCGCCGACTTCCAGAAGAAGTACCCGAAGGTCAAGGTCAACCTGGTCAGCGAGCGCTCCGGCGACAAGCACTACACCGCGCTGTCCAACGCGATCTCGGCCGGCAAGGGCGTCCCCGACGTCGCCCAGGTCGAGTACTTCGCACTCGGCCAGTACTCCCTGACCAAGGGCCTGACCGACCTGGCCCCCTACGGCGCCGAGAAGCTCGCCTCGAAGTACACGCCCGGTCCGTGGAACGCGGTCAGCGACGGCGACAAGGTCTACGGCCTGCCGATGGACTCGGGCCCGATGGCGCTGTTCTACAACAAGAAGGTCTTCGACAAGTACAAGATCGCCGTCCCGACCACCTGGGACGAGTACCTGGACGCGGCCCGCAAGCTCCACAAGGCCGACCCGAAGGCCTACATCGCCAACGACGCCGGTGACGCGGGCTTCACCACCTCCATGCTGTGGCAGGCCGGTTCGCGCCCCTACAAGGTCGACGGCACCAAGGTCGGCGTCAACTTCGACGACGCCGGAGCCAAGAAGTTCGAGACGGTCTGGCAGAAGCTGATCGACGAGAAGCTGCTCGCCCCGGTCAACGGCTGGACCGACGACTGGTACAAGGGCCTCGGCGACGGCACCATCGCCACCCTGGCCACCGGCGCCTGGATGCCCGCCAACTTCTCCACCGGCGTCCCGAACGCCAAGGGCCAGTGGCGTGCCGCGGCGATGCCCGCCTGGACCAAGGGCGACAAGGCGAGCGCGGAGAACGGCGGCTCCTCGCTGACGGTCCCGGCGCTGGCCAAGAACAAGGAACTCGCCTACGCCTTCACCGAGTACGCCAACTCCGGTGACGGTGTCGCCACCCGTGTCTCCGAGGGCGCCTTCCCGGCCACCAAGGCGGAGCTGGAGTCGGCCGACTTCCAGAGCAAGAAGTTCGACTACTTCGGCGGCCAGGAAGCCAACAAGATCTTCGCCGAGTCCGCCGCGAACGTGGCGAGCGACTGGTCCTACCTCCCGTTCCAGGCGTACGCGAACTCGATCTTCAACGACACGGTCGGCAAGGCCTACGTCTCCAACACCACGCTGGCGGACGGTCTGAAGGCCTGGCAGGACGCGTCGGTCAAGTACGGCGAGGAGCAGGGCTTCACCATCGAGAAGTAGCCCGCACCACAGCTCGGACGCCGGGCGGCGCGGCACCTCGCCGCGCCGCCCCGCGCATCATCTTCGGAAGGACCGCCATGATCTCCACCCTCCACTCCCGCGGACGCGGGGCGGACGGTGACCCCACCCCGCGTCTCGCCTTCGGCGCCGACTACAACCCCGAGCAGTGGCCCCGGGAGGTGTGGGAGGAGGACGTCCGGCTGATGCAGGAGGCCGGTGTCACCGTCGTCTCGGTGGCGATCTTCTCGTGGGCACGCCTGCAGCCGGGCCCCGACGAGTGGGACTTCGGCTGGCTCGACGAGGTCATGGACCTGCTGCACGCCGGCGGCATCGGCGTCGACCTGGCGACCGCCACCGCCTCCCCGCCGCCGTGGCTGACCACGGCCCACCCGGAGATCCTGCCGGTCACCGCGACCGGCGAGACCCTGTGGCCGGGCGCCCGCCAGCACTGGCGGCCCACCTCCCCCGTCTTCCGCGAGCACGCCCTGCGCCTGGTCCGCGAGATGGCGAACCGCTACGCCGACCACCCCGCGCTGGTCGCCTGGCACGTCTCCAACGAGCTGGGCTGCCACAACATCTACGACTACTCCGACGACGCGGCCCGCTCCTTCCGCGACTGGCTGCGGGCCCGCTACGGCACGCTGGAGGCCCTCAACCACGCCTGGGGCACGGCGTTCTGGTCACAGCGCTACAGCGACTGGCAACAGATCCTGCCCCCGCGTCTGGCGGCCTCGCACCCGAACCCGACCCAGCAGCTGGACTTCAAGCGCTTCTCCTCCGACGCCCTCAAGGACCACCTGCGCGCGGAGCGGGACCTCCTCAAGGGCATCACCCCGGACGTCCCGGTCACCACCAACTTCATGGTGATGGGCGAGACCAAGGGCATGGACTACGCGGACTGGGCCGAGGAGATCGACTTCGTCTCCAACGACCACTACGTCCTCCCCGGCCCGCAGTCGCGCGACGAACTGTCCTTCTCCGCGAACCTCACCAGCGGCATCGCGGGCGGCCGACCCTGGTTCCTGATGGAACACTCCACCAGCGCCGTCAACTGGCAGCCGGTGAACGTGGCGAAGCGGCCCGGCGAGCTGGCCCGGGACTCCCTGCTGCACGTGGCGCACGGCGCCGACGCCGTGTGCTACTTCCAGTGGCGCCAGTCGGCGGCCGGAGCCGAGAAGTACCACTCGGCGATGGTCCCGCACGCCGGCGCCGACAGTGAGCTGTTCCGCGCGGTGGCCGAGCTCGGCGCCACCCTCAAGACCCTGGCCCCGGTGGCCGGTTCGGCCCGGGAGAGCGCGAAGGTCGGAATCGTCTTCGACTGGGACTCCTGGTGGGCGAGCGAGCAGGACTCCCACCCCACCTCGCTGCTCAACTACCGCCAGGAGGGCCTGGACTGGTACTCGGCGCTCCTCGCACTCGGCGTGCGCGCCGACCTGATCACCACCAGGAGCGACTTCGCGCGCTACGACGTGCTGATCGCGCCCGTCCTGCACGTGGTCCCGGCGGAGCTCGCCAAGGAGCTGACCCGCTACACCGAGCAGGGCGGACACCTGGTCACGACCTACTTCTCCGGCGTCGTCGACCAGAACGACCACATCTGGCTCGGCGGCTACCCCGGCGCCCTGCGCGAGCTGCTCGGCATCCGCGTCGAGGAGTTCGGCCCGCTGCTCGCCGAGGAGTCGGTGTCCCTGGACGACGGCTCGACCGGCACCCTGTGGACCGACCGCATCACCCTGGCCGACGACCGCACCGAGGTCCTCGCCCGCTACGACTCCGGCAACCAGGCCGGACGGCCGGCCGTGACCCGGCGGACGACGGCCGCCGGTTCGGCGTCCTACGTCTCCACGCGCCTCGGCGTCGCGGGTCTCACCTCGCTGCTGCCGCGTCTCCTCGACCCGGCCGGCGTGACGAGCGAGCTCCCGGCCGAGGCGCGCGGACGCGTCGAACTGGCCGTCCGCGGCAACGCCGAGGAGAAGTTCCTGTTCCTGGTGAACCGGACCGACGACACGGTGCCGCTGCCCGGGTTCACCGGCGACGTGCTGTACGGCACGGCCGCCGACGACGGGCTGGTCCTGGGGCCGCGCGAGGTCGCCGTGGTGCGCCGACCGACGGTCTGACCCGCTCCTCCACCTCTGTCTCCCCGGGCGGCACATGGCCCGCCCGGGGGCACCCCTTCCCGTACCACCGGCGGGAGGGACCACCGCAGCGTTTCCACCTATGAAGCTGGGAGCACACGATGGCAGGACTCACCCGCAGCAGACGGCTTCTCGGGGCCGCGTCGATGACCGCGCTGGCGACCGGAGCGGCGCTGCTCTCCGTGCCCGCGCCGCTCGCCCAGGCCGACACGGTCACCGCGTCGGTCACCGTCCAACCCGATCCGTCCTACAAGCAGGACCGGTTCGAGGGCTGGGGCACCAGCCTGGTCTGGTTCGCCAACGCCACCGGCGACTACCCCAAGGAGATCCGCGAGAAGCTCGCCGATCTGCTCTTCGGCGACGACGGTCTGGCGCTGAACATCGCGCGCTACAACATCGGCGGCGGCAACGCCCCCGACGTGAAGGACTACCTGCGTGCCGGTGGCGCGGTCGAGGGCTGGTGGAAGGCACCGGCGGGCACGACCCGCACCGACACCGACTGGTGGAGCGCCGACGACTCCGCCGACTGGAACGGCAAGGCCGACGCCACACAGCGCTGGTGGGTCGATCGCATCAAGAAGGACATCACTCACTGGGAGACGTTCTCGAACTCCCCGCCGTGGTTCATGACGGAGAGCGGCTATGTCTCGGGCGGGTTCAACGCCAACGCCGAGCAGCTGAAGGAGAGTTCGGTCGACGACTTCGCCGCCTACGTCGCCGGGGTGACGAAGCGGCTGGAGAAGTCCGAGGGCATCAAGGTCGACACGGTCGACCCGTTCAACGAGCCGAACACCGGTTACTGGGGCACCCGTCTGGACGCGAACGGCGAGCCGGTGGGCGGCCGTCAGGAGGGTGCGCACATCGGGCCCGCGATGCAGGAGAAGGTGCTGGCCGCGCTGGCGCCCGCGCTGAAGAAGGCCAAGGTCAAGGCCGAGATATCGGCGATGGACGAGACCAACCCCGGCCTGTTCGCGACCAACTGGAACTCCTACTCCCAGGCGTCCAAGGACCTCGTCGGCCAGATGAACGTCCACACCTACGGCACCGGTCAGCGCACCACGGTCCGTGACCTGGCCAAGGCGGCCGACAAGCCGCTGTGGATGAGCGAGGTCGAGGGCGACTGGGGCGACGGGCAGAGCTTCACCGACATGCGCCCCGGGCTGGGCCTGGCGCAGCAGATGGTGAACGACCTGCGCGAACTGGAGCCCAAGGCCTGGGTGTTCTGGCAGCCGGTCGAGGACTACGACAACATGAAGCCGGGCGGCGAGTCCGCCAAGGGCGGCAACTGGGGTTCCATCCAGCTGCCGTTCAGCTGCACGTCGGCCGACACCCTGAAGTCCTGCCCGATCTACACGAACACGAAGTTCGACACGGCCCGCAACTTCACGCACTTCATCAAGCCCGGCGACAGCCTGGTCAAGGTGGACGACACCTCCAGCGCCGCCGCAGTGACGAAGGACGGCAAGGGTGCCACGCTGGTCCACGTCAACTCCACGACCGCGCCGCGCGCGGTGACGATCGACCTGTCGAAGTTCGGGAAGATCAAGCGTGACGCGACCGTCACCCCGACCGTCACCGACGCCGCCGGCAAGCTCGTGAAGCGGGCCCCGGTCCGCGTCGTCGACGGCAAGGCGACGTTCACCGTCCCCGCGCAGTCCGTGACCTCGTTCGCCGTCAAGGGCGTCTCCGGAGTCGCGAAGGACGCGAGCCTGTTCAGCAAGGGCGAGTCCTACACCCTGACCGGTGTGCAGAGCGGCAAGGCGGTGACCGTCGGTGCGAACGGCACGAGCCTGACCATCAACTCGGCCAACGGCACGGTCGCGCAGGAGTGGCGGCTGGAGGCAAAGTACGGCAAGAAGGGCAGCAACCGTGCGCGCTACGTCTTCGCCAACCCGGCCGAGGACAAGCGGCTCGCCGTGCGGAACAACGTGCCGGTGATCGAGGCCGACACGGGTGAGCGGGACCCGGCGACCGAGTGGATCCTGTCGACCACGGGCGACGGCACCTGGACCCTGGTGAACCAGGCGACCGGGCGGCTGCTGGAGGTCGGCGGCCAGGCGACGAACGAGGGCGCGGCCGTCACGACGTGGCAGGCCAACTCCGGTTCCAACCAGCGGTGGCGGATCACCGAGGCCGGCTGACCAGCACCTTCGGATCACCAACAGTTCACACAGGCGCTCGGCCAGGGTTTCCCGGCCGAGCGTCTTGCGTGGTCGGCCGCAGAAGCCGGCCGACTCCGCACTCCCGCCTCACCCCGTGGCGGGCGCGGCGTGGAGCTCGTGGAGCAGGAAAAGGGGACCGGCGATCTCGATGATGCGGGCCAACGTCAGCGGCGGATAGTGCAGTTGGAGGGTGGCTCCGGCATCGGTGGCGAGCCGGGAGAGCTCTAGGAAGGTATTGAGTCCGCTGACGTCGCAGAAGGTGACCGCGGTGAGATCGACGTCGACGGTGCGGATGCCGTCGTGTACGCATGTGGTCAGTGCGGAGCGTACGAGCGGGGCAGTGGCCAAGTCGATCTCTCCCGCGAAGGTGATCAGGGCGCGGGTGTCGCGGTCGTGGCGGTAGACGTTCAACTGGGCAGAGCGCATGGCCCCTCCGTCGGAAGTCCCTGTTCGGGCAGGGTCACGCGGCCGGGGTCACGGGCTGCGGACTGTGCTGTCGGTTCGGTCCGTCAGATCAGGTCGATGACGGGCCGGAACAGCCTGACGCTCTGACGCGACGATGGGCTCACTCCGTCGCCTTGCGGGTACGGCGCCTGGGGCGCAGCCGCGCACGGGCCTTCCGCGGCACCCGCGCGGCCGGTCCCTGGACGGGCATCCCGGAGCGGCCGTAGTGGAAGGCGGAGACGCCATCACTGTGCTGCGAGTTGAGCAGGTGGATGAGGAGCACCCCGAGGACGATCATCGCCACGATCACGGTCACGGTCACGAACACGTCCATCGCCCTCACCGCCCCGTGGGCTGAAGGGGCAGCCCGGCGGTCACGGCCGGGATCCGTGGACGCATGGCCGGGTCGCGGGCCTCGTGTCCGCCTTCGGAGTCCCAGACCGCTTGCACGCTCCGGTCGTCCTCGTACACCGTCCGCAGGCTCGCGGCCTCCTCCATCAACCGGCTCGCGGTCGATGTGCGCAGCGGGTCACTCGCGGCGGCCATCAGCCAGGCGGCCGTGACGGCGGGCGTCCGCGGCGGGATCACCAGGAGGTTCCAGCGGCCGATGCGGTACGAGAGCAGCAGCAGTTCGTTCGGGTCCTGCTCGTTCTCGAACCAGCCCACCTTCACCACATGCCCGGCGACGGGCACCTTGCGCGGGATGACCGGCCAATGGGTGGGGTTCACCGTGACCCGGGTGATCCGGCCCCACAACGGGTCCAGTACCGCGGTCAGGGAGGGGAGCTCCGCCTCGAGATCGTGGCAGCGGGGCCACCAGGCGCCGTCCAGCAGAGCCGGTGCGGAACCGGCCGGGGCCAGCGACAGACGCAGAGGGAGTGAGGAGGACACGGAGGACCGGTGATCGGCTTCGAGTGTCGGCGAGGAGGAGACGGTCGCAGTCATGACGCGGACCCTGCCCCGGACCGGCTGCGACCGGCCCGGCATAGTCAATCGCCGAAAACGACACGGCGTGGAAGCGGTGCGCGAAATATCCTCGGTACCTTCAGTCTACTCCCCGGACAGGCCGAACGGACCGGCCCGGGAAGCGGAACAGCTGACCGCCCTCACGTCTCCGATGCCGAACAGTCACACCTGACCGACGATCGCGGCCGCCATGAGCGGTTCCGCGGCCGCCTCGGTCGTGTCCGGAGGCACGACGAGCAGATCCCAGCGCCCCCGGCCCGGGGCGAGCAGGACGATGGTGTGCGGCGCGGACGCCGTGAGAGACCTGCGCAGTCGCACGACCTGGTTGAAGACCAGCATCCGGCCGGGCGCGGCGGACCATGTCGCCCCGTTGACCGTGGCGCTGGTGATGTGACCCCACGCGCGGGGCAACCCCGCGAGCAGCTGGGGCAGTTCGGCGAGCAGGTCGTACGAACGGGGCCACCACGCTCCGTCGATGGGTCGGGGCATCCCTCCGCGAGGTGCCAGACGCAGGCGCAGGACGGGAAGGGAGGGTAGCGGGGACTGCAGTGCGGTGGTCATGAGATCTCCTGCCAACTGCCTTGCGCGGGCGAGTGGTCGATGTGTCAGGCGCGGCGGGCGGCGACGCGATCGGGACTCGGCCAGCGCACGTCGTGCACCCATCCGAGCCGCTCGAAGAGGCGGATGACGGCGGCCGACGGGTCGATCTGACCGCGATCGACGCCGTGCCGGGCGCTGGTGGGGTCGGCGTGATGGAGGTTGTGCCAGCTCTCCCCGAAGGAGAGCAGGGCGAGCGGCCACAGGTTGGTGGCGCGGTCGTGGCGCCGGGTGCGGAAGGGGCGCTCACCGATCATGTGGCACAGGGAGTTGACGCTCCAGGTGACGTGGTGGAGGAGCGCTATGCGGATGAATCCCGCCCACAGCAGGGCCGTCAGCGCGTGGACCCAGGTCCCGCCGATGAGCCAGCCGGCGCCGAACGGCAGGGCGAGGGTGAGCAGGCACAGCCACGGGAAGGCGCGGGAGACGGCGCGGATGTCGCGGTCGGCCAGGAGGTCGGGGGCGTAACGCTCCGGCGGCGTATGGTCGTTGCGGAACAGCCAGCCGATGTGCGCGTGCAGCAGTCCTCGCAACTGGCCGCGCAGATGCGTGCCGTAGCGGTACGGGGAGTGCGGGTCACCGGGCCGGTCGGTGAAGGCGTGGTGGCGGCGGTGCGTGGCGACCCAGCCGATGACGTCACCCTGGAAACTCATCGAACCGGCCACCGCGAGGGCGATCCGCACGGGACGGTTCGCCCGGTAGCCGCCGTGGGTGAGGCCGCGGTGGAAGCCGACCGTGACTCCGAGGCCCGTGATCGTGTAGAGGACCAGCGCGAGGACGATGTCCGCGGGGTGGATGAGGCTCCCCCACAGCAGCCAGCCGGCCAGGCCGAGCGCCACGAACGGCAGCACGACGATGAGCGCCGTCACAGCGACGTACAGCCGCTCCCCGCCCTCGCGTGCGGGCGCCGGGTCGTCCGGCGGGAAGGGCGATGTACCGTCGTAGCCCTGGGGTGGCTGGGCGGTGTCCAGTGGGGCCGTAGGGACGGACGTGGTGGGGCTCAGTGCCATGGAGGGGCTCCTTGACCTCTGTGAAGGCCGCTGGGACGGAGGTGCGGCCGGGGTCACGGGCTGCCCCTGATGGGTGGGTGCCGTGCTCAGGACTGTCTGTCGGGTAGGCACGAAACACCCTCGCTCCCCCAACGTACTCCCCTTGTGGACGGAAGCGTCCCGGCCGGAACCGGTCGGCGGCCTCCGCCAGGGCGCGCCCGCGCCCCCACCGCGTTGACACGGACCCTCGCCGGACGTTGACTGGCAGCACGGCGCAGGCGGTGCCCCGACACGACGGAAGCGGTACACACGACGATGTACGACCAGACACGCGCCCAACAGCCCGCGGACCAACCCCCGGGCCGCGCCGGACGCCGCACCCCGGGCCCGGAGCCCCTGCTCCCGGCGGAGGGGCGGGAGGAGATCGTCCGGCGTCTGGGACACGCCGTCAACACCTTCGCGGATGCCCCGCGCGAGGCGCTCGAGGAGGCCGAGGCCGCCTTCGACGAGGCCACTGCCCAGCTCGCCAGGGCCCTTTCGGAACACCGAGAGGCCCTCCGTGCCGACTGGCAGAACCGGGACCCCGAGACGGACTCCACCGAGCTCCGGCTCGCGCTGAGGCAGTACCGGGAGATCACCCAGCGGTTGCTGCGCGCGTAGGCGTCCACCGGGTCGTCCACGTCCCCGGCCGAGGGTCCTGGACGGCCCGCCCCGTCGGGCGGAGTAGCGTGAGCGGACCGGGAGTTCTTCGTACGGCGCCCGCTCTCCTTCGGCTCACCCTGCGCCCACCGACCCTTCCGCACGGCCCGGTGAGCGGCGCCTGGCGACCTGCCCGTCGCCGGTCGCACGGTGAAGGCCGCCTGGCTCACGTCCGGGTTCGACCCGCACACCATCCGGCTCTTCTCCTACGGCGTCGGCCACTGGGACCTGCTGGTCGTCCCGCCCGCGGCCGATCCCGCGCTGCGCCGTAGCGCGACCGCGCTCCTGGCGGAGGAGGACGGGAGCTCCTCGGCACCAGGCGCCTGATCCCCGGGCCGGGAAACCCCGACGCACCGGTTCCCGGTTGGCGATCACCCGCACAGGGCATCACGCAAGGACAGGGCCGGCCGGGCCGGACAAGCGCGGCCCGGCATGCGGCCACGGGGGACGGTCGTCCAAGGAGGGGAAGTGATCCGCCATGCGTACGCGTCGGCGTACCCATCGGCGTTCCGTACGAGTCGAGTACCTGCTGCCCGACCAGGCAGAATCGGCGGGCCGGGCACGGAGGCTGACCGCGCGCTTCCTCGCCCGGCCGGGCCTCGGGGTGACGGGGCTCGACGCCACACACATCGACGACGCGACGCTCGTCGTCTCCGAGCTGGTCACCAATGCCACCCGGCACGGCGGCGCCTGCCGCCTGTGTCTGCAGGTCTCCGGCACCCGGGTGACCGTCGAGGTCTACGACGGCAGCCCCGGCAGGCCCCGGGTGCGACCGCTGACGGCCTGGGGTGAGAGCGGGCGGGGTCTCGCCATGGTGCGGTGCCTGGCGGAGCGCCTCGATGTGGATCCGGTCGGCGGGGGTGGGAACAGGGTGCGCGCGGTGCTGTCCCTCTGAGCGGTGTGCGTCCGGAGCCGGACCTGGCTGTCGCCGCCGCGCGGCCCGGAAGGACCGTGCGGCGGCGATGTCATGGCCAGGCGGTGATCCCGGCGTTCCAGGTGTCAGGAGGTGTGCGGGCAGTTGCCGCGGGACTCGGCGATCGAGAGGCTGACGGCCGGCAGCGGGCACAGGAACTGCTCGTAGCGGGTGTCGTTGTCGATGAACCGCTTCAGCCAGGAAATGCTGTACTTCGCGATCGTCGTGTTGGACGTGTTCGGGGTGAAGTGGGTCGCGCCCCGCAGTTCGAGGTAGGCGCGGTCGGTGGCGGAGGGCAGGCTCGCGTAGAACGGTTCGGAGTGGGTCGCCACGGGCGCGATGGTGTCCCCGTCGGCGCCGACGACAAGGGTGGGAGTCCTGACCTCCGGCCAGGTCTTGTCCAGGTTCCAGCCGGTCAACGGGATGGCGGCCTGCAGCGAGGGGCGGGACTTGGCCGCTTCGAGGGTGCCGCCGCCGCCCATGGAGTGGCCCATCACTCCCAGGCGCCCGGCGTCGACGCGGCCCCGGACCGTGCTGCGGTCCACGAGGTAGTCCAGTGCGGCCAGCAGCTGTGTGCCGCGGCTGGCCGGTTGGTCGGAGGTGGTCAGGGTGTCGATCGTGAAGACGACGAAGCCCTGGGAGGCGAGTCGCGGGCCGAGCCAGGCGATGGAGGACTGGTAGGCGGTGAACCCCGGTGACACCGCGATCGCGCCGAACGTGCCGTCGGCGGTGCTTGTCGGGTAGTAGATGGTGCCTCCGCCGAAGCCACTGACGGCGAGGCGCGACACGCTGGTCTCCGAGACGGCGTAGGGGCCCCGACTGGCCTCGATGCTCGCGTTGGTGGGTGCGGGGCCCCGCTCGTACGGGTTCTCGGCCGCCTGGGCTCCACCGGTCTGCGAGGTCAGCAGGCCGATGAGCGCGGCGGCCGTGGCGACGCCGGAGGCAAGACGCCCGGAACGGCGGCGTCGGTGGTGGCGGTGCGGGGGGTGCGCGGAACGGGAGGTCTCTGGGTCGTCACTCATGGCGGCTCCTTCGAGAGTGAGGGTTCCGGCGCCCTCGGGCCAGGCATCGTCCGCCGTGTGAAGGGCGTCGTACCCGAGGACGTGACACGAGTCATCCGGCGGGGAACAACGTAGGAGCTGACTAAAAGTCAGTCATCAGTGGAATCACCAGTCATGCCACAGGGCACGCACCCGCACCGCGTCGCACCGTGGAGATCACCGGTCACACCGGCGCACGGACATCAGGCCGGTCCCGGCTCCGCCCGGCCCTGGTCCTCGCCGACGTTCGCCAGCAGATGCGCGAGGCCGGTGCGCGAGCTGACACCCAGCTGCGCGAACACGTTGCGCAGGTGGTACTCGACGGTCCGGATGCTGATGGACAGCTCCGCGGCGATCTCCTTGTTCGTCGCCCCGCGCGCCACATCCCGTGCGATGCGCACCTGTTGCGGGGTGAGCGAGGACAGCACCCCCGCCTCGCCGGTCCCGGCCACCTCACCGGCCGCCCGCAGCTCCGCGCCGGCTCGCCCGGCCCACAGCACCGCACCGCAGCGTTCGAAACCCATCAGTGCGTCACGCAACTGCGTGCGTGCCTCGGTGGGCCGGCGCCGGCGACGCAGCCACATACCGAAGGCCAGCTGGGTGCGCGCGTGTTCATACGGACCGGATGCCTGCTCATGGTGAGCGAGCGCGCTGCGGTACAGCTCCTCGCTCCGGTCCGCGGGCGCGACGAGAGCGCGGCACCGCGCCAACTGCGCCGGAGCCTGCGGGTCGGCGCCGAGGTCCGCCCAGACGGCGAACAGGTCGACCATCTCCGTCGCGTCAAGGGCCCGGTCGGACAGGACACAGGCTTCGACGAAGCACGGCACGGCAAGGAACCACAGCCCGAAGTGGCCCTGCCGGGCGCCGGGCCGGACCAGCGGCGCCAGCCGGGCGGCCGCCCGTTCGACCTTGCCCGCCCCCAGCTCCGCCCGCGCCTGGGCCCACTCCGCGAGAAACGCGGCCTGGGCCAGCCCATGGGGTTGCGCGACGGCCAGGACGTCCGCGATCCGCGCACGGACCGTGGGCAGGTCACCCGCGATCGACATCACGAGCGCACGCACGGCCGACAGGTCGGCGGCGACATTGCGCTGACCGAGCTTCTGCGCGAGGGCCACTCCTTCCTCCGCGTGGGCACGGGCCTGGGGGTGGCGGCCCTCCCGCAGCTCCGCGTAGGCGAGGTGCGCCAGGATGCCCGGAACCCTGGTCTCCGCTCCGGCGGAGCGCGCGGACGCCAGGGCGAGGCCCAGGAGCCGGCGCGCGGTGGGGAGCCGACCGAGCAGGAGGGCCACCTCGCCGGCCTCACGGAGCTCGTTCGTCTCCGCCCGGGTCGTGACCTGACGCAGCCGCGGCTCCAGGACCGCGAGGGCACGTCGGAAGTCCCCTTCCACCATCGCGCTCATCCCGATGCGGTGGGACCTCCAAGCGGCCTCGGAACATCCCTCGGCACAGAGCGTGGACTCGTCGCCGGCACCGCAGACGCGGCAGGGGCCCACCGTGAAGACGCGTCGGTAGCTGTCGCGGTCACCGGCCGCCCAGGCCGCCGACGCCGCTGCCAGCAGGGCGCGGCGAGCCAGCGGCGGGTCCGTCTCGCGCAGCTCCGCGGCGGCACGGGACAGCGCTGAGCAGGCATCCGCCACGGGACCGTCGCGCAACAGTTCACGACCGTGCGCGAGGGCACGGTGAGATGCCGTGTCGGTGCGGGCCGCGGAGACGCCGCGAGTCTCGTCGTTCACACGCATCACCGCTTCCCAACCGTCGATCGCAGCCCAAAGGATGGCCAACAACGGCTCGCCCGTCGACCGTCGGCGCGACATTCCGTGGGCCCTGCACAGAGTGAGCCGCGTCGCATCGGCAGGAGTGAGACTTGCTATGCAACGAGTTGCATAGCACGATCGGCGTCATGGCGCTCGAACACGCGATCTTGGTGTCGCTCCTGGAGAAACCGGGGTCCGGCTATGAGCTGGCCCGGCGGTTCGAGCGGTCCATCGGCTACTTCTGGACCGCGACCCACCAGCAGATCTACCGCGTCCTCAAGCGCATGGAGAACGACGGCTGGGTCGACGCCCGGGACGTCCCGCAGCAAGGCCGGCCGGACAAGAAGGAGTACTCCGTCGCCGACCTCGGCCGGGCCGCGCTGTCCTCGTGGCTGCACGATCCGATCGAGCCGGACAGCGTCCGCCACGACCTGGCGGTGAAGATCCGCGGTGCCGCCTTCGACGACCCCGCCGCCCTGATCCACGAGGTGGAGCGACACCGGCAGGCGCACCGAGCCCGGCTGGAGCACTATCTCGCGGGCGAGGAGCGGGACTTCACGGGGCCCGAGGCCGGTGCGGCCGCTCCGCGGGAGCCGCTCGACGCGGAGCGAGAGCTACAGCACGTCGTACTGCGCGGCGGCATCGCGTACGAGCGCATGATGATCGACTGGCTGGAGGACGTGCTGACCACGCTGGCCAGGTTCGCTCCGGGCCACTGACGCCGCCGCACCCGCGCCGCCCGCGCCAACGCTCCCCTCCAGCCGCCCTACCTCATGATTCCCATCCGTCCGCCCGCCGAAAGAGGCCCTCATCATGGCTGACCAACTGCTCTTCAACCCGCGCACCTACGACCCCGCGCACTTCGACCCCGAGACACGCCGCCTGCTGCGTGCCACCGTCGACTGGTTCGAGGAGCGCGGGAAGCGGCAGCTGATAGAGGACTACCGGACCCGCGCCTGGCTCGGGGACTTCCTCGCCTTCGCCGCGAAGGAGAACCTGTTCGCCACGTTCCTGACGCCGGCGTCCGCCGCACCGGAAGCAGCCCCGGACAAGCGGTGGGACACCGCCCGAATCGCCGCGCTCAACGAGATCCTCGGCTTCTACGGCCTGGACTACTGGTACGCCTGGCAGGTCACCATCCTCGGCCTCGGCCCGGTCTGGCAGAGCGAGAACACCGCGGCCCGCGACCGCGCCGCGGAACTCCTCGCCCAGGGAGAGGTGTTCGCGTTCGGCCTGTCCGAGAAGGCCCACGGCGCCGACATCTACTCCACCGACATGCTCCTGGCGCCCGACGGCGACGGCGGCTTCCGCGCCACCGGCTCCAAGTACTACATCGGCAACGGCAACGCCGCCGGACTCGTCTCCGTCTTCGGCCGCCGCACCGACGTCGAGGGCCCCGACGGCTACGTGTTCTTCGCCGCCGACAGCGGTCACCCGAACTACCACCTGGTCAAGAACGTCGTCGACTCGTCGAAGTTCGTCAGCGAGTTCCGCCTGGAGGACTACCCCGTCACGGCCGACGACGTCCTGCACACCGGACGCGCCGCCTTCGACGCCGCGCTCAACACGGTCAACGTCGGCAAGTTCAACCTGTGCACCGCGTCCATCGGCATCTGCGAACACGCGATGTACGAGGCCGTCACCCACGCCCACAACCGTGTCCTCTACGGTCGCCCCGTCACCGCCTTCCCGCACGTGCGCCGCGAACTGACCGACGCCTACGTCCGGCTCGTCGGCATGAAGCTCTTCAGCGACCGCGCCGTCGACTACTTCCGCTCCGCCGGCCCCGACGACCGCCGCTACCTGCTCTTCAACCCGATGACGAAGATGAAGGTGACCACGGAGGGCGAGAAGGTCATCGACCTGATGTGGGACGTGATCGCCGCCAAGGGGTTCGAGAAGGACAACTACTTCGGCCAGGCGGCCATCGAGATCCGCGGGCTGCCGAAGCTGGAGGGCACGGTCCACGTCAACCTGGCGCTGATCCTGAAGTTCATGCGCAGCCACCTGCTCGACCCGGCCGAGTACCCGAGCGTGCCGACCCGCCTCGACGCGGCCGACGACGACTTCCTGTTCCGCCAGGGCCCCGCTCGCGGTCTGGGCTCGGTGCGCTTCCACGACTGGCGCCCCGCCTTCGACGCGTACGCGCATCTGCCCAACGTCGCCCGCCTGCGCGAACAGGCCGACGCGCTCTGCGAGTTCGTCGCCACGGCAGGTCCCGACGCGGAGCAGAGCCGCGACCTCGACCTCGTCCTCTCCATCGGCCAGCTCTTCGCGCTCGTCGTGCACGGCCAGCTCGTCCTGGAGCAGGCCGCCCTGACCGGACTCGACGAGGACGTGCTCGACGAACTCTTCGCCGTCCTGGTACGGGACTTCTCCGGGCACTCCGTCGAACTGCACGGCAAGGACTCGGCAACCGAGGAGCAGCAGGAGTGGGCGCTGAGCTCGGTCCGCCGACCGGTCGTCGACACGGCACGCACGGAGCGGGTCTGGCAGCGGGTCGAGGCACTGTCCGGCGCGTACGAGATGGCCCCGTAGCCGCGCCGCACGCATCACCGGTGGCCGGGCGCCTCGTGGGCCCGGCCACCGGTCGGTCAGGGTTCGGATCCCCCGGTCATCGCGTGGGCAGGCCCGCGCTCACCGGGCGGGCGCGTCGCAGGTGACGTCCGTGGCCGGGAGGCGGCCGGTGGCGAGGTAGGCGTTGACCGTGGCGTCGACGCACGGGGTGCCGAAGACGCCGAACACCGCGTGCTGGTCGGCTCCGCGCAGGGTGACCAGGCGGGAGGAGGGCCACATCCGCCGCACCGTTGTGCCGCCCTCGTAGGTGGTGCGCGGGTCGCCGGTGGCGTTGACGAGCAGGGCCGGGAGGTCGTCCCGGACGGTGGTCGGGCGCTCGCGGGGCCGGTCCCAGAAGGTGCAGGGGCTGAGGTTGTAGGTGACGGGGCCGAGCAGCGGGTCCTTCGCGCGGGCCCGCTGGACGTCACGCCAGTACACCTCCGGGTCCCGCGGGGCGGCCGCGTCGCCGCACAGGATCGCGGACTGGACGCTGCCGTAGTGGGAGTCGGTGCCGGTCAGCTCGAACTCGAGGACCCCGGCGAGCCACGGGGACGGGGTGACCGGGTCCCTGTCCGCCGCGCGCAGCAGGTCCCGCATCCCCTGCGCGAAGTCCCCGTAGGCGGAGTCGTTGTCCTGCGAGAGGCCGTTGAAGACGACGAGGGGCATGACGTGCTCGTCGACCGCGTAGTCACCGAGCCGCAGCGGGGTGCGGGCCGCGGCTGCCTGGACACGGTCCACGGCGGCCAGCACCGCGCCACGGGTACGGCCCAGACCGTACGTCGTGTCCCGGGCGGCGGCCCAGGAGGCCCAGCCCTCCAGCGCGTGACGGTTGGCCTGCTCGGTGCCCCGCAGCAGCCGGGGACCGTACCGGGCCGGGTCCAGGACACCGTCCAGGACGACCCGGTCGGTGCGGCGGGGGAACATCGTGGCGTACACCTCGCCGAGGTAACTGCCGTACGAGTAGCCGAGATAGGAGATCCGCCGCTCGCCGAGCGCGGCGCGGACGACGTCCATGTCGCGCGCGGTGTTGCGGGTGGTGACGTACGGCAGCACATCGCCCTCGTGCCGCCGGCAGAGCTGGGCGAGGTCCTTGGAGAAGGCCGCCACGCGGTCGAACCCGGTGCGGTCGACGCCCGCGCTGCGGAACGCGGAGCCGGTCGGCCACTCGCAGTCCAGCGGGGTGCTGCGGCCGACGAAGCGGGGGTCCACGCCCACCACGTCGTACCGTGCCGCGACGTCCTTCATCGCCTTGCTCACCCATGGCGGGTCGCCGAGCGTCTGCCCGCCGGGGCCGCCGCCGTTGAGCAGCAGCGGGCCGACGCGGTGGGCGGTGTCGGTGGCGCGGATCCGGGAGATCGCGACGGTGATCGTACGGCCGTCGGGGGCGCCGTAGTCCAACGGCACCGTGACGTCGGCGCACCGGGCGCCCGCCTGCTCCAGTTCCCTGCCGGTCGCGTCGTCCGGGCCGAGCACACAGCTCTTCCAGTCGAGGCGTTGGTGGTGGTAGCGGGCGAGGGGGTCGGAGGCCGCCTGTGCGGGGAGCCCCGTCACGGGTAACGCGGCCACGGCGAGAGTGGTGGCGGCCAGGCCCAGGACGGCCTTTCTCGCCGTTCCCGAAGCGCCTTGCGGTACGTGAGGCGTTTGCGGTGGCCGTGGTGCGCGGGCTGTCCGGATCACTGCTGGTTCCCCTCTGCCGGTGCTGTCGGTTCCGTCGCGTCAGAAGCTATGCATCCGCCGCAGCGGGGTCACTCGGGCTGGCGGCCCATTCGCGGTGGGGGCAGCATCAGCTCGGAACAGGGGGTATGCCCCCGGGGAGGAGAAGCGCCGCTGTCGTCCACGACAGCCCGGCTGGCCGAGTGCGGCCCACGCCGCCGGAATCCCGAACCCGGTCGGCATAGGATCGAGGGAACCGTCGATCTTGGCGAGGCCGGCAGGAAAGGCCGGAGAACCTGGCCGGTGGACCATGGCGGACACGACGCAGCACCCGGACCGTGCGAGGAGACAATGGCTCCGACCACCCGACTCGCTGGAGCGCCATGAACACGGTCCGATCGACACACGTCACGGAGCCTGGCGGCTCCGACAAACGGGCGCGCGCTCTGGCCAGACTCTCCCTGCTGTGTGTGGCGGGTGCCGTCGCGTCCGTGGCGGCGGGCGCGGACCGACTGCTGATTCTGCTGCTGGGGCTGGGCGGGCTGGGAGTGGCCGCCGCGGGTCTGTGGTGGGCACTCGCGCACCGGGGTCTGGCGCGTGTGTGCGGCGCTCTCCTGGCCGTGGGCGCTCCCGTCGGCGTGCTCGTCCTGTACGCCGTCTCAGGTCTGTGGCTCGTCGCGGTGGCGGCGCTGGGGGCGTGGGTGGCGGCGCTGGCCTGCGCCAGGAGCGCGTTGCGCCGTCGGCGCAGACCGCACGGCATGCGCTCGCGTTCCGTGCGGCCGCCCGGCCGACCGGTGCTGATCATGAATCCGCGTTCCGGAGGCGGGAAGGTCGGGCAGCACAAACTGGTGGAGCGGGCGGAGGCACTCGGCGCCCGGGTCATCCTGCTCGACCTCGATACCCGCCCCGATCCGGCGGCGCTCGCCCGGCAGGCCATCGCGGACGGCGCGGATCTGCTCGGTGTGGCCGGTGGCGACGGCACGCAGGCCCTGGTGGCTGAGGTGGCCGCCGCACACGACGTACCGTTCATGGTCCTGGCCGCCGGCACCCGCAACCACTTCGCGATGGACCTGGGCCTGGACCGCGCCGACCCCGCCCTTGGCCTGGACGCACTGTCCGACGGTGTGGAACTCCGCATCGATCTGGGCGACGTGGCCGGGCTGCCGTTCGTCAACACGGTCTCCTTCGGGGCGTACGCCGAGATCGTGCAGAGCCCCGACTACCGCGACGCCAAGACGATCACCGCCCTCGACCAGCTGCCGGACCTCCTGCTCGGCGAGGCCGCGGCGACGCTGGAGGCCCAGGCCGACGGCGACCGACTACCGGTTCCGCAGGCCCTGTTGGTGAGCAACAACCCCTACGCGCGGGCCGACCCGCTCGGCGGCGGCCGCAGAGAACGCCTCGACGCCGGCCGGCTCGGAGTGCTCGCCGTCCGGATCGAGGGCGCCGCCCAGGCCGCCGAACTGGCGTTGCGGGGCGAACGGGCCAGCGGCATCACCTCGCTGACCGCACGTCAGGTGACTGTCACGGCCGACTCCGACCTCATCGCCGTGGCTGTCGACGGTGAGGCGCTGACCCTGCCCCCGCCGGTCGTGTGCACGGTCCGTCCCGGTGTCCTGCGGGTCCGGGTGCCCCGTCACCGGCCCGGCGCGTCCTACTCGGCTCCGTCCGTGGACTGGCGGCACATCGTCCACCTCGCCCTCGACCGAAATCCCCCACCCACCCGCACGACGCAGGAGCAGAGTGATGTCTGACCGCCCGCAGCGCCATGACGGCGCCCCCCGAGCGCTGTTGCGTGATCTGGCCGCCCTCGACCAGGCGCTGTACGAGGCAGTGAAGATCACCGACACTCCGACCTTGGACCACGCCCTGCGACGGCTGTCGGCGGCGGCGGACCACTCCAAGATCTCGTTCGCGGTCGCCGGGCTTCTGGCGCTGTGCCCCGGCCGGCCCCGCCGTGCCGCGGCCCTGGGCGTCGCGGCCATCGGTGTCGCCTCGGCCGGGGCGAACCTGCTCGGCAAGCAGCTGGTACGCCGGCCCCGGCCCCATCGGGCCGAGGACTCGCCCTTTCCGGGGCGGCACGTGCCCATGCCCGCGTCCGCCTCCTTCCCCTCCGGCCACACCGCCTCGGCCGTCGCCTTCGCGGCCGCCGTGGGCCCCGCTCTCCCCGCCGCCACGCTGCCACTGGGTCTGCTCGCCTGTGCCGTCGGCTACTCCCGTGTCCACACCGGTGTGCACTATCCGGGTGACGTGATCGCCGGCGCCGTGCTCGGCACCGGCGCGGCGGCCGTCATCCTCGCCTCGACCGGCTGGGACGGCACTCGCCGGCTCCGCCTGCCCTGATTCCGGCCCGCCGCCGCGCCGAGGAGACCACGGAAGGCGGGGCATTCGCTCGGCCTCACACCCCGTCGATGTCGCGCAGTTGGGCGCGAGCGGTGATGCCGAGCTTGGGGAAGATCTTGTGCAGGTGGAAGCCGATGGTGCGCGGTGAGAGATAGAGCCGCGCACCGATCTCGCGGTTGGTCAGGCCCTCGGCCGCCAGTCGGGCGATCTGCAGCTCTTGGGGAGTCAGATCGGCGACGCCGTCGGGTGCGGCGGCCGGCGTCGCGGTCACGCCCGCGGCGCGGAGTTCCGCGGTGGCCCGCTCGGTCCAGGGGCGTGCACCCAGTCGTTCGAAGGTCTCCAGGGCGGTGACCAGCAGCGGGCGTGCCTCGGCGGTGCGTCGGCGGCGGCGTAGCCACTCGGCGAAGTCGAGGTGGGCCAGGGCGTGTTCGAAGGGCCAGCTCGCGGCCGCCGGGACGCCGGTCGCCGCGCGGAAGTGCGGCTCGGCGGCCTCGGGCGCACTCAGCAGGGCCCGGGCGCGGTGCACGATCGCGGCGAGCCGGGCGGAGCGGGGCCGTTCAAGTGCGCGTTCCGCCGCGTCGAGCACGGTGCGCGCGTCGTCCGTCCGGCCGGCGCGGACGGCCGCGGCGGCGAGATCGGCGAGATGGTAAAGGGAGGCGTGGTAGTGGACGGGGGCCGGGCGGGCTTCGTCGGTGAAGGTACGGCGCAGCTGGCCATACGCCGACTCGTGGTCGCCCTCCGCCAGGGCTGCCAGCGCGAGCGCGTGCCGGTGACGAACGTACAGGCTGCGGGCCTTGCGCAGGTCCCGGCCGCGGACGGCGTCACGCACCTGGGCGCGCGCACCGTCGTGGTCGCCACGGGCGGCCCGTACGGTGGCCTGGAGCAGGAGGGATCCGACGCTGACGTTGTCGGCGCCGGCCTCCGTCGCCGTCCGGAAGGCGTTCTCGGCGGCTCCCAGGGCCGCGTCCCATGCTCCGCTCTCGAAGTACGCGAGCGCCAGAGCCTGAGCGACGGTGCAGTTGACGCCTGCGGTGGCGGCCTGTCGCAGGTGGTCCATGGCCTGACCGAGGAGACGGACGGCTTCGTCGGTCTCGTCCAGGATCCAGGCCGCGCCGCCGAGTGTGACGAGTCCGGACAGCGTGCGGTCCGAGTCGTCCGGCAGGGTGTCGACCGCGTGGGTCAGGTTCTTCAGCGCTTGGAGCCGGTCCGTGAACGGGTGGGCCGCCGCCCGTGGCCAGACGCGGTCGCTCTCGTTCGTCTGTGATGCGATCAGGCCGTCGATCCGCTGGATCTCGTGCCGGTAGCGCGGATCGCCCGAGTTGTACGCCGGGGTCGCGGCCGTTCCCAGGGCGCTCAGGGCGAGGGCCGGTGCCGGGGTCGCCATCGATTCCGCCACCGGGAGCAGATGGGCCACGGCGTCGTCGTGTCGCAGCGTCACCGCGAGGGCCCAGCCGGCGCGCAGGGAGGCCTCGGCGAGGAGTTGAGGGTCGTCGGTCAGCGTGGTGACGCGGCCCGCGATCTCCCCCACCCACTGCGGATGCCCCGCGTACATGGCCGACTCGGCTGCGGCGAGCAGGCGGCGGGCGCGTTCTGACGGATCGGGGGTGAGTTCCGCGGCGCGTTCCAGTGCGGTCGCCGCGGCCGCGTGTCCGCCGCGATGCTGGAAGCGTCGCGCGCTCTCGGCCAGCACGCGGGCGATGTCCTCGTCCGGGCCGAGGGCGGCCGCGGCGAGGTGCCAGGCGCGGCGGTCGGGTTCGTGGGCGAGGGCGGCGGCGAGAGTGAGGTGGGCTTCGCGGCGTTCGGCGAAGGAGGCGGCCTGGTGGACGGCGGAGCGCACGAGGGGGTGGCGCAGCCGTACCTGGCCGCCCTCGACACGCACCAGGCCCGCCTGCTCGGCGGGTTCCCACACTTCCGGTCCGCCCAGGTCCGGGAGGTCCGAGAGTTGTGCGGTGCCCGCGGCCGCCGCCAGCAGCAGGGCTCGTCGGGTCGCTGGCGGCAGTGCGGGCAGGTCGGCGGCGAACAGGCGCTCGAGACGGGCGGTCAGAGGCAGCGAATCGACGGCGGCGAGGTCGCGGCGGCCTGGGTCCCGGGCGAAGGCTCGTGTGAGCTCGATCAGGGCGAGGGGGTTTCCCGCCGCCTGCTCGATGATCCGCGCGCGTATCCGGCCGCGCGGTGGTGTCGGCTGCGCGTCCAGCAACCGTCCGGCGGCGGCCCGGTCCAGCGGATCGGCCGTCAGATGCGGGAAGTCCCGGTCGAAGCGGGCGGGCACGGCTTCGTCGCGTGCCGCCAGCAGCAGGGCGGCGCGTTCCCCGTCAAGTCGCCGGGCGACGAAGGCCAGGACGTCCAGCGAGCTCACGTCCAGCCACTGGGCGTCGTCGACGGCGAGGAGGAGCGGGCGCTGTCGCGAGGCCTCCAGGAGCAGCGTCAGCACCGCGGTCCTGATCGACAGCGGGTCGGACGCGGTTGTCCCGTCGCCCGTTTCCATGCCCAGCGCATGGCGCAGGGCGTCGCGCTGACGAGCGGGAAGCCGCTCGATTCCGCCCAGCACGGGGGACAGCAGCTGATGCATCCCGGCGAAGCCGAGATCCTGCTCCCCCTCGCAGCCCCGTACCCGCAGCACCCGCAGGCCGCGCTCGGTGGCCCGCTCGGCGGCCCGGTCCATCAGGGTGCTCTTTCCCGCTCCGGGCTCTCCGGTGAGCACGAGCACGCGCGGACCGTCGCCGTCGAGCGTGTCGATCAGGCCCGTGATCCGCGACAGTTCACGGTCCCGGCCCAGGAGGAGCAAGGGGGTGTGCTCCTGCCCGGCCTCGACGTCGCCGAGGCCGCCCGAGCCACCGAATTCCATGAAGTACCGCTCCCACCCGCCGCCGTTCACGTCTCATTTTGCCAGCTCGGTGTCGCATGACTGGTCACATGACAGAAGCGCCGGCCGTCTCCGGGCTGGCAGCATCCGATCATCGGGCGCGTCGCAGAGGACTGCCCGGATCGTCGAGGGTGCCGGTCCGGGAACGTGGGCGGATGTCCGGCAGCCGGTCCGACGGAGGGCCACATCGCGGGGACGGCGACGCGGATCGACCGCCCGGCCTCTCCTGGTGTGCGCTGCTGGACCGCTACCGGTGCACTGGTAGCGGGGCACCGGCACGCAGCCGCCGCCCATCGCCTGATTCCGGCGTCGTGATCGAGGCGCCCGCAGCACTCGTCAAGAACCTGAGGAGAACGACATGTCTGACGCCGTGGAACCGGTCCAGCCGGTGCTGGAGCCGGCGGCAGCCGCCTTCGCGGAGGCCACCGCGAACCCGCCGTACCTCTTCGACCTGGGCCCGGTCGAGGGCCGTAAGGCGGTCGACGAGGTGCAGTCCGGGGAGATCGACAAGCCCGCGATCGACGAGGAGTGGATCACCGTGCCCGGCGGGCCCACCGGCAGCGTCCGGGCCCGGATCGTCCGCCCCGCGGGCGCGGACGGCACCCTCCCCGTCATCCTCTACATCCACGGCGCCGGCTGGGTCTTCGGCAACGCCCACACCCACGACCG
>NZ_JBIUUU010000024.1:0-162335 GCF_044742595.1 Streptomyces sp. NPDC087859 | reverse complement strand
AATGGGCCACCCCCGAGGCCCGCCTTCCCAAACTCGCCAAAATGTTCCAGCTGATCGAGGAATGGACCGCCACCCAGCCCAAATGGCAGGTCCTGCACCAGCTGAACGCCCACGACATTCCGTGCGGGCCGATCCTGTCCACCAAGGAGATCATCGAGGACCCCTCGCTGTCCGCGAACGAGATCGTCGTCGAGGTCGAACACCCCCAACGCGGCACCTTCACCACCGTCGGCAACCCCCTCAAACTCTCCGACTCCCCCACCCACATCACCCCCTCCCCCCTCCTGGGCCAACACACCGAAGAAATCCTCATCGGCGAACTCGGCATCGATGAAGCCGAGTTGCCGCTGCTCAAGGCACAGGGCGTGATCTGACCGACGGCGGCCCACGCCGCTTCCACTCCGTCCCGGGCGAGCCGCGACCGCTCCCCGGGACGGTTTCCGTGAGTACCCGAACCGGAGTGAGGTAGCCCAGCATGTCGACACACGCACCCCGTATCGCCCCGCCCGTCGGCGACTCCGTCATCGACCGGCTCGTGGAGTCCAACCGCGCCTACGCCGCAGGGTTCGTGGACCCGGGCATGGGAGCCCGTCCGGTCCTGCGCGTGGCCGTCGTGGCCTGCATGGACGCCCGTATCGATCTGCACGCCGCGCTCGGCCTGCGACTCGGCGACTGCCACACCGTCCGCAACGCCGGCGGTGTGGTCACGGACGACACCATCCGTTCCCTGACGATCAGTCAGCGGGCCCTGGGCACCCGCAGTGTCGTCCTCATCCACCACACCGGCTGCGGTCTGCAGACGCTGACCGAGGAGTTCCGGCACGAGCTGGAGATGGAGGTGGGGCAGCGCCCGGCGTGGGCGGTGGAGGCCTTCCGGGACGTCGACCAGGACGTACGGCAGTCCATACGGCGCGTGCGCACCTCCCCGTTCCTGCCCCGCACCGACGATGTGCGCGGTTTCGTCTTCGACGTGACGTCGGGACTGCTCCGGGAGATAGAAGCGGGGGCCTGATCCGGCTCAGGGGCCATGGGAGTATCTCGGCATGCGCCTGACAGCTGACGGGGCCACGCCGATCCCGCGGTCGGTATGGGCGGAGGATCTCGAGACCGACGACGGCCATGCCTTCGAGCTTGTGCGCCCGCTCTTCCTGACCGCGGGTGACCGCATCGGGTTCGAGGGCGACGGCCTCGTCGTCGTGCGGTCCTGCGGAGCGCGGCTGACGGCGGAGGGCAGCTGGTCCACTCGTTGCGGACCGGGCGTCGGAGTCCGCCAGTAGGCGCTCGGGGGAGGCCCGTCCCGGTCCGCCCACCGGTCCTCCCGGCTCGCTCCTGCTCTCGAAGCCGGGTCGGCCTTGACCCTCGCCTGGTCGTCACCCGCCCCGGCCGGCCATCGCGGCGATCTGCTCGCAGTAGAAGTCGGTCGTGTTCGCGGTGTGCCGGCGCATGAGCTCCTCGGCGTCGCCGGGGTCGCCGTCGGCGATGGCCTCGATGATCAGGGCGTGCTCGTTCCAGGCGTCCGTGCCGCGGGGCTTGGCGATGGGCATGTAGTACCAGCGCACACGCCGGTCCACCTGGGGGATGAGTTCGGCGAGGACCGCGTTGCGCGAGAGGTGGGTGATGTGGGCGTGGAGGGCGGCGTTCGCCTCCACGATGGCCCGGGCGTCACCGGCAGCGAGCGCGGTGAGGCCGGTCCGCTGCAGTTCCCGCAGCCGGGCGACGTCGGCGGGAGTGGCGTGCTGGGCGGCCCCGCGCGCGGAGTGGGTCTCCAGGACGGCCCGGACGCTGAGGAGTTGGGCGCACTCCTCGGCGGTGGGGCAGTGGACGAAGGCGCCCTGCGAGGGGCGCAGATCGACCCAGCCGGCGGTGTGGAGCCGTTGGAGAGCTTCGCGGATGGGCTGACGGCTGACGCCGAGGTGCTCGGCGAGGTCGGCCTCGACGAGGTGCTGGCCGGGCTTGAGGGAGCCGTTGATGATCAGCTCGGTCAGGGCGTCGTAGACCGCCTGGCGCAGCGGGGCGGGCCGGGTGATCGGGCCGCGGGCTGCCACGGTGGGTGTGTCGGGCATGGACCCTCTCCCTCGTTCGACTGCGGACGGCAAGCATCGACTACGGGATACTGAGTTTAGTATGCAATAGCCATTCCTGTGTCGCCTGCGTCGCTGACTCCCGGGAATTGCCTCGGCGCCACCCCTGGCGTCGACCGGTCGAGGGATGCAAAATACTGTATGCAATCTTCGTCGCCGCCTGACAGCGGACCGGACACCGCTCCCGAGGGGGTCACTCCGTGTCGTACCGCACCACGCTCGCTGAAGTCCTCGCCCGCGCCGTCGCACCCTGCGCCGAACTGACCGGTGCGGAAGGCAGGTTCCCCCGTGGCGCCGTAACGGCCTTCGGGGCCACCGGACTGCTGGGACTCACCGTCGCCACCGAGTTCGGCGGCGCCGGTCTCGGGCTGCCGGAAGCCGCCGAGGTGGTGGCGCGGACCGCGTGCGTCTGCCCCGCCACGGCGACCGTGCTCCAGGCCCACTACACGGCGGTCGCCGTCATCGAGGCGTACGGCAGCCCCTGGGTGCGCGGAGAGATCGCCGCCGGACGCCACCTCGGCAGCCTCGCCCTCGCCGAGGATGACACGGGCGGGTACGGGGAGGAGGCCCAGCTCCTCACGCCACGCTGCACCGCGGTCCGTTCCGGTGGCGTGGTCGCGCTGCGTGCGCGCAAACGCCAGGTGGTCGCGGCGGGGGAGGCGGACAGCTACCTCTGGTCCTCCCGCCCGCTCGGCGCGCGGGACGGCCTCAGTCTCTGGGGGGTTCCGGCGCACGCCCCGGACCTGTTCGTCCCGGCCCGGCCGGACGCCGTGGGGCCGTCCGGCAGCGCGACCTCCACCGTGCTCGCCGATCCGGTGCTGGTGCCCGCCGACGCGATGCTCGGCGAGGACGGCGGTGGGCTCGACATCGTGCTGCGCACGGTCCTGCCCTGGCTGCTGGAGCTGCGGGCCGCCGCCGGAGAGGAGGGGCTGCGCCTCGCGGCCGCCGACGTGGTGCGCCGGCCCGCCGGCTCGCTCGCCCCGTCCTGAACTCCCGCCCGGGCAAGGCCTGTTCAGCGGTGGCCCGTGCGGTCAGGCCTGGCTCGAGCCGGACGCGATCTGCTTGCGGTAGAAGTCGCTCGTGCGCTCGGTGTGCTTGCGCATCACCTCGCCCGCGCGGTCCGCGTCCCCCTTGGCGATGGCCTTGATGAGCTGGGTGTGCTCGTTCCAGGCCTCCTTGCCGCGGGGCTTGGCGATGGGGGTGTAGTACCAGCGCACCTTCTGGCCCACCTGCGCGAGCAGTTCGGCCAGGACGTCGTTGGCGGCCATGGAGGTGACGAAGGCGTGCAGGGCGGTGTTGGCCGCGACGAGGCGTTCGACGTCGCCCTCGGCGAGCGCGTCGACGCCTTCCTGCTGGAGCTCACCGAGACGTTCGATGTCCTCGGGTCGGGCGTTCTGTGCGGCGAGCTGGGCCGAGTAGGTCTCCAGTACCGAGCGGACGCCGAGGAGTTGGGCGGCCTCCTCCTCGGTGGGGGAGTGCACGAAGGCGCCCTGGGCGGGGCGCAGGTCGACCCAGCCGGCCGTCTGCAGTCGCTGCAAAGCCTCGCGGACCGGCTGGCGGCTGACGCCGAGGTGTTCGGCGAGTTCGGCCTCGACCAGGTGCTGGCCGGGCTTGAGGGAGCCGTTGATGATCAGCTCGGTCAGGGCGTCGTACACGGCCTGGCGCAGTGGTGCCGGGCGGGCGACGCGCCGGGACGCTGCGGCCGTGAGTGCCTCGCGCATGGTTGTCCCGTTCTGCCGCCGGGCCGACGGCTTTGCCAAGTGGTGGCCGCCGAGTGGGTTGCCGACGGCGGCTTCAGCATACAGGTTTTGGTATGCAACATGGTGTCGGCTGTTGACTGTGAGGTCGGGCTCGACCGAGGCTCCGGGTCTCATCCGTGTACCTCGTGTGCCTCGTGGGCGGAACCGGCACGGGCATCTTTACGACTGTCGTCTGTATACAGAAGCCTGTATGGGGTATTGTCTCAGTCTCCTGCAACCCTCGCCGGGGACCCGTGTGACGGAAGGCGAAGCGATCATGACGACCAGCGGGAGCGATGTGACGGTCGAGAGCGTGGTCCGGAGGGTGGTGGCCGATCACCGGGGTCAGCGCGGCGCGCTGCTGCCCGTACTGCACGCCGTACAAGCCGAGTTGGGCCATGTGCCGCAGGAAGCGGTCCCGGTGCTCGCCGACGAGCTCAACCTCTCCAGGGCGGACGTCCATGGAGTGGTGACCTTCTACCACGACTTCCGCCGTGAGCCCGCGGGCCGCACCACGGTCCGCATCTGCCGCGCCGAAGCCTGCCAGGCGCTGGGCGCCGACCGCCTGGTGAGCTACGCACGCGAGGCCGGACTCACCCTGGGCGAGACGGCACCCGACGGTTCCGTGACCGTCGAGCAGGTCTTCTGCCTGGGCAACTGCGCGCTGGGGCCGTCGGTGGAGGCGAACGGGCGGCTGTACGGACGAGTGGGCCCGGCCCGACTGGGCTCGATCCTCGACGGGACGGTCTGATCATGAACAACTCCTCCCCGGCCGACGCCTCGGCCGGCATTCCGACCGGCGACCCGGCGGACATCCCGGTCGGCGCCCCCTCGCACTCCACGACGACGGTCTACGTCCCCCGCGACTCGGCGGCCAGGTCCGTCGGCGCCGACGAGGTCGCCACCGCCCTCCAACGCGCCGCCACCCGCGGAGACTTCGCCATCGACGTCGTACGCAATGGATCGCGCGGCATGCTCTGGCTGGAGCCGATGGTCGAGGCCGTGACGCCGCGGGGCCGTGTCGGTTACGGCCCGGTGACCCCCGAGGACGTCGACGGCCTCCTGGCCGCCGGCCTGCTCGACGGGGCGGACCACCCGCTGCGGCTCGGCCTCGTGGACGAACTGCCCTGGCTGGCCCGCCAGAACCGGGTCACCTTCGCCAGAGTCGGCGTCACCGACCCCCTCTCGCCCCAGGACTACGTCGAGCACGGCGGCCTCGCCGGACTGCGCGCCGCCCTCGAACTCGCCCCCGCGGACGTGGTCGCCGAGGTCACCGAGTCCGGACTGCGCGGGCGCGGCGGCGCCGGATTCCCGGCCGGTGTCAAGTGGAAGACGGTGCTGGACTGCGCTGACGAGCTGAAGTTCGTCTGCTGCAACGCCGACGAGGGCGACAGCGGGACCTTCGCCGACCGCATGGTCATGGAAGGCGACCCGTTCCTGCTCATCGAGGGCATGACCATCGCCGCGCACGCGGTCGGCGCGAGCGAGGGGTACGTCTACATCCGCTCCGAGTATCCGGACGCGATCGCCACGATGCGCGAGGCGATCGAACTCGCCCGTGGGCGAGGCTGGTTGGGCAAGGGCGTCCTCGGCTCCGCGCTCGACTTCGACCTGCACGTACGCGTCGGGGCGGGCGCGTACATCTGCGGCGAGGAGACCTCCATGCTGGAGAGCCTGGAGGGCAAGCGCGGCATGGTCCGCGCGAAGCCGCCGATCCCGGCGATCGAGGGCCTGTTCGGCAAGCCGACCGTGGTGAACAACGTACTGACCCTCACCACCGTCCCCACGGTCCTCGCGAACGGCGCCAAGGCGTACCAGGACCTCGGCATCGGCCGCTCCCGCGGCACCCAGGTCTTCCAGCTCGGCGGCAACATCGCCCGCGGCGGCATCGTGGAGACGGCCTTCGGCATCACCCTGCGCGAGCTGATCGAGGAGTACGGAGGCGGCACCCACACGGGCCGACCGGTCCGTACCGTGCAGGTAGGCGGACCGCTCGGGGCGTATCTGCCCGACTCGCTGTTCGATCTGCCGATGGACTACGAGGCGTTCGCCGAGGCCGGCGCGATGCTCGGGCACGGCGGGATCGTGGTCTTCGACGACACCGTCGACATGGCGGCCCAGGCCCGCTTCGCGATGGAGTTCTGCGCCGAGGAGTCCTGCGGCAAGTGCACTCCGTGCAGGGTCGGTTCGGTCCGCGGTGTCGAGGTGATCGACAAGATCGTCGCGGGCACGCACCGGGACGAGAACCTGGCCCTGCTGGAAGACCTCTGCGACCTGATGACCGACGGCTCGCTGTGTGCGATGGGCGGACTGACTCCGATGCCCGTGCGCAGCGCCCTCACCCACTTCCCCGACGACTTCCACGGCGGCCGCCGGCTCCTGGAGATCCAACCCGTGAACGCCACTGGCATGAGGACGGAGGGCACGGCATGAGCCTTCTCAAGGAACCCGACTACGGAACCCCGGAACGGCCCGGCCCGGCAACGGTGTCGGTGGAGATCGACGGCCTGCCGGTGAACGTCCCCGCGGGCACCTCGGTGATGCGCGCGGCGGCACAGGCCGGCGTCGAGATACCCAAGTTGTGTGCCACCGACAGCCTGGAGGCGTTCGGCTCCTGCCGCCTGTGCGTGGTGGAGATCGACGGGCGGCGCGGTACTCCGGCGTCGTGCACCACCCCGTGCTCCGACGGGATGAAGGTGAGCACCCAGACACCGAAGGTGGAGAAGCTCCGCCAGGGCGTCATGGAGCTCTACATCTCCGACCACCCCCTGGACTGCCTCACCTGCCCCGCCAACGGCGACTGCGAACTCCAGGACATGGCGGGCGTGGTGGGCCTGCGGCAGGTCCGCTACGGCTACGAGGGCGAGAACCACCTCGACGCCGAGAAGGACACCTCCAACCCCTACTTCGACTTCGACCCCGCCAAGTGCATCGCCTGCTCCCGCTGCGTCCGCGCCTGCGGCGAGGTCCAGGGCACCTTCGCCCTCACCATCGAGGGCCGCGGCTTCGACTCCAAGGTCTCGGCCGGCGCCGGTGAGTCCTTCATGGACTCCGAGTGCGTCTCCTGCGGCGCCTGTGTCCAGGCATGCCCGACGTCCACGCTCCAGGAGCGCTCGGTCGTCGAACTCGGCATGCCGACGAGGTCGGTCGTGACCACGTGCGCGTACTGCGGAGTCGGCTGCTCCTTCAAGGCCGAGCTGCGCGGCGACGAACTCGTGCGCATGGTGCCGTACAAGGACGGCGGTGCCAACGAGGGGCACTCCTGTGTGAAGGGCCGCTTCGCCTTCGGCTACGCCACCCACCCCGACCGCCAACTCAAGCCCATGGTCCGCGAAAGGATCACCGACCCCTGGCGCGAGGTCGAGTGGGACGAGGCGATCGGCACCGTCGCCCGGCGGATGCGTGAGCTCCAGGACCGGTACGGCACGAGCTCCGTCGGCGCCATCACCTCCTCGCGCTGCACCAACGAAGAGGTCTACGTCGTCCAGAAGATGGTCCGCGCTGCCTTCGGCAACAACAACGTCGACACCTGCGCCCGCGTCTGCCACTCCCCGACGGGGTACGGCCTCAAGCAGACCTTCGGTGAGTCGGCGGGCACCCAGGACTTCCGTTCGGTCGCCGAGGCCGATGTCATCATGGTGATCGGCGCCAACCCCACCGACGGGCACCCGGTGTTCGCCTCCCGGATGAAGCGCCGGCTGCGCGAGGGCGCCAAGCTGATCGTCGTCGACCCGCGCCGCATCGACCTCGTGCGCTCGCCGCACGTCGAGGCCCGGCACCACCTTCAGCTCAGGCCCAGCACCAACGTCGCCGTGGTCAACGCGATGGCCCACGTGGTCGTCACCGAAGGCCTGGTCGACCGCTCCTTCGTGGACGCCAGGTGCGAAGGCTTCGACGACTGGGCGGAGTTCATCGCCCGGCCGGAGAACAGCCCGGAAGCGGTGGAACCCGTCACCGGCGTCCCGGCCGGCGAACTGCGCGCCGCAGCAAGGCTGTACGCCGAGGCCCCCAACGGCGCCATCTACTACGGACTCGGCGTCACCGAGCACAGCCAGGGCTCCACCATGGTCATGGGAATGGCGAACCTGGCGATGGCGTGCGGCAACATCGGCCGCGACGGCGTCGGCGTGAACCCGCTGCGCGGACAGAACAACGTCCAAGGGTCCTGCGACATGGGCTCCTTCCCGCACGAGCTGCCCGGCTACCGGCATGTCTCCGACGACGCGGTACGCACCGTCTTCGAGAACCTCTGGGGCGGAACCCTCCTCGCGGAGCCGGGACTTCGTATCCCCAACATGTTCGACGCGGCCATCGACGGAACCTTCCGCGGACTCTTCGTCCACGGCGAGGACATCGCCCAGTCCGACCCCAACCTCCAGCACGTCACCGCCGCGCTGAAGGCCATGGAACTCGTCGTCGTACAGGACCTGTTCCTCAACGAGACGGCCAAGTTCGCCCATGTCTTCCTGCCTGGCGCCTCCTTCCTGGAGAAGGACGGCACCTTCACCAACGCCGAACGCCGTATCAACCGCGTCCGTGCGGTCATGAAGCCCAGGACGGGCAAGCACGAGTGGCAGATCGTCAGTGAGATCGCCACCGCCATGGGGTATCCGATGGCCTACGACCATCCGAGCCGGATCATGGACGAGATCGCCTCGGTCACACCGACGTTCACCGGTGTCTCCTTCGACCTCCTCGACAAGCTCGGCAGTGTCCAGTGGCCGTGCAACGAGGAGGCTCCGGAGGGAACGCCCATCATGCACGTGGACGAGTTCGTGCGCGGCAAGGGCAAGTTCGTGGTCACTTCCTATGTGCCGACCAACGAGCGCAGCACCCGACGCTTCCCGCTGGTCCTCACCACCGGACGGATCCTCAGCCAGTACAACGTCGGCGCGCAGACCCGGCGCACCGGCAATGTCGCCTGGCACCCCGAGGACATCCTGGAACTGCACCCCCACGACGCCGAGGACCGCGGGATCAAGGACGGTGACATGGTCACCCTGGCCAGCCGCGTCGGGCAGACGACCCTGCGCGCGGAGATCTCCGACCGGATGCCGACCGGCGTCGTCTACACCACCTTCCACCACCCGGTGACCGGGGCCAACGTGGTGACCACGGAGAACTCCGACTGGGCCACCAACTGCCCCGAGTACAAGGTGACCGCCGTCCAGGTGGGACTGGCCCGCCCGGACCGGGCCGACGAGGGTGAAGGCGCCGAGAACGATCTCGTGACGGTGGTGGACTGAGATGACAGCGACCGTGCCGTCCGAGCTCCGGATGGCGAACGACATCGCCCGCAACCTCGGCCATCTGCCGGGGGAGCGGGCCGCCGAGGAGATCGCTGGCCACATCGGCAGGTTCTGGGACCCGCGGATGCGCACCAGACTGTACGAGTACGTGGACGCCGGCGCGGAGGGCCTCGATCCCCTGGTGGTGGCCGCGGTGCAGCTCCTGCGCTGAACAGACCGCGCCTGCGCCCGCTGCGGGGACGTGCAGCGGGCGCAGGCGCTCTCATGCCGGACGGCATACAGTTCGTGCACCGGGCACGACTCCCTCCCCTGTACATATCCCAAATACTGCATACAGTATGGAGCTAGTGGGGCGGCCTCGGGCAGAGAGGAGTCGTTCATGCTGTTCCGGCAGCTCGAGTACTTCGTGGCGGTGGCGCGGGAACGCCACTTCGCCCGGGCGGCGGAAGCCTGCTACGTCTCCCAGCCCGCGCTCTCGGCGGCGATAGCCAAGCTGGAGCGGGAGCTGAACGTCACGCTCATCAATCGCGGGCACAACTACCAGGGCCTCACCCCCGAGGGCGAGCGGCTCGTCGTCTGGGCCAAACGGATCCTCGCCGAGCAGGACGCGTTCAAGGCGGAGGTGGCCGCCGTGCAGTCCGGCATCACGGGCACGCTGCGGCTCGGCACGGACCCCACGGCGTCCACGACCCTGGCGCTCCCCGTGGCCGCGTTCTGCGCCGCCCATCCCCTCGCCAAGGTGCAGGTGCGCTCCCGGCTGTCGACGAAGGAGCTCCACCGTCAGCTGCGCGACTACGAACTCGACGTGGCGATCGCCCACTTCGACCCCGGCGACCAGGAGGGCCTCCAGGTCGTACCCCTCTACCAGGAGCGCTACATGCTGCTGGTGTCGGACGACCATCTGGCGGCGCAGTCCTCGACCGTGACCTGGGCGGACGCCGCCCAGTTGCCGCTCGCGCTGCTGACGCCCGACATGCGGATCCGGCAGATCGTGGACACCGTGTTCGCGGAGAAGGGGTTCGTGGTCACCCCGCAGGTCGAGACGGACTCCATCGCCTCCCTCTACGCGCACGTCGGCGGCGGCGAGTGGGCCAGCATCGTGCCGCACACCTGGCTGCGGGCGATGCCCGTCATCGGCCGCACCAGAGCGCTGCCCCTGGTCGACCCGGAGGCCGGCGCACAGGTGTCCGTGGCGATCCACGCCGCGACCCCCGGCTCGGTGGCCGCCCGCGCCTTCGTCAACGCGGCGACCGGCCTGTCCCTGGACGACTTCTTCGCCCGCCCGCTGCCCAGCGAGCACCGCGTGCGCTGAGCCCGCCGTCCGGAGCCGGTGTCAGGGTGCGTAGCGCGCCTGCACCGCCTTCCGGTCCAGTCCGCCCTTCGCGGTGTACGGCAGCGCGGTGACCAGCTCGAGCCGGTCCGGCACCTCGAACGCGGCCAGCCGGTCACGGCAGTACCGCAGGATCTCCCCGGGCCCCACGCCCTCGCCCTCCCGCACCACCACGGCGGCGCCCACCCGCTGCCCGTACACCGTGTCGGGCACGGCGAACACGGCCGCGTCGGCGACCCCCGGGCACCCGGTGAGGATGTCCTCGACATGCTCGGGCGAGATCTTCTCGCCGCCGCGGTTGATGAGGTTCTTGATACGCCCGGTCAGGGACAGGTACCCGTCCGCGTCCAGAGTGCCCAGATCGCCGGTGCGCAGCCAGCCGCCGACGAAGGTGTACGCCGTCTCCTCCCGGTCGCCGAGATAGCCGCGCGCGACGGTGGGACCGTGCACCCACAACTCGCCCTCGACACCCACCGGACAGGCCCGCCCGCCGCGGTCGAGCACCCGGATCTCGACACCGGTCGGCCGCCCGACCGAACCGTGCTTCAGCGCACCCCGCCCCGGCAGCGGCTCGCTGGCCGCCTGGTGCGAGGACTCCGTCATCCCGTACGCGGACAGCAGCGGCGCCCCGAACGTGCGCTCCAGCGCCCGCTGTGTCGCCGGGTTGAGAGGAGCGCTGCCACTGCGCACGAACTTCAAAGCCGGCACGTGCGGGCCCGGGTACTCCCGTTCCGACCGCTCCAGCAGGATCTCGTGGATGGCCGGGGCCGCGGTGAACCAGGTGGCGCCCACGGCGCGCATGTCGTCCCAGAACGTGCCTGCCGTGAACCGGCCCCGCTCGGGCAGCAGCACACAGCCGCCGCTGGCGAGGGAGGCCAGCAGTGCCGCGAACAGCCCGTGACCGTGGAAGAACGGCATCACCGCGACCGTGGCGTCGCCGGGCCCCAACTCGTAGGTGGCGCAGAGGCAGTGGACGGACGCGGCCACGTTGGCGTGGGTGAGCGGGACCATCCTCGCTCGCTCGGTGGTACCGGCGGTGAAAAGAACGAGCGCGTCCTGGACCGACAACTCGCCCGCCGCACCGCCGACTTGGGACGCGGCACACGCGCCGGGTTCGAACGTGACGGCCGCCGTCCCCGCACGGGAGACGTCCACACGCAGCGGCCAGGCCGGAACCGGCAGCGGGGCACCCGTCGCGGCCGGGCCCAGCAGGACCGCCCGGGCCCCCAACGCGTGGACGCGTGACGAGAGTTGGGTCGCGGGCAGCGCCGGGTCCAGGGGAGCGACCACCAGTCCGGCCCGCGCCGCTCCCAGCAGCGCGACGACGAACTCCGCGGAGTTGGCGCAGATCAGGCCGACCGCGTCACCGCGGCGCAACCCCGTACCGCCGAGCCGTGCCGCCACGCCGTCCGCCAGGGCCGCGAGACCCCGGTAGGACAGATGCACCCGCTCCCCGGTGACCACCAGGGCCCGGGCGTAAGGGCGGTCACGCACCTGCGCGTCGAGAAGATCGACGAGGCCCGTGACCGTCACAGGCCGGTACCGGTTCGCGTCGCGCACGGATGCCGCGGCCGGAACGGCCATGACCCCACCCCCTCGCGCCCAGGTCCGTTGCTTCGGTCCTCTGCGAGCCTGCGGTGACCTGCGACGCACGTCCAATACCCACTGGCGAACGGCCGATAGCAGGCGTCTATCAAGGCAGTTGCGAGGGCCCTGAGCGGCCGTCGATAGAAGTTGCTTATCGGCTGGTCGCCGATGGGTCTTGGACGCCGGCGGACGCGCTGCGGATGGTGAGAGCAGTAGCCGCTCCGGCAGGACCTGCCCAAGGAGGACCTCGGACCATGACCGCCCCCTCGCCACTGGAGACCGCGGCAGCAGCCGACGTTGCGACCGAGCTCACCGACGGGTATCACCTGGTCGTCGACGCGCTCAAGATGAACGACGTCGACACCATCTACGGCGTGGTCGGCATCCCGATCACCGACCTGGCCCGCCTCGCCCAGGCCCAGGGAATCCGTTACATCGGGTTCCGTCACGAGAGCAACGCCGGACACGCGGCGGCCATCGCCGGCTACCTCAACAAGAAGCCCGGCGTCGCCCTGACGGTGTCCGCCCCCGGCTTCCTCAACGGCCTGGTCGCGCTGGCGAACGCGACCACCAACTGCTTCCCCATGGTCCAGATCTCCGGCTCCAGCGAGCGCCATCTCGTCGACCTCAAGCAGGGCGACTACGAGGAGATGGACCAACTCTCCGCCGCCCAGCCCTTCGTGAAGGCCGCCTACCGGGTCAGCCGTGTGGAGGACATCGGCCGCGGTATCGCCCGCGCCCTGCGCACCGCGATCTCCGGGCGCCCCGGCGGTGTCTACCTCGACATCCCCGCCGCGGTGCTCGGCGCCATCATGCCCAAGGCCGAGGGCGACCGCACCCTGAGCCGTCTCGTCGACCCCGCGCCGCGCCAACTGCCCGCGCCGGAGGCCGTGGACCGCGCGATCGAGCTGCTGGCCGCCGCCGAACGCCCGCTGGTGGTGCTCGGCAAGGGCGCGGCGTACGCCCAGGCGGACGCCAAGGTACGGGAGTTCGTCGAGTCGACCGGCATCCCCTACGTACCGATGTCGATGGCGAAGGGCCTGCTGCCCGACGACCACCCGCAGTCGGCCGCCACCGCCCGTTCCCTGGCGCTGAAGAAGGCCGACGTCGTGATGCTGATCGGCGCCCGCCTCAACTGGCTGCTGGGCCACGGGCAGACGGGGTGGAACCCCGACGCCAAGTTCATCCAGATCGACATCGACCCCAAGGAGATGGACAGCAACCAGCCCATCTCCGCCCCCCTCGTCGGAGACATCGAGTCGGTGCTCGACGTGCTCGCCGAACGGACCAAGCCCGGCCAGATCCAGGCCCCTTCGGCCTGGCGCGACGAACTGGGTGAGCGCTCGGCGCAGAACGTCGCCAAGATGGCCGAGCGCCTGGAGGCCGACCCGCACCCCATGCAGTTCATGGGCGCCCTCAAGGCCGTACGCGACGTCGTGCGCCGGCACCCGGAGACGTACATCGTCAACGAGGGCGCCAACGCCCTGGACATCGCGCGCAACGTCATCGACATGCACGTGCCGCGCCACCGCCTGGACAGCGGCACCTGGGGCGTCATGGGCATCGGCATGGGGTACGCCATCGCCGCCGCCGTCGAGAGCGGCGCACCGGTCGTCGCCATCGAGGGCGACAGCGCCTTCGGGTTCAGCGGCATCGAGATCGAGACGATCTGCCGCTACCGGCTGCCCGTCGTCACCGTGATCATGAACAACGGCGGTGTCTACCGCGGCGACGACGTCAACCCGTACGACGACGCGCCCTCGCCCACCACCCTGATGTCGGCGGCCCGCCACGACCTGCTCATCGAGTCGTTCGGCGGCAAGGGCTACCGCGCCACCACCCCCGCCGAGGTCACCGCCGCTCTGACCGAGGCCCTCGCCTCAGGCGGCCCGGCGCTCATCGATTGCGTGATCGACCCGTCGGCCGGCACCGAGAGCGGCCACATCTCCCACCTCAACCCCAAGGGCATCACCGTCGGCAACATCACGCCGGCCAAGAAGTGACCACGCAACTTCACGAAAAGGAAGCACACATGAGTGAAAAGCCGCTCGCCGGAATCAAGGTGATCGACTTCACCGGGGTCCAGGCCGGCCCCGCCTGCACCCAGATGCTCGCCTGGTTCGGCGCCGACGTCCTGAAGGTGGAGCGTCCCAACGGCGGCGATGTGACACGCCGCCAGCTCCGGGACATCGAGGACCTCGACGCGCTCTACTTCACGATGCTCAACAGCAACAAGCGCTCCCTCGCCATCAACACCAAGACCGCCGAGGGCAAGGAGGTCCTGGAGAAGCTCATCGAGGGCGCCGACGTCCTGGTGGAGAACTTCGCCCCGGGCGCCCTGGACCGGATGGGCTTCACCTGGGAGCGCATCCAGGAGCTCAACCCGCGCCTGATCTTCGGCTCGGTCAAGGGCTTCAACGACCAGTCGTCCTGGAACGACCTCAAGGTCTACGAGAACGTCGCCCAGTGCGCGGGCGGCGCCGCCTCCACCACCGGCTTCTGGGACGGCCCGCCGACCATCTCCGGCGCCGCCCTCGGCGACACCAACACCGGGATGCACCTGGCGATCGGCATCCTCACCGCGATCATTGACCGGGGCAGGACCGGCAAGGGCCAGAAGGTGTCCGTCTCCATGCAGGACGCCGTCCTCAACCTCTGCCGGGTCAAGCTGCGCGACCAGCAGCGGCTGGAGCGGGTCGGCTACCTGGAGGAGTACCCGCAGTACCCGAACGGCGAGTTCACCGACGTGGTGCCGCGCGGCGGCAACGCGGGCGGCGGCGGCCAGCCCGGCTGGGTGCTCAAGTGCAAGGGCTGGGAGACCGACCCGAACGCGTACATCTACTTCACGGTCCAGGAGCAGAACTGGAAGCGCACCGCCGAGGTGATCGGCCGCCCCGAGTGGGCCGAGGACCCGGAGTACGCCACCGCGCGGGCTCGCCAGTCGCACATCTTCGAGATCTTCGAGGAGATCGAGAAGTGGCTCGCGGACAAGACCAAGTACGAGGCCGTCAACATCCTGCGGGAGTGGGAGGTGCCCTGCGCCCCCGTGATGAGCATGAAGGAGATCGCCTACGACGAGGACCTGCGCCGCAGCGGCACCGTCGTGGAGGTCGAGCAGAAGGAGCGCGGCACCTATCTGACGGTCGGCAGCCCGGTGAAGTTCTCCTCCTTCAAGCCGGACGTCACCGGCGCCCCGCTGCTCGGCGAGCACAGCTCCGAGGTCCTGGTCGAGCTCGGCTACGACGAGGAGACCATCGGCCGGCTGAAGGAGAGCGGCGTCATCGTCTGACCTGAGTCCGACGACGCGGAAGCGGCCGTGGCCCGAAGGCCACGGCCGCTTCCGTATGCGGTCCGCCGGGGCTCAGACCGAGGCCTCGGCCCGTCGCCGCATCAACTCCCGCTCCCGCTCACGGCGAGCGGTCACGTCCCGGATGACCGCACCGACGTACGTGCTGCCGTCGGGTCCCGGCAGCAGCACCACGCTGAACTCGATGGACAGCTTGCGGCCGTCCGCCGCCAGTGCGGGCACGTTCAGCACATCCGCGTCCCCGTACTTGCTGTACCCCCGCTCCATGGCCTCCTCGAAGCCCTCCTGGTGCCGCTTCCGGTGTCGCTCGGGAATGATGACGTCCAGGCTGCGACCGTCCACGTCGGCCGCCGGGAACCCGAAGATGCGCTCCGCACCCCGGTTCCAGTAGCGGATCAGTCCTTCGCCGTCGACGATCACGATGCCGTCGGGCGCCTGGGCGGCCATTCCCAGCACCACATCGGGATTCAGGTCTTCCATGTCGCCTCCGAGCCGGGGCCGTTGGATGCTGAACGAATACAAGTCGGCAGTATACAGAGGATCGTATACAGGATCCAGGCCTCAAACGACTGAGGCGGGACCCCTCCGGCGCAGGGGGCGCTCCCCGCCGGTAGAGGCCCCGCCGTCGTGCAGCGGAGGGCCGGTCAGCCCTGGGTGGCCGCGCCCCGCAGGGTGATGCGGTCCGCTTCCGCGTGCACGTTCATGGAAGTGCCGTCCCGTGGCGGCGAGTCGGGCCGTCTCATGCGGCGGTCCGGTGGGCGAGGAGGTCACTGATGGCGTGGACGGTTCTCAGCGTGGGCACGTCGACGCCCGTGATGTCGGCCAGCTCCGCGACCGCGGCGAGGAGGACGTCGAGTTCGAGAGGCTTGCCCGCCTCCAGGTCCTGGAGGGTGGAGGTGCGGTGGTCGCCGACGCGTTCGGCGCCGGCCAGCCGTCGCTCGATGGAGATCCCGATGTCGCAGCCGAGTGCTTCGGCGACGGCCAGGGTCTCCCGCATCATCGTCTCGATGACTTGGCGGGTGCCGCCGTGGTGGCACATCTGGCGCATGGTGGCGCGGGCCAGGGCGCTGATCGGGTTGAAACTGATGTTGCCGAGCAGCTTGAGCCAGATGTCGTTGCGCAGGTCCTTCTCGACGGGGCACTTGAGTCCGCCGGCCTGCATGGCCTCGCTGAAGGCCTGACAGCGCTCGGAGGCCGACCGGTCGGGTTCGCCGATGGAGAAGCGGGTGCCTTCCAGGTGGCGGACGACGCCGGGACCCTCGAGTTCGGTGGCGGCGTAGACGACGCAGCCGATGGCGCGTTCGGGGGCGAGCACCGCACTGACCGCCCCGCCCGGATCGACGCTCTCGATGCGCTGTCCGTCGTGGGGTCCGCCGTGGTGGTGGAAGTACCACCAGGGGATGCCGTTCTGGGCCGCGATCACGGCCGTGGTGTCGTTCAGGAGTGGCTCGATGAGCGGCCCGCACGCCGCGTACGAGTTGGCCTTGAGCCCGAGGAAGACGTAGTCGACGGGCCCGATCTCCTGTGGGTTGTCGGTGGCGTGGGCGTGGGCGGTGAAGTCCCCGCGGGGGCTGAGGACCTGTACGCCGTTGCGCCTCATGGCCGCGAGGTGCGGTCCACGGGCGATGAGGTGGACGTCGGCGCCCGCGCGGTGCAGGGCGGCGCCGACGTAGGCGCCGATGGCTCCGGCGCCGAGGACTGCGACTTTCACTGGGTGGCGCTCCGTTCGGTCGAGGGTGTACCGCGGAACTGTCGAAATCTGTCGACGAAATATTGTCTACAGGATGGAACGTGCGCCAGCAAGAGTTTGGGACGGCACCCGGACGGCCGTCCGTGGCGTGTGGGAAGCACGGGCTGTTTGCTCATCCGCGCTCGTGAGCTGCTGGTACGGCCTGCCGGGAAAGGCCCAACTCCCGGGTGTCCAGCGGTTTGTGCGCCGTAGACTGTAGGCGAAAGCCAATCCATACTTGGCTCTCGCATACAGCGATGACGCTGCTGAGGAGGGCCCGTGATGTTGTCGACGACAGGACTGCCGCAGGGTGCGGTGCCCAAGCTCGAACGCCCCGGCCCGCTGCGCGACCGTGTCTACGAGGCGCTGCTCGAACTCATCACCACCCGTGCTCTGCAGCCCGGCCGGCATCTGGTCGAGAGCGAGCTCGCCGGCCACCTCGGCGTCTCCCGCCAGCCCGTGCGCGAGGCACTGCAGCGCCTCAGCACCGAGGGGTGGGTGGATCTGCGGCCCGCGCAGGGCGCGTTCGTGCACGAGCCCACCGAGGAGGAGGCCGACCAGCTCCTCACCGTCCGCACGCTGCTGGAGGCCGAAGCCGCCCGGCTCGCCGCGGCCGACGCGTCCAGGGCCGCCATCGGCGTGCTCGAGGAGATGTGCGCGGAGGGCGAGCGCGCGGTAGCCGCCGACGACGTGGACCGCGCGGTCGCGATGAACGCCCGGCTCCACGCGAAGATCATGGAACTGGCCGGCAACGCCGTCCTCGCCGAACTGGCGGCACAGGTCGACCGCCGGGTCCGCTGGTACTACACGCCGGTCGCCCGGCAGCGCGGACAGCAGTCCTGGATCGAGCACCGCGAGCTGATCGCGGCGATCGCGGACCGCGACGAGCAGCGCGCCACGGCGGTCATGCGGGCCCACACGGAACACACGCGGAAGATGTACCACGAGCGCGACAAGTAGGGGTCCGACCGGCCCCGGGTACAGGTCCCCGCATGTCCGACGATCAGAGACCCCGCGTAATCAATCCGTAGCTCCTGGTGAGTCGCCGGGAACGCCCCGCACCGGGGCCCGGCAGCGCCGCCCGAGGCACGGATATGCAGGTGAAAGGCACTCCCAAAGCTTGGTATTGTTGTCCATGTCGCCGCGGGGAACACCCCCGGCCAGGCGGCAGACACCTCGTCCGGGTGGCGGAATGGCAGACGCGCTAGCTTGAGGTGCTAGTGCCCTTTATCGGGCGTGGGGGTTCAAGTCCCCCCTCGGACACCAGCTGGGACCCCTGTTCATCAGGGGTCTTTTGCTTTGGCCCGGAACTCTCGTGGCCGATGTCGCCCGCGGTCTGCCGGGCCTCGCTGCGCACCGCCCCCATCCCGGCGACGGTCACCAGCACGATGCCCGCGCTCTGGGCCCACGAGGGCTGTTCGGCAAGGAGTGCGAAGCCGACGACGGTCCCGATGGCGGGTTCCAGGCTCATCAGGGTGCCGAAGACCGTCGTGGGCAGATTGCGCAGGGCGACCATCTCGGCGGCGTACGGCAGGATCGGCAGCAGCAGCGCCGCCAGGGCGGACAGGGCGAAGGCCCGCGGGTCCATGTGACCGACGATGTGACCGGCGCCGGCGAACGGCAGGGTCACCGCGGAGGCCGCCGCCATGGAGACGGCCAGGCCGCCGAGGCCGGTGAACTGGGCGCCGACCCGTTTGGTCAGCAGGATGTAGCCGGCCCAGCCCGCCGCCGCCCCGAGCGCGAAGCCGACTCCGGCCAGATCGACCTCACCGCTCCAGGGCCGGGTCAGGGCGACCACGCCGGCCGCCGCGGTGAGCGGCCACAGGACGTCGATCCGGCGCCGCAGGCCCGCCACGGCCACCCCCAGCGGGCCGAGGAACTCCAGGGCCGTGGCGGTGCCGAGCGGGATGCGGACCACGGCCTCGAAGTAGAGCAGGGTGAGCAGCCCGCTGACCGCACCGAGCAGCAGGGCGGTGCCCACCTCGCGACGGTCGCGGCCGCGCAGGCGGGGCCGGGCGATGAGCCACAGCACGACTGCCGCCCAGGTCAGGCGCAGCCAGGCGGTGCCCGCGGGCGTGAACTTGTCGAAGAGGTGACTCGAGGTGCCTGCCCCGGTCTGCACGCTGGCCATGGCCACGAGGGCGAGCGCCGTCCCCCGGTAGCGGGAACCTGTGTCCGGGTGGTGCGGGAGCTTCATGAGGCGCGCGCTCCGTCGGCTGGGAGACCTGCCGGGTCGGCGGGGTCGGCGGGGTCCGGCAGGTGGGCGATCAGGGCGGCGACCGGGTGCGCGCCGGCGTCCCCGAGGCCCGCCAGGGCCACCTCGTGGCGGCCCTCGGCGAGGGCGAGCAGCCACGCGCCGACCTCGGGGACCCAGGGCACGCCCAGTGCCTCGGCGTCGCGCCGCACGCGCTGCGGCCGGGTGGCCGCCTGCCGGGCGAGGTAGAGCTGTGCGCGATCGGGGTCGACGGCGGGCAGCGTGGTGAGCCGGGCGGCGACGAAGTCGAGCCACGGGGCGTCGCCGTCCTCCAGGGCGTCGCCGAGCAACCCCCGCGCGTCCTCGGTGCGCAGCGGCAGTCCGCCGCGCTCGCACGCCAGCCTGACCAGGAGACGGTCGCCGGACGAAACGCCCAACGCATAGGCGTCCGGAGCCTGTCGGGCGAGCAGGTCGGCGTCGTCGCAGCGCTCGAAGGCGAAGCGTACGGCGGGTGCGCTGCCCGACGTCAGCAGTCGGCGCCACATGCGGGCATCGAGAGCCTGCCAGTCGGCATCCGCGAACACCGTGAACAGGGGCGGGAGTTCGGCGAAGCGTGCCTCGGACGCCAGGCGTCGGAACACCGCGGTGAAGCCCTCGATGCGAGGTGAGGGGCGCAGACAGGCGAGGGCCGCGGCCAGGTCGTGCAGGGTGCCGTCGGTGACGGCAGCGGCGACGGCGCGGTGGATCTCCCGGGCGTCGAGGCGGACCTCGACGTCGGCGAGACGGGCCAGCTTGCGCAGCGGACCGTGGCGGCCGCTCGCCAGGAGCGCGCGGATGCCGGTGGCCGCGGCGTCCGCGTCGAACCGCACGGGCACGCCGGAGAGCTGACGCATGTAGTCCACGGCGCCGAGGCGGCCGGCGGCCACCAGGACGTTGTACGACCGCAGGACCGTCTCCTCGTCGAGAACGGGGCGCACTCCGGTCGCCCCGATGATCTGCTCGATGCCGCCGGCGTTGCCGCGGCGCGCCAGACGGGCACAGGCCCGGTCGATGCGGGCGGCATCCGGACGCCCGTCCGACGGCAGGTGCGCGTACAGGAAGCAGAAGTCGTCGACCACACCCCGCTCCAGTGCCCGGTCGGCCGCGCGGGCCACGGCCTCCGTGGCCAGTGCGGCCATGACGGGAACGTATTTGTTCACCTGCTCGAGGACGTATATCTCATCCCTTTCGAGCAGCCATCGCGTCTGCTCGGCGAGGAATTCCGCGGGCAGCCGGGTGAGCTTCTCCGGGGCGTCCTCGGACAGTTGCTTGAGGAGATTACGGTACGCGCGCACAGCCCTACCCCGCCAGCGCCAACTGCGCCGGCGCGAAAGGCAGCAGGTGGCTGAAGTCGTGGTCGCGGTTGAAACGGACCATGGCCTTGCGCAGTTCGGGGTCGTAGCCCTCGCGGCCGCGGAAGTCGGTGCTCTCGTCGGCGAGTTCCTCGCTCCACAGGCCCGTGTAGACGGGCAGCCCCAGGGAATGTCCGGCCACCACGACATCGAAGATTCCCTGAATGGTGGGCGGGGTCCAGTCGCCCGGCTGTGTGGTCTGCTGCAGATAGGAGCCCTCGGCCACATAGGTCGGCGTCAGATAGATCACCAATTCGGTGCCGTGACGGTCGCAGAGCTCCTTCAGGTACTCCATCGTGGCGACGGCCTCGCGCACCCCGTGTTCGTCCGTCATCCGCGGCGCCGGCTTGATCAGGACGTACGAGGTGAGCCGGATCCCCAACTCGCCGAGGAGCGCGACCCGGTCCTCCATCACCCGGCGGGAGATCTTCTTCCTCAGGACCGTCTGCCGGATGAAGTCGTCCTGCGTCTCGAAGCCGACCGTCACGTCGAGCCGGGGCGCGTGGGTGGTCCTGGCGATGTGCTCCAGGTAGTCGCGCTTGACGTACTCGGGGCGCGTCTCGATGGACAGGACCTCCAGGTTCTCCATCTCCCGGGCGCGGTGCAGCAGATGGTCGACGGACTCGCGGTGGAAGCGCCGCGGATCGAGAGCGGAACCCTCGTTGCCGAAGCACAGCTGGCGGAAGCCGCCCAGTTCACCGGCCTTGGAGTCGAAGACGTGGTCGATCTGGTTGTTGATCTGCTCGGCCGTCACCTCGAACGACGCCGAGCGGGTGGGCAGCGCGCAATACGTGCACTGGAACTGGCATTTCGTCGTGTAGAACGACAGGACCAGGTCACGCTTTCCGAGGAACTTCCGGGTGCCGACATAGAGCGGTGTGTTCGGGTCGTGGGTCTCGTTGTTCTCGGACATCCTCAAACCTCCGTGGGTGTACGGCCGTTCGGCTCAGGCGGGCGTTCAGCGCCACGGATGCAGAATGATCTTTCCGCATTCCCTGGTGAGCTGGAGTTTCCAGGCCTGCTCGATCTCGTCGAGCGGAAAGGTGTGCGTGATGAACCGGTCGATGAGCGGTCCCGTGCGGGAAATGGCGTCGAGCATTCCCGGGGCGTGCTGCAGATACAGATCGAGACTGCCGTAGAGGGTGACGCCCTTCTGGATCAGGTCCTGGTCGACGTGGAGCGACAGTTCGCCGGACTCCCCGAGGAAGGTGACCCGTCCGCCGCGCCCCGCGGCGTCGAGTCCGAACCGCTGGTGGCCGGGCTGTGCCGAGCAGTCGATGACATGGTCGACGCCCTTGCCCCCGGTGAAGTCCCGTACGGTGGCCAGGGCCGCGTCCGGTGTCCCCAGGTCGACGATCAGTTCCGCGCCCAACTGCCGTGCCAGCTCCCTGCGGTAGGGGCTGCGGCCGGCGCAGATCACCCGGGCACCCCTGGCCTGCCCGTTGATCACGGCGCCGAGCCCCACCTGACCGAGGCCGGTGACCAGGACCGTGTCGCCGGCGGCGACCCCCATGTTCTCCATCGCCGTGTACGTCGCGCCCATCCCGCAACAGGCCATCGCGGCATGCTCGTACGGCATCCCGTCGGGGATCCGGAGCAGCAGACGCTCCCGCTTGATCATGTACTGCGCGAAGCCGCACTCACCCGATTCGCCCGAGCACACCGCGAGGGGGTCCTCGGTGTCGGCGCAGTGCGCGTACCGCCCGGAGACACACAGCGCGCAGCGCCCGCACGGATAGCCGCTGAGCACGACCACCCGGTCACCCGGCCGGAACGGGCTGCCGGCACGGGCCTCAACCACCTCGCCGGCCGCCTCGTGCCCGAGGGAGTCCCAGCGGTTGCGGTCACGGAAGTCCCCGTGCTCGTACGCCAGATGCTCATTGCACATCGGGGCCGCGACCACCCTCACCAGGACGTAGTCCTCGGCGATCCGCGGCAACGGCTTCTCGATGATCCGGCTGACGCCGGGTCCGTCCAGTGCGGCGACTTTCATGCGTGCCTCTTCGGCCATGGTCGGTGCTCCAGGAGGTCGGGGAGGGCTTCGGTCCGGGCCCGGGGGCAGCGCGAACGGCCCTGATGGCATGCCTGATCGGCGATCCGGGGGACGGTGCGCGCGCACCGTGCGCTGCTCGTACGCGACCGGCGCACCGCGGGGTGGGGGTGCGGCCGGCGACCGCCGCCGCGCAGCTTTCACGGCACGCGGATCCCGACGCCTTGTCCGGAGGCCGGCTGGTGCGGGGTCCCTCGCCGCGCCCGGATCCGCTGGACCGATCGCTTAGAGTCTCTGCGGATCCGCTAGGGGACGACTCGACCGACGGAGGAGCCCTCGCCCCGACCGCCGGGAGCTGCCGTGCAGCCGCCCTCACCGGGGCGACGGAAAATCGGGTGACCCGACCGTCCCCGTCTCCCTACACTCGCCACGCGTCGCACACCGCCCCCACCGGGCCGGTGCGCGTGACCTGACGAGGACCGACGAGTGAGGGGAGACCGGCCGTGTGTGACCGCGCCGCTGTTCTCGTTCCCCCGTCGTCGTACGACGTGATCCTCGTGTCCTGCTCCGTCCGGTGCCCGCTGCGCGGCCGGTACCGGATGCCCCGGACACACGCCTGACCATCAACTGACCTGGCACGTCCATGTGTTGACGTGCAATCAGATCAGTCCGGCCCGTCCCGGGAATCGCGCCGCCCTGTCACACGTCATCCGAAAGGCCATGGGCCGTGCGCATCAACCTCGACACCCTCGCCGTCGTCCGCAACCTGGGCATCCTCGCCCACGTAGACGCCGGCAAGACCACCGTCACCGAACGGATCCTGTACGCCACCGGAACCACCCACCGGCGCGGCGAGGTCCATGACGGCACCACCGTCACCGACTTCGACTCGCAGGAGCGCGACCGCGGCATCACGATCTTCGCCGCGGCCGTCAGCTGCGCCTGGGACGGCCACCGGATCAACCTGATCGACACCCCGGGACACGTCGACTTCGCCGACGAGGTGGAGCGTTCGCTGCGGGTGCTCGACGGGGCAGTCGCGGTGTTCGACGCCGTCGCCGGCGTCGAGCCGCAGAGCGAGTCGGTCTGGCGGCAGGCCGACCGGTACGGCGTACCGAGGATCGCCTTCGTCAACAAGCTGGACCGCGCGGGCGCCGACCTCGACACCGCCGTCGAGTCCATCCGGGAGCGACTGCACCCGGCCCCGCTGGTCCTGCAGCTGCCCATCGGCGCGGAGGACGCGTTCCGCGGGGTCGTGGACCTGGTGCACATGCGGGCGCTGACCTGGACCGACGGCGGCGACATGGTCGTGGCGGACCTTCCCGGGGATCTGCGCGAGGAAGCGCGGCGACGGCGTCGGCTGCTGGAGGAGGCGGTGGCAGAACTGCATCCGGACGCACTGGAGGAATTCTGTATGCGGTCGGCACTCGACACGAGGACCCTCGTCGGCGCCCTGCGCGACCTCACCCGCACCGGCGACGCCGTCGTCGTCCTGTGCGGCTCGGCCTACCGCAACCGTGGGATCGAGCCGCTGCTGGACGCGGTCGTGGCGTATCTGCCGTCGCCGCTCGACGTGCCGCCCGTGCGCGGCACCCTCGGCGACACCCGGCAGGAACGGCCCGCCGACCCGGCGGCGCCCTTCGCGGCACTGGTGTTCAAGGTGAACGCCACGCCGACCGGGCGGCTCACCTACCTCCGGGTGTACTCCGGAACGATCGAGAAGGGGGACATGGTGATGGACGCGGGTGCGCGGCGCGGCGAGCGCGTCGGACGGATCCTGCGCGTACAGGCCGACCGGCACGCCCAGCTGGACCGGGCCGTCGCCGGCGACATCGTCGCGGTCGTCGGGCTGAAGTCCGCCCGCGCCGGGTCGACCCTCTGCGCGCCGGACGCCCCGCTCGTCCTCGAACCGCCGAGCGTCGCCGAACCGGTCGTCTCCGTCGCGGTCGAGGCCGTCAGGTCCACCGACACCGACCGGCTGGCCTCGGCGCTCGCGAGGCTCGCCGAGGAGGACCCGTCGCTGGTCGTGCGGACCGACCCGGAGACCGGGCAGACCGTGCTGTCCGGCATGGGCGAACTGCATCTCGAGGTCGCGCTGGAGAAGGCGCGGCGGGACCTCGGGCTGGACGTCAACGCCGGCCGGCCCCGGGTCGCGCACCGCGAGACCGTCGGGCGCGGCGTGAGCGGACATGTCTTCCGGCACGTCAAACAGGACGGTGGCGCGGGGCAGTTCGCCCATGTCGTCCTCGATGTGGAGCCGCTGGACGTCGACGCCGGGTTCGAGTTCCGCTCGGCCGTCGTCGGCGGACGGGTGCCGCAGGAGTACGTCCGGGCGGTCGAGGCCGGCTGCCGGGACGCCCTGGCCGAGGGGCCCCTCGGCGGTCACCCGGTGACGGGGCTGCGGGTCACCCTCACCGACGGGGCGACGCATGTGAGGGACTCCTCCGACACGGCCTTCCGCACGGCGGGCCGGTTCGGACTCCGGGAGGCTCTGCGGGCCTGCGCGATGGTCCTGCTGGAGCCGGTGGCCGAGGTCACGGTCACGGTGCCCGACGCCGCCGTCGGGGGAGTCCTCGGCGACCTGGCGGCTCGGCGCGGCCGGGTCTCCGGCTCGGTGACACGGTCCGGCTCGGCGGTCGTCACCGCCACCGTGCCGCTGGCCGAACTCTTCGGCTACGCGACCCGGTTGCGCAGCCGGACCCAGGGCCGCGGCACCTTTACGGCCCGGCCCACCGGATACGCGCCGGCGCCGGCGACCGTGGCACCGGCCCAGAGGTAGCGGTACCAGGGCGGCCCCTTCCGCACGGGAGGGGCCGCCCGCTCTCCGTTCAGGAAGTGAACGACCCGGCACCGAGCCGCACGATCCATCGAACTCCCGCCGCTCAACCCCTTGACGTCCCGAACCCGTGGCAGTTAACTCACGTCCTAAATTAAGCCGTGAGTGCATTCCCTGAAGGGACACCAGGAGCCATGCGCAGCATCCGAGCCGCGGCCGTAGGCGCCGTCACCCTGTCTCTCGCCCTGGCCGCAACGGCCTGCGGAGGCGGTTCGTCGAACGGCGGCGGGTCCAACGACTCGCCGAAGACGCTCACTTACTGGGCCTCCAACCAGGGGGCGAGCATCGAGGTCGACAAGAAGGTCCTCCAGCCCGAGCTCGACAAGTTCGAGAAGCAGACCGGCATCAAGGTGAAACTGGAGGTCGTGCCCTGGTCGGACCTGCTCAACCGCATCCTCACCGCGACCACCTCGGGCCAGGGCCCCGACGTCCTCAACATCGGCAACACCTGGAGCGCCTCGCTGCAGGCCACCGGCGCACTGCTGCCGTGGGACGCCAAGAACTTCGCGAAGATCGGCGGCAGGGACCGCTTCGTCGACTCCGCGCTCGGCTCGACGGGCGCCGAGGGCAAGGACCCCTCCGCGGTGCCGCTGTACTCGATGGCGTACGCCCTCTACTACAACAAGAAGATGTTCGCCGAGGCGGGCATCGACCAACCACCGGCCACCTGGGCGGAGTTGGCCGCCGACGGCAAGAAGCTCTCCAAGGACGGCAAGTGGGGCCTGGGAGCGGAGGGTTCGAACCCGTCGGAGAACATCCACCACGTCTTCGTCTTCGCCCAGCAGCACGGCGCCGACTTCTTCACCGCCGACGGAAAGCCCGACTTCACCAGCGACGGGGTCGTCACCGCGGTCAAGCAGTACGTCGATCTGATGGCCAAGGACAAGGTCATCGCGCCCGGCAACGCCGAGTACGCCCAGAACCAGTCCGTCAGCGACTTCGCCAAGGGCAGGACGGCGATGCTCCTGTGGCAGTCCGCCTCCGCCAACCTCACGTCCCAGGGCATGAGCGAGGACGACTACGGCATCGCTCCCGTGCCCGTGCAGTCCGGCACCCCGGGCACCGGCGCCCAGGTCAACTCGATGGTCGCGGGCATCAACCTGGCCGTCTTCAAGAACACCGACAACCTCGACGGCGCCACGAAGTTCGTGAAGTTCATGACCAGCGACGCGGAGCAGAAGATCCTCAACACCGCGTACAGCTCGATACCGCCGGTCAAGACGGCCCAGACGGACGGCGCCTTCAACACGCCCGCCAACGCCGTCCTGAAGGACACCCTCGCCAAGAGCGCCGCCGCGCTGCCCCAGGTCGCCGACGAGTCCCAGTTCGAGACGGCGGTCGGTACGGCCGTCAAGGGCCTGTTCGCCGACGCGGCCGCCGGACGCGCCATCACCACCGACTCGGTGAAGGCGGCACTGGAGAAGGCCCAGCAGCAGATGCCGGCCGCCTGATGACTACCACTCTGGAACGCGCCGAACCCAAGGCGCCGTCCGGCGAGAAGCGCACCCCGCGCCCCGGCCGCATCCGCCGCGTCGGACTGCCGTATCTGCTCCTGCTGCCCGCCCTGCTCCTCGAACTCCTGGTCCACCTGGTGCCGATGGGCGTCGGCATCGTGATGAGCTTCAAGGAGCTCACGCAGTTCTACATCCGCGACTGGGGCACCGCGCCCTGGTCCGGGCTCGACAACTTCAAGGTGTCGGTGGACTTCGACGCCCCCGTCGGCGAGGCCCTGCTGCACTCCTTCCTCGTCACCGTCGCCTTCACCCTGCTGTCGGTCGCCCTGTGCTGGCTGATCGGCACCGCGGCCGCGGTCTTCATGCAGGACACCTTCCGCGGCCGGGGTCTGCTGCGGGCGCTGTTCCTGGTGCCGTACGCCCTGCCGGTCTATGCGGCCGTCATCACCTGGGTGTTCATGTTCCAGCACGACAACGGCCTGGTGAACCACGTCCTGCACGACCAGCTGCACCTCACCGACAAGCCGTCCTTCTGGCTCATCGGCGACAACAGCTTCTACGCCCTGCTGATCGTGTCGGTGTGGAAGGGCTGGCCGTTCGCCTTCCTCATCGTCATGGCCGGACTCCAGAACATCCCGAAGGAGTTGTACGAGGCGGCCGCCCTCGACGGCGCCGGAGTGTGGCAGCAGATCCGCCGCATCACCCTGCCGTCGCTGGGCGCCGTCAACCAGGTGCTGATCCTGGTCCTGTTCCTGTGGACGTTCAACGACTTCAACACGCCGTACGTCCTGTTCGGCCGGACCGCCCCCGAGGCCGCGGACCTCGTCTCGGTCCACATCTACCAAGCCTCGTTCGTCACCTGGAACTTCGGTACCGGTTCCGCCATGTCCGTACTCCTGCTGCTGTTCCTGCTGCTCGTGACGGGCGCCTATCTCGCCGTCACCTCGCGCGGACGGAGGGCCTCGCGTGCATGACTCCCCGATGGCTCCGCCGCGTTCGTTCCTCTGGTCCCGGCGGATCTTCCTCACCCTGCTCGGCGGCTTCGTGCTGGTGCCCGTGTACGTGATGGTCTCCAGCTCGCTGAAGCCCCTCGCGGACGTCACCGGCAAGTTCCGCTGGATACCCAGCGAGCTGACGATCCGCCCGTACATCGACATCTGGTCCACGGTCCCGCTCGCCCGGTACTTCGTGAACTCGCTGATCGTGGCGGGCGCGGCGACGGTCTGCTCGGTGGTGATCGCGGTCTTCTCCGCGTACGCGGTGAGCCGCTACGACTTCCGCGGCAAGCGCGTCTTCACGGTCACCGTCCTGTCGACGCAGATGTTCCCGGGCATCCTCTTCCTCCTGCCGCTGTTCCTGATCTACGTCAACATCGGCAACGCCACCGGTATCGCCCTGTTCGGCTCGCGCGGCGGTCTGATCCTGACGTATCTGACCTTCTCCCTGCCGTTCTCGATCTGGATGCTGATCGGGTACTTCGACTCGGTGCCGCGCGACCTGGACGAGGCGGCGCTGGTCGACGGGTGCGGGCCGCTGCGGGCGCTGTTCCGGGTCGTGGTGCCGGCCGCGATCCCCGGCATCGTCGCGGTCGCCGTCTACGCCTTCATGACCGCCTGGGGCGAGGTGCTCTTCGCGTCGGTGATGACCAACGACACCACCCGCACCCTCGCCGTCGGACTCCAGGGCTACTCCACGCTCAACGACGTGTACTGGAACCAGATCATGGCCGCCTCGCTGGTCGTCAGCGTGCCGGTGGTGGCCGGCTTCCTGCTCCTGCAGCGCTATCTCGTCGCGGGGCTGACGGCGGGTGCCGTCAAGTGACCGACCTCGAAAGGGATTTCGTGACCATCGACCTCGCCGCACTCCCGCACGACTTTCTGTGGGGCACGGCCACTTCGGCGTACCAGATCGAGGGAGCCGTGGCGGAGGACGGCCGTTCGCCGTCGATCTGGGACACCTTCTCGCACACCCCCGGGAAGATCGCCGGCAACGACCACGGCGACGTCGCCTGTGACCACTACCACCGCTGGCGCGAGGACATCGCGCTCATGCGTCAACTCGGCACCAACGCCTACCGGTTGTCGATCGCCTGGCCGCGCGTGCTGCCGGGCGGCGACGGACCGGTCAACGCCAAGGGCCTCGACTTCTACGACGAGTTGATCGACGGACTGCTGGACGCGGGCATCACCCCGTCCGTCACCCTCTACCACTGGGACCTGCCCCAGGCGCTCCAGGACCGGGGCGGCTGGCCCGAGCGGGAGACCGCCGAGCACTTCGCCGCGTACGCCTCGGTCGTGGCCGCGCGCCTGGGCGACCGGGTCAGCCACTGGACCACGCTCAACGAGCCCCTGTGCTCCGCGTGGATCGGCCACCTCGAAGGCAAGATGGCCCCCGGGTTCACCGATCTGACCGCCGCGGTGCGCGCCTCGTACCACCTCCTGCTGGGCCACGGACTGGCGACCCAGGCCATCCGGGCGGCCGTCCCCGCCGCCGAGGTCGGCATCGTCAACAACCTCTCCACCGTGCACCCGGCCACCGACCGTCCGGAGGATCTCGAGGCCGCCCACCGGATGGACGGCCACACCAACCGCTGGTGGCTGGACCCGGTCCACGGCCGCGGCTTCCCGGAGGACATGCGGAAGCTGTACGGCGTCGAACTGCCTTCTCAGGACGGCGACTTGGAGACGATCGCCACCCCGCTGGACTGGCTCGGCCTCAACTACTACTTCCCGGCCACCGTCGCCGACGACCCCAGCGGCCCGGCCCCGTACGCCCGTTCCGTACGCCGCGTCGGCGTGCCCCGCACCGGAATGGACTGGGAGATCGACGCGAGCGGCATCGAGACCCTGCTGCTCCGCCTCACCGACGAGTACGGCGCCCGCAAGCTGTACGTCACCGAGAACGGCTCCTCCTACCCGGACGTCGTACGCCCCGACGGCGCCGTCGACGACCCCGAGCGGCAGGACTACCTGGCCGGGCACCTCGCCGCCTGCGCCTCCGCCGCCCGCCGGGGCGCCCCGCTGGCCGGCTACTTCGCCTGGTCGCTGCTGGACAACTTCGAGTGGGCCTACGGATACGACAAGCGTTTCGGACTGGTCCACGTCGACTACCGGACCCAGGCCCGCACCATCAAGGGCTCCGGACACCGGTACGCGCAGATCATCCGCGACCATCGGGGACGCGCGCGGCACGCGGCCTGAGCAGGCGGGCGGCGGGGACGGAAGTCCTTGGCCAAGGGGCCCCTGGGGCGGGGGCGCACTCCCGCCCCGGGGCTCCGCCGCCCCCGGTGCACCTAATGCGTTGCCGCAGATCAGGTCGGGTGAAAGCCTCACGCCATGCCCACCTTCACCACCCCCGACGGCACCACCCTCGCCTACCACGTGACCGGCGAGGGCCCGCCCCTGGTCTGCCTCCCCGGCGGTCCGATGCAGGCCTCGGCCTACCTCGGCGACCTCGGCGGCCTCAGCGCCCACCGCACCCTGATCCGCCTGGACCTCAGAGGTACCGGCGACTCGGCGACCCCGGAGGACCCGGCGTCGTACCGCTGCGACCGTCAGGTCGACGACGTCGAGGCACTGCGCGAGGAACTCGGCCTGGACCGCTTGGACGTGCTGGCCCACAGCGCGGGCGCCGGCCTGGCCGCCCTCTACACGGCCCGCCGGCCCGACCGCGTCGCACGCCTCGCCCTGATCACGCCGAGCGTCTACGCGGTCGGCATCACCGTCACCGCCGAGGACCGTCTGAGCACGGCCCGTCTGCGCCGTGACGAGGAGTGGTTCGGCCCGGCGTACGCGGCCCTGGAATCCCTCAACACGGGCCGTCCCGCCCCCGGCGCCTGGCAGGCCGTCGCTCCCTTCTGGTTCGCCCGCTGGGACGAGGCGGCTAAGGCGTTCCGTGCGGCCGAGGACGAGCAGCGCAACGACGAGGCGGCGGCGGTCTACGGCTCCGAGGGCGCCTTCGACCCGGAGGCGACGCGGGCGGCGCTGGCCGGGTTCGCGGGACGTGTGCTGGTGCTGGCCGGGGAGGTGGACGTGGCCGGGCCCCGGCGGGCGATGGCCGAGTACGCCGGGCTCTTCCCGGAGGCCGAGTCGGTGGTCCAGGACGGGACGGCACACTTCCCCTGGCGGGACGACGCACGGCGGTTCGTGGCGGAGACCGCGAGGTTCTTCGCGTAGATCGCGTTGTCAGTGCCGCCTGTCATGATCCGGGGCATGCTCTACGACGACTTGGTCCGGGCACTGACCGACCCTGACTTCGCACTCGACGTCCGCGCGGCCGACCTCTCGGGACTCTCCGACGAGGAGGTCGGTGGGCTGCTCGCGACGGCCTACCGGGCCCGGCCCGGGGCCACGGACGCGATGAAGGGCGTGCGGGTGGCGGTGCACCAGGCGGTCAGGGACAGGGAACCGCGCTACACGCCCGACGCGTGCCGCCGGATGTTCGAGGCGGTCGTCGCCTGCACCGAGGACCCCGACGACGTGGTGATCCTCCGGCCCGTCGTGGACGCGCTGACGCACTGCACGGGGCCCTGGCCCGACCTTTCCGGCCCGGCTCGCGCCTTGGCCGATTTCCTGGTGGGGAAAGGGGATGCCACCGACCCGTACTCGCTGCTCATGGTGGGCGGCCTCGGGGGCCACGAGACGCTGCGGGCGGCAGCCGACCTCCTGCGACGCGACGGCGGAGCCATAGCCATGGACGGGATCGACGTCGTCATCGGGCTCACCCCTGCCGAACAGGCACTGCTCGTCCGGATCGACCGGCTCAACACCTACGACCCGCCGCCGGACGCACCGGACCTCTGGCGGCAGGTGGCCGGCATCCCGGCCTACGTCGCCTTCGCCCGCCGTGCGCTGGAAGCCGCGGCCGACCGCGCCGACGCCCTCCAGCGCGGCGACATCCCCTACCGGGCCGACAAGGCGTTCACGCCCCGCGAGGTCGACATGCTCGGACAGGCCGCCCGCGTGGCCCTGCTGCGCGACGAGCCCTGGCTGCCGGACCTCCTCGACCGGCTGCTGCCCGGCATCGCCGTCGCCCCGACGCCCGCGAAGACGGTCCCCTCGCAGGCCCTGCTGTACGAACTGGTCCGCGCCGCACGGGACTTCCCGACGCCGGAGCTGGTCACCGCGATCCGCACCGCACGCTCGGTGACCCGCCACGCCGGAATACCCCGGCAACTCGACAAGCTGCTCAAGCAGGTCGAACCGGCCCTGGCCGAGCGGACCGAGGTGGCCCTGCGGCTGTCGAGGGAGGGATTCGACGACAGCGGTGTCCTGCGCAGAGAGGCGGGCGGCGGGTACACGGCCGTCGTCACGGTCACCGAGACCGCCGACCTGAACTGGGAGAAGGACGGCCGCCCCCTGAAGAGCGTCCCCGCGCCCGTCCGCCGCGACCACGCCGGCCTGGTCAGGGAACTGCGCGACCTGACGAAGCGGGTGAACATCCAACTCGGCACCCTAGCCCGGGCGTTGGAGGGCGGGTTCACCGTCGACGCCGTCCACCCGTACGGCTGGTGGCGCGCGGAACTGGCCGGGCATCCGCTCGCCCGGTCCGTCGTACGCCGGCTGATCTGGGAGATCGAGGTCGCGCCGGGTCGGTGGCGGGAGGTCCTGCCGTCGACCGAGGACCTCCCCGACGCGCCCGACGACGCCTGCGTACGGCTGTGGCACCCGCTTCGCTCCGACGCCGACGCCGTACGGGCCTGGCGGGACCGGCTCGTCGACGGGCAGCTGAGACAGCCGTTCAAGCAGGCGTTCCGGGAGATCTACCGGCTCACCCCGGCGGAGGAGGAGACCCGCGTCCACTCCCTGCGCTTCGCCGCCCATCTCGTGCACTACCGCCGGATGTTCGCGCTGTTCCGGGCCCGGGGCTGGACGAGCCGGCTGCTCGGACCCTGGGACGCCGGAGACGGGGACGCGGCCCTGCGGACCCTGGGCGCGGGGGAGTGGCGGGCCGCCTTCCGCCACACCTACGTGGACTGGGCGGACGGCGACGGGGTGGCCTCGACCGACCGGGTCCGCTTCGAGCGCCGGGTGGCGGGTGCCTGGCGGGAGGCGTCCCTCGCGGAGGTGCCGCCGCTGGTGTTCAGCGAGGCGATGCGCGACGTGGACCTCTTCGTCGGTGTGACCTCGATCGCCGCCGACCCCGACTGGACCGAGCACGGACCGGCCCGCGCCTACTGGGAACGGGCCGGGTTCGCCGAGCTGAGCGAGAGCGCCGAGGCCCGCCGCGACGCCCTCGCGCGGATCCTGCCACGCCTGAAGATCGCCGACCGGTGCACCCTCGACGGCCGCTTCCTGGTGGTCCGCGGCGACCTGCGCACGTACCGCATCCATCTCGGCTCGGCGAACATCCTGATGGAGCCCGACAACTCCTATCTGTGCATCGTCCCTTCACGCGGCAAGGTGGGCGGCAAGGTCTTCCTGCCGTTCGAGGACGACCGGCTCACCGTGATCCTCAGCAAGGCCCTGCTGCTGGCCGCCGACACCGAGATCACCGATCCGTCCATCCTCACGCAGTTGGGGAAGGGGAGAGCGGGCTGACGGGGCGCGGAACCGCCGTCGGGGGAGGGCGACGGTTCCGCGGGCGGGTCAGCAGTCCCTGAACTCCGGCGACTGGTTCAGGATCTGTGAACGCGTCGAGGTGAAGCGCGCGTAGGTCTCGCTGTCCTGGGCGCCCGGCCGGAACGCCGCCACCCGGTGGCAGTTCTGGAAGGCCAGGGCCACCCCGAAGTGCCGCTCCAGGCTGCCGCGGATCGCGTCGCTGGCCAGGGCCCGCAGCAGCTGGCCGCGCTCCTTCTCGGACGGCGGGGGCGTCTGGTTGTCGGTGAACTCGGCCTTGCCGTCGTGGAGTTCGCCGGCGAGGGAGGCGATCAGGTCGTAGGCGTACGGGAGGGACGTGCGGACGGTGTCCACGAAGTCCTCCTCGCGGACGGCGCCGTTCTCGGCTTCGGCGAGGAGCTTCGGGGAGACGTCGAGAGACATGAAGGTGCGTGTCCTGTCTGTGCGTTGAGTGGGGGGTGAGGGGGAGGGGGGTGTGTCAGATGAGGGAAGCGGGACCCGGTACGAAGCCGGGGTCGACCTGGGCGGCCAGGTCCTCGCCCGCCCAGGCCCGGGCGTTGCGCAGATGGAACTCGACGGCGTGGCGATGGAGCGTCGCCCAGTCGCGCGGACAGGCGTCCACGGTCTCCCGCAGAACGTTCAGGGCATGCCGGTTGTGCGGCTCCAGGGACTCCGGGCCGCCCCGTTCGCGGCCCTGTTCGGCGGCCCGTACGAACGGTGAGTGGACCAGGTGGGTCAGCAGGTCGTCCCCCACCTCCTCCTTGAGGAAGAGCAGATCGTCCTCGCCGGTCACCTTGTTGCCGACGACGGCGATCCGGATGCCGAACTCACGGGCGTGGTCGCGGTACTGGCGGTAGACCGAGACGCCCTTGCGGGTGGGTTCCGCCACCAGGAACGTGAGGTCGAAGCGGGTGAAGAGACCGGAGGCGAACGCGTCCGCGCCCGCCGTCATGTCCACCACCACGTACTCGCCGGGACCGTCGACGAGATGGTTGAGGTAGAGCTCCACCCCGCCGAGCTTGGAGTGGTAGCAGGCCACCCCGAGGTCGCTCTCCTCGAACTCGCCGGTCACCATCAGCGGCACGTCGCCGACCCGCCGGACGTGCCGGGCGTGCAGTTCGTCGTCGCCGAGCAGGGTCAGCAGCCGGGAGCCGCGGCCCGGCGGGGTGGTCTTGATCATGGCCTCGGCGGAGGCGATGCGCGGGTTGGTGCCGCGCAGTTGGTCCTTGACGGCGTTCAGGTGTGCGCCCAGCGGAGGGGCGGCCGGCAGATCCCCGGCGTGGCCCAGCGCCTCGGCCAGATGCTGGTTGATGTCCCCGTCCACGGCGAGCACGGGAGCGCCGGACCGCGCGAGGTGACGGGAGAAGAGTGCCGACAGGGTGGTCTTGCCGCTGCCACCTTTGCCGACGAAAGCGATGCGCATCAGCACCCCGCCCTTTCGGATAAGGGCTTTTTGAAAATGGATGTCATGTCGGTAGATTTGTAGGGCGTCGCCGCGGCGCTGTCAAACCGCCACCCGGGAGGCGTTGATCAAGCCCCTCCGCTTAATGCATATGATGTGCAAGTGCGTGACTACAGCATCAGGGCCGCGGGCCCGGACGACCTCGACGGCGCGCGAGCCGTGATGCTCGACACCGTCTACCGCGACTTCGGTTCCGGCTATGTGCCCCGCTGGCACGGCGACATCATCGACCCGGCCGCCGCCTACCTGGCCCCCGAGCGCCACACCCTCCTCGTGGCACTCGACCCGCACAGCGGCGAGGTCGTCGCCACCGGCGCCCTGGACTCCCGGGGCCCGGCCCACCCGCCGAACCCGCGCCATGTCGCCGAGCGCTACCCCTCGGGGCCGACCGCACAACTGCGCCGCGTCTACGTCCGCCCCGAGCACCGCAGGCGCGGCCTCGCCCGGCGGCTGGTCGCGGAGCTGACGGAGTTCGCCGCCGCCGAGGGCGGCTACCGCTCCGTGTATCTGCACACCGACCCGGCCGTCCCGGGCGCCGAGGCCTTCTGGCGCTCGCTCGGCAAGCTCGTGCACGACGAGCGCGAGGACCCCGGGGGCGCGTCCGGCGTCCTGCACTTCGAGATCCCGATGGGGCGATGACCCGCATGACCCGACCGCGCTTCCTCCTCGCCCTCCTCCTCGCGCCGGCCCTCACCGGCTGCTTCGCCTCCACCGGCTCGGGCGGTTCGTCCGACGACGCCGGTGACGGCTCCCGGCTGCGGGTCGCCCTCGCCTTCCCGCCCGCCGAGAACCTCTCGCCGTACGGCGCCGACGCCACCCTCCTCAGCCGCCTCGGCGTCACCGAGGGCCTGACCGCCCTGGACGCCAACGGCGCCGCGGCCCCCGCGCTCGCCGCGTCCTGGACCCGCGAGAACGACCGCACCTGGCTGTTCACCCTGCGCGAGGCCACCTTCCAGGACGGCACCGACGTCACCCCGGCCACCGTCGCCACCGCCCTCACCCACGCGACCGAGGCCAGGCCGGCCCCCGCCGCCCTCTCCGGCGTGACCCTCACCGCGAAGGCCGAGGGCACCACCGGCGTCCGGGTCACTACGCAGGACCCCGACCCCGCCCTGCCGCTGCGGCTGTCCAGCCCCGGCCTCGCCGTTCTCTCCCCGAAGGCCTACGGCAAGGCGGACCGCGTCGACCCGGTCGGCCACGCCACCGGTCCCTTAGAGCTCACCAAGGTCATGGGCGCCACCGCCGCCACCCTCGACCGCTACGACGACTACTGGGGCGGCCGCGCCCAGGCCCAGGGCATCGACGTGAAGTTCGTCGCCGACGGCACCGCCCGTGCGAGCGCGCTCCGCACCGACCAGGTCGACCTCGCGGAGGCGATCCCCGTCGCCCAGGCCGCCACCCTCGACAAGGGCATCCGCAAGGCCACCGCCACCACGCGCACCACGAGCCTGCTCCTCAACACCGAGTCGGACGTGTTCGAGGACGCCGGCCTGCGGGCCGCCGCACGGGAGGCGGTCGACACCTCCGCACTCGCCGAGGGCGTCTACGAGGGGTACGCCGACCCCGGCGCAGGTCTCTACGGACCCGCCGTGACCTGGGCCGAGGGCAAGCGGACCGCGCCGGCCGGCCGGGCGAGGGCCACCGAGCCGGACGGGGCCACGATCACCCTCGCGACGTACGACAACCGGCCCGAACTCCCCGAGGTCGCCCAGGTGCTGAAGCAGCAGCTGGAGAAGGCCGGCTTCGAGGTGGAGCTGGAGGTGCGCGAGTACTCGCGGCTGGAGAGCGACGTGCTGGAGGGCAGGTTCGACGCCTTCGTCGGCGCCCGCAACAGCCTCCTCGACACCGGCGACCCCGTCTCGCTCCTCGCCAGCGACTTCACCTGCGACGGCAGCTACAACCTGGCGCTGCTGTGCGACAAGGACGTCGACAAGGCGGTGCGGAAGGCCGAAGGCGTCACCGACATCGCCCAGCGCCAGGACGCCGCCATGGCGGCCGAGGCGAAGATCCTCGGCACCGACGCCGTCGTCCCGCTGGTCCACCAGCGTGTCATCACCGGCGTCGGCCCCAAGGTCGGCGGCGCTCTCCTCGACCCGTACGAGCGCACCCTCGTCGGCCTCGGCACCCGGCGCTGACGCGTGCGGCAGCAAGCGGCCACGCTCCTGTGGCGGGCCGGGATCGCCGCCGCCCTCGTGTGCGCCATCGGCCTGCTGCCCTGGCTCACGCGCACGGACCCGGCGCTGACCGTGCTCAAGGCCCGGTCGGCCGAGCGCGACCCCGACCCGCAGGTGCTGGCCGACATCCGGGACCGACTGGGCCTGGACGACGGCCCGTTCCGTCTCCTCGGGCAGTGGCTGGGCGGACTGTGGCGCGGGGACGCCGGACGCTCGTGGATCTCCGGCACCGAGGTCGCGCCCGCCGTGCTCCAGGCCCTGGGGGCGTCCCTGCTGCTGATGGCGGTGGCCCTCGTGTGCGCCACCGTCACCGCCGCGCTGATCTGCGCGCGCACCCTGTGGCTCGGCGCGCACCACCGGCTCGCCGGACGCGGGGCCGGCGGCAGCGGGTCCGCGGTCCTCGCGGCGCTGCCCGAGTTCCTCACCGCGTCCGTGCTCGCCACCGTCGTCGGCGTCCAGCTCGGCTGGCTGCCCGCCCTCGGCTGGTACGGGCCGAAGTGGACGATCCTGCCCGCCCTCGCCCTCGGCCTGCCCGCCGGGGCCGTGCTCGGCCGCCTTCTCGACGACCTGCTGCCCGGCGCCTTCGCCGAACCGTGGGCGCTGGCCGCCGCCGCGCGCGGACTGCCCGGCCGCGGCATCGCCCGCCAGGCACTGCGCCGCTGTCTGCCCGCACTCCTGCCGAACACCGGCCTGTTCGCGGTCGGCCTCACCGGCGGCTCGGTCGCCGTCGAGCAGATCTTCGACATACCCGGCCTCGGCCGCACCACCCTCCAGGCCGCCCTCGCCCAGGACCTCCCCGTCCTCCAGGCCGGCACCCTCGCCCTCGTCCTTCTCGCCGCCGCCTTCGCGGGCCTCGCCGCCCTCGCCACCCGCCTGCTCATCGGCACCGCCCTCCGGGACGGCGCCCTGCCGTCACTCCACGGACCGAAGCCGCCGGCACGCGGTGGACAGCCGATCGCATACGGTGCACTGCTGGCCGTCGTCATCGCGCTCGGACTGCCCCGCGACCCGCTCGCCCTCGACACGGAACAGCGCCTCCGAGCCCCGTCCCGCGCGCACCCCTTCGGCACCGACGCGCTCGGCCGCGACGTCCTCGCCCGCGTCGGCCACGGCGCCCTGGAAACCCTCCTGCTCGCCCTCACGATCGGTACGGCCGCACTGCTCATCGGCGTCCTGCTCGGACTGCTGCCCCGCCTGTCCGGCCCGCTCGTCGACACGGTCACCGCACTGCCGCCGGTCCTCGCCGCCCTCCTCGTCACCGCCGTCGCCGGCAGCGGCCCCGCCACCCCCGCGCTCGCCGTCGGCGCCGTCGCCTGGGCGCCCCTCGCCGCCCACACCTCCGCACTGCTCCGCCAGGAACGCGCCGCCCTCCACATCACCGCCACCCTCGGCCTGGGCGCCGGCCCCTGGCACCTCCTGCGCCACGAACTCCTGCCCGCCGTCCTGCCGCCCGTCACCCGCCACGCCCTGCTGCGGCTCCCCGGCATCGCCCTCGCCCTGGCCTCCCTCGCCTTCCTCGGCCTGGGCGCCCAGCCACCCTCCCCCGAGTGGGGCCTGCTGCTCGCGGAGAACCAGCCCTACGCCGAGCGCGCCCCCTGGGCCGTCCTCGCCCCGGCCGCCGTCCTCGCCCTGCTCGGCGCGCTGGCGGTCAGCGCGGCGGGCGGAGTACGCAGGCCGCGCCGCACCCCGCGCCCACCCGTGACCGAACCCGAACAGCGGCCTCGTACAAGGGAAGTGGTGGAAGCCCGATGAGCGGCTCGCTGTCGACCGCCCTGCGCGGGACGCCGGACCGTACGCGCCTGACCCCCCTCCTGCGGCTGCTGATCCTCACCCAACTCGCCTTCAATGTCGGCTTCTTCGCGGTGCTGCCGTTCCTGTCCGAGCACCTCGGCACGGCGGTGGGCATGGCGGGCTGGACGGTCGGGTTCGTCCTGGGACTGCGGACCTTCAGCCAGCAGGGGCTGTTCGTGGTGGGCGGGGCGCTCGCCGACCGGTACGGGATCCGGCCGGTCGTGCTCGCCGGCTGCGCGCTGCGGATCGCCGGGTTCGCCTGGCTCGGGTACGCCGAGGCGACCGGGGCGGTCATCGGGGCCGTGCTGCTGATCGGGTTCGCCGCCGCGCTGTTCTCGCCCGCGGTCGAGTCCGAGGTGGCCCGGCAGGCCGTCGTCCATGAGGAGCAGGGCGGCGGATCCCGGACCCGGGTGCTCGCGCTGTTCACCGTGGCCGGACAGGCGGGGGCGTTTGTCGGACCGCTGCTCGGCGCGCTGCTGCTGTCGGTGGACTTCCGGAGCGTGTGTCTGGCCGGTGCCGGGATCTTCGTGCTCGTCCTCGCCGGGCACGCGTGGCTGCTGCCGCAGCACATTCCGGGACGTCGGCGGGTCCACGTCAAGGGCGGGATACGAGTGCTGGTGCGCAACCGGCGCTTCCTCGCGCTGTGCTGCGCGTACGGCGCCTATCTGCTCGCCTACAACCAGCTCTATCTCGCGCTGCCCGCCGAGGTGGAGCGGGCCACCGGCTCCCAGTCCGCGCTGGCCTGGCTGTTCGCCCTGTCCTCGCTGCTGGTGGTGACCGCCCAGCTGCCTGTCACCCGCTGGGTGGGGGACCGGCTCGCCCTGCGCCGCTCGATGGCGGCCGGACTGCTGCTCATCGCCGCCGGGTTCGCGGTCGTGGCGCTCGCCCGGCCGGCCGGCTGGACCGGGACGGCGGGGCTGCTGCCCGCGGCCGGGTTCGTCGTCCTGCTCACCCTCGGCCAGATGCTCGTCGCCCCCGTGGCCCGCGCCTGGGTCCCCGACCTCGCCGAGGAGGGGCGGCTCGGCCTCTACACCGGTGCGCTGTCCTCGGTCTCCGGTCTGATCGTGCTGGCCGGCAGCTCACTGACCGGCACACTCCTCGACAGCGGGCTGCCGGCGGCCGTGCCCTGGCTGGTACTGGCCGCCGTACCGGCCGCGGCGATCGCGCTGCTGCCGCGCCGTCCGTAGGTCATCCGGCGACCAGCTCGCGCACGTCCTCCAGCAGGACCTCCTCGATCCGGGAGGTGCGCAGCAGCCACAGGATGTCCCGGCCGAACGACCACACCAGCGCGCCCAGCGCCGTCGCGACGACCCCGAACTCCAGCGCGTACGGCAGCAGGCCCGAGGCGGCCAGGAGCAGGAACACACCCTGGAGGGCGGCCACCGTCTTGCGGGCCGTGCTCGGCGGGAGCGGGGCGTTCAGCCACGGCCAGACACGGGCGGCGGCGACGAAGGCGTAGCGCATGCCGCCGATCAGCAGGACCCACGGGCCGTGCGCCATGGACACGTAGACGCTGAGCACCAGGATCAGGAAGGCGTCGACCTCCATGTCGAAGCGGGCGCCGAGCGGGGTGGAGGTGCCGGTGCGGCGGGCGACCTTGCCGTCGACGCCGTCCAGGATCAGGGCCACGGCCGTCAGACCGACGAAGAGGGTGACCGGCGGCGAGCTCTGGAAGGAGTCGGCGACCAGGGCGGTGACCCCGCCGACCAGGGTGGCCCGGCCGAGCGTGACCCGGTTGGCGGGGCCGAAGGAACGCGGACGGTGGCGGTGCAGGGCCCGGGAGAGCACCGCCCAGGTGGCGACGGCGAAGACGAGGCCGGTCAGCCAGCCCGCCGGTCCCATACCGATCGCCGTCCCGAGCAGAGCCAGCAACAGGATCTGCAGACCCGCTCCCACAGCGGTCTCCTGCTGGACCAGCCTTGCGTCGTAAGTGTTGTTCAGGGCCACCGAACATCCTCCGGCCGTGTGACAGAGTCGATCAACGCCGCGTACTGTGCGCGACCTGTGCACACCTCGGTACGTGAACCACTTCCCAAGCGTTCAGGAGGATGCCGATGAAGCGCACCGCGAATGCTTTCTGGCTCAACAGCCCCGGTGCCGGTGAGATACGTGAGGTCACCCTCCCGGCTCCCTCCGAGGGGGACGTGCTGGTCCGGGCCCTGTACTCCGGCGTCAGCCGCGGCACGGAGACGCTCGTCTTCCGCGGCGGGGTCCCCGAGAGTCAGCACGCCGCCATGCGGGCGCCCTTCCAGGAGGGCGACTTCCCGGCTCCCGTGAAGTACGGCTATCTCAGCGTCGGAGAGGTCGAGGAGGGCCCGGCGGACCTCGTGGGCCGTACGGTCTTCTGCCTCTACCCGCACCAGACGCGCTACGTCGTCCCGGTGACCGCCGTGACCTTGGTGCCCGAGAACGTGCCCGCCGAACGGGCGATCCTCGCCGGCACGGTGGAGACCGCCGTCAACGCCGCCTGGGACGCGGCGCCGCTGGTCGGCGACCGGATCGCCGTGGTCGGCGGCGGCATGATCGGCTGCTCGGTCGCCGCACTGCTGGCCCGCTTCCCCGGCGTACGGATCCAGCTGGTCGACGCCGACCCGGCGCGGGCGAACGTCGCGAAGGCCCTGGGCGTCGACTTCGCGCTGCCGCGGGACGCGCTGGGGGAGTGCGACCTCGTCGTCCACGCCAGCGCCACCGAACAGGGACTGGCCCGCTCCCTGGAACTGCTGACACCCGAGGGCACGGTCCTCGAACTCAGCTGGTACGGCGACCGGAAGGTCAGCCTTCCACTCGGTGAGGCCTTCCACTCCCGACGGCTCGTCATCCGCAGCAGCCAGGTCGGCACCGTCTCCCCGGCCCGCCGCTCCAGCCGCACGTACGCCGACCGGCTGGCCCTCGCCCTCGAACTGCTCGCCGACCCGGCGCTTGACGCGCTCATCACGGGGGAAAGCGCGTTCGAGGAGCTGCCGCAGGTGATGCCCAGGCTCACTTCCGGGGAAATTCCGGCTCTTTGTCACCGCGTGAGGTATGGCAAGAGCGCCTGACCTGAGAAAAGAGTGAGATACGGCTGAACGCGGGGAAGCGAAGGGCCGTACTACTCGGCATCCCCGCCGGCGATCAGCCGGGGGGATCAGACGTGCCGCACCTGGAGGGTCGTCCGTTGTTCAGTGTCACCGTCCGCGATCACATCATGATCGCCCACAGCTTCCGCGGCGAGGTCTTCGGACCCGCGCAGCGCCTGCACGGAGCGACGTTCCTCGTGGACGCCACCTTCCGGCGGGAGCAGTTGGACGACGACAACATCGTCGTCGACATCGGACTGGCCACGCAGGAACTCGGAGCCGTCGTCGCCGAGCTGAACTACAGAAACCTCGACAACGAGCCCGACTTCGCCGGGATCAACACGTCGACGGAGTTCCTGGCCAAGGTCATCGCCGACCGGCTCGCCGAGCGGATCGAGAAGGGCGGGCTGGGCGAGGGCGCCCGGGGCATCGCCGCGATCGCCGTCACCCTGCACGAGTCGCATGTCGCGTGGGCGAGTTACGAGCGTGCGCTGTGACCGACGTGACCCTGGAGAAGGCCCCGCAGGCGCCCCTGGGCTATGTGCCCGTGCAGCATTCGGCTCTCAAGAACGCGGACATCGTCCCCATGGCTCTGCGCTCCGTGCACTTCGTCATGCCCGGTGGTGTCGACGACCCGTCCGCGCCGAGCGGCGGCAACGCCTATGACCGGCGCGTGAGTCTGGACCTGCCGGGCTTCGGCTGGCAGGTCCACAAGCACGCGGTGGCGGGCGAGTGGCCCCGGCCGGGCGCCTCGGCCCGAGCGGAACTGGCCGGTGTGCTGCGGGGGCTGCCGGACGACACCGTGGTCCTGATGGACGGCCTGGTCGCCTGCGCGGTCCCGGAGATCGTCGTACCGGAGGCGGAACGGCTGCGGCTCGCGGTCCTCGTCCACCTTCCGCTCGGCGACGAGACCGGCCTCGATCCGGTCCTGGCCGCCGAGTTGGACGCGAAGGAGCGCGCGGTGCTCCGCGCGGTCCCCGCCGTCGTCGCCACCAGCGACTGGGCGGTCCGCCGCCTCGTCTCCCACCACGGCCTCGCCCCCGACCGGGTCCATGTCGCCGCCCCCGGCGCCGACATCGCCCCCCTCGCCTCCGGCACCGACGGCCTGTCCCGGCTGCTGTGCGTCGCCGCGGTGACCCCCCGCAAGGGACAGCACCGCCTGGTGGAGGCGCTGGCCACGGTCCGGGACCTGCCGTGGAGCTGCGTGTGCGTGGGCGGCCTCGCCCAGGACCCGGAGTACGTGGCCGACCTGCGGTCCCTGATCGCGAAGTACGGCCTGGAACACCGGCTGCACCTGGCCGGACCGCAGGCCGGCGCCGAACTCGACGCCAGCTATGCCGCCGCCGACCTGATGGTCCTCACCTCCTACGCCGAGACCTACGGCATGGCGGTCACCGAGGCCCTGGCCCGCGGCATCCCGGTGCTGGCCACCGACGTCGGCGGTCTGCCCGAGGCGGTCGGCCGCGCCCCCGACGGTGGCGTGCCCGGCATCCTCGTCCCGCCGGAGGACCCCGCCGCCCTCGCCGCGGAACTGCGCGGCTGGTTCGGCGAGGCGGACGTACGACGCCGGCTGAAGGCGGCTGCCCGGGGCCGACGGGCCGCCCTGGACGGCTGGGCGACCACGGCCCGCAGCCTGGCCGGAGTACTGGGCCGACTGCCGAGCGAACCCAGGAGGGCGGCATGAGGAAGACGGCTACGACACAGCGCGCGGGAAGGATTCCGGCGCAGGCGGGACCGAGGGACGTGGCAGGAGTGGAGTCCGAGATGGGGAATCCGACGTCCTCGGTGTCATCGGCGTCCACGGGCCCCGGCACCGACGCGGAATCCGTGATCCCCGGCGCCGGCCCCGCGGCCCGCCCCGGCGAGCGGCCCACCGTACGGCTGCGCGAGGACGGGCCCGAGGAGCAGCCCCGGTACGCGCCCGAGTGGCTGGAGCTGCGGGAACCCGCCGACGCCGATGCGCGGTCGCTCGATCTGCTCGACCCGCTGCGGATCCGGCTGGCCAACCTGCCCGGCAAGGCCGGGGTGACCGTGCACGACCTCGGGTGCGGTACCGGGTCGATGGGCCGCTGGCTCGCGCCCCGGCTCGACGGCCCCCAGCACTGGGTGCTGCACGACCGCGACCCCTACCTGCTGCACTTCGCGGCCGTCGCCTCCGCGCGGGTCGCCGCGGACGGCAGCAGGGTCACCGTCGAGACCCGGCGCGGTGACGTCGGCCGGCTGACCCCGGACGCCCTCGCGGGCGCCGACCTGGTGACGGCCTCCGCACTCCTGGACGTCCTCACCCGCGAGGAGATCGAGACCCTGGCCGCCGCCTGCACCGGCGCCGGCTGCCCGGCCCTGCTCACGCTCTCCGTGGCCGGCCGCGTCGACTTCTCCCCGTCCGACCCGATGGACACCGAGATCGCCGAGGCGTTCAACGCCCACCAGCGGCGTTCGGGCCTGCTCGGCCCGGACGCGGTCACGGTGGCCTGCGAGGCCTTCTCCGAACTCGGCGCGACGGTACGGCTGAACCCGAGCGCCTGGCGGCTGGGGCCCGCCGAGTCCGCGCTCACGGCCCAGTGGCTGCGCGGCTGGGTCGGCGCCGCGGTGGAACAGCGCCCGGAGCTGCGCGAGCGCGCGGACCGTTACCTCCGTGCCCGCCTGGAGGCCTGTGAGGCGGGCGAGTTGAGCGTGACCGTCCACCACACCGACCTGCTGGCACTGTCCCGCCCGACGGGCGGGGCGGCATGAGCGTGGAGACGGTACGGGCGGCCCACGCGGGCCTGCGGGGGCCGGGCCGACGCAGGCGGTGGGCCGGGGTGACACGGGGGCGCGGCCGCGTCGCGGTGACGCCGGTGGAAGCGACCGCGTCGGTGCTGGGCGTGGCCGGCTTCCCGGCCCGTACTACGGTGGAGGAACGGTACGCCGACACGGCGGCCGGCGCAGCACGTCCCGAGGCCGGCTCGGCCACCGTCGCCCTCCCGCCCGCCAAGGCGGTCCCGCCGCCGCCCGTCGCCGTCTCCGGGGACCGCATCGGCGTGATCGTCTCCGCGCCGCGGCCCACCACCGCCCAGCCGGCCCCCGGCGCCTCCCGGTGGCGAAACGTTCTCGCCCGCCTCAAGTCCCCCGCCGTACGCACCCACGTCGGCAGCGCCGTCGGCGTGATCATCCTCGCCGTTCTGCTGTGGCGGCTCGGCACCGGCGTCTTCCTCGACGGGTTGCGCCGGATCGACGGGAAGACCCTTGTGGCCGCGCTCGGGATCGGCGTGGTCACCACCGTCTTCAGCGCCTGGCGCTGGCAGCTGGTCGCCCGGAGCCTGAAGATCCGGCTGCCACTGGGTGCGGCCGTGGCCTCGTACTACCGGGCCCTGTTCCTCAACGCCGCCCTGCCCGGTGGCGTTCTCGGCGATGTGCACCGGGCGGTACGGCACGGGCGCAGCACCCAGGAGCTCGGGCGCTGTGTGCGGGCCGTCGTCCTCGAACGGGTCGCCGGGCAGCTCGCGTTGGCGGTCGTCGGCGCCGCGGTGCTGCTGACCATGCCGTCACCGGTGCTCTCCCAGGCCCGCCATCTCGCGCCGCTGCTCGTGTTCGCCACGCTGGGCGCGCTGGCCGTCGTCCTCGCCCTGCGGATGAACCGGGCGCCCTCACGGGCCGGCAAGGCCCTGCGCGAGGCCCGCGAGGGGCTGCTGTCGCGGCAGAACGGGCCCGGTGTGGCCCTGTCCTCCGCCGTCGTCCTCGCCGGACACCTCGCGATGTTCGTGCTCGCCGCCCGCGTCGCCGGTTCCGCCGCCTCCGTCGCGGTCCTGCTGCCGATCGCCGTGCTCGCCCTGCTCGCCATGGGCCTGCCGCTCAACGTCGGCGGCTGGGGCCCCCGCGAGGGCGTCACCGCCTGGGCGTTCGGCGCCGCCGGTCTGGGCGCCGGCAGCGGGCTGGCCGTCGCCGTCGTCTACGGGGTGCTCTCGCTCGCGGCCAGCCTGCCCGGCGTCATCGTCCTGCTCGCTCGCTATCCGCGCGCCGAATCGCCGTCGGAGGTGAGCAGTGAGAAATACGTGCCGAAGGAATCCGCCAGGCTCGCCAGCAGTGCTTTGCCCTTTTCCGCCGAACCCAGCGAAGGACGGCCGATGACACCGGAATCGGTATAGGCGGACATACCGAGGGTGAGCAGATGACGTCGGTCGTCGGCGACGAAATCGGATGTCTCATAACCGGGTCGGACGAATTCGGGATGAGCGTGCAGAAGGATGGAGGTCTCGATTTCCCCCGCATGCATGTCGGTGAGCAGCGAGGTGACCACCCCCGCCTGCTCCCGGGCCGCCTCCCAGTCCTCCGAGGCCGGGAACAGCGCCATTCGCTCGCCGCGGGCGGAGGATTCCTGAACGACGTTGCCCAGTACGTAGTTTCCGCCGTGCCCGTTGACCACGACCAGGGTCTCGACGCCGGACCGGCGGAGCGAAGACGCTATGTCCCGTATCACCGAGTGAAGGGTCACCGAGGAGATGCTGACGGTTCCCGCCCACGCCGCGTGCTCGTGCGAGCAGGAGATCGTCACGGGAGGGAGAAGGTGTACCGGGTATGCCGCGGCGATCTCCCGGGCGACGGCGCAGGCGACGAGCGTGTCGGTCGCCAGCGGAAGGTACGGGCCGTGCTGTTCGAAGCTCCCGACGGGAAGGACGGCGATCTGTCGTGAGACACCCTCGCCCCGCGCCCGTACGTCTTCCGTGGTGTCCGCCGGCAACGTACCGTGCTCCGCCGACCGCGTTTGCGAACCACTCATTCTTTCACGGCCTTTCGTCTCTGCTTAGGAACTCGAGAATCATGACAGAAAAAGTTGGCGTACTCGGCAAGAAGACTCCACAGCGCACGGGCGTGGAACGCGTCGTGAATGCTCCGCTGCCCACCGTGTACGGTGAATTCAGGGCGGTCGGTTACCTCGACCACGACCGCGGTGACGAGCAAGTGGCCCTGGTCTACGGCGAGATCGGCACGGACGAGGTCCTGACCCGGCTGCACTCGGAATGCCTGACCGGTGACGCCTTCGGCTCCCGGCACTGCGAGTGCGGCGAACAACTCGACTCCGCACTGCGGGCCGTCGTCGCCGAGGGCAGCGGCATCGTCGTCTACCTGAGGGGCCACGAGGGCCGCGGCATCGGACTGCTCGCCAAGCTGCGTGCCATGGCCCTGCAGGCGGAGGGGCTGGACACCGTAGAGGCGAACCTCGCCCTCGGCCTGCCGGTGGACGCCCGCGACTACGGTGTCGCCGCCGGGATGCTGCACGACCTCGGCGTGCGCTCGGTGCGTCTGATGTCCAACAACCCGGACAAGCGCGCGGCGCTGGTGCGCCACGGCATCGAGGTCGCCGAGACCGTCCCGCTGCTGATAGCGCCGTGCGAGAGCAACATCACCTACCTGCGCACCAAGCGGGAACGGCTGGACCACCACCTGCCGCATCTGGACGCGGTGGCCCACCTGTCCTGATGGCGGGCACCGGAGTCCGGACAGGAAGAGGGGACCGGCCCCGACACCCCTGGGAGGCTCGCTCGTGAGGACGCAGGCAAACGCCGTGGTGATCGGCGGCGGAGTGATGGGCGCGAGCATCGCCTACCACCTCGCCGCCGCCGGTGTCCGCGACGTCGTCCTCGTGGAGCGCGACGAGCTGGCCTCCGGGTCCACCTCGAAGGCGGCCGGAGGGGTGCGGGCCCAGTTCTCCGACGCCCTCAACGTGCAGCTCGGCGCGCGCAGCCTGGAGGCGTTCGGCCGGTTCCACCAGGAGGTCGGCCACGACATCGGACTGCACCGCGTCGGCTATCTGTTCCTGCTGTCGACGCCCGAGGACGTGGCCTCCTTCGAGGCGGGGGTGCGCCTGCAGAACTCCCTCGGCGTGCCCAGCCGCATGCTCACCCCGAAGGAGGCACGCAAGCTCTCCCCGCTGATCACCACCGACGGGCTGCTGGCCGCCTCCTTCTCGCCGGACGACGGCCACTGCACCCCCGAGGCCGTCGTCCACGGCTACGCCTCCGCCGCCCGCGACCTGGGCGCCCGCGTCCTGCGGCACACCGAGGTCACCGGCATCACCGTGCGGGACGACACCATCAGGGCCGTCGAGACGACACTCGGCACCATCGCCACCGACACGGTGGTCTGCGCGGCCGGCGCCTGGTCGCGCGCGATCGGGAAGATGGTCGGCGTGGACCTGCCGGTGGAGCCGCTGCGCCGCCAGATCGCGGTCACCGAGCCGGTCCAGGGTCTGCCGCCCGGCCTGCCGATGACCATCGACTTCAGCAGCACCCTCTACTTCCACCGAGAGGGCCCCGGCCTCCTCCTGGGCATGTCCGACCCCGATGAGCGTCCCGGCTTCGCCACCGACACCCACGACCGCTGGATCCCCCGCCTCGCCGCCGCCATGGAGCACCGCGCCCCCTCCCTCCTGGACCTGCGCCGCACCGGCGGCTGGGCGGGTCTGTACGAGGTCACCCCGGATCACAACGCCCTGATCGGCGAGGCGACTTCGGTATCCCGTTTTCTGTATGCGACCGGCTTCTCCGGTCATGGCTTCCTCCAGGGCCCGGCCGTCGGCGAGGTCGTCCGTGACCTGTGCCTGGGCCGCGTACCCTTCGTGGACGTCAGCCCGTTGAACGCCGGCCGGTTCGCGGCCGACGCCCCGCGCCCGGAGGCCAACTGCGTATGACCGAGCTCCATCTGTGGCTGCGCCACGAGGACCGTCCCACCGAACGGCGCTCACCGGTCGTGCCGTCCGACGCACGCAGGCTCGTCGAGAGCGGGGTGACCCTGACCGTCGAGGAGTCCCCGCAGCGGATCTTCCCGATCGAGGAGTACGAGGCTGTCGGCGCCCGGGTCGCGCCCACGGGCTCATGGGTGGCGGCGCCGACGGCGGCGGTCGTCCTCGGTCTGAAGGAACTCCCCGACGCGCCCGCCGAGTTGCCGCACCGGCACATCTTCTTCGGGCACGCCTACAAGCGGCAGCCGGGCGCCGCGGACCTGCTCCGCCGGTTCGCCGCCGGGGGCGGGGCACTCCTCGACCTGGAGTACCTGGTCGACGACCACGGGCGCCGGCTCGCCGCCTTCGGATACTGGGCGGGCTATCTGGGCGCGGCGCTGGCGGTGCTCCAGCACCGGGGCCGGCTCGTCGCGCCGCTCACGCCCACCTCGAAGCAGGAGCTCGACGAGATCCTCCGGCCCGTCGCCGGGGACGAGGAGTTCACCGCGCTCGTCATCGGCGCCCTGGGCCGCAGCGGACGCGGTGCACGCGTCGCCCTCCGGGCTGCCGGGCTTGACCCCACCTGCTGGGACCTGGAGGAGACCCGCGACCTGGACCGCGCGGCCCTGCTGGAGCACGACGTGATGGTGAACTGCGTCCTCGCCACCACTCCGATCCCGCCGTTCGTCCGGGAAACGGACCTGGACGACCCCGCCCGCCGGCTGCGCACCCTCTCCGACGTCACCTGCGACGTCGGTTCGCCCCTGAACGTCCTGCCGGTCTACGACCGCACCACCGAGTGGGACGAGCCGGTGCGCCGGCTCCGCAAGGAGCCGCCGCTGGACCTCATCGCCATCGACAACCTGCCGTCGCTGTTGCCGAAGGAGTCCAGCGAGGGCTTCTCGGAGCAGTTGCTGCCGCTGCTGCTGGACTTCGGGGCCGCCGGGCCGTGGGGGCGCTGTCTGGACCGGTTCCGTGCGGCCTGCCGGGAACTCGGCATCGTGGAAGGGGAGTCGCGCCATGTCTGAGCTGGTTCCGGCGAGCGGCACCGTCCACTGGATCGGCACCGGACTGTCCACGGGCAGCGGGCTGGCCCGGGTGTGCGGGGCGGCCGAGCGGGTGCGGGTGTGGCACCGCACCGAGGAGCGCGCGGCCGAGGCCCTGGACCGGCTGGGTCTCACCGGTCGCGCCGAGCCCCGCGCGTACACCCTTCCCGCGCTGACGGCCGAACTCGCGCCCGGGGACGTCGTCGTGTCGATGCTGCCCGCACCGGAGCACGCCGGGATCCTGGCCGCGTGCGTCGCACAGAAGGCGCACTTCGCCTGCTCCAGCTATGTGTCGGACGCCGTGCTGGAACAGGTGCCCGCGGCCCTCGCCGCCGGGGTCGTCGTCCTCACCGAGGCCGGGCTCGACCCGGGCATCGACCACCTCTTCGCGCACAGCCTCGTCGCCCGCGCCCGGGACGTGATCGGCGACGGTACGGCGGCCTCGTACCGCCTCACGTCCTACTGCGGCGGCATCCCCGCGGTGCCGAACGACTTCCGGTACCGCTTCAGCTGGGCGCCCCTCGGAGTCCTGGGCGCCCTGCGCTCGCCCGCCCGTTACATCGAGGACGGTGCCGAGACCACCGCCGCGCGGCCGTGGGAGGCGACCCGGCGCCATGTCGTCGACGGGGAGGGCTTCGAGGTCTATCCGAACCGCGACAGCGTGCCGTTCGTCGAGCAGTACGGGATGCCGCCCGCCTGGAAGGCGCGGTCCTTCGTGCGGGGCACCCTGCGGCTGGAGGGGTGGCTGCGGGCCTGGGACGCCGTCTTCGAGGAGCTCAAGGGCGGTGACGACGCCCGGATCGCCGCGCTGGCACGGGAGTTGGCGGCGGCCTACCCGACCACGGACACCGACCGGGACCGGGTCGTGCTCGCCGTGTCGCTGGATGTGCGCGGCCCGGCGGGACAGACGTGGGCGGGCAGCTATCTGCTGGACCTGGTGGGGGACGAGGAGGAGAGCGCGATGGCCCGCTGTGTCTCCCGCACCCTCGCCCTCGGCGTGGGCCACGTCCTGGACGGCTCGCTGCCGCCCGGCCTCGGCCGGGCCGCCGAGACGGCGACCCGGTCGGAGGAGTGGCTGCGGGAACTCGCCCTGGAGGGCGTGGAGTTCACGCTGCGTGTGGACGCCTGATCACTCGACCAGGGCCTCGTGCACCAGCCGCCTGAGGTCCGGGTTGAGTTTCAGTGATTTCGGCCGTACCTGGGTGTAGAACTGCACGGTCAGATCGTGGCCGGGATCGACCCAGAAGGTCGTGGAAGCGGCTCCGCTCCAGCCGAACGTGCCCGGGCTCGTGGGCGCGAGCGTCCGGGCGGGGTCGATCACCACGGAGACGCTGAGACCGAAGCCGACTCCGTCGTTGTTGGGCTCGTCGTGGGCAGGTCTGCTGCCGAAGGCACGCAGGTCGGCGCCGCCGGGAAGCTGGTTCCTGGCCATCAGGTCGACCGTTTCGGGGGCGAGCAGCCGGGTGCCGTCGAGTTCGCCGCGACGGCGCAGCAACTCCATGAAGCGGTGCATGTCGTGCGCGGAGGCCGCCATCCCGCCGCTGCCGGAGAGGAACCGGGGCCGGCCGCGGAGCGGAAGCCCGGGGACCGGCTCGATGCCGCCGTCGTCCTTCTCGCCGTACAACTCGGAGAGTCTGGGCGCCTGTTCGTCCGTCACGCTCAGGCCGGCGTCGGTCATGCCGAGCGGTCCGAAGACCCGCTCGGCGAAGAAGGTGTCCAGCGGCTGTCCGGACACCACCTCGATGACCCGGCCGAGCACGTTGGAGGCGACCGAGTAGTTCCACTGCGTGCCCGGCTCGAACTGGAGCGGCAGGCTCGCGTACACGTCGACCGTCTCGGCCAGGGTCGTGCCCGGCACCACCGACGACTCCAGACCGGCCTCGCGGTACAGGGCGTCGACCGGGTGGGAGTGATAGAAGGCGAAGGTCAGACCTGCCGTGTGAGTCATCAAGTGCCGTATGAGCATGGGCTGTTCGGCGGGCCGGGTGACCATGTCGGAGCCCGAGCCGCTGACATGGACCCGGGCGTCGGCGAAGGCCGGCAGATACCGGGCGACCGGGTCGTCCAGCGACAGCTTCCCCTCCTCCACCAGGATCAGCGCGGCCACCGCGGTGACGGGCTTGGTCATGGAGTAGATCCGCCACAGGGTGTCCGGCTCGACGGGGAGTCCGGCGGCGAGATCGCGGTGGCCGTGCGCCGTGAGGTGGGCGACGCGGCCGCCGCGGGCGACGGCCACGAGGAAGCCGGGCATGCGTCCCTCGTCCACGTAGTGGGCGAAGTGCTGGTCGAGGCGGTCCAGCGCCTTCGCGTCCAGTCCGGCCTCACCCGGGTCGACTTCCTGCCGCAGCTGTGCCATCGCTCTCCTCCGCTCGCGTTCGTCGAGGTGCGATCCGGCATACCCCGCCGCGATGACCTCAGACCTCATCGTCGCGCAGGAATCTCCGAACGATCGCCCGGTCGACCTCGATCGGTGATCGTGGCACGGAAACCCGCCGCCGGCACCACGCCCGCCAGCGCCACAGCGGCGAACGTGACGAGTGACACCTCCGTGGCGGCAAGGGCCACCCCGAGCGTCGGCCCGACGTTCATCGCGGTCTGCTGCAGCCCGCCCGCCACCCCGGCCGACCCGACCGGACTCTCCCGTACGACGACATGGGTGGCCGCCACCATGACGGTCCCGAACCCCGCCCCCAGCAGGGCGAATCCCGCGCCCAGCGCGAGCGCGCCCGACGCGTGGGAGAGCACCAGGATCCCGGCGGCGAGGACCGCCGTCGCGGTCGCCGTCGTGCGGCGGGCTCCCGCCCGGCGCAGCAGCACGGGGCACATCGCGGCGGCGGCCACCATCAGCACCGCCAGCGGGAGGCAGCGCAGGGCGCTCTGGAAGGGGTCGAGGCCGAGCGTGTACTGCAGGGCGTACGTGCTCACGAACAGCGTGCCCGACAGGGCGGCCGACGCGGCGACCAGGACGCCGAGCGGTGCGCCGGGGACGGCACGCGGTATCAGTGGGCTCGCGGTGCGGCGCTCGTGGCGTACGAAGGCGACGCCGGCCACCGCGGTCACCGCCACGCCGAGCCAGTGCGGGGAGACCAGCGTATGGACCAGGAACCCCAGGGTCACCGCGAGCAGGGCGGCACCGGGCAGGTCCAGCCGGACCTCGGCGGCCCGCTCCGGCTCCCGCACCCGCAGGGCGAGCACACCGAACACCAGCGCGGGCACGACGTTGACGAAGAACACCGCCCGCCACCCGGCCCCGGCCACCAGCACTCCGCCGAGCAGCGGGCCGGCCGCGGCGGCCACCCCGATCGCCGCGGTGCGCACGGCGATGGGCCCCCGGAGCCGGTCCGGCGGGTAGGCGACGCGCAGCATGCCGAGGGTCGCGGGTTGCAGCAGCGCCCCGAACACCCCCTGGACGACCCGCAGTCCGATCACCCAGCCGACGCCGGGCGCCAGTCCGATGCCCGCCGACGCCACCCCGAAGCCGAGCATGCCGATCCCGAAGAGCCGCCGGTGCCCGTACCGGTCGCCGAGCCGCCCCGCGAACACCAGCAGACTCGCCACCGCGATGAGATAGCCGGTGCTGGTCCACTGGACCTGGGCGAAGGAGGTGTGCACATCCCTTTGCAGGGAGGGCTGGGCGATGGTGAGGACCGTGCCGTCGAGGGCGACGATCACGGCTCCGGTCACACTGCCCGCGAGGACGAGACGAGGGTTCACCCGCCCTCCCGGCCGAGGTGCGCGTCGAGGGCGTGGCGCAGGAGAGGCCCGAAGTCGTCCGCGCCGGTGGCCAGTTGGAGGCTGCCCCAGCCCCAGAGCTGGGCGATGCCGTGCAGGTTCGCCCACAACGCCCCGGCGACGAGGCGGGCGTCCGCGTCCGGGCGGGCCAGGGCGACCAGCTCCACCAGGCGGCCGAAGAGGGGCAGGCTGGTGTCCCTGAGGCCCAGACGGCCGCTCTCCAGCAGATCGTGACGGAACATCAGCTCGTACATGCCGCGGTTGTCCAGGGCGAACCGCAGATAGGCCCGCCCCAGCCCCGTCAGCCGGTCGCGCGGGCTCGCGGTGCCGTCGTCGGCCGCCCCCGCCCGCTCCGCCAGCTCGCCGAAGCCCCGGCGCGCGATGGCCGACAGCAGCTCCAGATGGGTCGGGAAGTAGCGGCGCGGCGCACCGTGCGAGACGCCCGCCCGGCGGGCGATCTCCCGCAGGGTCAGCGCCTGCACGCCCTCCCGGGCCACCAGCTCCACCCCGACGTTGACCAGCCGGGCCCGCAGCCCGCTCTCCGACTCACGCATAGACACTGTCTACCAGTGCTCGTAGACAGTGTCTACCGACCTCCTGTCCGGGAATGCGCGCACCCCGCGTGCCGGTTGATCCAGGCATGACTCAGGACGCGACGCAGAACGCATTGCTAGGGCTGCTCTCCGAGGGCCACGGCGGGGTGCTGGTCACCCTCAAGCGCGACGGCCGGCCCCAGCTGTCGAACGTCAGCCACGCCTACTACCCCGACGAGCGGATCATCCGGGTCTCGATCACGGACGACCGCGCCAAGACCCGCAACCTGCGCCGCGATCCGAGGGCGTCCTACCACGTGACCGCCGCGGACCGGTGGGCGTACACGGTCGCCGAGGGGACGGCCGAGCTCACGCCGGTGGCGCAGGAGCCGTACGACGAGACCGTCGAGGAACTCGTCCGGCTGTACCGCGACGTCCTGGGCGAGCACCCCGACTGGGACGACTACCGGGCCGCGATGGTCCGCGACCGGCGGCTGGTGCTGCGGCTGAAGGTGGAACGGGCGTACGGGATCCCCGCGGGGGCCAACCGGGGCTGAGGCACTGGGCGTCGCGGCCGGGCCGGGATCCTGGCGGCGACGCCGTTCCCTCTCGCGCGGCGACGTACATCACCGCGAGGGCCGTCCGCCGGCCCAGTTCCGCCGATATACGTCCCCGGTGGGCGCCCCACCCGCACGCCGGTCATGGCGACCGCGACGGCCCGGTCCTGGAGCCGGGCCCGACCGGGTCGGCATCTCCGCGCGTACCGGCCGCCCCTGAATCCGGCCGGTACGCGCGGAGCCCTCCCCCCGGACCGGCTGCGCGCGACGAGCGCCTGTTCTTTTCTGCTCGTTGCGGCCGATGTTCTTGCCGAAAACGTCAACTGTCAACGGGGTGGAGCGGTTCGCGTGGTCCTAGGACCCGGGGCGCAGGGCGGACGACCGATGGTTTCGCGATCAAGCGCTGCCTAGGCTGGCCGAGGAGACGCCACGCTCAGGAAGAGGTCACCATGCCGGTCCACGGCCGCAGTCACATCCGTATCGCCCGCCCGTCCCGCGACCTCGCCGCCGCGGAGCGTTTCTGGGCCGACGGGCTCGGTCTGACCGTCGTGTGGCGGGCCGAGGGCGGCGCCGAACCGGGTCACCACGACCTGCTCATGCTCGGCTGGCCCGACGCCGCCTGGCACCTCGAACTCGTCCACGAGCCGGCCCACCCCGTCGAACCCCGGCCCACGGAGGAGGACCTCCTGGTCGTCTACGTCGACGGTCCCGTGCCGCAGGACCTGGTCGCCCGACTCGAACAACACGGCGGCAAGCGGGTCTCCTCGCCCAACCCCTACTGGAACGAGTGGGGCGTGACGATCGAGGACCCGGACGGATACCGGCTGGTGCTGTGCGAGCGGGCGTGGTCCAACTCGTAGTGCGGCAGACCCGGCTGGGCGAAGGACGGCGGGGTCACTCGGCCGGGGGTCCGGCGTGGCCCGGGCCCGACCCGGCTCAGGCCCCGGGCCGCCTTGCCGTCGGGTGTCCCGGCTCGGGGGGCGCGCTGCCTCGGCTCGCGCGGCGTCGGTCCGACTAGTGGTCTCACTGTGTCGACTTGCGCGACCACCCGCCCGACTCGCCTGTGGACCAGTCCCGTTCGCGGGCGTCCGCGCCTCGGTTCGACGCGGGGACGCCCGACGGGAATCGGGCCGATCCGACGTGCGGCCGTCCGGCCCGGCTCCCCGCCCCGTTCAGGCCCCGACGTACTCCGCCAGGTGCTGGCCCGTGAGCGTGGAGCGGTCCGCGATCAGCTCCGTCGGGGTGCCCTCGAAGACGATCCGGCCGCCGTCGTGGCCGGCGCCGGGGCCGAGGTCGATGATCCAGTCGGCGTGCGCCATGACCGCCTGGTGATGCTCGATGACGATGACCGACTTCCCGGAGTCCACCAGCCGGTCCAGCAGGCCCAACAGCTGCTCCACATCCGCGAGATGGAGCCCGGTCGTCGGCTCGTCGAGCACGTAGACCCCGCCCTTCTCGCCCATGTGGGTGGCCAGCTTCAGCCGCTGCCGCTCACCGCCCGACAGTGTCGTCAGCGGCTGTCCGAGGGTGAGATAGCCCAGCCCGACGTCCGCGAGCCGCTCCAGGATCTTGTGCGCGGCCGGCGTACGCGCCTCGCCCGCGCCGAAGAACTCCTCCGCCTCGGACACCGGCATCGCGAGCACCTCGCTGATGTCACGGCCTCCGAGGTGGTATTCGAGGACCGCCGCTTGGAACCGCTTGCCCTCGCACTCCTCGCACGTGGAGGCCACCCCGGCCATCATCGCCAGGTCGGTGTAGACGACGCCCGCGCCGTTGCAGGTCGGGCAGGCGCCCTCGGAGTTGGCGCTGAACAGGGCCGGCTTCACGCCGTTGGCCTTGGCGAACGCCTTGCGGATCGGCTCCAGCAGGCCGGTGTAGGTCGCCGGGTTGCTGCGCCGCGAGCCGCGGATCCCCGTCTGGTCGACCGTGATCACACCGTCCTGCCCGGACACCGAGCCATGGATCAGCGAGCTCTTGCCGGAACCGGCGACCCCGGTGACGACGACCAGCGCGCCCAGCGGGATGTCGACGTCGACGTCCTGGAGGTTGTTCGTGCCTGCGCCGCGCACCTCCAGCACCCCTGACGGCTCGCGCACCGCGGACTTCAGCGAGGCCCGGTCGTCCAGGTGCCGTCCGGTGAGCGTGTCGCTGGAGCGCAGCCCCTCGACGGTGCCCTCGAAGACCACCTCGCCGCCTGCGGTGCCGGCGCGCGGGCCGAGGTCCACGACATGGTCGGCGATCTCGATCGCCTCCGGCTTGTGCTCCACGACCAGCACGGTGTTGCCCTTGTCGCGCAGTTGCAGCAGCAGTTCGTTCATCCGGCGGATGTCGTGCGGGTGCAGCCCGATCGTCGGCTCGTCGAAGACGTACGTCACATCGGTGAGCGAGGACCCGAGGTGGCGGATCATCTTGGTGCGCTGCGCCTCGCCGCCGGAGAGGGTGCCCGAGGGGCGGTCGAGACTGAGGTAGCCGAGCCCGATCTCGACGAACGAGTCCAGCGAGTGCCCCAGCGCTGCCAGCAGCGGCGCCACCGACGGCTCCTTCAGGTCCCGGACCCAGTCGGCCAGATCGTCGATCTGCATCGCGCAGACGTCGGCGATGTTCCTGCCCTTGATCTTCGAGGCCAGGGCCTCCGCGCTGAGCCGGGTGCCGTCGCACTCGGGACAGGTCTGGAACGTCACCGCCCGCTCCACGAAGGCACGGATGTGCGGCTGGAGGGCGTCGACGTCCTTGGAGAGGAAGGACTTCTGGATCTTCGGGATCAGTCCTTCGTACGTGAGGTTGATGCCCTCGACCTTGATCTTGGTCGGCTCCTTGTGGAGCAGGTCGTGCATCTCGCGCTTGGTGAACCTGCGGATCGGCTTGTCCGGGTCGAAGAGGCCGCAGCCCCGGTAGATACGGCCGTACCAGCCGTCCATGCTGTAGCCGGGGATCGTCAGCGCGCCCTCGTTGAGCGAGAGGCTGTCGTCGTACAGCGCCGTCAGGTCGAAGTCGCTGACCGAGCCCATGCCCTCGCAGCGCGGACACATGCCGCCGAGCCGGTGGAACGTGGCCTTCTCCGCCTTGGTCTTGCCACCGCGCTCCACGGTGATCGCACCGCTCGCCGACACCGACGGCACGTTGAACGAGTACGCGTTGGGCGGGCCGATGTGCGGTGTGCCGAGCCGGCTGAAGAGGATGCGCAGCATCGCGTTGACGTCGGTCACGGTGCCGACGGTCGAGCGGGCGTTGGCCCCCATCCGCTCCTGGTCGACGATGATCGCCGTCGTCAGTCCGTCCAGTACGTCGACCTCGGGCCGCGCCAGCGTCGGCATGAAGCCCTGTACGAAGGCGCTGTACGTCTCGTTGATCAGCCGCTGCGACTCCGCGGCGATCGTGTCGAACACCAGCGAGCTCTTGCCCGACCCGGAGACACCGGTGAACACCGTCAGCCTGCGTTTGGGGATCTCGATGCTGACGTCCTTGAGATTGTTCTCGCGCGCGCCGTGCACGCGGATCAGATCGTGGCTGTCGGCGGGGTGCGACGCGGTCGGCTGCGGGGTCGTCCTCTTGGTGGCCATGCTGACTGTTCTCCATCGTTCGGCTCGATCTCACCGGCTCCGAGCATTAGGACTGATTTCCCTGCGGGAACAAAGCGTTCCGCGTCGTTTCGCGCCTGGTCAGTTCCGTTCCTGGATACGGACCAGATTGCCCGCGGGGTCACGGAAGGCGCAGTCACGCACGCCCCACGGCTGCTTGATCGGCTCCTGGACCACATCGGCCCGTGCCTGAAGCCGGTCGAACACGGCGTCGAGGTCGCCGGTGGCCAGCACGATGCCCGCGTAGGTGCCCTTGTCCATCATCCCGAAGATCGCGCGGCGCTCGTCCTCGGTGACATCGGGGTCGATGCCCGGCGGATGCAGTACGACCGAGGTGCCGGGCTGACCGACGGGACCGACCGTGATCCAGCGCATCGAGCCCTTGCCGACATCGCCGCGCACCTCGAAGCCGAGGAGATCCCGGTAGAAGGCCAGCGCGGCGTCCGGGTCGTCCTGCGGGAGGAAGCTCGCGTGAAGGGTGAGGTCCATGGACTTCACGCTAGGCGCGTCCCCGGGGCGGGTGCTTCTCGAAAACTGACGGGGCCGTGGCGCAGGCGGCGGTGCTTGCCCACCGGGCCCCGCCTCATTAGCCTCCGCGCGTGATCAATGGGACACATGTGGTGATTCACAGCCGTGACGCCGAGGCGGACCGTGACTTCCTGCGGGAGGTGCTGGGCTGGTCCCACGTCGACGCCGGGCACGGCTGGCTGATCTTCAAGGCACCTCCGACGGAGGTCGCCTGCCATCCCACGCGGGGTGCGGCGGCGTACGAGCTGATGCTGATGTGCGACGACATCGAGGCCACGACCGCGGAACTCGAGAACAAGGGCGTCGGGTTCAGCCGCCCGCTCCAGGAGGCCTCCTGGGGACGGGTGACCGGCTTCCGGCTTCCGGGCGGCGCCGAGGTCGGCCTGTACGAGCCGCGTCATCCGCGGGCCTAGGCGGGCGAAAGCCCGGGTCCCCGGAGCCGTCACGGCGTCCGGGGACCCGGGAGTCCTGCGAGCGGAGGTCAGGCGGTCACGGTCTCTCGCTCCGCCGCCGGCTTCGGCGTGCGCTCGCCGAGCTGCTGCGTGGGGATGCTGTGGGTCTCGCGGGCCGTGAGGGCGGCGATGACCGGCGGGACGCACAGCGCGGCGGTGAAGAACGCGACCGCCGACCAGTCGCTGCCGTCCGGGCCGGCGATCTGCGCGGCGAAGGTGACCGCGAACCCGGCCACGGCGAAGCCGATCTGGGTGCCGATCGCCATGCCCGACAGCCGGACGCGGGTCGAGAACATCTCGCCGTAGAAGGCGGGCCACACCCCGTTCGCGGCGCTGTAGACGACACCGAAGGTGACGATGCCCAGCACCAGGGTCAGCGGGTAGTTGCCCGTGGAGATCGCCCAGAGGTACACGAACATCATGACCGCGCTGCCCGCGGCGCCGATCAGGAAGACCGGGCGGCGGCCGATACGGTCCGAGAGCGTGGCCCACACCGGGATCGCGCCGAGGGCGACCAGGTTGGCCAGCGCGCCCACCCACAGCATCGAGGAGCGGCTCATCCCGACCGAGTCGCTGGTGGCGTACGCCAGCGCCCAGACCGTGAAGATCGTCGAGACCGAGGCGATCAGCGCACCCGCGATCACCCGCAGGACGTCCGCCCAGTGGTTGCGGGCCAGGAACGCGAGCGGCATCTTCACGACGCCCTCGGAGGCGGTCTGCTGCTCGAAGGCCGGGGTCTCCTCCAGCTTGCGGCGGATGACGTAGCCGACGACGGCGACCGCGATGCTCAGGAAGAACGGTATCCGCCAGCCCCAGGACAGCAGCTGGTCCTCGGGGAGCGCGGCGATCGGGATGAAGGCCAGCGTGGCGAGGAGCTGGCCGCCCTGGGTGCCGCTGAGGGTGAAGCTGGTGAAGAAGCCGCGCCGGTTCGGCGGCGCGTGTTCGAGCGTCATGGAGTTGGCGCTCGCCTGCTCGCCGGCGGCGGAGATGCCCTGCAGGACACGGCACAGCACCAGCAGGACCGGTGCGAGCGTGCCGACCTGGTCGCGGGTGGGCAGACAGCCGATGAGGAAGGTCGACAGACCCATCAGGATCAGCGTGAAGACCATGATCTTCTTACGGCCGACCTTGTCACCGAAGTGGCCCAGGAAGAGCGCGCCGATCGGCCGGGCGGCGTACGCCACACCGAAGGTGGCCAGCGACAGCAGGGTCGCGGTGGCCGGGTCGGACTTGTCGAAGAAGATCTCCGGGAAGATCAGCGCGGCCGCGCTGCCGTAGATGAAGAAGTCGTAGTACTCCAGCGCGCTGCCGATCCAAGCGGCAGTGGCCGCCTTTTTCGGCTGCCCGACGGCGTCGGCGGGGACGGACACGAGTGTGCTCCTTCGAGGGAACTCCAACGTATGCGGAGTGAGCGGCGGGGGAGAAGTGCCTGAGCCCTGGGGTGCTGGGTCGGCCGCGCTGGGTCCTCGGGGCTGCGGTTAATTAACCCACTAGGTAGTTAGTAGCGCTTGGGTAGGGATGTTGCGCTCGCGTTTCCCACGTGTCAAGAGGCCCTGCCGAAGGATCTTCAGTCGGCGATGCGCTCCGCCGTCAGGTAGGCGATCACCATGTCGCCCAGCATGTTCCGGTAGTGCTCGCGCTGTGCGGGGGCGATGAGGTCGCGGCCGAACAGGGCGCCGAAGGTGTGCCGGTTGGCGACCCGGAAGAAGCAGAAGGAGCTGATCATCGCGTGCAGGTCGACGGCGTCCACGTCGGCCGTGAACAGGCCGGACTTCTGGCCCGACTCCAGGATCCGGCGGATCACGTCCAGGGCGGGCGAGCCGATCTTGCCGAGCTTCTCGGAGGCGGCGATGTGCTCGGCCTCGTGGATGTTCTCGATGCTGACCAGGCGGATGAAGTCGGGGTGCTGCTCATGGTGGTCGAAGGTGACCTCGGCGAGCTTGCGGATGGCCGCGACCGGGTCCAGGTGCTCGACGTCCAGCTCCTGCTCGGCCTCCCGGATCACGCCGTACGCCCGCTCCAGGACGGCCGTGAACAGCTGCTCCTTGCCGCCGAAGTAGTAGTAGATCATCCGCTTCGTGGTGCTGGTGAGGGCGGCGATGTCGTCGACCCGGGCCCCCGCGAAACCGACCCGGGCGAACTCGCGGGTCGCGACGTCCAGGATCTCGGCCTTGGTGCGCGCGGCGTCACGGGTGCGCCCGTTGGGTCGTGCCGGTTCTTCCACGCTGGTCATCGGGTTCCTTCGGGTGGCGGCCAGTGCCGCGATTCTAGAAGCCCGCTCGCCCCGCGCGGCGGGCCAGGGCTTCCCAAGCGTGCTTTCCGGGTGCTATGACTAACTCACTAGTTCGTACATTAGTGAGCCGCTCAGGAGGTCCGCCCGTGGCCAAGGACTCGTATCTCGTCGGACTGATCGGTGCGGGCATCGGCCCCTCGCTCAGCCCCGCCCTGCACGAGCGGGAGGCCGACCGCCAGGGTCTGCGCTATCTGTACCGGCTCATCGACATCGACGTCCTCGGCGTCGGCCCGGAAGCGGTCGGCGATCTGCTGCGGTCCGCCCGGGACACGGGCTTCGACGGGCTCAACATCACCCACCCCTGCAAGCAGCTGGTCATCGAGCACCTCGACGCGCTCTCCCCGCAGGCCGAGGCGCTCGGCGCGGTCAACACCGTCGTCTTCGAGGACGGCCGGGCCATCGGCCACAACACCGACGTGACCGGTTTCGCCGCCTCCTTCGCCCGTGGCCTGCCCGACGTGCCGCTGGAGAAGGTCGTCCAGCTGGGCGCGGGCGGCGCGGGAGCGGCCGTCGCGCACGCCACGCTCACCCTCGGCGCGGAGCGGGTCACGGTCGTGGACGCGCTGGCCGACCGGGCCGCCGGCCTCGCCGCCTCCCTGAACCGCCACTTCGGCGAAGGCCGGGCCGCCCACGCGACCCCGGACCGGCTCCCGGAACTGCTCGCGAGCGCCGACGGAATCGTTCATGCCACCCCCACCGGCATGGCCGCCCACCCCGGCCTCCCCTTCGCCGCCGAACTCCTGCACCCCGGCCTGTGGGTCGCCGAGGTCGTCTACCGCCCCCTCGAGACCGAACTCCTGCGCACCGCCCGCGCGGTTGGCTGCGCCACTCTGGACGGGGGCGGGATGGCGGTGTTCCAGGCCGTGGACGCGTTCCGTCTGTTCACCGGGCGTGAGCCCGACAGAGTTCGCATGCTGGCCGACATCGCGGAGATGGCCGGGGTCGTCGAGAGCTCGGCGGGCTAGATCGTATCGATGCTGCGGGCCGTCAATGGCTGGTCGCGCCCCGCGGCGGAGCCGCATATGTACACAGCCCCGCGCCCCTGACGGGGCGCTGGACCGCAGGTCGAAGGAGCTTGTCCCATGCGTACGTCCATCGCCACCGTCTCGCTCAGCGGGTCCCTCACCGAGAAGCTCACGGCCGCCGCCCGGGCCGGCTTCGACGGCGTGGAGATCTTCGAGAACGACCTCCTGGCCAGCCCCCTCACCCCCGAGGAGATCCGCGCCCGCTGCGCCGACCTCGGTCTGGGCATCGACCTCTACCAGCCGATGCGGGACATGGAGGCGGTGCCCGAGGAGCAGTTCGCGAGCAACCTGCGCCGGGCCCGGCACAAGTTCGAGCTGATGGGCCGGCTCGGCACCGACACGGTCCTCGTCTGCTCCAGCGTCCACCCCCTCGCCGTGGACGACGACGCCCTCGCCGCCGAACAGCTGAGCCGACTGGCCGACCTGGCCCGGGAGTTCGGCATCAAGGTCGCCTACGAGGCACTGGCGTGGGGCCGGCATGTGAGCACCTACGACCACGCCTGGCAGATCGTCCGCGCGGCCGACCACCCGGCGCTCGGCACCTGCCTGGACAGCTTCCACATCCTCTCGCGGGGCTCCGAACCCAAGAGCCTCGAAGCCATCGCGGACATCCCCGGCGAGAAGATCTTCTTCCTCCAGCTCGCCGACGCCCCACTGCTCGCGATGGACGTCCTGCAGTGGAGCCGCCACTACCGCTGCTTCCCCGGGCAGGGTGGATTCGATGTGGCGGATCTTGTACGCCGTGTATTGCATACCGGCTACGACGGTCCGCTCTCCCTCGAAGTCTTCAACGACGTCTACCGACAGGCCGACGCCGGACCGACGGCCGTGGACGCGCACCGCTCGCTGCTGGCGCTCCAGGAGGCGGTCGGCGTCGCACCCCTGCCCGAGCCCGTCGTCCCCACCGGCGTCGCCTTCGCCGAGCTGGTCACACCCGATGCCGGGCCGGTCACGGCGGTGCTCGGCGCGCTGGGCTTCGCCCGCACCGCGCGCCACCGCAGCAAGCCGGTGGACCTGTGGCAGCAGGGCGAGGCCCGACTGCTCCTGAACACCGGCCCGGCCGGCCGCCGCGACGGCACGGGCCTCGCCGCGATCGGCCTGGAGTCCCCGGACCCGACGGGTGCGGCCCGGCGCGCCGAGTCCCTGCTGGCCCCGGTCCTGCCCCGCCGCCGCGCCGCGGAGGACGCCCCGCTGGACGCCGTCGCGGCGCCCGACGGCACGGAACTCTTCTTCTGCGCGACCGGCCGTCCCGAACTGCCCAACTGGCGGGCCGACTTCGAGGACGTGCCGCACGAGGCCGGGGCGGCGGGCGTGCGGCGCATCGACCATCTGGCCCTCGTCCAGCCCTGGCACCAGTTCGACGAGGCGGCGCTGTTCCACCGCAGTGTGCTCGGGCTGCACGCGCAGGAGAGCGTGGACGTCGCCGACCCGTACGGCCTGATGCGCAGCCGGGCGGTGACCAACCCGGACGGCAGCGTCCGGATCGCGCTGAGTGTCGGCGCGGCACCCACGGACGACACGGTGCACGCCCAGCACATCGCGTTCGCCACCGACGACGTGGTCACGGCGGTCCGCCGCTTCCGGGACGCGGGCGGCCGCGTCCTGCCGATCCCCGCGAACTACTACGACGACCTCGCCGCCCGCTTCGCGTTCGCCGACGGCGAGCTGGAGACGTACCGCGAGCTCGGCATCCTCTACGACCGGGACGCGTACGGCGAGTTCCGCCACTGCTACACCCGCACGGTCGGCCGGGTCTTCTTCGAACTCGTCCAGCGCGACGGCTACCGCGGTTACGGTGCCCAGAACGCCCCCGTGCGGCTGGCCGCACAGCACGGCGTCACGGGCGGCTGACCGCCCGGACCGGGCGTGGGCGAGCGCCTGTGGGACCGCCCTCCGGGCCAGGGCCCGGAGGGCGGGTCAGGCCTCTACGGCCGGGTGTTCCACTCGGCGATGACCGGTCGGCCGTGTTCCGTGGACAGCCGGCTGACCGTGCCCGTCGCCAGCTGGAAGAGCCGTCCGTCGGCGGGCACCAGACCCAGCCGGCGAGCCGTCAGCACCCGCAGGAAGTGGGCGTGCGCCACGAGGACCACGTCCCCGTCCGGGAGCGCCGCGTCCACCCGGGCCAGCACCCGGTCGGCGCGTGCCCCGACCTCGGCGGGCGACTCACCGGGGTGACCCTCGGGGCCGGGCGGCACGCCGTCGGTCCACAGGTACCAGTCGGGCCGGGTCCGGTGGATGTCGACGGTGGTGACGCCTTCGTAGCCGCCGTAGTCCCACTCATGGAGGTCGTCATAGGGCGACACCCCTGACAGACCGGCGAGTTCGGCGGTGCGTATCGCACGGCCCAGCGGACTGCTGAGCACGGAGGCGAAGGCCCGTCCGGAGAGAAGCGGAGCGAGGGCCTTGGCCTGTTCCTCACCGTGCCCGGTGAGGGGCAGGTCGGTCCAGCTGGTGTGCTGGCCCGACACGCTCCACTCCGTCTCTCCGTGGCGGACCAGCAGAAGATCCCCCACGGTGCGCTACTCCTTCGACTCGACGGCGTGGCCGCCGAACTGGTTGCGCAGCGCCGCGATCATCTTCATCTGCGGCGAGTCGTCCTGACGGGACGCGAACCGCGCGAACAGGGAGGCCGTGATCGCGGGCAGCGGTACCGCGTTGTCGATGGCCGCCTCGACGGTCCACCGGCCCTCGCCGGAGTCCTCCGCGTAACCGCGCAGCTTGTCCAGGTGCTCGTCCTCGCCCAGGGCGTTGACCGCCAGGTCCAGCAGCCAGGAACGGATGACCGTGCCCTCCTGCCAGGACCGGAAGACCTCGCGCACGTCGGTGACGGAGTCGACCTTCTCCAGGAGCTCCCAGCCCTCGGCGTAGGCCTGCATCATCGCGTACTCGATGCCGTTGTGGACCATCTTCGCGAAGTGCCCGGCGCCCACCTTGCCCGCGTGGACGAAGCCGAAGTCGCCTTCGGGCTTGAGCGCGTCGAAGACCGGCTGCACCTTCGCGACGTGCTCGGCGTCGCCGCCGACCATGAGGGCGTAGCCGTTCGTCAGACCCCACACACCGCCCGAGACACCGGCGTCGACGAAGCCGATGCCCTTGGCCGCGAGCTCCTCGGCGTGCTTCTCGTCGTCCGTCCAGCGGGAGTTGCCGCCGTCGACGACCGTGTCGCCGGGGGAGAGGAGGTCGCCGAGCTCGTCGACGACGGACTGGGTCGGGCCGCCGGCCGGCACCATCACCCAGACCACGCGGGGGGCTTCGAGCTTCTCGACGAGTTCGGCGAGGCTCGCCACGTCGGAGACCTCGGGGTTGCGGTCGTAGCCGATGACGGTGTGTCCTGCGCGGCGGACCCGCTCGCGCATGTTGCCGCCCATCTTGCCGAGGCCGATGAGGCCGAGCTGCATCGACGTCATGTCAGCGCACTTCCTTCAGTTCACGGTATGCGGCCACGAGGGCGGCGGTTGACGCGTCGAGGCCGGGTACCTCGGCGCCTTCGGTGAGGGCGGGCTCGACCCGCCTGGCGAGCACCTTGCCCAGCTCGACACCCCACTGGTCGAAGGAGTCGATGTTCCAGACGGCGCCCTGGACGAACACCTTGTGCTCGTACAGGGCGATCAGCTGACCGAGGACCGACGGGGTCAGTTCCTTCGCCAGGATCGTCGTGGTGGGGTGGTTGCCCTTGAACGTCTTGTGGGTGACCAGTTCCTCGGGGACACCCTCGGCACGCACCTCGTCCGGTGTCTTGCCGAACGCCAGCGCCTGCCCCTGCGCGAACAGGTTGGCCATCAACAGGTCGTGCTGCGCCTTGAGTTCGTCGCTCAGCTCGGCCACGGGCCGGGCGAAGCCGATGAAGTCCGCCGGGATCAGCTTGGTGCCCTGGTGGATCAACTGGTAGTACGCGTGCTGCCCGTTGGTGCCGGGCGTGCCCCACACCACCGGTCCGGTCTGCCAGTCGACGGGCCGGCCGTCGCGCTGCACCGACTTGCCGTTGGACTCCATGTCGAGCTGCTGGAGGTACGCCGTGAACTTCGACAGGTAGTGGCTGTACGGCAGTACCGCGTGCGACTGGGCGCCCAGGAAGTTGCCGTACCAGATGCCCAACAGGCCCAGGAGCAGCGGGGCGTTGGCCTCGGCGGGGGCGGTGCGGAAGTGCTCGTCGACGATACGGAAGCCGTCGAGCATCTCCCGGAAGCGGTCCGGACCGATGGCGATCATCAGCGAGAGGCCGATCGCGGAGTCGTACGAGTAGCGGCCGCCGACCCAGTCCCAGAACTCGAACATGTTGTCCGGGTCGATCCCGAACTCGGTGACCTTGCCGCCGTTCGTCGACAGCGCCACGAAGTGCCGGGCGACCGCCTTCTCGTCGCCGCCGAGGCCGTCGAGCAGCCAGGAGCGGGCCGAGGTGGCGTTGGTGATCGTCTCGATGGTGGTGAACGTCTTGGACGCGACGATGAACAGCGTCTCCGCCGGGTCCAGGTCGCGGGTGGCCTCGTGGAGGTCGGAGCCGTCGACGTTGGAGACGAACCGGAGGGTGAGCGAGCGGTCCGTGAACGCGCGCAGCGCCTCGTACGCCATCGCCGGGCCCAGGTCGGAGCCGCCGATGCCGATGTTGACGACATTGCGGATACGGCGGCCCGTGTGGCCGGTCCACTCGCCGGAGCGGACCCGGTTCGCGAAGTCGCCCATCTTGTCGAGCACGGCGTGCACCTGCGGCACGACGTTCTCGCCGTCGACCTCGACGACCGCGTCGGCCGGGGCGCGCAGCGCGGTGTGCAGGACGGCCCGGTCCTCGGTGAGGTTGATCCTCTCGCCGCGGAACATGGCGTCACGCAGGCCGAACACGTCGGTGGCGGTGGCCAGTTCCTGGAGCAGGGCCAGCGTCTCGTCCGTGATCAGGTGCTTGGAGTAGTCGATGCGCAGATCGCCGACGCGCATCACGTACCGCTCCGCGCGTCCCGGGTCCGTCGCGAACAACTCCCGCAGCTGCGAGAGCCCCTCGGCGCGGTGGTCCTCCAGGGCGGTCCACTCGGGCCGCCGGGTGAGGTTCGGGGTGTCGGACATCAGCCGTTCTCCTTGGTGGCCTCGCCCCGCAGGGCGACGGCGTACATCTCGTCCGCGTCGAGGCGCCGCAGCTCCTCGGCGATCAGTTCGGAGGTGGTGCGGACCTTCAGCGCGAGGGTGCGCGAGGGCTGGCCGGGCAGCGACAGCGTGGCCAGCGGGCCCTCGGGGCGGTCGATGACGATCTCGCCGTTCGCGGTGCCCAGCCGGACGGCCGTGACGACCGGACCGTCGGTGACCACGCGGTTGACGCTGACGCCGAGGCGGGCCTCCAGCCAGCGGGCCAGCAGCTCGGCGGCCGGGTTCTCCTCCTCGGCCTCCACGGCCGCGGAGGTGATTTTCGCGCGGGCCTGGTCGAGGGCGGCGGCCAGCATCGAACGCCACGGTGTGAGCCGGGTCCAGGCGAGGTCGGTGTCGCCGGGCGAGTAGGAACGGACCCGGGCCTTCAGTACGTCCAGGGGGTTCTCCACGGCGTACAGGTCGGTGATCCTGCGCTGCGCCAGGGCGCCCAGCGGGTCCTTCGCCGGGTTGTCCGGGGCCTCCACCGGCCACCACACCACGACCGGCGCGTCCGGCAGCAGCAGCGGCAGCACGACGGAGTCGGCGTGGTCGGAGACCTCGCCGTAGGTCCGCAGGATCACGGTCTCGCCGGTGCCGGCGTCGGCGCCCACCCGGACCTCGGCGTCGAGGCGCGAGCTGGTGCGGTCGCGCGGGGTGCGGGCGTGCCGCTTGATGACGACCAGGGTGCGCGAGGGGTGCTCGTGCGAGGCCTCCTCGGCCGCCTTGATCGAGTCGTAGGCGTTTTCCTCGTCCGTGACGATGACCATCGTCAGGACCATGCCCACGGCAGGGGTGCCGATGGCGCGCCGCCCCTGCACCAGCGCCTTGTTGATCTTGCTTGCCGTGGTGTCGGTCAGGTCGATCTTCATGGCCTGCGCCAGCTCCGTCCGTCTCGTGCGAGCATCTCGTCGGCTTCCTTCGGACCCCAGCTGCCCGACGCGTACTGCGCCGGCTTGCCGTGCCGTGCCCAGTACGCCTCGATCGGGTCGAGGATCTTCCAGGACTCTTCCACTTCCTGGTGACGGGGGAACAGGTTGGCGTCGCCCAGGAGGACATCCAGGATGAGTCGCTCGTACGCCTCCGGGCTGGACTCGGTGAACGACTCGCCGTAGGCGAAGTCCATCGAGACGTCCCGGATCTCCATCGAGGTGCCCGGCACCTTGGAGCCGAACCGCACCGTCATGCCCTCGTCCGGCTGGACGCGGATGACGATGGCGTTCTGCCCGAGCTCCTCGGTGGCCGTGGAGTCGAAGGGGGAGTGCGGGGCGCGCTTGAAGACGACCGCGATCTCGGTGACCCGGCGGCCCAGGCGCTTGCCGGTGCGCAGATAGAACGGGATGCCCGCCCAGCGCCGGTTGTCGACCTCCAGCTTGATGGCCGCGTACGTGTCCGTCTTGGACTGGGGGTCGATGCCCTCCTCCTGGAGGTACCCGGGCACCTTCGCGCCGCCCTGCCAGCCCTCCGCGTACTGCGCCAGCACGGTGTGCTCGCCGATCTTCTCCGGCAGCCGCACCGACTTCAGCACCTTGAGCTTCTCGGTGAGCAGCGACTCGGCGTCGAAGGCGATCGGCTCCTCCATGGCGGTGAGGGCCATGAGCTGGAGGAGGTGGTTCTGGATGACGTCACGGGCGGCGCCGATGCCGTCGTAGTAGCCGGCGCGGCCCCCGATGCCGATGTCCTCGGCCATCGTGATCTGCACGTGGTCCACGTACGACCGGTTCCAGACGGGTTCGTACATCTGGTTGGCGAAGCGGAGCGCCAGGATGTTCTGGACGGTCTCCTTGCCGAGGTAGTGGTCGATCCGGAACACCTGCTCCGGGTCGAACACGTCGTGCACGAGCGCGTTGAGATCCCGCGCGCTGGCCAGGTCGCTGCCGAACGGCTTCTCGATCACCGCGCGCCGCCAGGAGCCCTCAGGGGCCTTGGCCAGTCCGTGCTTCTTCAGCTGCCGGACGACCTTCGGGAAGAACTTCGGCGGTACGGAGAGATAGAAGGCGTAGTTGCCGCTGGTGCCCCGGGAGGCATCCAACTCGTCGACCGCGGACCGCAGTTGCTTGAAGGCGGTGTCGTCGTCGAAGTCACCGGGGATGAACCGCATGCCCTCGGCGAGCTGCTGCCAGACCTCCTCACGGAACTCCGTCCGCGCGTGCTCGCGCACCGAGTCGTGCACGACCTGCGCGAAGTCCTGGTCCTCCCAGTCCCGCCGGGCGAACCCGACGAGCGAGAAGCCCGGCGGCAGCATGCCGCGGTTGGCCAGGTCGTAGACGGCCGGCATCAGCTTCTTGCGGGACAGGTCACCGGTGACACCGAAGATGACGAGCCCGGACGGACCGGCGATGCGGGGCAGGCGCCGGTCGCCGGCGTCGCGCAGCGGGTTCACCCAGTCGAAGGCCTCGTCCGCCACGACGGTGTTGCCGGTCGTGACGGCCTCGACGATCTCGTCGGCGGGGGTCTCGCTCATTCCGCGTCCACCCCCTTGCTGTCCAGCGACTTGGTGACGGTGGCCAGCAGGTCGTTCCAGGCCGCTTCGAACTTGGCGACGCCCTCGTCCTCCAGCTGCTGCACGACCTCGTCGTACGAGATCCCGAGAGCCTCCACGGCGGCCAGGTCGGCGCGTGCCTGGGCGTAGCCGCCGGTGACGGTGTCGCCGGTGATCCGGCCGTGGTCGGCGGTGGCGTTCAGCGTCGCCTCCGGCATCGTGTTGACGGTGCCGGGCGCGACCAGCTCGTCGACGTACAGAGTGTCCTTGTACGCCGGGTCCTTCACACCGGTCGAGGCCCACAGCGGGCGCTGCCTGTTGGCCCTGGCGCCCGCGAGGGCGGTGAAGCGCTCACCGTCGAAGACCTCCTCGTACGCCTCGTAGGCGAGCCGTGCGTTGGCGAGCGCGGCCCTGCCCTTGAGGGCGAGGGCCTCGTCCGTGCCCAGGACGGTGAGCCGCTTGTCGATCTCGGAGTCGACGCGGGAGACGAAGAAGGAGGCGACGGAGTGGATGGTGGAGAGGTCGACGCCGTTCGCGGCGGCCTTCTCCAGACCGGCCAGGTAGGCGTCCATGACCTCGCGGTAGCGCTCCAGCGAGAAGATCAGCGTGACGTTGACGCTGATGCCGAGGCCGATGACCTCGGTGATCGCGGGGAGGCCGGCCTTCGTCGCCGGGATCTTGATCATGGCGCCCGGACGGTCGACGAGCCAGGCGAGCTGCTTGGCCTCGGCGACGGTCGCCGGCGTGTTGTGGGCGAGGCGGGGGTCGACCTCGATGGAGACCCGGCCGTCGCGACCGTTCGACGCCGTGTACACGGAAGCCAGGATGTCGGCGGCGGCACGCACATCGGCCGTCGTCATCATCCGGACGGCCTCCTCGACCGTGACGCCCCGCAGCGCGAGGTCGGTCAGCTGCTCCTCGTACCCCTCGCCGGAGCCGATGGCGGCCTGGAAGATGGACGGGTTGGTGGTGACACCCACGACGTTCTTGTTCTCGACGAGTCCGGCGAGGTTCCCGGACTCGATCCGCCGCCGTGACAGGTCGTCCAGCCAGATGGAGACGCCCTCGTCGGACAGGCGCTTGAGTGCTCCCGCGGTCGCGGTTGCTTCGGTCACAGTGATCATCTTCTTTCTGGCGATCGGATCAACCGCGCGCGGCGGCGAGGGATTCCTTGGCTGCTGCGGCGACGTTCTCGGCGGTGAAGCCGAACTCGGCGAAGAGGGTCCTGGCGTCGGCGGAGGCGCCGAAGTGCTCGAGGGAGACGATGCGTCCGGCGTCGCCGACGTACCGGTACCAGGTCAGCCCGATCCCGGCCTCGACCGCGACACGCGCCTTCACGGCCGGGGGCAGCACGCTCTCGCGGTACGCGCGGGGCTGCTCCTCGAACCACTCCACGGACGGCATCGACACCACGCGGGTGCCGAGCCCCTCGGCCTCCAGCAGCTCCCGGGCGGCCACGGCGAGCTGCACCTCGGAGCCGGTGGCGATCAGCACGACGTCCACGGCTGCGGACGAGGAGTCCTTCAGCACATACCCGCCCTTCGCCGCGTCGGGGTTCACGGGATACGTCGGCACACCCTGACGCGTGAGCGCGAGACCGTGCGGGGCCGGGCTGGTGGCGTGCCTCTTCAGGATCTCGGCCCAGGCCACGGCCGTCTCGTTGGCGTCCGCCGGGCGGACGACGTTCAGGCCCGGGATGGCCCGCAGCGACGCGAGGTGCTCGACCGGCTGGTGGGTGGGACCGTCCTCGCCGAGACCGATGGAGTCGTGCGTCCACACGTACGTGACGGGCAGCTGCATCAGCGCGGCCATCCGGACGGCGTTGCGCATGTAGTCGGAGAACACCAGGAAGGTGCCGCCGTAGATCCGCGTGTTGCCGTGCAGCGCGATGCCGTTCATCTCGGCGGCCATCGAGAACTCGCGGATGCCGAAGTGGACCGTACGGCCGTACGGGTTCGCCTCGGGCAGCGGGTTGCCCTCGGGGAGGAAGGAGGAGCTCTTGTCGATGGTGGTGTTGTTCGAGCCGGCCAGGTCGGCGGAGCCGCCCCACAGCTCGGGCAGGACCCCGCCGAGGGACTGGAGGACCTTGCCGGAGGCGGCGCGGGTGGCGACGGCCTTGCCCTCTTCGAAGACCGGGACCGAGGACTCCCAGCCCTCGGGGAGCTGGCCGGCGACCACGCGGTCGAAGAGCTCGGCCCGCTCCGGCTGGGCGCCGCGCCACTCGTCGAGCTGCTTGTCCCAGGCCGCGTGCGCCTCGGCACCCCGGTCCAGGGCCCGGCGGCTGTGGGCGAGGACCTCGTCGCCGACCTCGAAGGCGCGCGACGGGTCGAAGCCGAGGAGGCGCTTGGTGGCCGCGATCTCGTCGTCGCCGAGGGCGGAGCCGTGGGAGGCCTCGGTGTTCCGCGCGTTCGGGGCGGGCCAGGCGATGATCGTGCGCATCGCGATGATGGAGGGCCGCCCGGTCTCGCCCTGGGCGGCCTTGAGCGCCGCGTGGAGGGCGGGTACGTCGATGTCGCCGTCGGCGGCGGGCTCGATGCGCTGGGTGTGCCAGCCGTAGGCCTCGTAGCGCTTCAGGACGTCCTCGGAGAAGGCGGTCGCGGTGTCGCCCTCGATGGAGATGTGGTTGTCGTCGTAGAGGAAGACCAGGTTGCCGAGCTTCTGGTGGCCCGCGAGGGAGGAGGCCTCGGCGGAGACGCCCTCCTCCAGGTCGCCGTCGGAGACGATCGCCCAGATGGTGTGGTCGAAGGGGGACTCGCCCTGCGAAGCCTCGGGGTCGAACAGGCCGCGCTCGTAGCGGGCGGCCATGGCCATGCCCACGGCGTTGGCGGCGCCCTGCCCGAGCGGCCCGGTGGTGGTCTCGACGCCGGCGGTGTGCCCGTACTCGGGGTGGCCGGGCGTCTTGGAGCCCTGGGTCCGGAACGCCTTCAGGTCGTCGAGCCCGACCTCGTACCCGGCCAGGTAGAGCTGGGTGTAGAGGGTGAGCGAGGTGTGGCCGGGGGACAGGACGAACCGGTCACGGCCGGTCCACTCCGGGTCCGCCGGGTCGTGACGCATCACCTTCTGAAAGAGCGTGTACGCGGCCGGGGCCAGGCTCATCGCGGTGCCCGGGTGTCCGTTCCCGACCTTCTGCACGGCATCGGCCGCCAGCAGGCGGGCGGTGTCGACGGCACGCCGGTCGAGTTCGGTCCATTCGAAGCTGTCCGGTGTCTGCGTGCTCATCTTCAAGAAGTCCTCGGTTGGAGCGGGGGAGCTGCTCTGACGCGTTCAAATCTAAAAGTCTGACTTTTACGGGGGAAGGTCGAGGTGTGTCAGCCTGTGGTGAAAGTGGGACACGGACGGCTTGAGCAAGGCGGCACGAGTAGGATATGGCGGACAGACCCATCCAAGGCGGAGACGGCGACGGCGGTGTGAACGGGATCAGAACCTTCCCCTTTCCCATCGAGCTCAGCGTCGGCGGCGTCGGCATGCAGGTCGGCCCGATGGGTCCGCACCGCACCTGGCACGCGGACGCCCCGCTGCACCGCGTCCACCGGATCGACTTCCATGTCGTGATGCTCTTCGACAAGGGCCCGGTCCGCCACATGATCGACTTCGCGGAGTACGAGGCGTACGCCGGCGACGTGCTCTGGATCCGCCCGGGCCAGGTCCACCGCTTCTCCAAGGCCAGCGGGTACCGCGGAACCGTCCTCACCATGCAACCGGGCTTTCTGCCGCGGGCGACGGTGGAGGCGACCGGGCTGTACCGCTACGACCTGCCGCCGTTGCTGCACCCCGACACGGCGCAACTGGCGGGGCTGGGGGCGGCGCTGGCGCAGCTGCGGCGCGAGTACAAGGACACGGCGACCCTCCCCCTGAGCCTGCACACGGCCGTGCTCCGCCACTCCCTGACGGCCTTCCTGCTGCGCCTGGCCCATCTGGCGGCGAGCTCGCAGGAGGCGGCACAGGGGCAGTCGGACACGACCTTCACGCTGTTCCGGGACGCGGTGGAGAAGGACTTCGCGACGAACCACAGCGTCAGCGCGTACGCCGACGCCCTCGGCTACTCCCGCCGCACCCTGGTCCGCGCGGTGCGCGCCGCGACCGGGGAGACGCCCAAGGGGTTCATCGACAAGCGGGTCGTCCTGGAGGCGAAACGGCTTCTCGCGCACACCGACCTGCCGATCGGGCGGGTGGGCGCGGCGGTGGGGTTCCCGGACGCGGCGAACTTCTCGAAGTTCTTCCAGCTGCACGCGGGGCAGACACCGGTGGGGTTCCGGGCGGAACTGCGATGAGGGGCCCCGACCCGCGGAGCCCCTCACCCAAGTGATGCGTCAGTGACCGAAGGTGAACCAGTTCACGTTGGCGAAGTCCGACGGCTGCCCGCTCGTGAAGGTCAGATAGACGTCGTGCGTGCCCGTCACCGGGCTGATGTTCGCCGGCACGGTCCGCCAGGTCTGCCAACCGCCCGTGCCCGCCAGCGAGAAGCTCCCGACCGGCGCGTTGCTCCGGCTGTCCAGACGGACCTCGACCAGCCCGCTCACGCCCGAGGCCGCACCGCTGGCGACCCGGGCGACGAACTGGGTGGCCGCCGTGGAGCCGAAGTTGACGTTCTGGTAGAGCGCCCAGTCGCCGTTGGCGAGGTAGCCGATGTTCTGGCCGCCGCCGGTGTCGGTGGTGGTCTCGGTGCTCACACCGCTCTGGCTGTTGTACGACTCGGCCTGGATGGCCGAGTAGGCGTCACGCGAGCCCGTCGGAGGCGGCGTGGTGCCGCTCCCGGCGGCCGACAGCACCTGGACGTAGTCGACGGTCATCGGTACGCCGGACTGGGTGCCGCTGTCCAGGCCGCCGCCGAACGCGTCCGGGAAGGCGCCGCCCATCGCCACGTTGAGGATGATGAAGAAGCCGTGGTTGGTGGCGTTGGACCAGGTCGTCGCGTCCACCTGGCTCGCGTTGACGGAGTGGAACTGGGTGCCGTCCACGAGGAAGCGGATGGTCTCCGGAGTGACCGAGCGGTCCCATTCCATCGTGTAGGTGTGGAACGCCGACTGGCAGGTCGAGCCCGGACACGGGGTGTTGTTGCCGATGCCCGTCGTCTCGTTGCACGGGCCGCCGGGGTTGGTGCCGCAGTGCATCGTGGCCCACACGCGGTTCATGCCCTGGACGTTCTCCATGATGTCCAGCTCGCCGACGCTCGGCCAGTTCTGGTAGTTGCCCCGGTAGGGCGCGCCCAGCATCCAGAACGCCGGCCAGTACCCCTCGGCCGCCGTGCCGGTGACGTTGGGCATCTGGATGCGTGCCTCGACGCGCAGCTTCCCGCCGGACGGGGGCTGGAAGTCGGTGCGGTTGGTCTCGATGCGGCCGGACGTCCAGTTGCCGGCCGCGTTACGGAGCGGGGTGATGCGCAGGTTGCCGTTGCCGTCGAGTGAGACGTTGGACGTGCTGTTCGTCATCGTCTCGACCTCGCCGGTACCCCAGTTGGCGGGGCCGCCCGGGTAGCCGGTGCCGGTCGCGTACTGCCAGTTGGAGGTGTTGACGCCGGTGCCCGCGGCGCCGTTGAAGTCGTCGACGAAGACCTGCGTCCAACCCGTGGGCGGCGTGGGCGCGTTGGCGTTCGCGGGCAGGGTCGCGGCCGTGGCGAGGGCCGCCGCGAGACCGAACGTGGAGAGTACGGCGATCAGGGCGCGCCGGCGTCTGGATGGTCCGGAGGGTGCACTCATGGGGTGTGCCTCTCGGGTACGGGGTGGGATGCGCGGGTGACTCGACAGCGCGCTCGGAACCGCCTGAGAGCGCTCTCAAAGTGGGCCCAATGTGCTCTCGGCCACTGCGGCCGTCAAGAGGTGTAACCGTGAAAGTCCTTCGAGGGCGGGGGAGTTCACCCCATGAAGCCGCGAATGTGCCGCGAGGCCGGCTCGCCGGGGCGCGGGCGGGCGTACCGTCGGACCTGGCCCCGAAGAAGTGGGGGAGCCATGAGCCGGCATTCCGTCACCGCACGCCATCTGAGGCTGATGCTCGACGTCGTGGACGAGGCACGGCACGACGTATCCGACGAGTTCCCGCCACCGTCCCTCCTCAGGGGGCTGGGGCGACTGGTCTCCTGCGACCTGGCCGAGTTCAGCGAGGTCGACCTCCCCACCCGCCGGGGGCTGGGCTACCAGGCGGTGCAGTACGGCGGCCCCTACCCGGAGTGGGACGACGAGGTGTGGTGGCTGTGGAAGCACCAGCACCCGCACTGCGCGGACGTGGAGCGCCGCCACGGGCACATGGAGGTCGCCCAGTTGACGGACTACATGCCGACCCGGGAGTTCCGTGACACGGCGCTCTACACCGACTACATGCGGCCCTTCGCCACCATGATGGTCGTCGCCCTGCCGACGGCGCCGGGACGCATCCGCATGTACTCCGTCTCCCGTGATCGCGACCGCCCGTTCAGCGACCGCGACCGGCTGACCCTCCAGCTCCTGCGTCCGCACATCGACGCCGTCCACCGCGAGGCGGCCCGCCGGCGACGCGAGCCGGTGCGGCTCACCCCGCGCGAACTCGACGTCCTGCGGGCCGTGGCCAACGGGTGGGGGACCGAGGACATCGCGGGGCAGTTCGTGGTGGCGCCGAGCACGATCCGCAAGCACCTGGAGAACATCTTCCGCAAGCTGGACGTCTCCAGCCGCACCGCGGCCGTCGCCCGTGTCTTCCCGGAACCCGAGGTGCCCCCGCCCTGACCGGCCCTACAGCGCGCTGCCCGCCTTCCAGTCCTCCCAGGACAGGTTCCAGCCGTTGAGTCCGTTGGCCGGATCCACGGTCTGCTCGCCGGAGTTCCTCACGATCACGACGTCGCCGAGCATCGAGCTCTCGTAGAACCTGTAGCCCGCGACCGAGTTGTCGTCCGCGCCCTTCGCGTCACGCAGGCCGACACAGCCGTGGCTGGTGTTCCGGCTGCCGAACACCGAGGCGGACGCCCAGTAGTTGCCGTGGACGAAGGTGCCGGAGGTGGTGAGGCGCTGGGCGTGCGGGACGTCGGAGATGTCGTACTCGTCGCCGAGCCCGACCGTGGAGGACTCCATCCGGGTCTCCTTGAACCGCTCGCTGATCACCATGATCCCGGACCAGGTGGTGTGGTCGGCGTCGCCGCCGGAGACGGGGTAGGTGGCGTACGTCGCGCCGTCCCGCTTCACCACCATCTCCTTGGCGGCCAGGTCGACCGTGCTGATCTGCTCACGGCCGATGTGGAAGGTGACGTCCTTCGACTGCGTACCGTATACACCATCCTGTCCCTGGACGTCCTTCAACCGCAGGCCGAGGGTGATCGTCGTGCCGGCCGCCCAGTACGTCCGCGGCCGGAAGTCGAGCCGGGTGTCGCCGAACCAGTGGCCGACCACCTCAACCGCTGGCTCCGCCGTCACCGTGATCGCCTTCTCCACGGCGGCCTTGTCGGACACGGCGTGCGTGAAGTTGACCGACACGGGCATGCCCACGCCGGAGGTCGAGTCCGCCTCGGGCGTGAAGTAGCCGACGAAGGTCTCGCCCGGGGACCTGGTGGTGAAGGTCGCGGTCCGTGCGTCGCCGCCCTCGGCCTGCGCGGTGACCGTGTACTTGGTTCCCGAGTACGGGTTCCGCGTCGACGTCCACCTGGTCTTCGCGTCGTTGTACGTCCCGGCCAGCGCGGAGCCGTCGTTGCCGGTGACCTCGACGGAGGCGAGCGTGCCGTCGGTGACGGTGACCTCGACGGGGTCGCCGAACCCGGCCTTCCTGGTGTCGTCCGCCGGGCTCACCGAGACGACCGGCTTCTTCGTCGCGGCGGCCTTCGCCGACGCCGACGGCTTCGCTTCCTCCGAGGCGTCCGCCGATCCGCCGCACCCGGTCAGCACCGCGGCCGGGACCACGCCCAGCACGGTGAGCACCCCGCGCCGCGACCACCTCTCCAAGGGCTGGTCGGACCGGTTCGATATGTGCGAGACGCCCACGGCAGGCCTTCCTGAGATATCCGCCTTTGCGTGTGCATCCTGCGCCGCGCGGATGTGCTGATCCTTTGAATCCCCGGGCCGCTTCCTGAGATTCCGGTGAGGACCCGCTCGACGGCGGCCGCTGTCAGAAGTCCAGGAACTCCAGGACGGCGTTCAGGATCCGGTTTCTGCGGCGGTGGGACTTGCCGCAATAGCGCCGGCGGCGCCAACGGCTTCTCGGCTGTTCGACCGGCTTGCCGCACCACTTGCACGGCCGCGTCGGCCGGTTCCCCCCGTTGCCCATGGCGGCACTGTAACCACCCCTTGGGACGGGGACCCGGCCCTCGGGCCAGGTCCCCTGTGCGCCGACCGCTGTCAGACGTTCATCGGCACCTGCGGTTCGGGTGTCTCCTCCTCGCTCAGCCCGAACCGGTCGTGCACCCGGCGCAGCGGCTTCGGTGCCCACCACGCCCGGCGCCCGAGCAGCGCCATCGTCGCCGGGACGAGCAGCATGCGGACGACGGTGGCGTCGATCAGCACCGCGAGGGTGAGGCCGAGTCCGATCTGGAGGATGGGGGAGAAGCCGCCCGTCATGAAGGCCCCGAAGACCACGGCGAGCAGGAGCGCGGCGCAGGTGACGACCCGCCCCGAGCGGCGCAGTCCGGTGACCACGGCCTCCTGGTCGTCGCCGGTGCGGCGCCGGGCCTCGCGCATCCGGGCCAGGATGAACAGCTCGTAGTCCATGGCGAGGCCGAACGCGATCGCGATGATCAGCGGCGGGGCGGTCAGGCTCAGCGCACCGAGGCCCTCCGCGCCCAGCAGCCCGGCCAGGTGACCGTCCTGGAAGACCCACACCACCACACCGAGCGCGGCACCCAGGCTGAGCAGGGTCGTGGCGATCGTGCGCAGCGGGATCAGCACCGACCCGGTGAACGCGAACAGGAGGAGGAAGATGCCGGCCAGGACGGTCACGGCCGCCCACGGGGCCCGTTCGGCGAGCATCGCGCGGAAGTCGACGAGCCGTGCCGCCGGTCCGGTCACCTCGACCGGCTCGTCGCCCCGGATGTCCCGTACCCGCTCCACCAGGGCGGTGGCCCCGTCGCCGTCCACGCTGCCGGGCGGCGGCAGTTCCACGACGGTGATGCCGCCCGGCACGTCCCGGGACTCGGCGCGGGGGCTGAGCGACTGTATGCGTTCGACGGTCGACTGGTCCGTGCCCGGCTTCAGGACGACCGTCACCGGTGACACCCCGGTCCCGGGCGGGAAGTGGGCGTCGACGGTGTCGTACAGCTGTCGTGCCTCGGTGCTCGACGGCAGCTGCTGGGCGTCCCCGATGTTGATCCGCATGCCGGCGACCGGCAGGGCGAGCACCAGCAGGGCCGGGACGATCACCGCGAGGACGGCGATCCGGTTGCGGGCGGAGAAGTGGGCCAGCCGGGCGAAGACACGGCCCTCCTCGCCCTCCGGACGCACCTTCGCCGGCGGGATCTTCCCGCCGAAGCGGGTGAGCAGCGCGGGCAGCAGGGTGAGCGCGGCCAGCATGTCGACGACGACCACCGCGGCCACGGCCAGACCCATGCTGCGCAGGAACACGCTGGGGAAGACCAGCAGTCCGGTCAGGCTGACCGCCACGGTGAGTCCGGAGAACAGCACGGTCCGCCCGGCCGCGGCGACCGTGCGGTGCACGGCCTCGGTCACGTCGTGGGTGTTGCGGCGCTCCTCCCGGAAGCGGACCAGCATCAACAGGGCGTAGTCCACGGCGAGTCCGAGGCCCAGCATGGTGGTGACCTGGATCGCGTACACGGAGATGTCCGTGACCTCGCTGAACAGGAACAGGGCGAGGAACGCGCCCGCGATGCCGCTCACCGCGATCACCAGGGGCAGCGCGGCCGAGCGCAGCCCGCCGAACACCACGAGGAGCAGGGCGAGTACGACGGGCAGGGAGATCAACTCGGCGTTCTTCACGTCCTCCTGGGCCTTCTCGCCGATCTGCAGACCGAGCAGCAGGCCGCCGCTGACGTGGACCTCGGGCGCGTCGATCTCCTTGATGCGGTCGGCCGCGTCGTCGACCGCCCGTTCCTCGGCGTCGTCGTCCAGTCCGCCCTCCAGGGCGACGGGGATGATGAGTGCCCGCCCGTCCTCGGCGAGCAGGCCGGGCGTCTCGTACGGATCGGGTACGGCGGCGACCCCGGCGATCTCCCGGACCTCGGCGACGGCCCGCTCGACCTGGGCGCGGAGTCCCGGGTCGGAGACGGCGGTTCCCTCGACGACGGCCGTGATCGACTCACCGGCGGGGTCGACCCGGTCGAGATACTGCGAGGCGGCCTCCGACTCGGTGCCGGGGACTTCGGGCACGTTGTCCGACAGGCGCCCGAAGACGCCCGTCCCGAGCCCGAAGCCGAGCAGCAGGAAGATCACCCAGAGCGCGATGACGGTCAGCGGACGGCGCGTGGCCGTCCGGGCGAGTGTGGCGAGCACGGTCCCTCCCGGCGGGGCATCGGTTGACATGCCCTCAGGCTCCTGCGGGAGGGGATGGTGCCGGATCGCCGGAGGGAGTGGTTTCCGGGGCTCCGTCGCGCGGGGGAGACGACCCTCCGTCTCACTCCCCGGAGGGAGGAATGGATCGCACTGGTAAGGGAGTTGATCACATCACCATCCACGATCCCGAGGAGCCGCCATGTCCGACGCGCCCGCCGTCCGCGAACTCCGTCTCGTCGTCACGGCCGACGACTACGACGAGGCCCTGCGCTTCTACCGCGACGTCCTCGGCCTGCCCGAACGCGCCGCGTTCTCCTCGCCCGACGGCCGGGTCACCATCCTCGAGGCCGGCCGGGCCACGCTGGAGATCACCGACCCGAACCACGCCGCGTTCATCGACGAGGTCGAGGTCGGGCGCCGCGTGGCCGGACCCATCCGGGTCGCCTTCGAGGTCGACGACTCCACCGCCACCACGGCGAGACTGGCCGAGGCCGGCGCCGAGGTGATCGCCGAACCGACCCGCACCCCCTGGAACTCCCTCAACTCCCGCCTGGAGGCGCCGGGCGCGCTCCAGCTCACCCTCTTCACCGAGCTGGGCGACCAGGCCTAGGACGCGCCCGGCGTCACCAGCCCGGTCTCGTACGCGCAGATCACCGCCTGCACCCGGTCCCTGAGCCCCAACTTGCCGAGCACATTGCTGACATGGGTCTTCACGGTGTGCTCGCTGACGAACAGGGACGTGGCGATCTCGGCGTTGGACAGGCCGCGGGCGAGCATCCGCAGGGTCTCCACCTCGCGCGCGGTCAGCACGTCGAGGCGGCGCGGGGTGACGTCGGCCGCGGCCTCCTCCCGGCGCCGCTTCACGATGTCCGCGACCAGCCGCCGGGTCACCGCGGGCGCGAGCAGCGAGTCGCCGGCCGCGACCACCCGTACCGCGTGCACCAGGTCGTCGCGGCGCACGTCCTTCAGCAGGAAGCCACTGGCGCCCGCGTACAGCGCCTCGTACACGTACTCGTCCAGGTCGAACGTGGTCAGCATGACGACCTTGCACGCGGACTGCGCGCACACCCGCCGGGCCGCCTCGAGGCCGTCCATCACGGGCATGCGGATGTCGAGCAGCAGTACGTCGGGCGTGTGCCGCTGCACCGCGGCGACCGCCTCCGCGCCGTCACCGGCCTCGGCGACCACCTCGATGTCCGCCTGCGCCTCCAGGATCATGCTGAAGCCGCTGCGGACCAGCTCCTGGTCGTCGGCGACGACCACCCGGATGCTCACCCCGGCGCCGCCTGCCGGTCCCCCACGGGAAGGCGTACGAAGACCCGGAAACCGCCGTCCGGACCCCGCCCGGTGCGCGCGTCACCGCCGCAGGCCGCGGCCCGCTCCCGGATGCCGATCAGCCCGTGCCCACCGCCAGGGACCGTGATGCCCCGCCCGTCGTCCGTCACCGTCAGCGTCAACGCCTCCTCCGTCCAGTCGAGTTCTACGGTCGCGGAGGAAGCGTACGCGTGCTTGACCGTGTTGGTGAGGGCCTCCTGGATCACGCGGTAGACCGCGATGTCGGTGTCCGGCGGCAGCGTCCGCGGCTCACCCTCGGCGCGCAACTCGACGCGCAGGCCCGTCGAATCGCGGACCTGCCGGATGAGCACGGGCAGTGCCTTGACGCCCGGCTGCGGCGACGTCCCGTTGCGCTGGTCCTCCTTGAGGACACCGAGGATCCGTCGCAGCTGCGACATGGCGTCCCGCCCGGCCGCCGCGATCGCCTCGAACGCGGCCTCCGCACGCGCCGGATCACTGCGCACCACGACCGGACCGGCCTCGGCCTGCACCACCATCAGGCTCACCGCATGGGCCAGGATGTCGTGCATGTCCCGGGCGATCCGGGCCCGTTCCTGCGCCGTCGCCCGCGCGGTGTCCGCGTCCCGCTCCCGCTGCAACCGCCGCGCCCGGTCCTCCAGTTCGGCCGTGTAGGCGCGCTGCAGGCGGGAGAGCACCCCGAAGGCGTACGCGCAGGCGACGCCCATCAGCTGGAAGGCGTACTCGAAGGGCTGGGGTTCCTGCTTGTGCAGCATGACCAGCGAGACCCCGAGGAGCCAGCCCACCAGCATGAAACGACGCTGCCAGGGCTTGCCCCGGGCGGCCATCGTGTACAGGACGACCAGGCCGCCGTACATCACGTCCGGCGGCGGTGCGTGATGCAGTGCCTGGGCGGGCGTGGCCACCGACACCGCGCACGCCATCGCGAAAGGGGCGCGGCTGCGCCACACCAGGGGGACGGCCGTCGCCGCGCCGAGCAGCCAGCCCGCCCAGGTGAGCGGCTCGCCCCCCTCGTCGGGGAAGATCCACTGCAACGAGGCGGCGAACAGTACGAGCGCGGCGAGCGCCGTGTCGACGGCGTACCGATTCGCCGCGCGCAGCCGCGCGGCGACAGAGGTGAACCAGGACTGAGCGGACATGGGCGGCTCCTCGGGGCAAGGGCCGTACCAGTATCGCGACGGGTGTGCCGCCCGTGCCTCGCCGGTGAGAGGGATATCCGGCACCGGCCGAGCGGTCAGCCGCCGAGCTTCGAGGCACCCTTCTCCGGCTGCCACCCCAGCGCCCGCGATATCCCCCGCGCGGCCACCCGCACCGCCGGCACCAGCACCGGTACCTGTGCGTCGACCTGCGGCACCACGATCGACACCGCGGCCACCACCGCCCCGCCCGCCCCGCGTACGGGGGCGGCCACCGACAGGGCGTCGTCGGTGACCTGGCGGTCGCTCACCGCCACCCCCGTGCGCCGTACGTCGGCCAGGACCCGGCGCAGCTGTGCCGGGTCGGTGATGGTGTACGGGGTGAAGGAGGCCAACGGGCCCGCGCGGTACCGCTCCTGGAACTCCGGGCTCTCGTGCGCGAGCAGGGCGAGGCCGACGCCGGTGGCGTGCAGCGGCCAGCGGGCGCCGACCCGGATGTGGACGCCGACCGACGAACGGCCCGACAGCCACTCGATGTAGACGACCTCGGCGCCGTCCCGCACGGCCAACTGCACGTTTTCGTGGGTGGCTTCGTACAGGTCCTCCAGGTACGGCAGCGCGATCTGGCGCAGCGCGAGCCCGCGCGGGGCGAGCGCCGCGACCTCCCACAGCCGCAGTCCGACGTGGTACACGCCGGACTCGTCCCGTTCCAGGGCGCCCCACTCGGTGAGGGCGCCCACGAGCCGGTGGGCGGTGGTGAGGGTCAGCCCGGCCCGCCGGCTGATGTCCGTCAGGCTCAGTGCCGGGTGTTCGTGGTCGAACGCGGCGAGCACGGACAGCAGTCGGTCGGGCGCGGAGCGGAGGGTCATGGCCGGGCGTCTCCCGGGTGGGCGAGGTCGTACGGACGGGGGTAGGCGGTGGGGCGGAAGCTGACGTATCGGGGTTCCGTCGCGGAATCCTCTTGTTCGGCACGGGTGTTGAGTGCCTCCGGCGAGGCGTCCCAGCGGCCGGTGTCCAGGCGCTGTTCCAGGGTGTGCAGGGCGCCGAGTGTCTCACCGGTGGTGAAGGTGCAGTGGCCCGGCCCGTCGACATAGGCCTGGCTGAGCAGCTTGCCGGAGCCCGCCGCCGTGGCGGCCCGTCGGTAGGCGCTCTCGGCCTGGACGGGGATCAGCGCGTCGCCGGTGGTGTGGATGTTCAGCTGGGGGTCGGTGAGCCGCCCGGAGAGCGCGCTGGTCTGCCGCATCCACCGTACGGCCTTGGTGTCGGCGGATGTCCGGGGTGCGCGGTTGAGGGTCCTGAGGTCGGTGCGCAGGGCGAGGCCCGCCTCCTTGTAGAGCTCCGTCACCTCTTTGAACAGCGGGGACCGGGCGAGCATCGCCGTGTAGTCGACGCCCGTGTTCCAGGACATGTTGCCGCCCGCCCGGCTCTCGGCCTCCTGCCGCCAGCTGAAGGCGGGCAGGCTCAGGAGGCCGGAGACCGCCGCGTACTGGTTGGCCTGCTGGGCGTTCCAGTCGGTGGGGGCGGGCTCGGTCTGGGAGGGGTCGTTGTAGCCGGGGATGTTGTGGAGGGCGGCGGCCAGCGCGATACGGGCCCGGCCCTCGGGGGTCCGCTGGGCGTCGGCGACCTTCGCCGAGAGCGCGTTCGCGGCGCCGACGGCGGCCGACTGGTCGGCGAAACCGGTGAGTTGGATGTCGGCGTCCGGCGCGAGCAGCGTCTTGAGCGCGAACACCGGGTCCAGGGTGCTGTTCCAGTTCGCGACACCGCCCTGGACCAGACCGCACATCGACAGCGAGCCGTCGAACCGGTCGGCGTGCCGCTCGGCGAGGGCCGTCGTGACGAAACCGCCGTACGAGGTGCCCCAGGCGATGGTCTCGCGGGCCTTGCCGAACTTCTCCGTGAACAGGTCCAGTGTGGCCAGTTGGTCCGGCACGGCGTCCGTGATCGCCCAGCCGTTCGTCGCGTACGAGGAGCCGATGAGCGCGTAGCCCTCGTCGAGGAGCTTGGTGAGGGTGGCCGCACTGGGGGCGTTCTGCGCGGAGACGGGGGCGGCGGCGGGGCGGTAGCCGTGGCTGTAGAGCAGCACGGTGCCGTTCCAGTCGGCGGGGACGTCCATCAAGTACTTGGCGCCCGAGGCGAGTTGGCCCTCGAGGTGGGTGTCCGTGGCGGCGGCCTGGGCGGGGACGGCGACGGCTGTGCACAGGGTCGCGGTGAGTACGGCGAGAGCGGTGGGGGTTCTCAACACGGGGTCCCTTCCGATGCGGGGGCGGGAGTGCGGGACGCGAGTGAAGTTAGGCAACTCTCATATCGCCGTCAATCACTTGCACAACATCAGTTGAGTCCGTCCTCCGCGATCCGCAGCAGCAGTCCGTGCAGGACCTCCCGCTCGGCGGCGTCCAGCGGGTCCAGGAGCTCGTTCGTCACCCGCAGGCCCGCCTCGTCGGTGTCGCGCAGGAACGCGCGGCCGTCCTCGGTCAGGACGACGATCCGGCTGCGGCGGTCGTCGGGGGAGGGGCGCCGCTCGGCGAGGCCCAGCTTCTCCAGATCGTCGACCAGACCGACGATCGCGCTCGGGTCGTAGCCGAGTCGATGGCTCAGCTCGCGCTGGAGCGCGCCGTCGGAACCGGCGAGGAAGCGCATCAGCGCGTAGTGGCGCAGTCGCAGCCCCGACTCCTGGAGGAACGCGTTGAACAACTGCCCCGAGCGCAGCCCCAGGCGGTACAGCAGATAGCCCGCGTCGGCGTGCAGCCCGCGCATCCAGGGCTCGTCCGCGTCGATCAGGTTCGGGTTGGTGACGTGCTGGCGTGTGATGGCGGGCTCCCTGGGTCGGTCTGTCGTGCAGATTCCAGCATGACGCACCCGTAGGTCATCAACAACTATTGACGTCAACAATTATTGCTCTTAGCTTCGATCTCGGCAGCGGAGCCGCACGGCGGCCTCCGCACCACCCGCATCAGCTCGTGAAGGGACCTCCCCCGTGCCCAGCATCGATCTCTCCGGCAAGGTCGCCGTCGTCACCGGCAGTGGCCGGGGCCTCGGCCTCGCCTATGCGCACGCCCTCGCCGCCCACGGCGCGTCCGTGGTCGTCAACGACGTCGACGAGGCGGTGGCCGAGGCAGCCGTGAAGTCCATCACCGAGGCCGGCGGCAGCGCCGTCGCCGAGGTCGTCCCCGTCGGCACCACCGAGGCCGCCGAGCGGCTCGTGAACAGGGCCGTCGAGGAGTTCGGACGGATCGACATCCTGGTCACCAACGCGGGCATCCTGCGCGACAAGGTGCTCTGGAAGATGACCGACGACGACTTCGACGCGGTGATCACCACCCACCTCAAGGGCACCTTCACCTGCGCCCGTGCCGCCGCCGTCCGGATGCGCGAGCAGGGCGAGGGCGGCTCCCTGATCCTGGTCGGCTCCCCGGCCGGGCAGCGTGGCAACTTCGGGCAGACGAACTACTCCGCCGCCAAGGCCGGCATCGCCGCCTTCGCCCGCACCTGGTCCATGGAGCTGGGCCGCGCCGGCATCACCGTCAACGCGATCGTGCCGGTCGCCGCGACCGCGATGACCGAGACGATCCCGGCCTTCGCCCCGTACATCGACGCCATGAAGCAGGGCGAGCCGCTCCCGGCCTTCCTCCGCAAGGGCGAGGGCTTCGGCACCCCCGAGGACTGCGCGGCCCTCGTCCCCTTCCTCGCCTCCGAGGCCGCCCGGGGCATCACCGGCCAGGCCATCGGCATCGGCGGCGACAAGGTGGCACTCTGGTCGCATCCGCAGGAGATCAGGACGGCGTACGCCGACGGCGGCTGGACCCCCGACACACTGGCCGACGCCTTCCCGACGTCGGTCGGCGCCGAACTCCAGTCGGTCGGCATCCCGGCGCCGAAGCTTCCGGAGGCGTGATGACCCCCTCGACGAACACCGCTCCCTCGATGAACGTCGATGACCTGGTCGCCATCGACGTCCACACCCACGCGGAGGTCTCCTCCAAGGGGCACTCCTCGCTCGACGACGACCTGCACGATGCCTCCTCCGCCTACTTCAAGGTCGAGGGGAAGCGGAAGCCGACGCTGGAGGAGACGGCCGCCTACTACCGCGAGCGGAAGATGGCCGCCGTGATCTTCACGGTGGACGCGGAGTCGGCGACCGGCACCGCGCCGGTCCCCAACGAGGAGGTCGCCGAGGCGGCCGCCGCCAACTCCGACGTGCTGATCCCCTTCGCCTCCATCGACCCCTTCCGGGGCAGGGCCGGGGTCAAGCAGGCCCGCCGGCTGGTCGAGGAGTACGGGGTGAAGGGCTTCAAGTTCCACCCCAGCATCCAGGGCTTCTTCCCCAACGACCGCTCGGTGGCGTACGACCTGTACGAGGTCATCGAGGAGACGGGCACGATCGCCCTCTTCCACACCGGGCAGACGGGCATCGGCGCCGGAGTCCCGGGCGGCGGCGGGATCAGGCTCAAGTACTCCAACCCCCTCCACGTCGACGACGTGGCGGCCGACTTCCCGCACCTGAAGATCATCCTGGCGCACCCGTCCTTCCCCTGGCAGGACGAGGCCCTCGCCGTCGCCACCCACAAGCCGGGCGTCCACATCGACCTGTCCGGCTGGTCGCCGAAGTACTTCCCTCCGCAGCTGGTGCAGTACGCGAACACCCTGCTCAAGGACAAGGTCCTCTTCGGCTCCGACTTCCCCGTCCTCACCCCCGACCGTTGGCTCGCGGACTTCGAGAAGCTGTCGATCAAGGACGAGGTCAAGCCGAAGATCCTCAAGGAGAACGCCGCCCGTCTGCTCGGGCTGACGAAGCCGTAAGGGGCCCCGCATGCGCAACGAGGGACTGGGGTCATGGCCCGCACGCCGGGCCCGCAAAACCCCGCACCGCACGGCTCTGGTCCACGGCAAACAGTCGACCGACTACCGCACATTGCATACACGCACCACGCGCCTGGCCCACGCCCTGCGCGCCAGGGGCGTCCGCCGCGGCGACCGGATCGCCTACCTCGGCCCGAACCACCCCTCCTACCTGGAGACCCTGTTCGCGGCAGGCACCCTCGGCGCGGTCTTCGTCCCGCTCAACACCCGCCTCGCGGGCCCCGAGATCGCCTACCAGCTCGCCGACTCCGGGGCCAAGGCCCTCGTCTACGGCCCGTCGCACGCCGGACTGGTCGCCGGCCTCCCGGGCAGCACCGACGTGCGCATGTACGTCGAGGTCGGCGCCGAGTACGAGGAAGCGCTGGCGTCGGCCTCCGAGGAGGCCATCGACCAGCCGGTCACCCCGGACGACACCTGCATCATCATGTACACCTCGGGGACGACCGGCCGCCCCAAGGGCGCCATGCTCACCCACGGGAACCTGACCTGGAACGCGATCAACGTCCTCGTCGACACCGACCTGATCGCCGACGAACGCGCTCTGGTCTCCGCCCCGTTGTTCCACACGGCCGGGCTGAACATGCTGACGCTGCCGGTCCTGCTCAAGGGCGGCACCTGTGTCCTGGTCGAGGCCTTCGACCCGGCGGCCACCTTCGACCTCATCGAACGGCACCGGATCACCTTCATGTTCGGGGTGCCGACGATGTTCGAGCAGGTGGCCCGGCATCCGCGCTGGGCCGACGCAGACCTCTCCTCCCTGCGGATCCTGACCTGCGGCGGCTCCCCGGTGTCCACACCGCTGATCGCCGCGTACCAGGAGCGGGGTCTCACCTTCCTCCAGGGCTACGGCATGACGGAGGCGAGCCCCGGCACGCTGTTCCTGGACGCGGAGCACGCGCTCAGCAAGGCGGGCTCGGCGGGCGTACCGCACTTCTTCAGCGACGTACGGGTGGTCAGGCCCGACCTCACCCCCGCCGACGTCGGCGAGACCGGCGAGGTCCATGTCCGCGGACCGCATGTCATGCCCGGCTACTGGGGGCTGCCCGAGGAGACGGCCGCCGCCTTCGCGGACGGCTGGTTCCGCAGCGGGGACGCCGCCCGGGTCGACGAGGACGGTTACGTGCACATCGTCGACCGCATCAAGGACATGATCATCTCCGGTGGTGAGAACGTCTACCCCGCCGAGATCGAGGACCTGCTCCTCTCCCACCCCGACATCGTCGAGTGCGCCGTCATCGGCGTGCCGGACGACAAGTGGGGCGAGGTGCCGCGCGCGGTCGTCGTGCCCCGGGAGGGCGCCTCGCTCGACGCCGACGAGGTGCTGGCCGCCCTGTCCGGCCGCCTCGCCAAGTACAAGATCCCGAAGTCGGTGGTCATCGCGGACGAACTGCCGCGCACCGCCTCCGGGAAGCTCCTCAAGTCCCGTGTCCGTACCCGGTACGGCAACAGTGAAGGAACCTCATGAGCATCACCGTGAACGGCATCGACGAACTCAAGAAGCTGGCGGGCAGCGACCTCGGCACCAGTGAGTGGATCGAGGTCACCCAGGAGCGCATCAACACGTTCGCCGACGCCACGGGTGACCACCAGTGGATCCACGTCGACCCCGAGAAGGCAGCCGAGGGGCCGTTCGGGGCCCCCATCGCGCACGGCTATCTGACCCTCTCCCTCTTCATCCCGCTCTTCACCGAGCTGCTGGACGTCCAGGGCGTCACGACGAAGGTCAACTACGGCCTCAACAAGGTCCGTTTCCCCTCGCCGGTGAAGGTCGGCTCGCGCATCCGTCTGGTCGGCAGGCTGGCCGAGGTCGAGGACGTGGCGGGCGGGGTGCAGATCACCGTCGACGGCACGATCGAGATCGAGGGCGGGGCCAAGCCGGCGGCCGTGCTGCAGAGCCTGTCCCGCTTCTACGCCTGATCAGGGCGTACGGGCACCAGGTCGAGGAGACGTTCCGAGGCGTCCCGCGCCGGCGGCGTGAGCCGCTCGTGCACCGCGCGGAACGTCTTCTCCGCCTGCTCGGCCGGCCAGTCGTCCGGCAGATGCTTGACCGGGAGGCGAGGATCGCGGCGGATGGTCTGGAGCCACTCCGACTGCAGGACCAGTCGTCGGGCGAGTGCGTCCTCGGGGCTCGCCGCGGCCGTCTCCCAGGGCTGCCAGCGTCGTACGAACTGCTCGTAGCGCTCGGCCAGTTCGGCCAGTTCCCAGGTCTCGTCGATCATCGCGCCGATGTCCATGCCGGTGTCGGCGTGCGCGCGGAAGACCTTCACATGGGCGGACAGGCCCAGGTCGGCGACGAGCTCCGCGACGTCCACCTCGCCGGGTGCGATCCACAGACCGCTGAAGAGCGGGCCGAACCCGCTCCAGGTGAGCTTGGAGCGCAGGTCGTGGCGCTGCCGCTGCCAGGACTCGGGGAGCGAGAAGCCGAGCAGTGTCCAGGTGCCGTCCCACTGCCGGTTGACGGCGCCGGTCTGCCAGATGCGCCGCTCACCGTCGCGCAGGACGGCCTCGGAGTGCTCGGTCAGCCCGAAGTACATCCGGCGGCCCTCGCGCTGGCGGCGCAGCAGGCCGCGGTTCACCATCCGCGTCAGGGTCGAGCGCGTCGCCTGCTCGCCGATCCCGGCGCGGGCGAACACGTCGATGACGCTGCCCGAGTACACGCACACATCACGCCCGAGCACCTGGTCGCCCAGGAACGTGAGCATGAGGGACTGGGGCCGCAGCGACTCTTCCGTGGTCACGCGGCCACCGTACCTCGCCTCGATCAGCCTGTGACCTGCCGGTACGAGTACACCGCCGTGCTCACCGCGCACACGCCCGGCGGAATCACCTCCGCGCGGAGCGTGCCGCTGTGCGCGTCGTAGTCGACGCCCTCGGTCTCGAAGGCGCCCGTGCACACGCTGCGCTGCGGCAGCGCGAACAGACTCCTCACCGTTCCCGTGACCGGCTGCCCGTCGAGCTTGCGGGGCAGGTCGACCTGGAGCAGCGGACGGATCTGGGGGAACAGCGTCCCCGTGGCGTCGTTCGAGGCGCACACCAGCCGTGTGTCCGTCACGAAGTCACAGCCCTGGATGTCGCGCACCGGCTTGTCCAGGGTGATCTGCCAGGCCTCCGGCAGCGCCCCGCCGGTGGGCGGGGTGGCCGGGTTGAGCAGGGGAGCGGGGAAGACCTGGAGTCTGTTCTGGTCGCCCCACTCGCCCGACACCAGCCACTGCCCGTCCGGCGAGACGGTCGCGAAGGAGTTGTTCAGCTTCTCGCCCGGGTTGAGCCGGTGGACGTACTCGTAGCGCTTCCCGGCCGGCGTGGTGACGGCGAACATCTTCGACGTGGCCGTCTCCGGGCCCTGGTAGGCGTCGAAGACGTACCCGCGCGCGATGTCCGGGTCGCCGACGTGGTTCCAGCCCTTGAGCCGCAGCTCCAGCGGGACGGAGGCGAGCCCGCGGTACAGCAGTGTGCCGTCCGCGCGGCTCGCCAGTCCCTGACCGCCGCCGAGGGTGTCCGTGTAGGCGGTGCCGGTCTCGGCCCAGCGCGGTTCACCGGTCGCCGCCGCCGTGCCCGCCGCGCCGAGCGCGAGCGATCCCAATAAGCACCCCAGGGACAGAAGTTGACGCTTCATCAGGCACCTGCCACGTCGACGAATACGGGGTTGGAATAGAACCACGTATCCGCCCACGGGTCACCGTTCCCGGGCTCGTGCGGGATCGGCCCGTTCGGGTCGACCGAGGCACCGAGGTACCCCGCGCCGTGGCGGTTGCCGTCGCTGCCGCGCAGCCGGACGTAGAAGGACTCGTCCCCGGCGGTCAGCGGGATGCGCAGGGTGTACGTCCCCTTGCGGCCGCTGACATCCTTCGTGTGTACGACCTTGGTGTCCGGCGCCCGCCAGGTGTCCCGGTCGGTGACCGCGCCGCGCACCGCACCCCGGATCACGTCCACGTGCGCCAACTCGGGCAGGATCCCTTGCGGGTTCGGCCGGGACGCGGTCGTGACGGTGATGTACAGGCTGATCCGCTCGCCCTTGCGGACGCGCAGCCGGCCGCCCAGCGTGACGCCCCGCCCGGTGTCGCAGTCCCGCTTGACGCGTACGTCGAGCCCGTCGAGCAGATGCCCGTGGTCCAGCCAGACGCGGCCCGCGCGCAGGCCCGCCATGACCGCGCGGTAGCCGTAGCGGGTGACGCCCACGTGGGTGCGGCTGAACTGGCCGGGCCAGAAGTCGCTGCCGGGCTGCGGGGTGTCGGTGTTCACCGGGTCGGGCAGCTTGCCGGTGGTGTCGAAGTTCTGTCCGGTCGGCCAGTCGCCGTTCTTCCAGGTGTCGAAGACGGTCCGGTGGTTGTCGGAGTTGGTGGTGATCGAGAACAGCCTGCCCTCGGCCAGCAGCGCGTCCCACAGCCCCCCGACGGTCGCCGTCGCCCAGTCGAAGCCGCCGTAGGTCAGGTAGGCGTCCGCCGGATAGCCGGACCAGGACTGGGCGGTCGGCTTGTTCTCGTACTCGCCGCGGATCGAGGTCGTGCCGCGCCAGCCGGGGATGGCCGCGCCCTGGGCGCCCGGCGCGCCCTCCATGCCGATCATGATCTCGGGGGCCGCGTCCCGCCAGTTGCGCATCTCGTGCGGGGAGTCGATGCCGAGCCGCAGCGGGTGGTTGGCGAGGACGAGGACGTCGTCGACATAGCCCGAACGGCGCTGCTCGGCCAGCCACTTGATCGCCTTGACGGCATGCGCCTCGTTGCGGGCGGTGTCGGTCGCGCCGGCGGAGCCCTCGGTGTAGTTGAGCAGCTTGCCGTCGTAGGCGAGCTCGAACTGCGTCAGCAGGTCCACCTCGTGGGGGCCGGGCGCCGCGAACACCGTGCAGTGCTCGGCCGCCGGGATGTACCACTCGAGACCCTGGAAGATCAGCTGACGCGGGTTCTCCGCACGGGCCTGGAGGATCTCCTCGTGCTCCAGTTTCGCGCCGTGGTAGGCGTGTCCGAAGTTGGAGTGCTCGTTGAACACCATCCAGTCCAGGCCGTACTTGGCGGCCGCCTTCGCCTGCTGGGAGAAGGTGTACTTGGCGTCGTGGCTGTAGACGGAGTGGACGTGGTGGTCGCCCACCAGATACGCCAGCCTCGGATCGTCGCCGCCGAGGCGCTGCGGGGAGGCGGCGGCGGGCACGGCGGCCGAGCCGAGAGTGAAGGCGGCGCCGAACAGGCCCGCGCGGCGCAGGAGTCCGCGCCTGGACAGCCCTTGCGGATCGAGTGCGGCGGGCGAGACGGAGGGGTCGGCCCAGTCGGGCAGTTGCTGCTCGGTCATGGTGATCCTCGAGAAGGGGTCAGTGCGTCATGAAGGAGGTGACGGGCAGGGCCCGTTCGACGACGCGGACGTCACCGAGGTGTCCGTGCAGGATCTGGTCGATCTTCCCGCCGTACTCGTAGCCGCCCAGCAGCCAGGGGAGTCCGACGGAGGCGATGCCGATCGCGGTGGCCCTCGGATTGCGGACCACGGGGCAGCCCTCGACGTAGAGCGTGGTGTGTCTGCCGTCGTTGACGACCGCGAGGTGCCACCAGGTCTCGAGCGGGGTCTCCTGGCCCCAGTTGGTGGCGATGCCCTCCTGGTTGAGCGGGCGCATCGCCCACTGCGGCTCGCGGTCGTTGGACAGCGACAGTGTGGCCAGCGGCTCGTCGGGGTCGTCGCCCGTCTTGCCGGCGGCGCCGCCCGTGCCGGTGCGGCTGACGATGCCGGACCAGGCGTGATGGGAGGGGTCCCAGTCGGCGGGGAGGCGGTAGAAGGCCTCGATGGTGTAACCGGCCCTGAACGTCGCCGAGTTGATCGGGGCGCCGTCGACCGTGCGCAGATACGCGCCCTTCAGCGGGGACTTGAAGCCCTGGAACTCCAGGCTGCCGTGCCCGGGTTGGTCGGGGTGGTGGTCGGCGGACCAGCCCAGTGTGCCGCCGTCGACGGTGACCAGGGAGAGGTCGTTGCCGCGGCCCGACAGGTCGCGGACGGTGTCCTTCGCCGCCGAGTCGAAGCGCCAGTAGGCCACCGTGCCCGGAATCAGCAGCCGCGACACCGGACGCTCCGCCCGCGCGGGCACCGGGGCGAAGCCGGAGAATCGCTCGGCGAAGTCGACCTCGACCGTGAACCGGTCCGCTTCACCGCTGAGTTCGATCTCCTGTCGCTCCAGCTCGTTGAGGCCCTTGCCCGCCCGCCCCAGGATCCACGGGGAGACCGTCTCGACGTCGATGACGTTCCGATCGAGATCGAAACGGTAGAGGCGGATCATCGCCGCGCCGCCGAAGTAGCGGTTCTGGTAGTTCGTCAGATGAAGGTGGACGTCATGTCCCGCCGCGTTCTTACGGGTCGCGCGGCCGGCGGGCCAGTAGTGGCCGTTGAGGGTGAGGAAGATCTGGTCGTGGTCCTCGATCAGCCGGTCCCACAGCTGCTGGCCGTAGGCCGACAGGGTGTCGTCCTCGACGACCAGCTCGTGGGTGGTGAGGATGACGGGTGTCCTCGGATGCCGGGCGAGGACGTCCCTCGCCCACGCGTACCCCTTCGCCGACAGCCGCCAGTCCAGCGCCAGGACCATCCACTCGCGGCCCGCGGCCGTGAACAGGTGGAAGGTGTTGTAGCCGTCGGGAGAGGCGCCGCCGTAGGTCGGCTTGCCCTGGAACCGGTCCGGTCCGAAGGCGTCCAGATACGGCGACGAGCCACGCTGGTCGTCCGTCGACGACTTCACGTCGTGATTGCCCGCCAGGACGCTGTAGCCGACACCGCGCCGGTCCAGCAGCTTGAACGCCTCGCTGATCGCGGTGACTTCGGCCGCCGCGCCGTTCTGCGTGAGGTCGCCCAGGTGGGACAGGAAGACGAGGTTCTCGTCCTTTCCGTGCTCCAGGAGATAGCGCAGGGAGGCCTCGACAGGCGCCTTGTCGATGCTCGGCCCGTCGAAGAGGTACTGCGTGTCGGGCATCACCGCGAGGGTGAAGCGCCGACTGTCGGTGTCGGGCCGCCAACGGCTCTGCGCGGCGGCCTCGGCCACGCCCGGCAGCGCGACGCCGGCCGTGGCGGCGGCGCCGAGCAGCGCCGTCGCCCGGAGGAAACCACGGCGTCCGGCGCCCGCCTGGGCATGCTCGGACCCGTGCTCATGCGAAGTGCACACGTGTGCTCCGTAAAAGGGGTGAAATCCGGTGGAGTTTCAGAGAGTGCGCAGGGTCCAGCTCCAGCGGTGGACACCCGGTGCGACCAGGTAGGAGGGGAAGGTGTCGGGGCCGCACGAAGCCGTGCCGAGACCCCGGTGGGCCGCGTCGAGGTGCACCACGCACCCGGCCCGCGGCACCAGTTGGTCGTGATGGGTGGCGGAGGTGAGGTCCTCGGCCCGGTAGCGGGTCACGGAGACCTGGCGCGGCTCGTCGAGCGCGACCGTCAGCCCGGTCGCGTCGGGCGCCGAGAGCGTGAAGCGCCGTACGCCGTGGCGACCGCCGCTCTCCTGCGGACGCAGATAGGGGGTGAACAACTCGTCGACCGGCACGGAGTGACGGCCCACCGGCGCGCCCGCGCTCCGGTCGGGGTACGACTCCCAGGGTCCCTGCCCGAACCACTCCAGCAGGTCCAGGCCCGGCACCGTCTCGAACACCGACCCGACCCGCGCCACGTCGTCGAACTCCGACGGCAGCTCGGCCTCCTCGTCGATCCGGACGCCGCCCTCGACCGGCGTGAGGACCTGCCGGTGCCGCACGACGCCGAGGGTGCCGGCGTACTCCGCGACCACGGTGACCCGGCCGTCGTCCGCACGCACCGACACGGCCTTGCGCACCAGCGCGTCGAGCCCCCAGGTCCGCCAGCGCAGCGCCATGCCGCCCAGCTCGTCGTTGTCGGTGGGCGCCCGCCACAGGGACAGGGTGGGGGCTGCGGTGAGCAGGGGGTGGACGAGCAGCCCGTCGGCGTCGACCTCGACGGAACGGTTCTCCGGGGAAGCGGGGACCGGGGCCGCCTCCCGCAGCCGTACCTGCGGCAGACACACCACCGTGCCCCGCGGCGCCCATGCCTCGTCCCGCGCGGTCGTCACCCTGAGCGTCAACCAGGCCTCGCCGCCCTCACGAGGCACCTCGAAGGGCAGCGGTACGACCGCCGTCTCACCGGGCCGCAGATCCGGCAGCTCGGCGGGCGCGGTCAGGGTGTCACCGTCGGCGAGCGACAGCTCCCACTCGCCGGACAGCCAGTCCAGGCCGCGGAAGTGCTGATGGTTGCCGAGCACGATGCCCTCGTGCCTGAAGCACTCGATACGCACCGGCGCCGCGATCTCCCGGTGCTCGTACATCGCGGGCTTGGGAGTGCGGTCCGGGAACACGACGCCGTCGGCGATGAAGGCGCCGTCGTGGAGGGTCTCGCCGAAGTCGCCGCCGTACGCCCAGCGATATCCGGGCGCGGCGACACCGTTGTCATAGAGCCCGGCGCCCCCACGCCCGACCGGTCTTCCGTCGTTCACACGCTGGAGAATGCCGTGGTCCCAGAACTCCCAGATGAACCCGCCCTGAAGACCTGGCGTTGACTCGATGGCCGCCCAATGGTCCGCGAGCGTGCCGTTGCTGTTGCCCATCGCATGGGAGTACTCGCACTGGATGAGCGGTCTGGTCTGCTCGCCGGACAGGGCGTGGGCGACGCAGTCCTCCAGCGGCGCGTACATGGGGCAGGCGATGTCGGAGGCGTCGTCGGTGGCCGCCCAGTCGAGCTTGGCCGCACCCTCGTACTGGATCGGCCGCGTCGGATCGTGCCGGCGCGCCCAGCCCGCCGCGGCGTCGTGGTTCGCGCCGTAGTCGGACTCGTTGCCGAGCGACCAGATGATCACCGACGGATGGTTCTTGTCGCGGAGCACCATCCGCGAGACCCGGTCGACGAAGGCGTTCAGATAGCGCGGGTCGTCAGCGATCTCATGGGCGTGGTCGTGGGACTCGATGTCCGCCTCGTCGACGACGTAGAAGCCGAGTTCGTCGGCGAGGTCGTACAGCCCCGGGTCGTTCGGGTAGTGGGCGGTGCGGATCGCGTTGAAGCCGAACCGCTTCAGCAGGACGAGATCCGCGCGCATGTCGTCGTACGACACCGTCCGGCCCGTCAGCGGATGGAAGTCGTGCCGGTTCACGCCGCGGATGAACACCCGCTCGCCGTTGACCAGGAGGTTCCGGCCGACGATCTCGATGTCACGGAAGCCGATGCGGTGGTACGAGGTGTCGGCGACCGTCGCGTCGGCGCGGTGCAGGCGGACGGTCAGGCCGTACAGCTCGGGCGTCTCGGCGTTCCAGGTGCGCACGTCGGGGACGGTGGTGTGCAGCCGTACCTCGCCGAGGAAGTCGGAGACCCGCTCGTCCTCGACGTTGGCGCGGTCGAACTCCGCGTCCTGGGTGAGGAGCCGTCCGTCCAGCTCGCCGGTGACGTACCAGCCGTCGGGCAGCGCGCCGCCCGCGTCCCGCACCCGGCAGTCGACCCGCAGCTCACCGCTGTACGCGGCCCGCACGGTCACGTCCGCGAGATACAGCGGGTCGGTCGCGTACAGCAGCACCGAGCGGGTGATCCCCCCGTGCCACCACTGGTCCTGGTCCTCGATGTGCGAGGCGTCGGACCACTTGACGACGGTCAGGCGCACGGTGGCGCGCTCGCCGGGCCGGACGAAGGGCGTGAGGTCGAAATCGGCGGCGAGGTGGGAGTCCTTGGACATGCCGACCGGCCGCCCGTCCACCTGCACCAGCAGCACGCTCTCGGCGGCGCCGACCTGGAGCACGATCCGGCGGCCGGTCCACTCGGCGGGGATGTCGACCGTGCGCTCGTACACACCCGTCGGGTTTCTGTATACAGGCGACAGGGGCGGGAATTCCGCATAGGGCATACGGATGTTCGTGTACTGCGGAAGGTCGTCAGCGCCCTGAATGGACTGCATGGTCCAGACACCCGGTACGTACGCCGTCGACCACGGACCGCCGACCGGCGCGTCCGGAGCTGGCAGCAACCGGAAATTCCAGTCGCCGTCCAGGGGGAGTGCTCCGGAGCGCCGGTCGACGGCGTTCATGGGCAGCCGCCCCCAGGAGGTCACCTCGGGTGCCTCCCAGGGACGCAGGGCGAGCAGGGGATCGCTCGTCATCCGCGCACGGCTCCCTTCGCGAGGTCGCCGATGATCTGCTTGGCACCGACCGCGAACACGATCAGCAGCGGGATGAGGGCGAGCAGGGCGCCGGTCATCACGATGCCGTAGTCGGTGGTGCCGTGGGTGCCGTTGAGCTGGGACAGCGCGACCTGGAGGGTCACGTTGTCCGGGTTGGTGAGGGCGATCAGGGGCCAGGCGAAGTCGTTCCACTGCCCCATGAAGGTGAAGATGCCGAGGAAGGCGAGGCCGGGGCGGACCACCGGGAGCGCCACATGCCAGTACTGGCGCAGGAAGTTCGCGCCGTCGAGCCTGGAGGCGTCGAGCAGCTCGTCGTGGATGGCGGTCTTCATGTACTGGCGCATCCAGAAGATGCCGAAGGCGTTGGCCGCGGCCGGCACGATCAGCGAGGTCATCGAGCCGATCCAGCCGATCTTCGCCATGAGGACGAACTGCGGGATGACCGACAGCTGCGCCGGCACCATGAAGATGACCATGAGCAGCCCGAACAGAGGCCCCTTGCCGGGGAATGCGAACTTGGCGAAGACGAACGCGGCGAGCGAGTCGAAGAGCAGGACCAGGAAGGTCACCGACACCGCGACCAGCAGCGAGTTCCACATCGACCCGAAGAAGTCGATGGCGTCGAAGAGATTGCGGACGTTCTGAAGGAAGTGCGTCCCCGGCAGCAGCTTCGGCGGGTACGAGAAGATCTCCGTCGAGCTGTGCGTCGACATGATCACGGCCCAGTAGAACGGGAAGGCCGAGATCAGCGTGCCGAGGATCAGCGGGAGGTGCAGCGCGATCCCTCTGCGGCGGGACCCCTTGATGGATGCCATGGTGGGCCCTTCCTAGTCGCCCCGGCGCTGCACGAGGCGCCAGTTGATGATCGAGAAGAGGACGACGACGAGGAAGATGCCCCACGCCACGGCGGCGCCGTACCCGAAGTCGTTGTTGTCGAAGGTCTGCTGGAAGAAGTAGAGGACCATCGTCTGGCCCGAGTGGCCCGGACCGCCCGCGAACGTCGAGTCGTTGGACGAGGTCTGGAGCAGGACCTGTGGTTCGGAGAAGCTCTGCAGGCCGGTGACCGTCGAGACGACGAGCACGAAGAGGAGCGTGGGCCGCAGCAGTGGCAGCGTGATCCGGAAGAAGGTCTGGATCGGCCCGGCGCCGTCCATGCGCGCCGCCTCGTACAGATCGCTCGGGATCGTCTGGAGGCCGGCGAGGAAGATGATGGCGTTGTAGCCGGTCCACTGCCAGGTCATCAGGGCCGCGATGGTGACCTTGATGCCCCAGGGCGTGTTCAGCCAGGCCACCTGGTCGATCCCCACCCCGTGCAGGACGGCGTTCACCACACCGTTGTTGGTGGAGAAGATCGAGCCGAAGACGATGGCGATGGCGACGACCGAGGTGACGTTCGGCAGGAAGTACGCGACGCGGTACAGGCCCTTGAGCCGGACCGCCGAGTTGAGCATCACGGCCGTGATCATCGCCAGGAAGATCATGGGGAACGTGGCCAGTGCCCAGATGATGATCGTGTTGCCGATCGAGTTCCAGAAGTCGCTGTCGCTCAGCAGGTACTGGTACTGCGAGAGCCCGGCCCACTCCATCGTGCCGAGGCCGTCCCAGCGATGGAAGGACAGATAGAGCGAGAAGCCGACCGGGAAGAGGCCGAAGCCCAGGAAGATCAGATAGAAGGGGGAGATGGCGGCGTAGAGGTGCCAGTACTTGCGGAAGCCCTTCTTCGGTCCGACCGCGGAGGGCTGGGCCACGGCGGGCGGGGTCTGCTCGAGGACGGCCATCAGTAGCTCACCCCCAGGTGCTTCGCGATGCGACGGCACTTGCTCATGGCGTCACTCCAGGCCTTCTTGGGGTCCTTGCCGAGGACGCCGACGTTCTTGATCTCGTCCTTGATGGGCTGCCCGAGCGCGATGTCGTACGGGCTGTTGTAGGCGACCTCGATCTTCTGCGCGGCGGGTCCGAAGATGTCGGTCGTGACCTGGCCGCCGAAGAAGTCGTCCGGCTCCTGCATCTGCTTGAGGCCGTAGGAGGCGGGCGTGGAGGGGAAGAGGCCCGCGTCGACGTAACCCTGCGCCTGGTTGGCCGAGTTGAGCATCCAGGTGATGATCTCGAAGGCCTGCTCGGGCTCCCGGCACGCCTTGGTGATCGACAGGAACGAGCCGCCGTCGTTGGCGGGCCGCACCGGCATGTCGGCGACCCGGTACCTGCCCTTGGCCTTCGGCACACCGTTCTTGATGTCGAAGGCCGCCCAGGACGCGCCCAGTTCGCTGGGCAGCTTGCCGTCCTGCTTGGCCGACAGCTGGTCCGGGGTGCCGTTCACCAGGTCGGAGACGATTCCGCGGCGCTTGGCCTCCACGGCGAGCGCCCAGGCGTCGCGTACGTGCTCCTGGTCGCCGATGAAGTGGCGGTCCTTGTCGACGTACCGCTTGGAACCCTGCTGTACGACGTTCACGAAGACGGAGTTGACGTCGGTGAGGAGCATGGTCCCCGGGATTCGCTTCTTGAGCTGCTCACCCGCGGCGAAGAAGTTCTCCCAGGTGTTCAACTCCTTGGACACATCGGCCGGTTCGTACGGCAGCCCCGCCTTGCGGAAGATCTCGAACTGGTAGTAGTGCGCGACCGGCCCGCAGTCGATCGGGAAGCCGACCATCGTGCCGTCGTCGGCGATGCCCTGGTCCCACTTCCAGGACAGGTACTGGCTCTTGTACTTCTCCGCGCCGAGCGTGCGCAGATCGATGAACTGGTCCGCGTTGGGCAGATACGCGGCCATGTCCTCGCCCTTGAGCCCCGCGATGTCGGGGATGTGGGCCTTGCCGGTGATCGTCGTGATGAGCTTCGAGCGGTACTGGCCGCCGATTTGGATGGCGTCCAGGCTCACCGAACTGTCGTAGCGGGCCTTGGCGTTCTTGACGACGGTGTCGCTCAGGCCGCCGCTCCAGTACCAAAGGACCATGTTCCGGCCGGTCGAGCCGGTCGGAACGGCACAGCCGGACGCCAGGCCGCCGAGCGCCGTGGCGGCCGTACCGGCCAGGCCCGCGCGGAGCAGGCCTCTTCGTGAGAGCCGCACAGCTCCCACCGCCTTTCGGGGGTTTTCGGGTCTTCGCATATGTACGGGGGTCAGAACTGCCGTGCGGGGGGAGTGACGGGGGCGTACCGGACGGGGGGCCCGGGGTCGGCCGGGATCCGGTCGGACAGAAAACCGTATGCAGTCTTCAGTTCACGGTCGGCGAGCGACCGCCACCAGCGGTCGACGCCGTACCAGCCGGGTGCGGCCAGCGCCCCACCCGGATGCCGGACGGACAGCCCGGCCGCGAGCACCGCGAACCGCAGTCGCTCCTCCAGCGGCCAGCCGCCGAGCGAGGCCGCGACGAAGCTCGCGCCGAACACGTCCCCGGCGCCCGTCGCGTCCAGGACATCGATGTCGAGGGCCGGGACGTCCGCGTACTCGCCCGTGGTCTGGTCCACGGCCACCGCGCCGTCCCCGCCCCGTGTGACCACGGCGACGGGCACCAGCTCGGAGAGCGTGCCGAGCGCCGCGACCGCGCTGTCGGTGCGGGTGTAGGCCATCGCCTCGGTCTCGTTGGGGAGGAAGGCGTGGCACAGCTTCAGCTGGTCGAGGAGGTCGGTGGACCACTGCTGGGTGGGGTCCCAGCCGACGTCGGCGTAGATGTGGGTGCCGTTCGCGGCGGCTCTGGCGATCCACTCGCGGGGTTCGGCCTCCAGGTGTACGAGGGCCGTGCGCGCCTCGGGCGGGTCGCCCATCAGCGCGTCCTGCGAGTACGGGGGCTCCTGGCCGTGGGTGACCAGCGCCCGGTCGTCGCCGTGGGCGAGCGAGACGGTGACGGGGGTGGGCCAGTCGTCCGCGGTGCGGGAGAGCGAGAGGTCGACGCCCTCCTGGTCGTCGAGGACGTCCCGGCAGTACTCGCCGTAGAAGTCGTCGCCGAAGACCGTCGCCAGGGAGGTCCTGAGGCCGAAGCGGGACGCGGCGACCGCCAGGTTGGCGATGCCGCCGGGGCCGCAGCCCATGCCGGCCGTCCAGATCTCCTCGCCCGGCGTCGGCGGCCCGCCCAGACCCGTGAGGACGAGGTCGTAGAAGAGCAGCCCGGTCAGCAGTACATCGGGCCGGTCGTCGTCCACGCGCACATCCTCTCGTCCGGCGCTCCATGACGGAGCTCGTCAAAACTCTTCAATTTCGATGACCGGAATCGTGCGCCGCTCCGCGACATTGGTCAATACCTGAGCAGAAGTGAGCATGGAAATGATTGGCAATGACGAGTACTGTTCACGTCGTGCTGGCAGAACGACGACATCAACTCATCCTGCGGGCCCTGCGCTCCGGCGGTCCCGCGGCCGTGACCGACCTCTCCGAGCAGCTGGGTGTGAGCCCCGCCACGATCAGGCGTGACCTGGTCAAACTCGAGGATGACGGGCTGCTCACCCGCGTCCACGGCGGTGCCCGCGCCGAGGAGGGCGACCAGCCCTTCGCCGAGGTCGCCGAGGTGCGCGTGGCCGAGAAGGACGTCATAGCCGCGCATGCGGCGGGGCTGATCGAGGACGGTCAGTCGGTGCTGCTCGACATCGGCACCACCGCCTACCGCCTGGCCCGCCAGCTGCACGGCCGCCGTCTCACCGTGATCACCAGCAACCTGGTGGTCTACGAGGAACTCGCCGACGACGAGGGCATCGAGCTGGTCCTGCTCGGCGGCATGGTCCGCCGCGAGTACCGCTCCCTGGTCGGCTTCCTCACCGAGGACAACCTCCGCCAGCTGCACGCCGACTGGCTCTTCCTCGGCACCAGCGGAGTGCGCCCCGGTGGGCAGGTGATGGACACGACGGTCGTCGAGGTGCCGGTCAAGCGCGCCATGATCAAGGCGAGCGAGAGGATCGTGCTGCTCGCCGACACGGCGAAGTTCCCGGGCACGGGGATGGCGAAGGTCTGCGGTCCCGAGGACCTGGACGTGGTGGTGACGAACGCGCCGGTGAACGCGGCGACGCGGGCCTCCCTGGAGGAGGCGGGCGTCGAGGTGGTCGTGGCAGGAAAGGTTCAAGTGTGAAGCTGACGATTCTGGGCGGCGGCGGATTCCGCGTGCCGCTCGTGTACGGGGCGCTTTTGACGGACCGCGCCGAGGGGCGGGTCACGGAAGTCGTTCTGCATGATCTGGACGACAGCCGACTGTATGCAGTCGCCCGGGTACTGGCCGAACAGGCGTCGACCGTCGACGACGCCCCCACCGTCACCGCGACCACCGACCTCGACGAGGCACTCCGGGGCGCCGACTTCATCTTCTCCGCGATCCGTGTCGGCGGCCTGGAGGGCCGCGCCGACGACGAGCGGGTGGCCCTCGCCGAGGGCGTCCTCGGCCAGGAGACGGTCGGCGCCGGCGGTATCGCCTACGGTCTGCGCACGGTCCCCGTCGCCGTCGACATCGCCCAGCGGGTCGCCCGGCTCGCCCCGGACGCCTGGGTCATCAACTTCACCAACCCGGCAGGTCTGGTCACCGAGGCCATGTCCCGCCACCTCGGCAACCGCGTCATCGGCATCTGTGACTCACCGGTCGGCCTCGGCCGCCGTATCGCCCAGGTGCTCGGCGCGAACCCGAACGAGGCGTGGATCGACTACGTCGGCCTCAACCACCTCGGCTGGGTCCGCGGTCTGCGGGTCGCCGGCCGCGACGAACTCCCGCGGCTGCTCGCCGACCCCGGACTCCTCGGCTCCTTCGAGGAGGGCAAGCTCTTCGGCGTGGACTGGCTCCAGTCGCTCGGCGCGATCCCCAACGAATACCTGCACTACTACTACTTCAACCGCGAGACCGTCCGCGCCTACCAGCAGGCCGAGAAGACCCGCGGCGCCTTCCTCGCCGACCAGCAGGCCGCCTTCTACGAGGAGATGCGCCGCCCGGACGCGGCCGCCCTCACCGCCTGGGACCGCACCCGCGCCGAGCGCGAGGCCACCTACATGTCCGAGAACCGCGAGAGCGCCGGCGCCGGTGAGCGCGACGCCGACGACCTGTCCGGCGGCTACGAGAAGGTCGCCCTCGCCCTGATGCGGGCCATCGCCCGCGACGAGCGCACCACCCTGATCCTGAACGTCCGCAACCAGGGCACTCTCTCGGTGCTCGACAACGATGCCGTGATCGAGGTCCCGTGCCTCGTCGACGCCAATGGCGCCCACCCGGTCGCCGTCGCCCCGCTGCCCGACCACGCGAGCGGCCTGGTCTGCTCGGTCAAGGCGGTCGAGCGCGAGGTGCTGGCCGCCGCCGAGTCCGGCTCCCGTACGACGGCGGTGAAGGCGTTCGCGCTGCACCCGCTCGTCGACTCCGTGAACGTCGCCCGTCGGCTGGTCGAGGGCTACACCGAGGTCCATCCGGGCCTGGCGTACCTTAAGTGAGCACACGAGGGGAAAGCGCTTTCCCCTCGTGGTGCCCCGCCCGGCCCGCGCCCTCCGCTTCCACCCGCTCGCTCCCTTCCTGGAGACCTCTCATGCACGACGAACGCCGCCGGATCGAGGAACGCGTAGAGCGCCTCCACAACCAGCGCATCAAGCCCGCGATCTACGCGGCCACCGTCCCCTTCGAGGTCGAGGCCTGGCAGGCGCCGGGGGAGCCGGTCTCCTTCGAGGAAGCCGCGGCGGCCCGGTACGCGCCCTTCGCGATGGACACCCCGTGGGGTCCGCCCTGGGGCACCACCTGGTTCCGGATGCGGGGCGAGGTGCCCGCCGAGTTCGCCGGGAAGCGCGTCGAGGCGGTCATCGACCTGGGCTTCGTGGGCGACTGGCCCGGCAACCAGGCCGAGGCGCTGGTCCACCTGCCCGACGGCCGTCCCCTGAAGGCGGTCAACCCGCTCAACCAGTACGTGCCGATCGCCAACCCGGCGACGGGCGGGGAGCAGATCGACTACCTGGTCGAGGCGGCGTCCAACCCCGACATCCTGGCGAACAATTTCGCGGCCCCGACACTGCTCGGCGATGTACTGACGGCAGGCGACCGTCCACTGTATACATTCCAGCGCGCCGACATCGCCGTCCTCGACGAGGAGGTCTGGCACCTCGACCTCGACCTCCAGGTGCTGCTCGGCGTCATGGTCCACCTCGGTGATCACGAGCCGCGCCGCCACGAGATCATGCACGCCCTGGACCGGGCCATGGATGTTCTCGACCTGGACGACATCTCCGGCAGCGCGGCGGCGGTCCGCGAGGTGCTGGCCCCGGTCCTGGCCAAGCCCGCCCACGCCAGCGCCCACACCATCTCCGGCGTCGGCCACGCGCACATCGACTCGGCCTGGCTGTGGCCCATCCGCGAGACCAAGCGCAAGACGTCCCGCACCTTCTCCAACGTCACGTCCTTGGCCGACGAGTACGACGACTTCATCTTCGCCTGCTCGCAGGCCCAGCAGTACGAGTGGGTGCGCGACAACTACCCGCACGTGTGGGCCCGCATCCAGGAGTCCGTGAAGAAGGGCCAGTGGGCCCCGGTCGGCGGCATGTGGGTCGAGTCCGACGGCAACCTGCCCGGCGGCGAGGCCATCGCCCGCCAGCTCATCCACGGCAAGCGGTTCTTCATCGAGCACTTCGGCATCGAGACCAAGGGCGTCTGGCTGCCGGACTCCTTCGGCTACAACGCCGCCTACCCGCAGCTCGCGAAGCTCGCCGGCAACGAGTGGTTCCTCACCCAGAAGATCTCCTGGAACCAGACCAACAAGTTCCCCCACCACACCTTCTGGTGGGAGGGCATCGACGGCACCCGCATCTTCACCCACTTCCCGCCGGTCGACACCTACAACGCCCGCTTCAGCGGCGAGGAGATGGACCGCGCGGTCCGCAACTACTCCGAGAAGGGCGCCGGTTCACGCTCCCTGGCCCCCTTCGGCTGGGGAGACGGCGGTGGCGGCCCCACCCGCGAGATCATGGAACGCGCCCGGCGCCTCGCCGACCTGGAGGGCTCGCCCAAGGTCGTCGTCGAGCACCCCGACGAGTTCTTCGCCAAGGCCCGCGCCGAGTACGAGGACGCCCCCGTCTGGAACGGCGAGCTCTACCTCGAGCTCCACCGCGCCACCTACACCTCCCAGGCCCGCACCAAGCAGGGCAACCGCCGCAGCGAACACAAGCTCCGCGAGGCCGAGTTGTGGGCGACGACGGCCGCCCTGCATGCGCCGGGCTACGCCTACCCCTACGAGAAGCTCGACCGCCTCTGGAAGACGGTCCTGCTGCACCAGTTCCACGACATCCTGCCGGGCTCGTCGATCGCCTGGGTGCATCGTGAGGCGGAGGCGGAATACGCGCGGGTGGCCGTGGAGCTGGAGGAGCTGACGGCGGAGGCGGTCGCGGCCCTGGGCGGCGGCGGGGCACGGGTCTTCAATACGAGCCCGTACGACCGCACGGACGTGGTCCGGGACGGCTCGGGCGCACCGACGTTTGTGACGGTGCCCGCGAGCGGCAGCGCGCCCCTCGCCGCCGAACCCGCGCACCCGGTGACGGTCGAGGGCAGCGTCCTCGACAACGGTCTCGTCCGCGTACAGGTGGCAGAAGACGGAACACTGTCGTCTGTATACGATCTTCGGGCGAAGCGTGAAGTTCTCGCCGAGCAGGGCAACCTCCTCCGACTGCACACAGACCTCCCGAACTACTGGGACGCCTGGGACATCGACAAGCACTACAAGAACCGCTTCACCGACCTGCTGGAGGCGGACGCGGTGACGGTCGTCGAGCAGGACCCGCTGCTCGGGGCGATCCGCGTCACCCGCACCTTCGGCAAGGGCTCGAAGATCACCCAGACGATCACCGTCCGCGCCGGCAGCCCCCGCATCGACTTCGAGACCGAGATCGACTGGCACGAGGCCGAGAAGATCCTCAAGGCGGGCTTCCCGATCGACATCCGCGCCCCGCACTCCTCCGCGGAGATCCAGTTCGGCCACATCCAGCGCCCCACCCACACCAACACCAGCTGGGAGGCGGCCCGCTTCGAGGTCTCCGGCCACCGCTGGGTGCACGTTGGGGAGCCCGGCTACGGCGTCGCGGTCATCAACGACTCGACCTACGGCCACGACGTCTCCCGCACGGTCCGCGAGGACGGCGGTACGACGACCAAGGTCAGCCTGAGCCTGGTGCGCGCCCCGCGTGTCCCGGACCCGGAGGCCGACCAGGGCAAGCACCGCTTCACCTATTCCCTGCTGCCCGGCGCGAGCATCGAGGACGCGGTCGCCGAGGGGTACGCCCTCAACCTGCCCCTGCGCGTGGCCGATTCGGCGGGCGAGCCGGAGCCGGTCGTCTCCGTCGACGGTGAGGGCATCACCGTCGAGGCGGTCAAGCTCGCCGACGACACCTCGGGCGATGTGGTGGTACGGCTCTACGAGTCCCGCGGTGGCCGCGCCCAGGGCGTCCTGCGCACCGGCTTCCCGCTCGCCGGAGCAAAGGTGACCGACCTGCTGGAGCGCCCGCTGACCGAGGACGAGGCGGCCGTCGACGGCACGGTCCCCGTGACGCTGCGCCCCTTCCAGATCCTCACCCTGCGACTGAAGCGTGCCGAGGTGAGCTGACCCATGCCCATACAACCCTGGTTCACCGACGCCAAGTTGGGGATCTTCGTCCACTGGGGCATCTACGCCGTCGACGGCGTCCAGGAGTCCTGGTCGTTCTACGACGACATCGTCCCGCACGACCGGTACATGTCCCAGCTGGAGCGCTTCACCGGCGCCAAGTACGACCCTCGCGAGTGGGCCGACCTGTTCGCCCGCGCCGGCGCCCGGTACGCCGTTCTGACGACCCGTCACCATGACGGAGTGGCCCTGTGGGACACGGAGTTCGGCGACCTCAACCTCGGCAAGGACTACATCGGCCCCTACGCCGAGGCGCTGCGCGAGAAGGACCTCAAGGTCGGCTTCTACTACTCGCACTCCGACTGGAACCACCCCGACTACGCCAGCACCCGCAAGCCGGGCCGCCCACCGGAGCAGGAGGACAACCGCTACTCCGAGTGCGCGGCCGAGGACGAGGACCTGGCGGCCTGGGAGAGGTTCATCGCCTACCGGGACGGCCAGATCCGGGAGCTGGCCTCCCGCCACCGGCCGGACCTGATGTGGTTCGACGGCGAGTGGGACCGCAGCGAGGAGCAGTGGCGTATCCCCGAACTCGCCGCGCTCATCCGCTCCTACAACCCCGACGTCGTCTTCAACGCCCGCATGCTCAGCGAGGGCGACTACGCCACCCCCGAGCAGGGCGCCCCCATCGAACCGCCCAGCGGTCCCTGGGAGTTGTGCCTCACCATCAACGACTCGTGGGGCTACCAGCACCAGGACCACAACCACAAGTCGCTCTCTCAGCTGGTCCGCTACTTCACCGAGACCATCGGCGGGGGCGGCAACCTGCTGCTCGACGTCGGCCCGATGGAGGACGGCACCATCCCGCAGCCGCAGGTGGAGCGCCTCGAAGGGCTGGGGGAGTGGATCGCGAAACACGCGGAGGCGGTGTACGGCACGGTGCGCGGGCTGCCGGCCGGGCACCACTACGGCCCCAGCACCCTCTCCGCCGACGGCCGTACGCTCTACCTCACCCTGTTCGACATCCCCCGCGCCGAGATCGGCGTCCGCGGCCTGGCCACCCCGGTCCGCAAGGTCACCGTCCTCGGCAGCGGCACCGAACTCGCCCACCGTGTCGTCGGCGGACTGCACGAGGCCGTCGGCGTGCTGTGGATCGACCCGCCCGCCGAGGCCGACCTCGACCCGCACGCCACGGTGCTCGCGGTCGAACTGGACGGGGAACTGGAGCTGTACCGAGGCGCGGGACGGTTCTGACGACGCCACGGGACGACGGTTCCCCGGCCCGCGAGGCCGAGGCTGTCGTCGAACTGCCCCCACGCCTGGCCGAGTCGGCGCAGGCGTGGGGGCAGCCGGTCAGTCCGCTCAGCCGGTGAAGCCGGCCGTGATCGAGGTGAACTGCCAGTTGCTCTGGCTGATGCCGGAGCAGTTGCTGACCACGCCGCCGCCCGGGCACGGCCGGTCACGGTTGACCGACCAGAACGCGAGCCGCGCGATGTGGTGGGAGTTCGCCCAGTCCCTGATCGAGGTCCAGGTGGCGGTGGAGGTGAGCTCCTGCTGGTCGGAGAGCCCGTTCATGCCGGAGATGCCGATGTGGGCGTAGGCGGTCGCGTCGTCCCAGCCGAAGGTGGACTTCAGCTTGGTCTTCAGTCCCTCCGTCGCGCTCACGGTGTTGCCGTACATGTCGGCGCCGCCGCCGAAGTCGAACGGCATGATCGTGAACACGTCGATGCCGGCGTTCAGCGCCTTGGCCTGCTCGATGAGCCGGTTGCCCCAGTAGGTGGGACCGGTCGTCGACGTCCCGAAGGTCAGGACGGTCCGCAGCCCCGGGTTGTTCGCCTTGACGATCTTCAGGGCGTTCAGGATCCGGTCCTGCACAGTCGCGTTCTCGAATTCGTCGGTGTTCTCGATGTCGACGTCGATCGCCTTGAGCCCGTAGGCGTCGATCACCTTCTGGTAGGCGCCGGCCAGCGCCTCGGCGGTGGAGCAGTTCGGCCCGAGCTTGTTGCCGCTCCAGCCGCCGATCGACGGCACGATGTCGCCGCCCGCGGAACGGATGGAGTTGATGACGCTCTGGTCGTTGCCGCCGGTCAGCGGCCTGCTGCCGTCCCAGGCCGGGTTGCAGCCGCCGGAGGACAGGATGAACGCCATCGTGTACCACTTGATCCCGGTCGAGCTCATCACCGAGGTGGCGCTCGGCGGATCACCCCAGCCGAGGTAGAGGTAGGGCGCGGCCTGCTTGAACCCGGTACCGCCCCCGCCGCCCGCGTCCGTCGTGACGCTCACGGCGTTGGAGGCCGCCGAGGAGTTCCCGGCCGCGTCCCGCGCCCGCACGGTGAACGTGTAGGCGGTGCTGCCGGAGAGCCCGCTGACGGTGGCGCTCGTACCGGAGACGCTGAGCACCTGGTTCGACCCGCTGTAGATGTCGTACGCCGTGACACCCACGTTGTCCGTCGACGCGTTCCACGCCAGCGACACGCTCGACGACGTCTTCCCGGTGGACCGCAGACTCGCCGGCGCGGTCGGCGCCTGCGTGTCCGAACCGCCGCCGGGGCCGTCGAGGTTGATGTCATCGGCGTAGTAGGTGCCCTGCGCGTACCACCCGTGGGTGTAGACGGTGGCGCTCGTCTGCGAGGCACCGGTCGTGAAGGACACACTGAGCTGGCTGTACGCCGACGGCGACGAGGTCCACGTGGAGGAACCGCCGTCCACACCGAGGTAGACGTAACTGCCGCGCACCCAGCCGCTCAACGTGTACGCGGTGTTCGGCCGCACGGCGACGGTCTGGCTGCACTTGGCGATGTCACTCGAACTCACCGCACCCGCAAGCGCCTTGGAGCCGGCGCGCACGGGGGAGGAGACGACCGACCCGAGATTCCCGGTGCAGGACCAGGGGCTCAGGGCCCCCGACTCGAATCCGGGATTGGTCAGAACATTGGCCGCTTGGGCCGTACCGGGAAGGGCGACCGCCCCGGCCAGCGCGAGAGCCGCGGTACCCAGGAGAGCGAAGAGACGTCTGGAACGCCGTAGAAGAGGAGTACGCACGTGATCTCCCTGAAGAAATGGGGGTGTTCGGGAGTACAGCGAAGTGCGCAACACAAGTTGGTATGGACCAATCCGCCTGTCAAGGGTGAGGGAGGGAATTGGTCCATACCGGTGAGTGGAGATGCTCAAGGGGCGCGGGGCTGTATCGATGTGCGGCTCCGCCGCGTGGGCGCGACAAGCCGCGACAGGCCCGCACTCGGCCGACAGGCTACAGCGGCAGTACCTGACCCGCGGCCGAGACGGAGTCGACGGCAACCGTCTGTGCCTCCGCAGGCGCCGGCACGGGAAGAGGTTCGGAAACCTCCGCCCTCTGATGCGGAATGGCCACGGGCCGAAGCTGTCGCGGCCCCGACACCACCGTGTAGTCCTGCCCCAGGAACGGCGGAGTCATCTCTCCCGGGTCCTCGCCCAGCGCCAACTGCACAGCGGCCCAAGGTGCGTTGACCCCGCACAGCGACAGCTGGTGCAACCCGCCCGCGGGCCGCGTGTTGACATCCATCAGCACCGGCGTGTCACCGAACATCCGGAACTGGATGTTGGACAGGTAGTGCAGACCGAACCCCTCCGCGATCATCCGCGCCGGCTCCAGCCACTGCTCGTGCAGCGTGAACCCACGACGGCGCCCGTTCTTGGTGCGCCCCACCGCCAGCCGGATCCGGTTGTCGGTCCCCGTGAGACAGTCGACCGAGACCTCCGGCTGCTCCAGACGCGGCATGACCAGCCAGTCCACCGGCTTGTCGGCCTGCGTCAGCGCCTCCACGACCGTGTCCAGCGGTACGTACGGGCTGGGAAAGCCGTTGAGGTGATCGAGCGAGAAGGGGGCGCGCGTGATCACACGGAAGCCCACCCCGCCCGCACCGGACGCCGGCTTGAAGCACGCCTTGTACCCGTCCGCCTCCAACTTCTCGACGGCGACGACGAGTTCCTCCGCGGTCCGCACCCGGTACCACGGCGGCACGGGCACCCCGATGGCCTGCACGGCCTCGTACGCGATCACCTTGTCGTGGAAGACGGCCACGGCCTCCGGCGGAGGCGCGAGCAGTGCCGTACCGGCGGCCGCGAAGTCCGCGCGGTGCGCCACGATCGCCGACTGGTGAAGCCGGGGCACGAAGACGTCGATGCCGCGGCGGGTGCACTGGTCGAGCGCGTACTCGACGTACGCGGCGGGGGACAGGCCCTCCGGCTCCAGCTCGGCGGTGTCGGCGGCGGCCAGTACGGGGGAGTCCGCGTCGCCGTGCGTCGCATGGATCTTGACGGCGCGATCACAGGGATTTCGGCGCAGCTGATCCATGAAAAACACGTTCTCCGCGTACGTGCGGTTGAGCCAGACGCGTACGCGAGAGATCATGCAGGCCGCCTTTCGGGGTTTTCGGGCACGGCGAAGCAGGCCGAACCCGGCCAGGGTGTGAGGAGGGTCACCAAACCGCCCTGCGCGAAGGGAAGTTCATGGCGGTGGTGTTGGGGCGATCATACGGCTTCCGGAGGGCCCGGCGTGCAACGCGCGTGTTACGGATTATTCGATCTTGATCGATCCCTCTCCGGGCCGGGCCGGGCCGCTTGTCCGGGCGCCGTGAATGTGCTGTCGTGGTCCCATTCGTGTGCTCGGAGGAGGCCAGAGGTGACGTCGAGGGCCGGTGGTTCCGGACAGCTGCTGGCCATCAGTGACCTGCATGTCGGCTACCCGGAGAACCGCGCCCTCGTCGAGGAGATGCGCCCCGGGACGGACGAGGACTGGCTCCTGGTGGCCGGTGACGTCGCCGAGACCGTGTCCGCCATCCGCTGGACCCTCGAGACGCTCGCCGGCCGCTTCCGCAAGGTCGTCTGGGTCCCGGGCAACCACGAACTGTGGACCCACCCCGACGACGAGGTCACTCTGCGCGGTGTCGAGCGCTACGAACACCTCGTCGCCCTCTGCCGCGACCTCGGCGTCGTCACCCCCGAGGACCCCTATCCGGTCTGGGAGGGCCCCGGCGGCCCGGTCGCCGTCGCCCCGCTCTTCCTGCTGTACGACTACTCCTTCCTGCCCGCGGGCTGCGCGACGAAGGAGGAGGGGCTGGAGTACGCGTACGGCACCGGCATCGTCTGCAACGACGAGCGCCTGCTGCACCCCGACCCCTACCCGAGCCGCGAGGCGTGGTGCCGGGCCCGGGTCGAGGCGACCGCCCGCCGGCTCGCCGAGCTGCCCGACGACCTGCCCACCGTGCTCGTCAACCACTACCCGCTGGACCGGCACCCGACCGAGGTGCTCTGGTACCCCGAGTTCGCCATGTGGTGCGGCACGGAGCTCACCGCGGACTGGCACCGCAGGTTCCGCGTCGAGACCATGGTCTACGGTCATCTGCACATCCCGCGGACCACCTGGCACGACGGTGTCCGCTTCGAAGAGGTGTCGGTCGGATACCCCCGGGAGTGGCGCGAGCGCCCCGACCCGCCGGGACGGCTGCGCCGCATCCTGCCCAGGGAGGTCGGGCCCCGTGATCGAGGAGCTGCTGCCGGACACGGTGGTGGCCGTGGAGACGTACGGTGACGACGAGACCGCGCCGCTGTACCCCGAGGAAGCGGCGGTCGTGGCGCGGGCGGCGGACAAACGCCGACGCGAGTTCGCCGCGGTACGCTCCTGCGCCCGCCGGGCCATGGACAAGCTCGGCGTCCCGCCCCAGCCCGTCCTGCCCGGCGCCGGCGGCGCCCCGCGGTGGCCCGCCGGACTGGCCGGCAGCATGACCCACTGCGACGGCTACCGCGCCGCCGCCCTGGTCCGCGCCGCCGACCTGGCCTCCCTCGGCATCGACGCCGAGCCCCACGAGCCGCTCCCCGACGGGGTCCTGGCCTACACCTCCCTGCCCGCCGAGGCGGACCGGCTGCGCAGGCTGACCGGGGAGCGGCCCGACATCCACTGGGACCGGCTGCTGTTCAGCGCCAAGGAGTCCGTCTACAAGGCGTGGTTCCCGCTGACCGGGAGGTGGCTCGACTTCACCGAGGCCGACATCGAGCTCTTCGCCCACCCCGGCGAAGGACTCGGCGGCGGCCTCAGCGCCGAACTCCTCGTGCCCGGACCGACGGTGGGCGGCCGGCGGCTGGGCCGCTTCGAGGGCCGCTGGACCGTCAATCGCGGGCTGGTCGCGACGGCCGTGGTGGTGCCGCACGCCTGAGCCGGGCCTCACGGACGTGGGAACCAGCTCTGCAGAAGCCGGAAGAACTCCTCCTCGTTGCCCACGAGGCCCGCGTCCGCCAGCGCCTGCTCCGCCTCCGCGAGCACGGCGGGCGGCACGACCGGTGGCCGCGGCGCGTCCGGCGGACCGTCGAAGGCGGCGCGCACGGTGTGCAGGAGCCGCAGGTAGGCCTGGACGGCGGTGCGCTCGCGGTCGGTCAGTACGGCGGTGTGCATCGGTCGGCTCTCCCCAAGTCGGCTCATCGGTCACGCACCCGTACAAGGGGGTGCAACTCCAGCTTGCCGCCCACCACTGACAATGAGGCCCGCCCACTCCCCGGTTCGCCCGCTTAGCGGAGGCGAAACCTCGGCGAAATCCCCGGTGGGAAAGGCGTCCTACGCTGGAGACAAGGGCTTTCGGCCGCTGCTAGGCGGCCCAGGGAACGGGGAGGCACGTGCGTGGTCGACGTCCCGCACCGGCGCCCGGCGCGCACCGTACGGCTGCGCTCGGTGGGCGACGGTGAACTCGAGTTGCAGTACCGGACCGTGCACGGCTACCGACGTGCCTTCCGGATGGCCGGCGAGGGGCCCGCGCTGGTCCTCATCCACGGCATCGGGGACTCCTCCGCCACCTGGCGCGAGCTGATCCCCGACCTCGCCCGCACCCACACCGTCATCGCCCCCGACCTGCTCGGCCACGGCGCCTCGGACAAACCGCGCGCCGACTACTCGGTGGCCGCGTACGCCAACGGGGTGCGGGATCTGCTGACCACCCTCGGCGTCGAGTCGGCGACTCTGGTCGGGCACTCGCTGGGCGGCGGTGTGGCCATGCAGTTCGCCTATCAGTTCCCCGAGCGCACCGAGCGGCTCATCCTGGTCAGCGCGGGCGGCGTGGGACGCGAGGTGAATCCCGTGCTGCGGATGGTGTCGCTGCCCGGGGCCCATCTGGTGCTGTCGTCGTTGCAGCTGCCGGGGATGCGGTGGCAAGTGGGGCTCGCCGTGGGGCTGATGAAGCTGCTCGACACCGATCTCGGGCAGGACGCCCCCGACCTGCTGAACCTCGTGGACGCGCTGCCGGACGAGACCTCGCGCAACGCCTTCATCCGCACGCTGCGCGCGGTGGTCGACTGGCGGGGGCAGGTGGTGACCATGCTCGACCGGTGCTATCTGACCGAGGGCATGCCGACGATGCTGCTGTGGGGCGACCGGGACAGTGTGGTGCCGGTGCGGCACGCGTTCGGCGCGCACGAGGCGATGCCGGGGAGCCGGCTGGAGATCTTCGAGGGGGCGGGACACTTTCCGTTCCACGCCGACCCGGGACGGTTCGTCTCCCTGGTCGAGGAGTTCACCGCGACCACGGCTCCGGCGGACTGGAGCCGTGAGCACTGGCGCGAGCTGCTGTGCGAGGGACGGCCCGGCATGCCGCTCAGCCGTGCCACCGAACGCGACATGCGCGAGGCGAGCGAACGCAGCGCGACCTGACCGGCGGCGGTGCCGGTCAGCCCTGCGGACCGAGGTAGCCGAGCGACGCCTCGATACGGCCCGCGAGGCGGTCGCGCTGTACCGGTCCCCTGGCCGGCGAACCGTCGAGCCAGGTGAGGCACTTGCTGGCGAGGAGCAGGCCGAAGCGTTCGGCCTCCTTCTCGTCGGCCTGGTCGAAGCGGCTGCGGGCGGCGACCTTCAACACCGTGGCCCGCAGGTCGGCGTCGTCGCTGAGCATGCGGGCCGCGACCGCGGCGCCCTCGACATGGTGACTGCAGTGCCCGGCCTTCATGTGCCACAGCTCGTGGCCGAGGATGACCAACTGGTGCCCGGGAGCGGTGCGTTCCTCCACGACGACGAGGTCCTGGTCGGCCATGTCGAGCCACAGCCCGCTCGCGGTGTCGGGCGGGAACGCGGCCGTACGGAAGTGGACCGGGCGGCCGCGGCGCCGGCTCATCGCCTCGCAGAGTTCGGTGTACAGGTCCGCCGGACGCGCCGGTGCGGGGAGGGTCAGTTCCGCCACCAGCTCGCCGCACAGGCGGCGCATTTCCCTACCGATGCCCACAGTTATCCCCCGGCTCACGACTCGGGCCGTTTGACGCTCTCCAGGAGCATGTCCAGCCATTCGGCGACCTTGTCGCGGTGCTGGTCGGTGGGCAGCTGCGCGGCCCGCCAGGCGATCCCGCGGACGCCGTGGTCCTGCAACAGCCGCTCCAGCGGATCGCCCGCCGCGGCCGTCGCCTCCTTCTCACGGTCGGCCAGCTTCTGCAGAAGCTCCTGTTCCGTGCGTTGCAGGGCCCCGGCGAGCGCCTCGGGGTCCTCGGCCGTCAGGAAACCGGCGTGCACCCGAAAGAAGCGCTGGATGGCGTCGCAGTGCTCCATGGTGGGACGCCGGTCGCCGTTGATGAGGGCACCCGCCTGCTGCCGTGACATGAAGGCGCCGTCGGCGATCTCCTGCTGGGTGTACTTGCGGCCGTTGGGCTTGAGCCGGGTGCGGCGCAGCAGGTCCAGTCGCTGGAGGAAACGGGCCTGTACGTCGGGTTCGCCCGCGGGGCGGCCGCTGAGCAGGGACTTGACCACGGGCTCGGGGACGCCGGAGGCCACCGACAGGCGGCCGGTGTGGAAGACCTCCGCGTGCGGCACGCCGAGCCGGTCGGCGAGCGCGGTGACCCGAGCGACGACGCCCGGCAGCGTGGCCGTCACCGCGGTGGCCGGACTCGCGAAGCCATCCGTCACCGACAGATCTCCTACGTCTCTCACTGGCTTCTCACAAGAAGATCATCACAAGCGGTTGCCGTGAACTCCGGGGAGAGTAGCCCCTCGTTCGAACTTACATCCAGGTCTCGCCACAACTGTGGCCAATTTCAGCCGTCAACAGGCATGAAATGCCACGATAGTTGACACGCCTCGCGCCCGGGCAGCAGGATCAGGGCGCCGCGTGAAGGCCGCATAGGCAAGAGGGGTGACCTCCCGATGGCACAACAGGCAGGAGGGCAGCGGCCGGAGCCGCGGCCCGTCCCCGAGAGTCTTGAGGCCCGGGCGTATCTGCAGGACTACGCCACCCTCCTGGAAGCGGTTCCCTTTCCCTCGGTCGTTCTCGACCACCGGTGGGACGTCGTGCTGTCGAACACCGCTTTCGAGACACTTTTCCGTGGTGTGGGCCCGCATCCCACCGCCATGCCCGACGACAACTTCCTCAGGTTCGTCCTGTTCCACCCGGACGCGGGCACGGTGCTCGGTGAGCACGAGTCCAGTTGGTGCCTGCCGATGCTCGCCCACTTCGCGGCCGCCGTGGAGCGTCACGGCCATGACCAGGGGCTGCAGTCGATCCGCCGGGACATCGCCCAGGACCCCATCATGGAGGCCGCCTACCGGCACGGCCTGCCGCACTGGATCCGCGCCGTCGGCGAGCGGGCCTTCGCCCACGACGGCGGGGTCCGCCCGGTCCTGCACCCCGACCCGCGCTGGGGCGCCACCGACTGCCGTGTCGTCGACGAGACGTCCTCCACCCTCCGGGAGCTGGGCTACGCCCGGCTGACCCTGGTACTGCGCGAGACGCGCCCCGCGACGCCCAGGTCGCGCGGCGCACGCCGTTCCGCCGCTCACCTGACGGTGGTCCCCGCGGCGGAGTGAGGCCGCGGCCCACGCCGGTCCTCGACCGCGTCGGACACCTCTTTCCTTCTGTGCGGTGCTGTGTGGCGGCGTTCCCAGATAGAGAGGTATGTGACATAGTACTGCCGTGAGCAAGCGACTGACCTGCGATGTCGTGGTCGTCGGGGCCGGAATGGTGGGCGCGGCCTGCGCCCTGTACGCGGCCCGGGCGGGCCTCGACGTGATCCTCGTGGACCGTGGCCCGGTGGCCGGCGGCACGACCGGAGCGGGCGAGGGCAACCTCCTCGTCTCCGACAAGGAACCCGGCCCCGAACTGGACCTGGCCCTGCTGTCGGGGCGCCTGTGGGCGGAGCTCGCCGAGGAGTTGGGGGAGGCCGTCGAGTACGAGGCCAAGGGCGGCGTGGTCGTCGCCTCGACGCCGGACGGACTCGCCGGGCTCGAACGGTTCGCCGACTCCCAGCGCGCCGCCGGGGTCGTCGCCGAAACCGTCGTAGGAGACGGACTGTACGACCTCGAACCCCACCTCGCCCCGGGTCTTCCCGGCGGGGTGCTGTATCCGCAGGACTGCCAGGTCATGCCCGCGCTGGCCGCCGCTCACCTGGTCCGCGCCTCCGGCGCACGGCTGTTCACCGGCCGGACCGTCACGGACGTTCTGCTCACCCCGGACGGCGCGGTGTGCGGCGTCCGCACGGACCGGGGCGACATCGACGCCCCCGCGGTCGTCAACGCGGCCGGCACCTGGGGCGCCGAACTGGCCGCGCTCGCGGGAACCCGCCTCCCCGTCCTCCCGCGGCGCGGCTTCGTCCTGGTCACCGAACCTCTTCCGCGGATGGTCCGGCACAAGGTGTACGCCGCCGACTACGTGGCCGACGTGGCCAGCGACTCGGCCGCGCTCCAGACCTCGCCGGTCGTGGAAGGGACGGCCGCGGGGCCCGTGCTGATCGGCGCGAGCCGGGAACGGGTCGGCTTCGACCGGTCGTTCTCGCTGCCGGTCGTACGGGCCCTGGCGGCGGGTGCGACCCGGCTGTTCCCGTTCCTCACGGACGTCCGGGCGATGCGCGCCTACCTCGGATTCCGCCCGTACATGCCCGACCACCTCCCCGCGATCGGCCCCGACCCGCGCGTCCCCGGTCTGCACCACGCCTGCGGACACGAGGGCGCGGGCATCGGACTGGCCACCGGTACCGGGCAGTTGATCGCCCAGGCGCTGACCGCGAAGACGCCCGAGCTGGACCTGACGCCGTTCCGCCCCGACCGCTTCCCCGCCCCCGTGGAGGAGACCGCGTGAGATCCCCGTTCGAACTGGCCGACGCCCGGCCGGACCTGGCCTTCACGGTCACGTTCGACGGCCGCGAGATCGAGGCCCTGCCCGGACAGACCGTCGCCGCCGCACTCTGGGCCGCCGGTGTCACCTCCTGGCGCACCACCCGCGCGGAGGGCCGGCCACGCGGCGTCTTCTGCGGGATCGGCGTCTGCTTCGACTGCCTGGTGACCGTCAACGACCGCCCCAACCGGCGGGCTTGCCTCGTGCCCGTGCGGCCGGGCGACGCGATCCGTACGCAGGAGGGGACGGGCCACGATGACTGACCGGCCGCACCTCGCCGTGATCGGCGCGGGCCCCGCCGGGCTCGCCGCGGCCGTCGCCGCCGCGTCCGGGGGCGTACGGGTCACCTTGATCGACTCGGCCGCGGACGCCGGCGGACAGTTCTACCGCCGGCCCGCCGCAGGCCTCCGCGCTCGCCGCCCGCAGGCCCTGCACCACCAATGGCGCACCTGGGAACGGCTGAGGGACAGCCTGCGAACCCACGTAGAGGCGGGTGGGGTACGGCACTTGACGGAGCATCATGTGTGGTTCGTCGAGCCGCGGGACGCCGGCTTCACCGTGCACGCCCTGCTCGGCCCCGAGCAGGAGCACCCCGTCGCGGTCCGAGCCGACGCCGTGCTCCTCGCCACCGGCGGCTACGAGAAGGTCCTGCCGTTCCCCGGCTGGACCCTCCCCGGCGTCGTGACGGCGGGCGGCGCCCAGGCCATGCTCAAGGGCACCCTCGCCGTGTCCGGACGCACCGCTGTGGTCGCCGGCACCGGCCCGCTGCTGCTCCCCGTCGCGACAGGGCTCGCCGCCGCCGGTGTGGAGGTGGCCGCGCTGGTCGAGTCCGCCGACCCGAAGGACTTCGTACGGCGGACCCGCGCCCTGGCGGTGCAGCCCGGCAAAGTCGCCGAAGGCGCCCGGTACGGGGCCCAGTTGTTCCGGCACCGGGTGCGCACCCTTGTCCGCCACACCGTCGTCGAGGCGCACGGCGTGCTGCGCCTGGAGGCGGTGACCGTCGCGGCGCTCGACGCCGACGGGCGGGTCAGGTCCGGCACCGGGCGCCGTATCGCCTGCGACACGCTCGCCGTGGGGCACGGAATGCTGCCGCACACCGACCTCGCGCAGACGCTGGGCTGTCGGCTCGACGGGATGGACGTGCAGGTCGACGACGAGCAGCGCACCGACGTCCCCGGCGTCTGGGCCGCGGGCGAGACCACCGGCATCGGCGGCTCCGCCCTCTCCCTCGCCGAGGGACACATCGCCGGCCGGTCGATCGCGGCACGACTGCGCGGCATCGAGCCCGACGCGCGCGAGTGGACCGCGGCCGCGAGAACCCGCACCCGGCTGCGCGCGTTCTTCGCCGCACTGGACGCCGTATACGTGCCGCCCGCCCACTGGACCGAGCAGATCACCGACGACACCGTCGTCTGTCGCTGCGAGGAGGTGACCGGGGGAGCGATCCGCGAGGCCGTCGACGAGCTCGGCGCCGGGGACGTACGGACGGTGAAGCTGCTGACGCGGGCCGGGATGGGCTGGTGTCAGGGGCGGGTGTGCGGGCCCGCGGTCGCGGGGCTCGCCCGGTGCGCGCTCACGCCCACGCGTCGGCCGTTCGCCGGACCGGTGCCCCTCGGTGTCCTGGCCGCCGAGCCCGAGGAAGACTGAGCCACCAGTAAAATGTCACACCCTATTGATAGACGGGATCCCTGATGACCAGCACCGAGAACACCGGCGGTCGACCCTGGCGCGGCGTCCTCGTCGCCACCGCCCTCCCGCTGAACGACGACCTCTCCGTCAACCACGACAAGTTCGCCGAGCACTGCGCCTGGCTGGTCGAGAACGGCTGCGACGGCGTCGTACCGAACGGGTCCCTCGGCGAGTACCAGGTCCTCACCCCCGAGGAACGGGCCAAGGTCGTCGAGACGGCCGTGGCGGCCATCGGCGGGGAGCGCGTGATGCCGGGCGTCGCCGCCTACGGCTCCGCCGAGGCCCGCCGCTGGGCCGAGCAGGCCAGGGACGCCGGCTGCGCCTCCGTGATGCTGCTGCCGCCCAACGCCTACCGCGCCGACGAGCGGTCCGTGCTGGCCCACTACGCCGAGGTCGCGAAGGCGGGGCTCCCGGTCGTGGCGTACAACAACCCCATCGACACCAAGGTCGACCTGGTCCCGGAGCTGCTGGCAAAGCTGCACGCCGAGGGCCACATCCATGCCGTCAAGGAGTTCTCCGGCGACGTCCGCCGCGCGTACCGCATCGCCGAACTCGCCCCCGAACTCGATCTGTTGATCGGCGCCGACGACGTCCTCCTGGAGCTGGCGATCGCCGGCGCCAAGGGCTGGGTGGCGGGCTACCCGAACGCGCTGCCCCGCGCGAGCGTGGAGCTCTACCGGGCGGCCGTCGCCGGCGACCTGGCCACCGCGAAGAAGCTGTACGAGCAGCTGCACCCGCTGCTGCGCTGGGACTCCAAGGTCGAGTTCGTCCAGTCCATCAAGCTGTCCATGGACATCGTCGGCCGGCACGGCGGCCCCGTCCGTCCGCCGCGCGTCCCGCTGCTGCCCGAGCAGGAGGCCGCGGTGCGCGCGGCCACCGAGCGGGCGGTCGCCGCCGGACTCGTCTGACCGTCCCGTCGGATCCCCCAGGTTCATCAGGAGCGTCATGCGCAGCAAACTCGTCCTGCACGCCGTCGACTCGCACACCGAGGGCATGCCCACCCGCGTGATCACCGGCGGCATCGGCACGATCCCCGGCGCGACCATGAACGAGCGGCGGCTGTACTTCCGCGAGCACCGCGACGACATCAAGCAGCTCCTGATGAACGAACCCCGCGGCCACGCGGCGATGAGCGGCGCCGTCCTCCAGCCGCCCACCCGCCCGGACTGCGACTGGGGCGTCATCTACATCGAGGTCTCCGGCTATCTGCCGATGTGCGGCCACGGCACCATCGGGGTGGCCACCGTGCTGGTGGAGACCGGCATGGTCGAGGTCGTCGAGCCGGTCACCACCATCCGGCTCGACACCCCGGCGGGACTCGTCGTCGCCGAGGTCGAGGTCGAGGACGGCGCCGCGAAGACGGTCACGCTCAAGAACGTGCCGTCCTTCTCCGTGGGCCTCGACCGCAAGATCGCACTCGCCGACGGGCGCACGGTGACATATGACCTGGCATACGGCGGCAACTTCTACGCCATCCTGCCTCTGGAGGAGTTCGGGCTGCCCTTCGACCGCTCCCGCAAGGACGACATCCTCCGGGCCGGCCTCTCCCTCATGGAGGCGATCAACGCCGAGGAGGAGCCCGTCCACCCAGAGGATCCCTCGATCCGCGGCTGTCACCACGTCCACCTGTACGCCCCCGGCGCCACCGCCCGGCACTCCCGGCACGCGATGGCGATCCACCCCGGCTGGTTCGACCGCTCACCCTGCGGAACCGGCACCAGCGCGCGCATGGCCCAGCTCCACGCGCGCGGCGAACTCCCCCTGCGCACCGAGTTCGTGAACGAGTCGTTCATCGGGACACAGTTCACCGGCCGCCTCCTCGGCACCACCGAGGTCGCCGGCATCCCCGCCGTCCTGCCCAGCTTCACCGGCCGGGCCTGGATCACGGGCACCGCCCAGTACCTGCTCGATCCGGCCGACCCCTTCCCGGCAGGATTCGTCCTCTAGGCGTTCCCCGGCGGCCGTCCCTGGCGTCCCGGCAGGTATCCCTGAGGTCGATAATGACGATGTCGCGTGACATTGCACCACTAGGAGACCGCCCTCATGGCTGCCCAGCGCACCAGCGCCCCCACCCCTGCCACCGCCCCGGCCCTGCCCGTTCTCGGCGGCAAGAAGAGCAGCTACCGGGAACGCGTCGCCGACGCCCTGCGGGCCGCACTGGTCGCCGGTGAACTGCTGCCCGGCGAGGTGTACTCGGCGCCGACCCTCGCCGCCCGCTTCGGTGTCTCGGCGACGCCGGTGCGCGAGGCGATGCTGGACCTGGCCAAGGAGGGGTTGGTCGACACCGTCCCCAACAAGGGCTTCCGGGTCACCGCCGTCTCCGACAGACAACTCGACGAGTACACCCACATCCGTGCGCTCATCGAGATCCCCACGGTGACGGAGCTGGCCAGGACCGCCGACCCGGTCTCGCTGGAGGCGCTGCGCCCGGCGGCCCGGGAGATCGTGCGAGCCGCGGCGGCAGGCGACCTCGTGGCGTACGTCGAGGCCGACACCCGCTTCCACCTGGGCCTGCTGGCCCTCGCCGGCAACGCCCATCTCGTCGAGGTCGTCGGCGACCTGCGCAAGCGGTCCCGCCTCTACGGGCTCACGGCACTGGTCGAGGCCGGCCGGCTGCTGGCGTCCGCCGAGGAGCACCTCGAACTCATCGACGCACTGATCGCACGCGACGAGCAGGCGACGCGCGCGGTGATGACACGCCACCTCGGGCACGTCCGCGGTCTGTGGGCGGCGAAGTAGAGGCATTCCGGAGAGACCGAAAGATACGCAAGCCCGGTCCATCGTCACGCAAGCCGTTTGCATTTCTTGCGCTATTCTTGCGCGCATGACGCGACGACTTGCCGAGGTGGCGAAGAAGGTCGGGGTCAGCGAGGCCACGGTCAGCCGGGTGCTCAACGGCAAGCCCGGAGTCTCCGAGACCACCCGGCAGGCGGTACTGAGCGCCCTGGACGTGCTCGGCTACGAGAGGCCCACACAGTTGCGCGGGGAGCGCGCGCGGCTCGTGGGCCTCGTGCTGCCCGAGCTGCAGAACCCGATCTTCCCGGCGTTCGCCGAGGTCATCGGCGGGGCGCTGGCCCAGCTCGGCCTGACCCCGGTGCTGTGCACGCAGACCAAGGGCGGCGTCTCCGAGGCGGACTACGTGGCGCTGCTGCTCCAGCAGCAGGTCTCCGGCGTCGTCTTCGCCGGCGGCCTGTACGCCCAGGCCGACGCCCCGCACGACCACTACCGGCTGCTCGCCGACCGCAACATCCCGGTCGTCCTCGTCAACGCGTCCATCGCCGACCTCGGCTTTCCCGGGGTGTCCTGCGACGACACGGTCGCCGTCGAGCAGGCCTGGCGCCATCTCGCCTCGCTGGGCCATGAGCGCATCGGGCTGGTGCTGGGGCCCGACGACCATGTGCCGTCGGCGCGCAAGCTCGCCGCCGCCCGCGGTCTGGGGGAGCTGCCCGACGAGCATGTCGCCCGGGCCATGTTCTCCATCGAGGGCGGTCACGCCGCCGCCTCCCGGCTGATCGACCGGGGGGTCACCGGGATCATCTGCGCCAGCGACCCGCTCGCCCTCGGCGCGGTCCGGGCCGCCCGCCGCAAGGGGCTTCGGGTACCCGCGCAGGTGTCGGTCGTCGGCTACGACGACTCCGCGTTCATGAACTGCACGGAACCCCCGCTGACCACGGTCCGCCAGCCCATCGAGGCCATGGGCCGGGCGGCGGTGGAACTGCTGAACACACAGATCGGCGGCGGTTCCGTGACCCCCGAGGAGCTGCTCTTCGAGCCGGAACTGGTGGTCCGGGGCTCCACGGCCCAAGCGCCTCGCAGCTGAGATCCATCCTGCTGTCGAATAATTACAGATTCTGCGCGGCATCTTGCGGACAGATGTCGCCGGTGCTTGAGTGTGCCGCGCCAGCACGGCGGGCTCACTCCGCCCGTCGCCGTGCCCTCCTTGCTCATGCCCAGAGGGGTCCACCGATGAGAAGCACCGGGTTCCGCCGTACGTTCGTCGCGCTCAGCATCTGCTCCCTCGCCCTCACCGCCTCCGCCTGCGGGTCGGACGACGACTCGGGGAGCGGCAAGACCCGCATCACGGTCAACTGCATGCCGCCCAAGAGCGCCAAGGTCGACCGGGCGTTCTTCGAGGAGGACGTCGCCGCCTTCGAGAAGCAGAACCCGGACATCGACGTCGTCGCCCACGACGCCTTCCCCTGCCAGGACCCGAAGACCTTCGACGCCAAGCTCGCGGGCGGGCAGATGGAGGACGTCTTCTACACGTACTTCACCGACGCCAGGCACGTCGTCGACATCGACCAGGCCGCCGATCTGACGCCGTACGTCAAGGAGTTGAAGAGCTACGACACCATCCAGCAGCAGCTGAGGGACGTGTACACGGTCGACGGCAAGGTGTACGGCATCCCGCGCACCGGCTACTCCATGGGCCTGATCTACAACCGCGCCCTCTTCGAGAAGGCCGGCCTCGACCCCGACCGGCCCCCGGCCACCTGGGACGAACTCCGCGCCGCGGCAAAGAAGATCGCCGCTCTTGGCGACGGCACCGTCGGCTACGCCGACTACAGCGCCCAGAACCAGGGCGGTTGGCACTTCACCGCCGAGCTGTACTCCCAGGGCGGCGACGTCGTGAGCGACGACGGCAAGAAGGCCGCCGTCGACACCCCCGAGGGCCGGGCCGTCCTCCAGAACCTGCACGACATGCGCTGGACCGACGACTCGATGGGCAGCAAGCAGCTCCTCGTCATCAACGACGTCCAGCAGATGATGGGTTCGGGCAAGCTCGGCATGTACCTCTCCGCGCCCGACAACATCCCGATCCTGGTGAAGGAGAAGGGCGGCGCGTACCAGGACCTCGCCCTCGCCCCCATGCCCGGCGGACAGGGCACGCTCATCGGCGGCGACGGCTACATGTTCAACAAGAAGGCGAGCCCCGCCGAGATCCGCGCCGGACTGAAGTGGCTCGACCACATGTTCCTCACCCCCGGAGACGGCTTCCTCGGCGACTACGCCCGCGCCAAGAAGAGCGACGCCCCGGTCGGCCTCCCCGAACCGCGTCTGTTCACCGGCGCCGCCGACACCAAGGACCAGCAGGTCAAGAAGGCCAACGCCAATGTCCCGGTGGAGAACTACCAGGCCTTCCTCGACGGCAACCAGGACCTCGACATGAAGATCGAGCCACCGCACGCCCAGCAGATCTACTCCGTCCTCGACGGCGCCGTCTCCGCCGTCCTCACCAAGAAGGACGTCGACATCGACGGGCTCCTCAAGGACGCCTCCGCGAAGATCGACGGCATCCTGGCCCGGGGCTGACCCCGATGACCAGGACGGCCCACCGACGACCGGTCGAGACGTTCGCCGTACGACCGGTCAAGGCGCCGCCCCCGGCAGGGGACCGGAGGCGGCGCCGCCTCACCGACCAGCTCCGCGCCCACGCCTTCCTCCTCGGCGGCCTCCTCTGCTTCGCCGTCTTCTCCTGGTACCCGGCGCTCCGCGCCATCGTGATCGCCTTCCAGAAGTACACGCCGGGCTCGTCACCGGAGTGGGTCGGCACCGACAACTTCAGCCGCGTGTGGCACGACCCGGAGTTCACGGCGGCCTGGCGCAACACCCTTACCTTCACCGCGCTGGCCCTGCTGATCGGCTTCGCGATCCCCTTCGTACTGGCCCTGCTGCTCAACGAGTTGAGGCACGCGAAGGCGTTCTTCCGAGTCGTGGTCTATCTGCCCGTGATGATCCCGCCGGTGGTCAGCGCCCTGCTGTGGAAATGGTTCTACGACCCCGGGACCGGCCTCGCCAACGAGGCGCTGCGGTTCCTGCACCTGCCGACCTCGAACTGGTCCAACGGCGCCGACACCGCGCTCGTCTCCCTGGTCATCGTGGCCACCTGGGCCAACATGGGCGGAACCGTCCTGATCTACCTGGCCGCGCTCCAGTCCATCCCCGGCGAGCTGTACGAGGCCGCCGAGCTGGACGGCGCGAGCCTCCTCCAGCGCATCCGCCATGTGACGATCCCTCAGACCCGCTTCGTCATCCTCATGCTGATGCTCCTTCAGATCATCGCGACGATGCAGGTCTTCACCGAACCGTTCGTCATCACCGGCGGCGGCCCCGAGAACGCCACCGTCACCGTCCTCTACCTGATCTACAAGTACGCCTTCCTCTACAACGACTTCGGCGGCGCCTGCGCGCTGAGCGTCATGCTCCTGATCCTGCTCGGGGCCTTCTCCGCCGGATATCTGCGCCTGACCCGCTCCGGAGAGGAGGACGCCGCGTGAGCACCCGGACCCTCGTCTCCCCGGCGACCCTGGCCCGCCCCCGCGGCAAGGCCCTGTACTGGACCGTCTTCACGGGCGTCGTCCTGCTCTTCACGCTCGCCTTCCTCTTCCCCGTCTACTGGATGGTCACCGGCGCGGTGAAGTCCCCGGACGAGGTGGCGCGGACACCGCCCACCCTCGTCCCGGAGCGGTGGCACCCGGACGGCTACCGCGACGCCTGGGACCTGATGCAACTGCCCCAGCACCTGTGGAACACGGTGGTCCAGGCGGCCGGCGCCTGGGCGTTCCAGCTGGTCCTGTGCACAGCCGCCGCCTACGCGCTGTCCAGGCTGAACCCCGTCTTCGGGAAGGTGATCCTCGGCGGCATCCTGGCCACCCTCATGGTCCCGGCGCAGGCCCTGGTGGTGCCGAAATACCTGACCGTGGCCGATCTCGGCCTGCTCAACGACCCGCTCGCCATCTGGCTCCCGGCCGTCGCCAACGCCTTCAACCTCTACCTTCTCAAGCGGTTCTTCGACCAGATCCCGCGCGATGTCCTGGAGGCCGCCGAGATCGACGGCGCCGGAAAGCTGCGCGTCCTGTGGTCGATCGTGCTGCCGATGTCACGGCCGGTCCTCGGGGTGGTGTCGATCTTCGCGCTCGTCGCCGTCTGGCAGGACTTCCTGTGGCCGCTGATGGTCTTCTCCGACACCGACAAACAGCCCATCAGCGTGGCACTCGTCCAGCTGTCCCAGAACATCCAGCTGACCGTGCTCATCGCCGCGATGGTGATCGCCAGCATCCCGATGGTCGCCCTGTTCCTGGTCTTCCAGCGGCACATCATCGCCGGGATCAGCGCGGGCAGCACCAAGGGCTGACGCCGACACCCCGTCTACAGAAAGGGAAGCCCAGTGGGACAGCCCACCCAAGCCCCGAAGGAGTGGTGGCGCTCCGCCGTCATCTACCAGGTCTACGTCCGCAGCTTCGCGGACGGCGACGGCGACGGCACCGGTGACCTCGCCGGAGTCCGCGCCAGGCTGCCGTATCTCGCCGAACTCGGCGTGGACGCCCTGTGGTTCAGCCCCTGGTACCTGTCCCCGATGAAGGACGGCGGCTACGACGTCGCCGACTACCGCGCGATCGACCCCGCCTTCGGCACCCTCGCCGAGGCCGAGAAACTGATCGCCGAGGCCCGCGAACTGGGCATCCGCGTCATCGTCGACATCGTCCCCAACCACGTCTCCGACCAGCACGCCTGGTTCCGCGCCGCCCTGGCCGGCGGACCCGGACGCGAGCTGTTCCACTTCCGGCGCGGGCGCGGTCCGGAGGGCGAACTCCCGCCCAATGACTGGCAGTCACAGTTCGGCGGACCGGCCTGGAGCCGCCTCGACGACGGCGACTGGTATCTGCATCTCTTCGCCCCCGAGCAGCCCGACCTCAACTGGGCCCATCCCGCGGTCCGGCAGGAACACGAGGACATCCTGCGCTTCTGGTTCGAGCGGGGCGTCGCCGGCGTGCGGATCGACTCAGCGGCCCTTCTGGTCAAGGACCCGCGTCTGCCGGACTTCGTCGAGGGCCGCGACCCGCACCCGTACGTCGACCGGGACGAACTCCACGCCGTCTACCGCTCCTGGCGGGCGATCGCCGACGCGTACGACGGCATCTTCGTCGGCGAGGTCTGGCTCCCCGACACCGAACGCTTCGCCCGCTATCTGCGCCCCGACGAACTGCACACGGCCTTCAACTTCTCCTTCATGACCTGTCCCTGGGACGCGCGGCGACTGCGCCGGTCCATCGACGAGACGCTCGCCGAGCACGCCCCGGTGGGGGCGCCCGCGACCTGGGTCCTGTGCAACCACGACGTCACCCGGACGGTGACGCGCTACGGCCGCACGGACACCGGCTTCGACTTCGCCACCAAGGCCTTCGGCACCCCGACCGACCTCACCCTGGGCACCCGACGCGCCCGCGCCGCCGCCCTGCTGTCGCTGGCGCTGCCCGGGGCGGTCTATGTGTATCAGGGGGAGGAGCTGGGGCTGCCCGAGGCGGAGGTTCCCGTCGACCGCATACAAGATCCGATGCACTTCCGGTCGGGCGGCGTCGATCCGGGGCGCGACGGATGCCGGGTGCCGCTGCCGTGGACGGCCGAGGCGCCGTACGCGGGATTCGGTTCGCGGGAGACACCGTGGCTACCGCAGCCGGTCGACTGGACATCGTATGCGGTGGACCGACAGCAGGATGATCCCTCCTCCATGCTCGCCCTCTACCGCGAGGCGATCCGCCTCCGCCCCGCACTCGGCGACGGCCCGCTCGGCTGGCTCCCGGCACCCGAGGGCGTTCTCGCCTTCACCCGGGGCGCCACCGCCCTGTGCGTGGTGAACCTCGGCGACGCTCCCGCCCAGCTGCCCGCCCACACCGAACTGCTCCTCGCCAGCGGTCCACTGCACACGGACGGCAGTCTGCCGAGGGACACCGCGGTCTGGCTCCGCGTCTGAGCCCGGCCGCACGCACTCCCGCTATCCCCTTGCACCCCCACTCCGAAGGGATCAGCACATGCAGAGATCTGTCAGGGGCATGCCAGTCGCCTTGGTGGTGGCCCTCTCCGCCGGACTGCTCACCGCCACCGCCCCCACGGCGCACGCGGCCGCCGGCGCCACACTCCCGTTCACCTCGGTCGAGGCGGAGTCCGCGACCACGACCGGCTCGAAGATCGGCCCCGACCACACACAGGGCACCCTCGCCTCGGAGGCGTCGGGGCGCCAGGCCGTCCGGATCGCCTCCGGGCAGCGTGTGGAGTTCACCGTGCCGAGCGCGGCCAACGCGGTGAACCTCGCCTACAGCGTCCCGGACGGCCAGTCGGGCACGCTCGACGTGTACGTCAACGGCACCCGGATCTCCCGGACGCTCCCGGTCACCTCCAAGTACTCCTACGTCGACACCCCCTGGATCCCCGGCGCCAAGACCCACCACTTCTATGACAACGCCCGCCTGGTGCTCGGCCAGAACGTGCAGCCGGGCGACAAGGTCGCCTTCCAGTCCACGGGCACCCAAGTGACCCTGGACGTGGCCGACTTCGAGCAGGTCGCCGCGGCCGCCGCCCAGCCCGCCGGGTCCGTGTCCGTCGTCTCCAAGGGCGCCGACCCGAGCGGCAACGGTGACTCCACACAGGCCTTCCGGGACGCCATCGCGTCCGCTCAAGGAGGGGTCGTCTGGATCCCGCCGGGCGACTACCGGCTGACCTCCTCGCTCAGCGGCGTCCAGAACGTCACCCTCCAAGGTGCGGGCAGCTGGCACTCGGTCGTGCACACCTCCCGCTTCATCGACCAGTCCAGTTCGTCCGGCAGCGTGCACATCAAGAACTTCGCGGTCGTCGGCGAGGTCACCGAGCGCGTCGACTCCAACCCGGACAACTTCGTCAACGGTTCGCTGGGCCCGAACTCCAGCGTCTCCGGCATGTGGCTCCAGCATCTCAAGGTCGGTCTCTGGCTGCTGGGCAACAACGACAACCTCGTCGTCGAGAACAACCGCTTCCTCGACATGACGGCCGACGGCCTCAACCTCAACGGCAACGCCCGAGGCGTCCGCGTCCGCAACAACTTCCTGCGCAACCAGGGCGACGACGCGCTCGCCATGTGGTCCCTGTACGCGCCGGACACCGACAGCAGCTTCGAGAACAACACCATCAGCCAGCCGAACCTGGCCAACGGCATCGCCATCTACGGCGGCACCGACATCGCCGTGAAGAACAACCTGATCTCCGACACCAACGCCCTCGGCAGCGGCATCGCGATCTCCAACCAGAAGTTCCTGGACCCCTTCCACCCGCTGTCCGGCACCATCACGGTCGACGGCAACACGCTGGTGCGCACCGGTGCGATGAACCCCAACTGGAACCATCCGATGGGCGCGTTGCGCGTCGACTCGTACGACAGCGCGATCAACGCGACCGTCAACATCACCAACACGACCGTCACCGACAGCCCGTACAGCGCCTTCGAGTTCGTGTCCGGCGGCGGACAGGGATACCCGGTCCGCAATGTCACCGTGGACGGCGCGACCGTGCGCAACACGGGGACCGTCGTGGTGCAGGCGGAGGCCCAGGGCGCGGCCACCTTCCGCAACGTCACGGCGACGGGCGTCGGGGCCGTCGGCATCTACAACTGCCCCTATCCGGCGAACTCCGGGACCTTCAGCCTCACCGACGGCGGCGGCAACTCCGGCTGGAACAGCACCTGGTCGGACTGCTCGACCTGGCCGCAGCCCGGCCAGGGCAACCCGGACCCCGACCCGAACCGCAACCTCGCCAAGGGCCGGCCGGCCACCGCCACCGGATCACAGGACGTCTACACGCCGGGCAAGGCGGTCGACGGCGACGCCAACACCTACTGGGAGTCCACCAACAACGCCTTCCCGCAGTCCTGGACCGTCGACCTGGGCTCCACCCAAGCCGTACGGCGGCTGGTGCTGAAGCTGCCGCCCTCCTCCGCGTGGGGAGCGCGCACGCAGACCATCACGGTGCTGGGCAGCACCGATGGCTCGGCCTACGCCACGGTCGTGGGGTCCGCGGGCTACCGCTTCGACCCCGCCACCGGCAACACGGCCACCATCTCCCTTCCCGGCGGTACGAGCCTTCGCTACCTGCGCCTGTCCGTGAGCGCCAACACGGGCTGGCCGGCAGGACAGTTCAGTGAGGTGGAGGCGTATCCGACTTCGTGAGCGCGTCCTGCGGGACCCCGCGCTTCGCCGCCTGGATCTGCTCGTACACATGGGTCCGGAGCTCGGCGAAGCACGGGGCCACCCGTGTGTGCAACTGGTCGCGCTCGTCAGGGAGATCGACCTTCAGCTGCTCCTGTACGACGGTGGGGGAGGCGGACAGCACGATCACCCGCTCGCCCAGGTACACCGCCTCGTCGATGTCGTGGGTGACGAACAGGATGGTGATGCCGCGCTCCCGCCACAGCCGTCGTACCAGGTCCTCCAGATCGGCACGGGTCTGGGCGTCGACGGCCGCGAACGGCTCGTCCATCAGCAGCACTTCGGGTTCGTACGCCAGCGCGCGGGCGATCGCCACCCGCTGCTGCATCCCGCCGGACAGCTGCCAGGGATACGCCCCGGCGGCGTCCGCGAGACCCACCGACTCCAGCGCGTCGGCGACCAGCTCGCGACGCCGCGACTTGGTCAAGTCCTTCTGCTTCAGCGGGAGTTCGACGTTCTCGCCGACGCGCTTCCAGGGGAACAGGCTGCGCCCGTACTCCTGGAACACGAACGCCATGCCGGGCGGCGGGCCGTTCACCTTCCGGCCCGCCAGCAGGACTTCGCCGCCGGTCGGCGCGAGGAGGCCGCCCATGCACTTCAGCAGCGTCGTCTTGCCGCAGCCCGACGGGCCGACCAGGCAGACGAGTTCGCCCGCCTCGACGGTGAAGGTGAGGTCGCGCACCGCCTCCACGCGGCGCCCGGACCCCTCGTAGACCTTCTGCAGGCCGCGTATGTCGAGCATGGACCGCCCTTTCGTGAGCGTCACGGGGACCGCCTGGCCGAGGCCCGCAGACCGTGGTACCAGCCGAGGACCCGCCGCTCGACCAGCTGGAAGACGACGGAGAGCACAAAGCCGAGCAGACCGAGGACGAGGATGCCGGTCCACATCTCGGGGACCGCGAAACTGCGCTGGAACTGCACGACGGTGAAGCCGAGGCCGTCGCTGGCCGCGAACATCTCGCTGATGACCATGAGGATGATGCCGATCGACAGGGCCTGCCGCAGCCCCGCGAAGATCTGCGGACTCGCCGAGCGCAGCACCACGTCCTTGAGGCGGGCTACGCCCGTGATGCCGTACGAGCGGGCCGTCTCCGCCATCACGGAGTCCACCGCCCGCACCCCCTCGACCGTGTTGAGCAGGACCGGCCAGACACAGCCGCTGGCGATCACGACGATCTTCATCGTGTGGTCGATGCCCGCGAACAGCATGATGACCGGGACGAGGACCGGCGGCGGCACCGCCCGCAGGAACTCCAGGACCGGCTCGCACACCGCCCGCACCCGCCGGTAGGAGCCGATGACCATGCCGACGCCGATCCCCACGACGGCGGCCACGGCGTACCCGGCCGAGAGCCGCAGCACGCTGGGCAGCACATCGTCCTTGAACCGCTCGCCCGTCCATACGTCCGGGAAGGTCTGCAGAATGGTCCGCAGGGGCGGCCAGAACACGTCGGTACTGCTGTCGGACGCGAACCACCAGATCGTGAACAGCAGCGCGGGCAGCGCGAGCACGAAGAACAGCCGCAGCACAACGCCCTTCACACCGCCACCTCCCCGCGCACCGACTGATGCCATGCCAGGGCCCGTCGCTCCACGGTACGCGCGCCCACGTTGATGAGGAGCCCCAGCACACCGGTCACCACGATCAGCGCGTACATCTCCGGTACCGCCTGGGAGTTCTGCGCGACCGCGATGCGGGCGCCCAACCCCGGTGCGCCGATGACGAGTTCGGCGGTGATGGCGAGGATCAGGGCGACGGCCGCGGCCAGCCGGATGCCGGTCATGACGTACGGCAGCGCGGTCGGCCACAGGACGTGGCGGACCCGGGCCCAGGGTCCGAGACCGTAGGACCGTGCCGTCTCCTCGGCGACCGGGTCGACGTCCTGGACGCCGTACAGGACCTGGATGAGCACCTGCCAGAACGAGGCGTACACGACGAGCAGCAGCACCGAGCGCAGTTCGGTGCCGTACATCAGCACCGCGAGGGGGATCAGGGCGACCGAGGGGATCGGGCGCAGGAACTCGATCGTGGAGGCCGTGGCCTCGCGCAGATAGGGCACCACCGCGATGGCGACGCCGAGGACGATCCCCGCCGTCGAGGCGATGACCAGGCCCAGCGCCCAGCCGGTGAGGGTGTCGCCGAGCGCCGTCCAGAAGGTGTCGTCGGAGAGTTCGGTGCCGAGGGCGTCGGCGATGCGGCTGGTGGGCGGGAAGTAGGCCTCTTTGACGAGGCCGAGCCGCGGCACCGCCTCGCCCAGGGCGAGGAAGGCCGCGAGTCCGGCGGCGCCGAGCGCGGTGTTGAGTCCTCTCACGGCAGCAGCTTGTCCAGGTCGGGTGCCGTCTTGAAGAGGCCGTCGTCCTGGCCGAGCTTCTGCAGCGCGTCGAGGGAGGCACGGTCCGGGTCGGCCGGCCATGCGGGCAGGGTGACCTTCGCCAGTACGGCCGCCGGGATCTTCGTGTACGTGGTGACGACCTGGCGGGCCTCGTCGGGGTGGGCGTCGGCGTAGGCGAGCGACTCGGCGAGGGCGGTCCGGAACTTCTTCACGACGGCCGCGTTCTGCTGCTCGTAGGACGTCGACGTGAAGTACATCGCCACGGTGAGGTGGGGGGCGACGTCCACGAGGGGTGAGGCGATCTCCCGGGCGCCCTGGCTCTTGACGGTCGCGAGGGCCGGCTCGACCACCATGGCCGCGTCGATCTGGCCGCTGTCGAGGGCGGCCGGCATCTGGTCGAAGGCGAGCTCGACGAACTTGACCTTGTCCGGGTCACCGCCCGCCTTGCGCACCGACTCGCGCACCGCGGTCTCGTTGATGTTCTTCAGGGTGTTGATGGCGACCTTCTTGCCCTCCAGCTGGTCGGCCGACTTGACCGAGCTGTCGCCCTTCACGGTGAGGGCACCGAAGTCCTTGCCCTGCACGCCCGTTGAGGCGATGCCGTTGGAAACGACCTTCACCGGCACGTTGTTGGACTGGGCGACCATCAGCGAGGTCGAGTTGGAGAAGCCGAACTGGTACTGGCCGCTGGCGACGGCGGGCACGATCGCCGCGCCGCCCTGCGCGAGCGATACCTCCAGCTCCAGACCCTGCTTCTTGAAGAAGCCCCTCTCCTGCCCCAGATAGAGCGGGGCGACGTCGACGATGGGGATCACGCCGACCTTGACCTTGGTGGTGCCGCCGGACGACGGCTTGTCCGACCCCGTACCGTCCCCGGACGAGCCACAGGCCGACACGGTGACCAGGAATGCTCCGGCCGCTAGAGCGGCGAGCAGACGACGCATGGCTCCTCCTGCACAGACTTCATTGTTCCGACAGGGTGTGCGCACAGCGCACAATGGTGCACAGTGCGAAAGGTAGAGTTTTTGTTCTCTGCGGTCAACGCCTTTGGCTGACAATATTGTTGACAGTTGTTGAGGTGGAGGCGACGATGCCTGCAGCAGCCCGCGCCCCGCACTTCGTCCGCTCCTTCGAGCGGGGCCTCGCCGTGATCCGCGCTTTCGACGCGGAGCACCCGGTCCTGACGCTCGCCGAGGTCGCGCGCACCTGCGGACTGACCCGCGCGGCGGCACGGAGATTCCTGCTCACGCTCGTCGACCTGGGTTACGTGCACGCCGACGGCCGGGCGTTCCGGCTCACGCCACGCGTCCTGGAACTCGGCTACTCCTACCTCGCGGGCTTCTCGCTGGCACAGATCGCCGAACCGCATCTGGAGCAACTGGTCGACCGCACAAGGGAGTCGTCGTCCCTGTGCGTGCTCGACGGCGACGACATCGTGTACGTCGCCCGGGTGCCGGCCCGCCGCATCATGACGGCCGCGATCACCGTCGGGACGCGCTTCCCGGCGTACGTCACGTCGGTGGGGCGGGTGATCCTCGCCCATCTGCCGGACGAGGAACGGGAATCGAGGCTGGCACGGGCCGACCTCCGCCCCCTGACACCGCGCACGATCACCGACCCGGACCGGCTGCGAGCCGAGCTCGAAAAGGTGCGGGCGCGCGGATACGCCGTCGTCGACCAGGAGTTGGAGGAGGGGCTGCGCTCGGTCGCCGCCCCGGTGCGGGACCGGGGCGGCGAGGTGGTGGCGGCGGTGAACATCCCGGTGCACGCCAGCCGCAACACCGTGGCGTCGGTCCGCCGTGATCTGCTGCCGCATCTGCTGGACACGGTCGCCGCGATCGAGCGGGACCTGCGGATGGCTACAGGTCGAGGACGAGCCGCTTCCCCCGACACCGGGACACACAGATCATCATCGTCTCCCCGGCCTCCCGCTCCGCGTCCGTGAGCACCGAGTCCCGGTGGTCCGGGGCGCCTTCGAGGACATCGGTCTCGCACGTCCCGCAGGTGCCCTCGGTGCAGGAGAAGAGCACCTCCACACCGGCGCCGCGCACGGCGTCCAGCACGGACACATCCGCCGGTACGGTCACCGTCCGGCCGCTCTGCGCCAGCTCGACCTCGAACTCGGTGTTCTCGCCGGTCTCCTGCTCCTTCGGTGTGAACCGCTCCAGGCGCAGCACCCCGGCCGGGCAGCGCGCCTCCACCGCGTCCAGCAGGGGACCCGGGCCGCAGCAGTAGACGAGCGTGCCCTCGGGGACGTCGTCGAGCACCGACGCCAGGTCGAGCAGGCCGGTCTCATCCTGCGGCGCTACGGTGACCCGGTCTCCGTAGCGGCCCAACTCCTCGGTGAACGCGATGGAGTCGCGGGTGCGCCCGCCGTACAGCAGGGTCCACTGCGCGCCCCGGGACTCCGCTTCCGCCAGCATCGGCAGGATGGGTGTGATGCCGATGCCGCCCGCGATGAACCGGTAGCGGGGCGCGGGCTCCAGGGCGAAGTGATTGCGGGGTCCGCGCACCCGCACCTTGTCGCCCTGCCTCAACTGCTCGTGCACATGGGCGGATCCGCCGCGCCCGTCCGGCTCGCGCAGTACGGCGATCCGCCATTCGGTGCGGTCGGCCGGGTCGCCGCACAGCGAGTACTGGCGTTCCAGTCCGGGGCCGAGCACGACGTCGATGTGGCCGCCGGGCTCCCAGGCCGGGAGTTGCTCGCCGAGGGGGTGGCGCAGGGTGAGGGCGAGCACGCCGTCGGCCGCGGACTCCCTTCGGCCGACGACGAGTTCGGCTTCGTACACGTCACTCATGAAGTGTTTCCTCGCGGCTCGTGTCCTTGCGGGTGGGCGAGCATCCACTCCCACATCTCGATCGGGTCCTGCGAGGTGTGCTCGCGGCCGCAGTGACAGGTGCCGTGCAGCACATCCGTGCCGGGCAGCCAGTCGATGCGGTAGATCTCTCCCGTCGGGCTGCTCACTGGACCTTCTCCACGGGCTTGGCGCCCTCCTCGACGAGCCGGGCGAGGATACGGCGGGCGGCCAGGCCGCCGGTGTCGATGTTGATGCTCAGCTCCTGGTACCCCGTCCGCTCGCTGCCGAGCGTCTTCTGCAGCAGGTTGAGCGCGTCCACGTCCTGCATGACGACGGTGTGGTTGTTCTTCCGCAGGAACTCGGTGACCTCGTCGTCCTCCGTCGCCCAGTCGCGCGAGACCATCCAGAAGTCGTACACCTTGCCGTCCGAGGACGGCGTGATCGCGTACGTCACCTCGGTGTGAAAGCCGTTCGGGTCGCTGCCGTCCGCCTCGGGCACCACACCGACCGGGGCGACGCGACTGTGGAGCAGATACAGGCAGGGCGCGCTGTACTCGATGTCCTGCCAGCGGGTGATCCGGCCCTGTATGCCCGTGGACTTGGCGTAGAACGGCGGGCACTCGGCATCGTCCATGTGCCGGCTCACCCGCACGATCCCCGCGCCCTCGTCGACCTCGGTCGTGATGGGCGTCTCGGCGACCTCGGGAGTCCCGATGTAACCGCCGTGCAGATACGTCTCGTGGGAGAGGTCGAGGAGGTTGTCGACGAGGAGCCCGTAGTCGGCGTCGATGGGCTCCATGCCGCGCACGGTCGTCCAGCCGGGGGAGTCCAGGTGCCTGGCCCGCGGAATGGTGTCGGCGTCCGCGAGGGCCGGGTCGCCGATCCACACCCAGATCAGGGAGTCCAGCTCGGCGATCGGGTACGAGGCGACGCGCGCCGTACGCGGGACGCGCTTCTGCCCCGGCACATACACACATGTGCCCGTCGTGTCGTACGTGAACCCGTGGTACCCGCACACGATCCGGTCACCGTCGAGCCGGCTCGGCTTCTCGTGCAGCGGGAACCGGCGGTGCACACACCGGTCGGCCAGCGCGACGGGCGTGCCCTCCTCCTCGGTCCGGTAGAACACGAGCGGCTCACCGAGGATCGTCCGGCCGAGGAGCTCCTCCCGGCCCACCTCGTGGCTGTAGGCGGCGACGTACCACTGATTCCTGGCAAAAGCGGTCATGTGCGGCATGGCAGTTCCCGTCCCTGTCGGCGAGGCGCCGTCGCCCCGCGTGCCGTGGTTGGACCCAGGTTCGTGAGGCGTGCGGGGGCTCGGCAAGGCGGCTTCTGCCAGGCGGAAGACGTTCCGTGAAAAGGCAGGTCAGGAAGGAGGCGGCAAGCGACCCGGCAGGCCCGGCCCCTCGCGGGGTACGGCCGGCCGGCAGCACCGCGCCCCCGTCCCCGGGCCCCGGCCCGGCACCCCTCCCGTACCGCTGACTTTCACACGAGCGCCACCGCACCCTTCCCTGACGTTTGGTGCTCTTGGAACACTCGCACCGCGCGCATTCCGTCATGTTCCGGCCATCCGCACCCCTGGATGAGAGGCAGTACCCACCCATGCCCGAAGTCAACCGGCGCAGATTCCTTCAACTCGCGGGCGCCACCTCGGCGTTCACCGCGCTGTCGAGCAGCATCCAGCGCGCCGCCGCGCTCCCGGCGAACCATCGCACGGGGTCGATCGAGGACGTGGAGCACATCGTCGTCCTGATGCAGGAGAACCGCTCCTTCGATCACTACTTCGGCGCGTTGCGGGGCGTTCGCGGCTTCGGCGACCCGCGCCCGGTGCGGCACGAGAACGGCAGGTCCATCTGGCACCAGTCCGACGGCACCAAGGACGTCCTGCCCTTCCACCCGGAAGCCGACGACCTGGGCATGCAGTTCCTGGAGGGTCTGCCGCACGGCTGGACCGACGGCCAGCAGGCCTACAACGGGGGCAAGTACGACAAGTGGGTGCCGGCGAAGGGCACCACCACGATGGCGTACCTGACCCGTGAGGACATCCCCTTCCACTACGCGCTCGCCGACGCCTTCACCGTCTGCGACGCCTACCACTGCTCGTTCATCGGCTCGACCGACCCGAACCGCTACTACATGTGGACGGGTTACACCGGCAACGACGGCACCGGCGGCGGCCCGGTCATGGGCAACGACGAGGTCGGCTACGGCTGGACGACCTACCCCGAGCGCCTGGAGCAGGCCGGCGTCTCGTGGAAGATCTACCAGGACATCGGCGACGGCCTGGACGCGGCGGGCTCCTGGGGCTGGATCGCGGACGCCTACCGGGGCAACTACGGCGACAACTCGCTGCTCTACTTCAACAAGTACCGCAACGCCCAGCCCGGCGACCCCTGGTACGACAAGGCCCGTACCGGCACCGACGTCAAGAACGGCGACGGCTACTTCGACCGGCTGAAGGCCGACGTCAAGGCCGGCACGCTGCCCCAGATCTCCTGGATCGCCGCCCCCGAGGCGTTCTCCGAGCACTCCAACTGGCCCTCCAACTACGGTGCCTGGTACATCGCGCAGGTCCTCGACGCCCTCACCTCCAACCCGGAGGTCTGGTCGAAGACGGCCCTGTTCATCACCTTCGACGAGAACGACGGCTTCTTCGACCACGTGGTGCCGCCGCTCCCGCCGAAGTCCCCGGCGCAGGGCAAGTCGACCGTCGACGTCTCACTCGACCTCTACCCCGGCGACGGCAACCGCCCGGCGGGCCCCTACGGCCTCGGCCCCCGGGTACCGATGCTGGTCGTCTCGCCGTGGAGCAAGGGCGGCTACGTCAACTCCGAGACCCTGGACCACACCTCGATCCTGCGGTTCATGGAGCGCCGCTTCGGCGTCAGGGAGACGAACATCTCGCCCTGGCGCCGGGCCATCTGCGGCGACCTGACCTCGGCCTTCGACTTCTCCCGCAAGGACAGCCGCCCGGCCGCGCTGCCGGAGACCGACGAGTACGAGCCGCAGGACCGTGAGCGGCACCCCGACTACCGGCCGACGCCGCCGGCCGACCCGGACATGCCCAAGCAGGAACGCGGTCTGCGTCCGTCCCGCCCCCTCAAGTACGCCCCGCACGTGGACGCTTCCGTCGACGCGGCGGCCGGCAAGGTCACGCTGACGTTCGCCTCCGGCGCCAAGGCCGGTGCCGCCTTCCACGTCACCTCCGGCAACCGCACCGACGGCCCGTGGACCTACACCACGGAGGCCGGCAAGACGATCGCGGACACCTGGAACTCGGCGTACTCCGCCGGGTCGTACGACCTGACCGTGCACGGCCCGAACGGCTTCGTGCGCTCCTTCAAGGGTGCGAACAAGGCGGCCGGACCCGAGATCACCGCACGGCACTCCGGTGACGATGTCGAGCTGACCTTCACCAACAAGGGCACCGGGACGGCCCGGCTCAAGGTCATCAGCGGCTACGGCGGTCGCGCCCGCACCCTCACCGTGCGGCCCGGCAGCACCGTCAGGCACTGCGTGGACCTCGCGGCGAGCCGGCGCTGGTACGACCTGACTGTCACGTCCGACACCGACCCGGCGTTCCTGCGGAGGTTCGCCGGGCACGTCGAGAACGGGCGGCCCGGGGTGAGCGACCCGGCGATCATCACCGCGTAGCCGGAGCCGCCCGGGTCAGAGCGAGGTGAGGTGCCCCGGGTCGGGCTGCCGGGGCATCAGCACCGACTCGGGCGGCACCTTCGCGGCTTCCAGTGCCAGGACGGCCGCGACGGGGTGCTCGGCATCGGAGACCGTGATGCCGTCGTCGAGCGGCTGATCCGCCGCGACCACGTCGTCGTAGGCCTGATCCACCGCCACCACGTCCGGCGTCACCCGGCTCAGCAGCACCACACCCCATGCCGAGAGTCCCGCCCCGGCCAGTGCGAGGAGGATGCCCGTCGCGCCGCCCTGGAGGCGTTCGCCCAGCAGTGACAGTCCGATGACGGCGGCCGCCACCGGATTGGCCAGGGTCACCACCGCCAGCGGAGCGCCGAGGCCGCCCCGGTAGGCGACCTGGGACAGCAGCAGACCGCCGGCCGCGAACGCCGCGACGAGCAGCGCGACGCCGATGACCTGCACGCTGAGCACGGAGTCCGAGCGGTCGGTCGCGGCCACCGTCACGGTCTGGGTGAGCGCCGAGGCGACCCCGGAGGCGAAGCCCGACGCGGACGCGTGGCGCAGGCCGGGACGGGTGCCCCGGCGCGCCAGCAGGCCGATCACCGCGGCCGTCACACCGGCGACCGCCAGCGCCTCCGGCATGCTGAGCACGTCGTCGGGCGCCGGACCGGACGCCGTGACGAGGATCGCGGCCAGCCCGATCAGGGTGTACGCCGTCCCCCGCCACTCCGTCGCGCCGACCCGGCGCCCGGCGACCCGCGCGCCCATGGGCACCGCGGCGACCAGGGTGAGCGCGCCGAGCGGCTGGACCACGGTCAGCGGGCCGTACTTCAGGGCCACCACGTGCAGCAGCGCGGCGGAGGCGTTGAGGGCGACGGACCACCACCAGGCGCCGGAGCCGAGCAGCCGCAGCATCCCCGAGCCGGGGTTGCGGGAGGCCAGCCGCTCCTGGGCGACGGCAGCGCCCGCGTAGGCGACGGCCGAGAACAGGGACAGGACGACGGCGAGGGCGGTGGCGCTCATCGGCCGGCTCCGACCAGGACGTTCTCCTCGACCGGTGCCGAAGTCTCCTGGCTTTCCCGGGGCTGCCCTGCGGTCGGCGCCGAGGGCCGGGGCAGGCGGATCACCGCGAGCGCGATGCCGAGCATGGCCGCCGCCACGATCGCGTCGAGCCAGTAGTGGTTCGCGGTCCCGACGATCACGGTCAGTGTCAGCAGCGGATGCAGCAGCCAGAGCCAGCGCAGGCGCGACCGGGTCGCCACGATCAGTCCGATCGCCACCATCAGGGCCCAGCCGAAGTGCAGCGACGGCATCGCCGCGAACTGGTTCGACAGGTGGTCGGTCTGCGGCGGGCCGTACACCGACGGTCCGTAGATGCGCGCGGTGTCCACCAGGCCCGTCGCGGCGAGCATGCGCGGCGGGGCGAGCGGGAAGACGAGGTGCACCACGAGTGCGGCACCGGTGACGGCGGCCAGTACCCGGCGGGCCCAGACGTAGTGCGCGGGCCGGCGCAGATAGAGCCAGACCAGGAAGGCCGCGGTGGCCGGGAAATGGATCGTGGCGTAGTAGGTGTTGGCGATGTGCACGAGAGAGTCGCCGTGCAGCAGCAGATTCTGTACGTCGCCCTCGCCGGGCAGGTGGACGGCTCGTTCCAGGTCCCACACGCGGTGGGCGTTGCGGAACGCTTCGCCGGTGTGTCCGGTCGCCAGCTGACGGCCGAACTTGTAGACGAGGAAGAGTCCTGCGACAAGCAGGAGCTCACGGACGAGTGGCGGCCGCGTTATGGCGCGGGTCTCCGCTTCTGCAGGCTCGGTGCGGGCATTCATCCCCCGGCCCCTTCGCTGACGGTGGTGCGGGCTGAGCTGGAGACTCGTCTGGTGCGGCGAACTCATCGGCGCTCATCGATACGGGTGCGTACCGATACGCCAGTGTACCGATACGGTCGTGTACCGGTACACTCACGTATCGATAGACGTACGCCACACTGGAAGCAGCCCCGCACCACCTTGTATGAAGTCGCTCAAGCCCCACTCGAACGAGGAGAAGAGCCGATGACGTCGCAGGCCGCGGACGGACCGGAGACGGTCGCCGCCTCGCGCCGCTCCAAGATCACGCCCGAGCGTGAGCAGGAGTTCTACGACGCCGTGCTCGAACAGGTCCGCGAATGCGGCTATGAGGCCGTGACCATGGAGGGTGTCGCCGCCAGCACCCGCTGCAGCAAGTCCACGCTCTACCGGCAGTGGAAGACCAAGCCGCAGTTCGTGGTGGCCGCGCTGCGGTCCCGGCGCCAGTCGAAGTTCGCCGGCATCGATACAGGATCGCTCGCGGACGACTTGCGGGAGGTGGCGCGGGCCGCGGGCCGCTGGTCGAATAGCGACACCAAGCTGCTCCAGGCCCTCGGGCACGCCGTCACGCAGGACCCGGAGCTGGCGAAGGCACTGCGGGAGGCGCTCGTCGACCCGGAGATCGCGTCGCTGAAGGAGATCCTCCAGCGCGGGGTCGACCGAGGTGAGGTCGCCGCCGGGCATCCGGCGCTGGAGTACATCCCGGCCCAGATGTTCGGCGTGATCCGGGCGCGGCCCATCGTGGACGGGGAGTACGCCGATCCGCAGTACCTGGTCTGCTTCGTGGAGGCCGCGGTGCTGCCCGCACTGGGGCTCACATAAGACCCAGGCCGCCGTCCACGGGATGACTGGACGGTGACCTGCTCGCGCCGCACCGTGGGGACGGGGGCGGCGCGCACCCCCCGGCCGGGTGGGGTTCCTCTTGAGCGGAGAGGCGCCCCACCCGGCCGACGGGTTTCCCCGGGCTGTCAGACGTCCTGGCCGCTGCCGCCGCCCGTGGACACCTTGATCCCCTTGGTGATCTCGTCGATGACGGACTGCTTCTCGCCGACGTCGACGCCGAAGCGCACGACGACGATCTGCCGCGCGTTCGCGGGGGAGGGGAAGGCCAGCGACTCGACGTAGCCGTCGGCGCCCTTGCTGGTGACCGCCTTCCAGCGGACCAGGTAGCCCTTCTGCCCGGCGACGGTCACGGCCTTGGAGGCCAGCACGTCGTGCGACGTGATCGCACCGTAGGTCTTGCCGCCGTAGGACTGCTCGGCGTTCGCCTCGATGTCCGCCTTGGCGACCTGCTCGGCCGTCGAGCCGGCGGTGCCCAGCAGGGTCGCGGGAGCCGAGTACGCACCGCCCTTCGTGCAGTTCTGGGAGGTGTCGCCGGGGCACTGGTACGAGTCGTTCGACGTGACCGACGCGCCGGCCTGGATCTGCTGGCCGTACCAGCCGTCCGGGATCGGGATGCTGATCCCGCTGATCGCGTCGGTCACCGAACCGCTCTCGATCTTCGGCGCCTCGGACTGCTCGGGCGAGGGCGAGGCCCCGCCGGAACCGCCGGAGCCACCCGGACCGCCGTTCCCGCCCGGCCCGCCCTGGCCGCCCGTGGAACCGTCCTGGCCCCCGGCACCGCCCTGCCCGCCGCCCGGCCCCTGCTGCGAGGCGCTGCCGCCGTCCGAGTCGTTGCCGGCCAGCGCCCACACGCCCACACCGATGCTGGCGAGGACCGCGACCGCCACCGCCACGGCTATGCCGGTGCGCAGCCCGCGCCGTCCGCCGGCCGGTGGCTGACCCGGATAGGCCGGATACGTGGGATACGCCCCGTCGGCGGGCGCCTGCGCCGGGGGACCCCAGAGGGCGGCCGACCCCGCGGGGCGGGTCTGGTCCGTCCATGCCCTGCCGTCCCACCAGCGCTCGGTGGCGGGACCGTCACTTGTCTGTCCGGGATCGGGGTACCACCCGGGAGGAGTCACCTGCGTCATGCCCCCACCGTATGAGGCGTCGGTGAAAGGCGGATGAGAGGGGCGGACCGAATTCCGGTCACTCCAGTACGAGTCGTACAGGTTTCTCTCGCGCGGGCGGCGGCAGACGCAGTCCGTCCCGGCCGGGAGTCACCGATCCGAGGACGCGCGCGTGCCGGGCGCCGGTGCTCGCGGGCACGGTGCCGGGCAGTCCGTGGACGGTCAGGAATCCCAGGACGGCGAAGGCGTACGCCTCCTTCGCGTCCGAGGGCAGCCCCAGCTCGTCGGAGGTGCGCAGCGCGATGCCCGGCACGGACTCGGCCAGCATGCCCATCAACGTCGGATTGCGGGTCCCGCCGCCGGAGGCGATCACCTCCGTCGCGTGCACCGCCCGGACCGCGTCGGCCACCGTCCGGGCGGTGAGCGCGGTCAGCGTGGCGACGACGTCCTCGGCCGACAGCGTCCCGAACCCCGCGAGGGCCTCCTGGAGGTGCCCTAGGTGGAACAGCTCCTTGCCGGTCGTCTTGGGCGGCGCCAGCGCGTAGTACGGCTCCGCGAGCAGCCGCTCCAGCAGCGTCCCGTGCACTGTCCCGTGTGCGGCCAGCGCCCCGTCGGCGTCGTAGGCCAGGCGCCCGCCGCTGAACCCCCGGGCCGCCGCGTCGATCAGCGCGCACCCGGGGCCGGTGTCGAAAGCGGTCCCGTCGGGTGCGGTGAGGTTGGCGATGCCGCCCAGGTTGAGCGCGACCGGCGTGCCCGGGCGGCCCCGCAGCCACAGCAGGTCGACCAGGCTGACCAGCGGGGCGCCCTGACCGCCGGCGGCGATGTCGCGGGGCCGGAAGTCGGCGACCACGGGCAGTCCGGTCGCCTCGGCGATCCAGGCGGGCTGTCCGATCTGCAACGTGCCGTGCACCCGGCCACCGACGGCCCAGTGATACACCGTCTGCCCGTGCGAGGCGATCAACTCGGCACGCCCGTCGCACAGTTCACGATCGGCCCGGACGGCCGCCGCCGCGAACGCCTGTCCGATCAGGGTGTCCAGTCGGCACACCTCGGCCATCGACGCCGTCCCCGGCGGAAGAGCCGCGGCGAGCGCCTCGCGCAGTGGGTCGTCGTACGGCGCGCTCACCTTTCCCAGCGGTCTCAGGACCAGGCTGTCCCCGACGAGGTCCAGCTCGGCCGCCGCCGCGTCGATGGCGTCGTACGACGTCCCGGACATCAGACCGATCACCCGCATGCGCTCAACCCGCCTTCCGTCCGGGAGACTTGACCAGCGCCAGCACACTCACCGCACAGGTCGCCGCCGCGTAGTACCCCGGGATGTCCACGTTCCCGGTCCGCTCCACCGTCTTGGTGATGATGAGCCCCGCGCAACCCGAGAAGACCGCATTGGACAGGGCGTAGGCGAGTCCCAGACCCGTGTAGCGCACGGTGGTCGGGAACAGCTCCGCCAGCATCGCCGGCCCCGGCCCCGCCATCAGCCCCACCACGGCACCCGCGCCGCACACCGCCGCGCCCTTCACGGCGTTCGAAGTCCCGCTGTCCTGGAGGAGGTTGAGCAGCGGCACCGCCAGGACCGTCACGAGCACCGCCCCCGTCAGCATCACCGGGCGTCGTCCCACCCGGTCGCTCAGCAGCCCGGCCGGGACGATCGTCGCCGCGAAGCCCAGGTTGGCCAGCACGGTGGCGACCAGCGCCTGCCGGAAACTCGCGTTCAGGGTGCTTTGCAGATACGAGGGGAGCACGACGAGGAAGGTGTAACCGGCCGCCGCCCACCCCATGATCCGTCCGGCGCCCAGCGCGATGGCACCCACCACCTGGCGCGCGGGCGGCCGTTCGACGTCGTGCTCCTCCCGGAACGCGGGCGTCTCGTCCAGCCGCAACCTCAGCCACAGCGCCGTGAGCCCCATCGGCAGCGTCAGCAGGAACGGCAGCCGCCAGCCCCAGTCGCCCAGTTGCCGCTCCGTGAGCACGGTGGCGAGCAGCGCCGCCACCCCCGCACCGCCCAGCAGACCCAGCGCCACCGTGAACGACTGCCACGACCCGTACAGCCCCCGCCGCCCCGGCGGCGCGAACTCGGTCATCACCGACACCGCCCCGCCGAACTCCCCGCCCGCGGACAGCCCCTGAAGCACCCTCAGAAACGTGAGCAGCCAGGGTGCCAGCGCGCCGACCTGGGCGTACGTCGGCAGCACGCCGATCAGTGTCGTCGCGCCGGTCATCAGCACGATCACCAGGATCAGCACCGGACGCCGCCCGACGCGGTCCCCGAGCCGGCCGAACAGGGCCGCGCCGACGGGCCGGAAGAAGAACGCCAGGGCGAACGACGCGTACGTCTTCACCAGCGCCTCGGCCTCGCTGCCGCCCTCCGGGGTGAAGAAGCGGGCCGCGATGATCGTGGCGAAGTAGCCGTAGACGCCGAACTCGTACCACTCGATGAAGTTGCCCACCGACCCCGCGACCAGCGCACGGCGCGAGCGACCTGCCTTCCGATCCTGGAAAATGGGCTCCTCCTCCGGTTTTTGACCGTCCGTCAAACAGCAAGGGGCGGCCGGTCACAGGCCTGGTGCGTCGACTGTCCGACACCGCTGTCACCCGTCGGGGCAACAGCTGCCCGGACCGCCCTCCACTCAGCCAATAGGACGGCTACGCTCGAGGTCTGTACGTCGTTCGGGCGACTTGGGGAGGTAATGGGATGACGGAGGAAGGGCCCACGCCGGCCGCCTCGGCTTCCCTCTGGGAGCGCGACGAGGAGGTCGCCGCCGTGGAGCGGGCGATCGACATCCTTCGCGCGGACCGGTCCTCCTCGGGCAGCCTCCTGGTGTTCCGGGGCGAGGCGGGACTCGGCAAGACCGCACTGCTCACCGAGACGCGCCGGGTCGCCGAGGCACGCGGCTGCACCGTCTGGTCCGCCCGCGGCGGCGAGACCCTCAGGTCCGTCCCCTTCAACGTCGTACGCCAACTGCTCCAGCCCGCGCTGGTCTCCCTGATGCCGGAGGAGGCACGCGAGTACCTCGGCGACTGGTACGACATCGCGGGGCCCGCCCTCGGCGTGACGGACCCCGGCGAGCGCCAGGCCGACCCGCAGGGCGTGTGCGACGGTCTGGTCGCCGCGGTGCGCCGGCTCGCCCGCCGCGACTGGCCGCTCGTCCTCGTGATCGACGACGCGCACTGGGCCGACCAGGAGACCCTGCGCTGGCTCGCCGCGTTCGCCGAGCGCCTCGACGACCTCTCCGTCCTGCTCGTGGTGGCCCGCCGCCCCGGGGACGTCACCGGCGAGAGCGCCCGTCACCTCGACGCCGTCGCGGCCGCCGCGGGCGGCCCGGTCGCCACGCTCAGCGCCCTCACCCCGGACGCCACCGCGGGCCTCACCCGCGCCACCCTCGGCGCGCACGCCGACGCCCCGTTCTGCCGCGAGGTCTGGGCCGTCACCGGCGGCAACCCCTACGAGACCGTCGAACTCCTCGCCAAGGTCCAGGACAGCGAACTCGAACCCGTCGAGGCCCAGGCCTGCGAACTGCGCGCCCTGAACCGCTCCGCGCGCGGCGGCGGCCTCGTCGCCCGCCTGGAGGGACTCGGCATCGAGGCCACCCGGTTCGCCTGGGCGGCGGCCATCCTCGGCACCGGCATCTCCGTCGACCTCGTCGCCAAGCTCGCCACCATGGGCCGCGCCGACGCCGTGCGCTGCGCCGAACTCCTGCGCAACGCCCGCATCCTCACCGAACCCGACCCGGCCGTCGTACCGGCCGACGACGGCGACCTGGAGTTCGTCCACCCGCTCATCGCCACCGCCGTCTACAACTCCATCCCCGACGCCCTGCGCACCGCCATGCACGGCATCGCCGCCCAGGTCGTCGCCGACTCCGGGCTCGGCGCCGCCATGGCCTCCCGCCACCTGCTCCAGGTGCACCCGGACGACGACGAGGAACTCGTCGAGCAGCTGCGCGAGGCCGCCCGCGAACACGTCGCCGTCGGCGCACCCGACGCGGCCCGCCGCTGTCTGGAGCGTGCACTGCGGGAACCACCCCGCCCGGAGACCCACGCGCGCGTGCTCTACGAACTCGGCTGCGCCACCCTGCTGACCGCGCCCGCCGTCACCGTCGACCACCTCCAGTCAGCGCTCGCCATGCCCGGCCTGGACGGCGTCGAACGCGTGGACGCCGTCTTCCGCCTCTCCCAGGCCCTGCTCCACAACGACCAGCTGGAGGACGCCGTCCGCACGGTCGAGGCGGAGCCGCCCGGCTCGGCCCCGGGCCCGCACAACTGCGGCTGCGGGCCGTCCAGTACATGTGGGAGGGCATCCACGCGGGCGAGACCAGCTCGCCGGGGCGCTCCGAGCGGCTCGCCGAACTCGCCGCGACCTGCACCGGGCGCGACAACTCCGAGCGCGCCCTGCTCATCCTGCGCGGCTTCGACGCCATGACCCACGGCGAGAACGCGGAGATCGTCGTCGAGCTCAGCGACCGCGCCCTCGTCAACGGCCGCCTGGCACCCGGACTCGGCTGGACCGACACCGAGTGGGGCCTCGAGATCCTCATGATGCTCGCCAGCTCCTACACCTACACCGACCGGCTCGACCGCGCCGAGAGCATGTTCACCGAGGCCCTGCGCACCTACGAGTCGGCCGGCTGGAGCGGCGGCCACCTCGCCCTGGCGCACGCCTTCCTCGGCTTCGCACACCGCCGGCGCGGCCGCCTCAGGGAGGCCGAGTCCACGCTGCGCGAGTCCCTGCGCATCGCCGAGCGCGTCGGCCGGGGACTGCCCCTGTACTGGTCGGCGACGTGCAACCTCGTCGACACGCTGCTCGCCCGCGGCCACGTCGACGAGGCCTGGCAGGTTGCCGAACAGTACGGATTCGCCCCGCCCTATCCGTCCACCATCGTGCTGCCCGACCCGCAGTCCGTACGCGGCCGGCTGCTGCTCGCCGTCGGCCGCACCCAGGACGCGGTCAACGAGCTGGAGGCCGCGGAGAAGGCGGCGACCGCCCGCAGCCACCTCAACCCGGTGATGGTCCCCTGGGCGCTCGACCTCGCCCGCGCCCTCGCCACGACGGACCCGGTCCGCGCGGCCCAGCTCGCCTCCGACGCCCGGCGCCGCGCCGAGCGCTTCGGCACGGACACGGCGATCGGGGAGGCCCTGCGGTGCGCTGCCGCGCTGGAGACCGGGCAGCGGGCGGTGCGGTTGCTGTCCCAGGCGGTGACGTATCTGGAGTCCTCGCCGTGTCAGTACGAGCATGCGGCCGCGCGGGTGGAGTACGGGATCGCCGCGCGGTCAGTCGCCGAGATCAATCGCGGGCTGGCGCTTGCGCGGTCGTGCGGGGCGGACGGGCTGGTGGCGCAGGCGCGGGACGTGTTGGAGACGGGGAGAGGATTGCGCTAGAGCCCGGCAGCTGCGGTCGTCCGGCGGCTGCGGGCCCGTTGTGGCTTGTCGCGCAGTTCCCCGCGCCCCTGGAGGGGCGCTACAGCGCGAGTAGTTGGTCGGTGACCGCCGCCAGTCGCTTCTGTACGTCCCTGTCGTACGTTTCCTCGTGTGCCCGCGCCGGGCTCGTTCCGTCGAAGTAGCCGCCCGTCCCCACGTCCTGGGTGGCCAGGGCCAGGACGCCCGGCGCGCCGTCCGCCACCGTGCTCCACGGTGTGAACTCGCCCTCGCGCACCATCGCCGTGTCCATGAAGGTCGCCGGATGCAGGACGTTCACCGCGACGCCCGTACCGGCCAACTCCTCGGCCAGGGTGAACGTATGGGCCGCCAGGGCGAACTTGGCGCGTCGGTACGCCGCGAAGCCGTCGTACCCGCGCCGGAACTCGATGTCGTCGAAGTCGACGGGGTCCTGGCCGACCGAGCCCACGTTGACGATCCGGGTGGGCGCGTTCGCGCGCAGCACCGGCAGCAGGGCACGGATCAGGGCCACCGGCGCCAAGTAGTTCACGGCGAGCCGCAGTTCGTGGCCGTCGGTGCTCACCTCGCGCCCCGTGCCAGGCGCGCCCGCTCCGACGCCCGCGTTGTTGATCAGTACGTCCAGGTCGGGACGGGCGTCGGCGACCCGAGCGCCCAGCTCCCGCACCTCGGCCAGGGAGGCCAGGTCGGCCACGAACGCCTCGGCGTCGCCCTCGGTGCGCAGTTCCTCGACGAGCCGCTCGGTACGGCCCGGATCGCGGCCGTGGGCCAGGACGACATGGCCGGAGCGGACCAGCTCGAAGGCGAGGTGGCGGCCGAGTCCGGAGGTGGCGCCGGTGATCAGAATCGTGGACATGCCTCCACCGTAGGCCCGCGGCGGAGGCATGTGCGTGGTGTTGTCGAAGCTACGACCGGCAGGGTCACCCTTCTTCTTCCGCCAGCACGCGCTGCGCTGTGGCGAACGCCGAGTTGGCCGCCGGAACCCCGCAGTACACGGCCGTCTGGAGCAGTACCGCGCCGATCTCGTCCGGCGTCAGACCGTTGCGCCGGGCCGCCCGGACATGCATGGCCAGCTCGTCGTAGTGCCCGTGGGCGACCAGCGCGGTCAGGGTGATCATGCTGCGCTCGCGACGGCTGAGCGTCGGGTCGGTCCAGATCTCGCCCCACGCGTAGCGCGAGATGAAGTCCTGGAAACGCGCGGTGAACGGTGACTGCCGGGCCTGTGCCCGGTCCACGTGCGCGTCGCCGAGCACCTCGCGCCGTACCTCCATGCCCCGCTTGGCGCCACCGTCGAAGTGTGCGCGCAGAGCGGTCAGTACGGCCTCCGGGCACTGCGCGACCGCCAGGTGCGAGGCCCCGGGGATCTCGACGAGCGCGGCGCCCGGCACCGCGTCCGCGATCTCCCGCAGATGTGCCGGCGGGGTCGCCGGGTCCTCCCGGCCCGCGACGAGCAGGGTGGGTGCGGAGATCTCCGCCAGCCGCTCCCGGATGTCGAAGGCGCCGAGCGCGTCACAGCAGGCGGCGTAGGCCTCGGGGTCGGCGTCCCGGTGGTCCCGGATGAGCCGGGGCACCGTGAATCCGGGTGTGAACCAGCGGGCGTCGGCACTCTCCACGAGCCGGTCCATGCCCTCGGCGCGGACCTGCGCGGCCCGCTCCTGCCAGGACCTGGAGCCGTTGAAGTGCGACGACGAGCAGATCACGGCCAGCGACGACACCCGCTCCGGGTGGTGCACGGCCAGGTGCAGCCCGACCGCACCGCCCAGCGACACCCCCGCGTACGCGAACCGCTCGATGCCGAGCGAGTCCGCGAGCGCGAGCACCAGGTCGGCGAGGTCACCGACGGCGGCGCCGGGACCGATCAGGCCGGCCGCGCTGCCGCCGTGTCCCGGCAGATCCCAGCGGACCACCCGGTGGGTGACGGACAGCTCGGGCGCGACCCTGTCCCACAGGGCGTACGACGTCCCGAGTGACGGCCCGAGGATCAGCGGGGGAGCCGAAGCGGGCCCCTCGGCCAGGTGGTTGAGGAGTTTCTCGGTCAACGTCGCTCCAGAGCACGGTCGGTGAGGGTGGCGGCGGCCCCCGTGTAGCGGGCGGGGTCGGCGAGGCTGTCGAGGTCGACATCCTTCAACTCGGCTTCCTCCGCCAGGAGTTCGCCCAGACTGCGTTCCTCGGCATAGGTGCGCTTCGCCAGCTCGGTCAGCAGGGACTTGGCACGCGCCCGGCCCAGCACCGGCGCCAGTTCGGCGGAGAGCCGCTCGGAGACGATCAACCCATGGGTGAGGTCCAGGTGTTCACGCATCACCTCCGCGTGCACCCGCAGCCCCTCGGTGAGTTCGGCGGCGTCCCGGGCGCCGCCGCCGACCAGCCGGAGCAGGTCCCGCAGCGGTTCCCACTCCGCGTGCCAGGCCCCGGCCGGCCGCTCGTCCTCCGCGGTCAGCGACCCGTACAGCGTGGCCGCGAGCTGCGGCGCCCGCCGGGCCGCGGCCGCGATCAGCGTGGACCGTACCGGATTCGCCTTGTGCGGCATCGCCGACGAACCGCCGCCGCTGCCCTCCGACACCTCGGCGATCTCGGTACGGGCCAGCGTGAGCACATCCGTGGCGACCTTCCCCAGCGCTCCGGCCGTGAACGCCAGACATCCGGCGAGATCGGCGATCGGGGTACGCAGGGTGTGCCAGGGAAGCCCGGGCGCCTGGAGGCCGAGTTCCCGGGCGTATGCCGCCGGCAGCGCGGTCGGGTCGGCGGCGCCGTACGCGGTGAAGGCGGCCAGGGTCCCGGCCGCACCGCCGAGCTGGGCGGGCAGCGCGTTCCGTACGGCCGTGATCCGGTCCCGCGCGTCCAGTACCAGCGACCGCCAGCCGGCCGCCTTCAGCCCGAAGGTCGTCGGCACGGCGTGCTGGGTGAGTGTGCGCCCCGGCATCGGGGTGTCACGGTGCTCGGCGGCCAGCCGGGCCAGCGCCGCCTCCGTCCGTCCCAGGTCGGCACGGACCAGGTCGAGAGTGCGCACGGCCACCAGTACCGTCGCCGTGTCCATGATGTCCTGGCTCGTCGCACCCCGATGGACGTACGGCCCGTACTGCCCGCCGACCGCCTTCGTGAGGTCGGCGACGAGCGGGATCACCGGGTTGCCGCCCGTACGCGCGCGTACGGCGATGTCCCGGGCGTCGAAGTCCCCGGACCGGGCGGCCGCGGTCACCGCCGTGGCGGCCTCCTCGGGAGCCAGGCCCAGCGTCGCCTGGGCGCGGGTCAGCGCGGCCTCCGCGTCGAGCAGCGCGCGCAGATACGCGGCGTCGCTCGTCGCGGAGGCGGCGGGGGAGCCGGCCCACCCGGGAGCGAGCAGACCGGCGTCGAGTTCGGCAGAAGTCACTGGAACTCCAGGAAGACCGTCTCGCCTTCGCCCTGAAGGCGGATGTCGAAACGGTAGGTCCCCTTGCCGTCGTCCGTCGCGATGAGCGTGCCCCGGCGCGCCTCGTCCACCTGGGCGAGCAGCGGGTCGGCGGCGAGCGCCGCCTCGTCGCCCGGGAGGTAGATCCGGGTGTAGAGGTGCACGAGGAGTCCGCGCGCGAAGACGCACACGCTGAGATACGGGGCGCTCCGCCCGCGGGCGCCCGGCCGCAGCGTCCGTGCGGACCAGTGGCCGTTGGCGTCGGTCTGGACGCGCCCCCAGCCGGTGAACTCCACGCCGTTGCGGCCCAGGAAGCCGCCGCTCGCCGGGTCGCGCCGCATGGAGCCGTCGACCGTCGGGACGTTGCCGTCCGGGTCGGCGCCCCACAGCTCCACGAACGCGTCCGGCAGCGGCTTGCCCTCGCCGTCGTGGACGTATCCCTGGAGCGCGATGGTGTCGGGGTGGCCGACGGGCGCGATGTCGCCGCCGCCGGGGAAGGGGAGGGCGTGGCCGTAGAAGGGCCCGACCGTGTGCGACGGAGTGGGCAGCACCGTCTCGGGACGGCTCGTGTCGATCCTCGTCATGTCAGGTCAGCGCCCTTCTTCGATCCAGGTGGCGTTCGGGCCGTCGAGCACGACGTCCCAGTGGTAGCCCATCGAGAACTCCGGCACCGACAGGTTGTGGTCGTACGTCGCCACGAGGCGCTGCCGGGCCGCGTCGTCCGTCACCGACTGGATGATCGGGTCGTACGGGAACAGCGGGTCCGCCGGGAAGTACATCTGCGTCACGAGCCGCTGGGTGAACGCCGTGCCGAAGAACGAGAAGTGGATGTGTGCCGGGCGCCAGGCGTTGAGGTGCTGACGCCACGGGTAGGGGCCCGGCTGGATCGTCGTGAAGTGGTAGTGGCCGTCGCCGTCGGTGAGGGTGCGGCCGACGCCCGTGAAGTTCGGGTCCAGCGGGGCGTCGTGCTGCTCGCGCTGATGGGCGTACCGGCCGGCCGCGTTGGACTGCCAGATCTCGACCAACTGGCCGCGCAGTGGGCGCCCGTCGCGGTCGAGCAGCCGCCCGGAGACGGTGATCCGCTCCCCGATCGGCTCACCGTTGTGCTGCCGGGTGAGGTCGTTGTCGATCTCGGTGATGTCCCGCTCGCCGAAGGCGGGGGAGTGCAGCTCCACCAGCTCCGGGTCCTTGGACACGTCGATCGTGACCGGCGGCTGCTTGGGGTGGCGCAGGACCGAGGAGCGGTACGGCGCGTAGTCGTGGCGCGGCTGGTGCTCGACGGGGGCGCCGTCGGCGATCCGCTTCTCGTAGGCGGCGTGCTCGGCCGCGATCTCCTGGTCGATGTCGTGCTGGGTGAGTGTCATGGGAAGGTCCTGGGTTTTCCTGAAAGTCGGGGGCCGGTGTCGCGCCCCGAAGGGGCGCGGGGAACTGCGCGACCAGCCACAGCCGGCCGGCAGTCGCGATCGATGTTCAGCGCTCCAGCACGAGGGCGAGTCCTTGCCCCACGCCGATGCACAGCGTGGCGACACCGACTCCACCGCCCTGGCGGGCGAGTTGATGGGCGACAGTTCCGGCGAGGCGGGCACCCGACGCACCGAGCGGATGGCCGAGGGCGATCGCCCCGCCCTGCGGATTGAGAATCGCCGGGTCGAACTCGGGCCACTCGGCAACACATCCGAGCACCTGCGCGGCGAACGCCTCGTTCAGCTCCAGGACCGACAGATCGCCAAACCCCTTGCCCGCCTTGGCGAGTGCCCGGTTCACGGCCTCTACGGGGGCGAGTCCGAAGTAGTCCGGGTCGAGGGCGTTCACACCGGTCGCGGAGACCCGGGCCAGTGGCTCGCGCCCCGTGGCCCGCAGGCCCTCCTCGTCCACCAGCAGCAGCGCCGCCGCACCGTCGTTCAAAGGGGACGCGTTGCCCGCGGTGACCGTCCCCCCGTCGGGCCGGAAGGACGGCTTGAGCTTCGCCATCGCGGCCAGGGAGGCGTCCGCCCGTACGCACTCGTCGGCGCCGAAGACCACCGGATCGCCCTTGCGCTGCGGGATCGACACGGGCGCGAGCTCGGCGTCGAAGAGCCCGGCCTGCTGCGCCCTGGCCGCCTTCCGGTGCGAGGCCAGCGCGAACTCGTCCTGCTGCTCACGTGTGATCTTGTGCTTGTCGGCGATGAGTTCGGCCGACTCGCCCAGCGGGATCGTCCACTGCGGGTCCATCCGCGGGTTGACCATGCGCCAGCCGAGCGTGGTCGAGTACAGCTCGGTGTGCCCGGCGGGGAAGGCCCGGTCGTTCTTGGGCAGGACGTACGGCGCCCGGGTCATCGACTCCACACCACCGGCCACGGCGATGGAGGCGTCCCCGACCGCGATGGCGCGGGCCGCCTGGATCACCGCCTCCAGACCGGAGGCGCACAGCCGGTTGACGGTGACGCCGGGGACCGACGTCGGCAGGCCCGCGAGCAGGGCGCCCATGCGGGCGACGTTGCGGTTCTCCTCGCCGGCGCCGTTGGCGTTGCCGAAGTAGACGTCCTCGACGCGGGAGGGGTCCAGGCCGGGCGTACGGGCGAGGAGTTCGCGGATGGCATGGGCGGCCAGGTCGTCCGGACGCACCGAGGACAGGCCGCCGTTGTAGCGGCCGACCGGGGTGCGGACCGCGTCGACGAGGTAGACGGGCTTCACAGCAGTTCCTCCGCGACGGTCAGCTTGGCGTCGGTCTTGGCGATGATCTCGTCGGCGAGGACGCCGGGGGCGGCCTCGATCAGCACGAGCCCCTCCGGCGTCACGTCGATCACGCCGAGGTCGGTGATGGTCCGGTTCACACACGCCTTGCCGGTCAACGGCAGCGCGCACTCCTCGAGGATCTTCGCGGAGCCGTCCTTGGCGGTGTGGGTCATGACCACGATGACGGTGCGTGCGCCGTGGACGAGGTCCATCGCGCCGCCGATCCCGGTGATCATCTTGCCGGGGATGGCCCAGTTGGCGAGGTCGCCCTTGGCGGAGACCTGCATGGCGCCCAGCACGGCGACGTCGATGTGGCCGCCGCGGATCATCGAGAAGGACAGCGCCGAGTCGAAGAAGGAGGCACCGGGCAGGACCGTGACGGTCTCCTTGCCGGCGTTGATCAGGTCCGGGTCGACCTGGTCCTCGGTGGGGTAGGGGCCGGTGCCCAGGATGCCGTTCTCGGACTCCAGGATCACCTCGACACCGGACGGGAGGTAGTTGGGGATCAGCGTGGGCAGGCCGATGCCGAGGTTGACGTACTGCCCGTCCTGAAGCTCGCGCGCCGCGCGCGCGGCCATCTGCTCACGTGTCCAGGCCATCACGCACTCACCGTCCGCTGCTCGATCCGCTTGTCGGCGGCCTGCTCCGGAGTCAGGGCCACCACCCGCTGCACGAAGATTCCCGGCAGATGCACCGCGTCCGGTTCGATCTCGCCCGGCTCGACGAGTTCCTCGACCTCGGCGATCGTCACCCGCCCTGCCATCGCCGCGAGGGGGTTGAAGTTGCGCGTGGACTTGTTGAAGACGAGGTTCCCGTGCCGGTCGCCCCTGGCCGCCCGCACCAGCGCGAAGTCCGTGCGGATGCCGCGCTCCAGCACGTACTCGGTGCCGTCGAACTCCCGCACCTCCTTCGGCGGCGAGGCGAGCGCGACGCCGCCCTCACCGTCGTAGCGCCACGGCAGTCCGCCCTCGGCGACCTGGGTGCCCACCCCCGCCGGGGTGAAGAAGGCGGGGATGCCCGCGCCGCCGGCGCGCAGCCGCTCGGCGAGCGTGCCCTGCGGGATCATCTCGACCTCGAGCTCGCCGGACAGGTACTGCCGGGCGAACTCCTTGTTGGCGCCGATGTAGGAGCCGGTCACCCGTGCGATCCGGCCGGCGGCGAGCAGGACCGCGAGCCCGGACTCCATGGCCCCGCAGTTGTTGGAGACCACGCCGAGGCCGCTGACCTCACGCTCGTACAGGGCCTGGATCAGCACGTTCGGCACACCGCTGAGTCCGAAGCCGCCGACGGCGAGTGTCGCGCCGTCCGGCACATCGGCCACCGCCTCGGCGGCGGTGGCGACCACCTTGTCCATGCGTGAAGCTCCATCCCGCTGATTAATCAGGGCACTGAGTATTTCGGTGAAGTTTCCTTCACGCTGTCACCGGACGCGGGCGACGTCAAGACCTCTGAGAAGTAGGAGGTCACAAGGGCGGGCGATGTTGCAGACAGTCTGGGCCTCGCCCGGTATCGTTCAGTGCACTTACGAATCCGACCTCAGGAGCGCACATGGCCGCGGTGGATCTCACCACCCACCCCGGGCACCTGGCCCGGCGGCTCCAGCAGGCGCACTACCTGCTCTGGAACACGATGGTCTCGGAGGAGATCACCTCGCCGCAGTTCGCGGTCCTCAACGCGCTCGTCGCCGAGCCGGGCCTCGACCAGCGCACGGTGGGGGAGCGGGTGGGTCTGGACCGGTCCACCATCGCCGAGGTGATCAGCCGGCTCGGCCGCCGCGGGCTGGTCGACAAGGTGCGCGATCCGCAGGACGGCCGGCGGTTCCTGCTGCGCCTCACCGACGACGGGCTGCGCACCCACCGCAAGCTGACCGTCCGCACGGCCCGGATGAACCAGGTCTTCCTGGCCCCGCTCTCCGCCGAGGAGCAGTCCGTCTTCTTCGAACTGATCCAGCGCGTCTCGGACGCGGCCGAGGGGCTCCGCAACCCCGCGGAACCCCTCGTCGCCCAGCGCTAGGCCTTGGCGAAGAGCACCCAGACCTGACCCTTGGCGAAGTTCACCGGATCGCCGTCACCCGTCGTGAACGTCGTACCGTCCGTCGCCTTCTCGCGCTTCCAGTCGACGGTGTACGCCTTCCCGCCGCGCAGCACCTTCGCCTTCCCGGAGCCCACCGTCTCGGTGTACGGCGTGTTGTTGCCGAGGAAGTCGTAGAAGTCGGACTTGCGGATCTTCACGTACTGCACGACGACCGTCGCCGGGGCGAGCCGCTTGCCGGCGGTCGTCACGGCCGGTGTGCCGTCCATCGAGACCAGGTAGCGGTCCCGGCTCGAGGACCAGGCGAACCGGAAGGTGGCCGCCGGGTAGCGCACGGTCTCCGAGGTGTCCTTCGTCCCGCCGGACGACGGGGCGGCGCCGTAGGTGAAGCCGGTCGTCAGGGCGTCCGCGCCCGGGATGGAGGGCATCAGCCGGTCGGGGCGCAGATAGAGGTTGTGCGGGGAGGGCTTGTCGGCGCCCCGGTAGTAGGCGCCGGACGTCTTGTCGGGTGTCTGAGGGTTCAGCGGCGCCTTGTCGATCAGCGGCATCAGCTTCCCCTGGGCGCCGGAGAAGGCGAGCGTCGGGTGGTCGAACTGGCGCAGCAGCTCCAGATCGGACTCCCGGGCGCTGCGCACCGGCCCGATGACCTTGGGGAGCTTGGTCGCGTACACCGCCATCAGCCGGCTCAGTCCGCCCTCGACCTGCTCGGCGTAGATGATGTCCGCGGAATCGGTGCCCGTGTGCGGGCGGGCCGCCCGTGCGTTGTCGATCTTCACGGCGAGCGCGGACTCACCGGTCAGCCCACTCTGCGAGGGCTCCTGGCTCGGGTCGTGGTCCTGGTCCGTGTCCTGGGTCCCGTCCGTTCCTCGTCCGTCGTCGACCGGGCCGGGCTGATTGGTGCCTGTGCAGCCCGCCGCCAGGGAAATCGTCAGTGCGGCGGCCAGGAGCGCCGCCGTAGTCGTGGCGCGTCTCTTGCGCGCCCTTTGTCCCATGCCCACCGTCGCCACCCAAGTCTCGTTTCACTGATTGTGCGCTTATGTGTTCATTGGTGGCCATACCCGGTGGGATTTGATCGGCCGAGGTGAATACCTCCGAGGAGCGCGTAGCTACGCCGAGCGGCCCACAGCGCGGTTCGGCGCAGGCGCCCCGGGTACCCGGGGCGCCTGCGCAGAGCCCGAAGGGAGTGGCGTGATGAAGGCAGTGACCTGGCAGGGCAAGAGGGACGTACGGGTGGAGAACGTGCCCGATCCGGGGATCCAGGAACCCACGGACGCGGTCATCCGCGTCACCTCCACCGGGCTGTGCGGCTCGGACCTGCATCTGTACGAGGTGCTCACCCCCTTCATGACGCCGGGCGACATCCTCGGACACGAACCGATGGGCATCGTCGAGGCGGTCGGTGCGGCGGTACCGGATCTCAAGGCGGGCGACCGGGTCGTGGTGCCCTTCCAGATCGCCTGCGGCAACTGCTGGATGTGCCTCAACTCGCTGCCGACCCAGTGCGAGACCACACAGGTCACCAGCGAGGGCATGGGCGCGGCCCTGTTCGGCTACACCCGTCTCTACGGCGCGGTCCCCGGTGGCCAGGCCGAGTACCTGCGCGTCCCGCAGGCCCAGTACGGCCCCATCAAGGTGCCCGAGGGCCCGGCGGACGACCGCTTCGTCTACCTCTCCGACGTGCTGCCCACCGCCTGGCAGGCCGTCGCCTACGCGGACGTCCCCGAGGGCGGCAGCGTCGCCGTGCTCGGCCTCGGACCCATCGGCGACATGGCCTGCCGTATCGCCCAGGTGCGGGGCGCGGGACAGGTGTTCGGCGTGGACCTGGTGAGCGAGCGACTGCGCCGGGCACGCGCGCGTGGTGTGCAGACGTACGACCTGAGGAGCTTCGACAGCGAGAAGGAGCTCGTGCAGGCCATCCGTGACGAGACCGACGGCCGGGGCCCCGACGCGGTGATCGACGCCGTGGGCACCGAGGCCCACGGCAGCGCGGTCGCCCGGCTGGCCCAGCACGCCTCCGCCCTGCTGCCGCGCAGGATCAGCGGACCGTTCGCGGAACGGTTCAGCGTCGACCGGCTCGCCGCCCTGCACACGGCCATCGAGCTGGTACGCCGTGGCGGCACGATCTCCCTGTCCGGTGTTTACGGCGGCATGGCCGACCCGCTGCCCATGCTCACCATGTTCGACAAGCAGCTCCAGATCCGGATGGGCCAGGCCAACGTGCGGCGCTGGTGCGACGAGATCATCCCGTACCTGACCGACGAGGACCCGCTCGGCGTCGACGACTTCGCGACCCACCATGTGCCGCTGTCCGACGCCCCGCACGCGTACGAGATGTTCCAGAAGAAGCAGGACGGCGCGGTGAAGGTGCTGATGCGGCCCTAGGTCCCCCGCGGCTCAGCCCAGGATCTCGTTCAGGTCGTACCTGACGGGCTCCTCCAGCTGCGCGTAGGTGCAGCTCTCCGGCTCACGGTCCGGACGCCAGCGGCGGAAGCGGGCCGTGTGCCGGAACCGTACGCCGTTCTCCATGTGGTCGTACGCCACCTCGGCCACCCGCTCCGGCCGGATCGCCACCCACGACAGGTCCTTCTTGCCCGACCAGCGGCTCGGCGCCCCGGGCAGCCGGGCGCTCTCGTGGGCCGCCTCGTCCGACCAGGCCGCCCAGGGATGTCCGGTGGCGTCCTCCATGCGCAGCGGCTCCAGCTCCGCCACCAGCTCGGCCCGCCGCTTCATCGGGAAGGCCGCCGACACGCCCACGTGCTGGAGGGTGCCGGCGTCGTCGTGGAGCCCGAGCAGGAGGGAACCGACGATCGGGCCGCTCTTGTGGAAGCGGTAGCCGGCGACGACGACGTCCGCCGTCCGCTCGTGCTTGATCTTGAACATGGCGCGCTCGTCCGGGAGGTAGCGCAGGGTGAGCGGCTTGGCGATGACCCCGTCGAGGCCCGCCCCCTCGTACTGCTCGAACCACCGCTGAGCCACCTCGATGTCCGTGGTCGCCGGGGCCACGTGCACCGGGGCGGTCGCCCCGGACAGGGCCGTGGTCAGCAGCGTTCTGCGGTCGCTCTGCGGGACGTCGAGGAGTGACTCGTCCTGGAGGGCCAGCAGGTCGAAGGCCACGAAGGACGCCGGTGTCCGCTCGGCGAGCGTGCGGACCCGGGAGGCCGCCGGGTGGATGCGCTCGGTGAGCGCGTCGAAGTCCAGGCGGCCGCCGCGCGCGATCACGATCTCCCCGTCCAGCACACAGCGCTCGGGGACCCTCTCCCGGAGGGCGGCCACGAGCTCGGGGAAGTACCTGGTCAGCGACTTGCCGGTACGGCTGCCCAGCTCGACCTCGGCCCCGTCGCGGAACACGATCGCCCGGAACCCGTCCCACTTCGCCTCGTACTGCATGCCCGGCGGGATCCTGGCCACCGACTTGGCGAGCATCGGCTTCACGGGCGGCATCACCGGCAGATCCATGCTGTCGATTCTGCGCCCGTTAAGCCGCGTATGCCCGGTGTGCAAGGTTTGCGTGGTACGCCTACCGTGGCTCGCATGGGTGAAGCGGTGGAACTGGAGGTGGGCGGCCGGGCCGTCCGGCTGTCCAGTCCGGACAAGATCTTCTTCCCGGAGCGCGGGTTCACCAAGCTCGACCTGGCCCGCTACTACCAGGCGGTCGCCCCCGGCATCCTGCGCGCCCTGCGCGACCGCCCCACCACCCTGGAGCGCTATCCGGACGGCGTCACCGGCGAGTCCTTCTTCCAGAAGCGCGCGCCGAAGAACATGCCCGACTGGATCCCGACCGCCCACATCACCTTCCCCAGCGGCCGCAGCGCCGACGAGATGTGTCCCACCGAGGAGGCCGCCGTCCTGTGGGCCGCCCAGTACGGCACGCTCACCTTCCACCCCTGGCCGGTGCGGCGCGACGACGTCGACCGCCCGGACGAACTCCGCATCGACCTCGACCCGCAGCCCGGCACGGACTACGACGACGCCGTGCGCGCGGCCGGTGAACTCCGCGCCGTACTGGAGGAGTTCGGCGGACTGCGCGGCTGGCCGAAGACGTCCGGCGGACGGGGCCTGCATGTGTTCGTGCCGATCGAACCCCGCTGGACCTTCACGGAGGTCCGCAGGGCCGCGATCGCGGTGGGCCGGGAGATGGAACGGCGGATGCCGGACCAGGTGACGATCAAGTGGTGGAAGGAGGAGCGCGGCGAGCGCATCTTCATCGACTACAACCAGACCGCCAGGGACCGCACCATCGCGTCCGCCTATTCCGTACGGCCCCGCCCGCACGCCCCTGTCTCCGCACCCCTGCGCTGGGACGAGGTCGGCGAGGCGCACCCGCGGGACTTCGACCTCGCGACCATGCCCGCGCGCTTCGCCGAACTCGGCGACGTGCACGCGGACATGGACGATCACGCCTTCTCGCTCGACGCGCTGCTGGAACTGGCACGCCAGGACGAACACGACCACGGTCTGGGTGATCTGCCGTACCCGCCCGAGTATCCGAAGATGCCGGGAGAGCCCAAGCGGGTGCAGCCGAGCCGGGCCCGACACGACGAGACATGACGGTGGATCAGCCGCGGGCGGCCAGACGCCACAGCGAGGTCGTCTCCCGGCCGCGGGCCGCGTGGAGGGGATCACCGGGGTCCGCCGCGCGATGGTGACGCGGCCTGGTGTCGGTCCTCCCGCGTACCCGCAGCCCCGCGCCCTCGATCGCCGACAGCAGTTCGCCGCGTGGGCGAAGCCCCAGATGCTCGGCCAGGTCCGACAGGACCAGCCGGCCCTCGCCGCCCGGCGCGAGACGGGCGGCCAGTCCGTCCAGGAAGCCGTGGAGCATGGTGCCGCCCGGGTCGGAGACGCCCTGTTCCAGCGCGGAGGACGGCCGGGCCGGGAGCCGGGGCGGGTTGCAGACGACGAGGTCGGCGCGTCCCTCGGGGAACAGTCCCGGACCCGTCACCTCGACGCGCTCGGCAAGGCCCCGCCGTCGGGCGTTCTCACGGGCGCAGGCCAGGGCGCGCGGGCCGATGTCGGTGGCCGTGACGCGGCCGCCCCCCCCATTACCTTCTTCGTGGCCCCGCAATGGGGCGCCCGGCCTCCGGAGTTGGCATGACTTTCTCCCCCTGTCGAACGCATGGCCTGGGG
>NZ_JBIUUU010000023.1:0-166097 GCF_044742595.1 Streptomyces sp. NPDC087859 | reverse complement strand
GTCTGCTCCGCAGACACGACGCGCCGCCGCTACGCGGCGGTCCCCCGGGCTTCGCCCGGGAGGGGCGAAACTCCGTTCCGCCTGCCGGATCACTCCGTGATCCGGCATCTGACCTTCGGTCAGATGCGTCTCGTACCGGCCTGCTCCGCAGTCCAGTACGAGACTCGGCATGCCCTCCGGGCCTGCCGCAAAAGCGGCTGGCTACAAGAGGGGGCGCCTCCTGGGGAGTTGGGGAGAGGGTCACAAGTCCTCGCAGCATCGGACCGTGCGTCAAAATCTGGGACTGGATGAGTTCTGGGGTAAAGAGGTACCCTCTCTCCCTTCTTCAGTGTCTGGTATTTGACGTGGGCTCAGCTTCCTTGTGCGGTGCGTCATTTCGCGCCTCGGCTGCATTCTGGGTTTACTTCGGATGCCCTCCGAACCCGCTTGAGAGTCACGAACAGTAACTGTCCTAATTACGCCCCTGCTTGCTCCGCTCACTCTATTCCGATGGGCCTGGGGCCGTAATAGAATTACTACGTTCGGTGAGGCGGCAACCTCACCGAACGGGAAATCTCTCGAAGCAAATGAAGGGGTAATGCAATGGCGAAGCTGAAGCCGATTTCTCCGGCCCGGATCGCGGAGGCCCGTGAGGAGGCCTACGCGGTGCTGGCCCGCCTGATGGGCCAACTGGCGCCGGGCGAGCATGTGGTGCGGCTGGGCGTGACCATGGACGGCCAGGAGAAGCCGCTGTGCGCGGCGCTCCCGCTGAGCGTGGAGGGTGAGGGCGGCCCGGAGGATCTGGTGGGCGCCGAGGAAAAGTACCTGGACAACATGGCGTTTCTGCTGATGGTCGGGCTGGCGCAGCCGCTGTCGTACGGCACGCTGTTCCTGCGGTCGCCCGCGCAGGGCGCGGAGAGCGCGCCCGTCGTCCGGGCCTGGCATCTGGCCTACTGCACGCTCAACGAGTGCACCGCGTCCGAGGCGGCCGAGCTGATCGGCGACCGCGAACCGGCCGCGTTCGTGGACGCGTTCGGGCTGCACGGCAGCGACGAGGACGACGAGGGCGAGGCGGTCTACCCGCCCGTCGCCTACACCGTTCTGTAGCTGCCCCCTGGGGCGGGCTGGGATGGCGACCTGGCCCGCGCCCTGCCCCGTGCACCCGCCGGGCGGGGCAGGGCGGGTGGGGGTGCTGGCCAAGGGACCCCGGCACCCCCACCCACAACGACGCGGAGCGTCGTAGACAGACGTCGGAGGGGCGGCCCGCATCAGCGGGCCGCCCCTCCGACGTGCATCGCGTAGCGATGCCACCGCTGCTCCCGTCCGGGCGCGGAGCGGCCCGGGGTGTCCGCCGCGTAGCGGCGGCGCGTCGCGTCTGCGGAGCAGACCGCGCGCAAGAGAATTCTCGAAGTTGAGCGGGAAATGTTCAGCACCTTTATTGGTGCCGTATTTCGCTGCGCCCATTATGTTGCTGAATTTGTCTGCTGACGGGGAACGGCGGATCCGGTAGGTCGGCAAACCATGCCGGAACTCCCCGCCAGCAGCGCTTCTCTCTCGAAGCACCTTCTATCGTAGGTGATGTCTTCGCGGCGCAGGGTTGGTGCGTGCCTTGTGATCGCGCTGGGTGCCGGCCGCGCGCTGCGCCCCGCTCCCCGCACTCGTGTGCTGCGTCGGCTGTGTCCGGCGCCGGAGCGCGGAGGCCCCGCCGACGCGCAAGCAGAGGAGGACGGCGCCCCGATCCTCCGATGTGCTCCCGTACCCGTCCCCGCCCTTCCCTTTCCTTTCTCCTTGTCTCGTCTGGGGTGCGTGGGGGTGTGCAGAGGGGGATGTCAGCAGGCGTACCAAGCCTGATTGTTGGAGTGACCAGGGGTGACGCGGCGAGGTTCCTGGAGGCTGCGCAACCTCCAGCGCAACACCCTGGCGCAACCCCCAGCGCAACACCCTGGCGCAACCTCCAGCGCAACTCCCAGCGCAACAGGGGTTCCACCCGAACGATGGACACACTATTATTTGCAGTCTAGGGAAGGTGGCCCCCGGGAACCGCAAGGGGCCGACGAAGGGGAAAGACGTGGAACTGACGATCAGTGACGGGATCGTGCGCGGGGTGCGCGGCGCGGACGCTCCGATGACCGAGCGTGCGATTCGTGCCCGCACGATCGCGAATCTGTTGCCGCTGCTGTGCGCGCGGGCAGGGGTGAAGATCGTTCACAACGCCGACCGGAATTACACCGGAATTCGGTTCGAGACCATGGCCGCTGGTCCGGTCGTCCTGGAAATGCCGACGGGTGACGAGCCTTACCGCCTGGTTCAGGAGTTCATCGACCCGGACAAGGCGGGGCGCACGGAAGTTGAGTTGCGGCGATTCCCGCAGATCTACAAGCCTCATGGAGTCGCGTACATCGCGGCCGATTTCCTCCGGTCGAACGGGTTCCTGAAGTAGTCCGCACGGAGGCACCCCGGTTGAGGAGCCCCTCCCCCGGCATCACCGAAAAGGAGAAAGGACGCCATGGAGAACACGCGGATTCCGGAGCTGGCCCGGGAAGTCGAAGCGCCGCTCACGGACGCCGAAAAAGAGCAGGCTCGTTACGCGCTGCGGGAGTTGGCGCGCAGCGAGCGGGACCCGGACGCCATGCGGGTGTCGCACGAGCAGTTAAACGTGGTCCGGTCGTTCTTCGAGCTGGGTTGGGCGATGGGTGTGCGCACCGGTCACACGGGCCCGGCCATGGCGGACGTGCCGGTCGACCGGAGGACGGTTGACCGCGCGTTCATCGACCTGCTGTTGTCCGAGCGGGTGGCGAATCAGCTTGCGCTCGCGGTGGCGCGCAGCCTTGACCCGCAGGACTGCGGGCCGGTGCTGTGGCAGAAGGTCAGGTATCACGGCAGCGTGACGCGCCGTCACGGCCACTACTGGGTGCAGGCGATCACGGCGCAGGCCGGACCGGTCGGAGCGGCTCACAGCGTCCGCTACGACCTGTGCGAGATGGTCGGCGGCATGCCGGTGCCCGCTGTCACGCGCGTACGGCGGCGGAGTCTGACGCCGCTTCCGGATTTTCGCGCGCCGCTGGTGTAAGTGTGCAGGTCAGGGGTGGGTTCACTCACCCCTGACAAACACTATTATTAATTTTGTTCGGGGGATGGTGGCTCCACCCCCCGGCCCGCAGAGACCAACAGCGAAGGGGAACACCGCATGACTCAGCAGTTCGCCGAGCGCGCTACGAACGTAGCCCCCACCGGTGCCCGCAACGCCGACGCGTCCGACCTGGTCCGCATCCTGGAGGACGGGCAGCGCCGGAAGCTGGACGTCATCGCCCCCGCGTCCGCACTGCGGATGCACGAGGGAAACGTGCACGTCGAAGGCGTCGAGTCCCAGCTCACGACCAGCGGCGTGACGCAGGTGGACGGCATCTACCGCCCCACCGCAGTGGCCGACGAGGGGATCTCGGACAAGCTCCGCATCCCGCTGGCCTACCTGCGCCGCATGCGCACGGAGAACGTCCCGCTGCTCGACGAGAACGTCAACGCGTGGATGCAGCAGGAGCCGGAGCGCCGTTTCCTGCTCCGCGCGTTCCGGAGCGAGAACGGCCCCGGCATGCCCGGCGAGGGCGTGGCCCGCGCGCTGCTGTCCGACAGCTACAAGCTGATGGACAACCTGGACATGCTGCTCGCCGCCCTGGACGGCGTGCAGAAGTCCGGGCACCCCACCCGCATCACGGGATGCGACCTGACCGACCGGCGCATGTACGTGCGCGTCGAGTCCGAAGCGGTCGCGATCCAGGCCCGCAACTTGCTGCGCGGCTACCGCTCCCCGTTCGACGGCCGCAGCGGTGACGAACTCCCGATGATCTCGGCCGGGTTCGTCATCACCAACAGCGAAGTTGGCGCGGGGGCGTACACCATCACCCCGCGCGCGGTCATCCAGGTCTGCCGCAACGGTCTGACCCAGACCAAGGACGTCATGCGCGCCGTGCACCTCGGAGGCAGGCAGGACGAGGGCGTTGTGTCCTGGTCCGGCCAGACCCAGCGCAAGACGCTGGAGCTGATCACTTCCAAGACCACCGACGCTGTTCGCACGTTCCTGTCACGGGAGTACGTCGAGGCGAAGGTGCACGCGATGGAGGCTGCCGCCGGGAAGACGCTGGACGAGCCGACGAAGACCATCGAGCACGTCACCAAGTCGCTCAGCATCGGCAACGAGACGAAGGACCGCATCCTTTCCCACTTCATCCGCGGCGGTCAGATGACCGCCGGAGGCGTGATGCAGGCCGTCACGTCGACCGCGCAGACCCTCACCGACGCCGACCAGGCCGCCGCCCTGGAAGCGCTCGCGATTCCGGCCCTCACGGCCGCCGCCGCGCACGGCTGACACAGACCCCCGTGCGGGCCGGGCAACTCCCCCCAGCCCGACCCGCACGGGCCCTAACGGCCCCAGAGCGGAACACGCCGCCCAGCCCCGCAGAGAGCGCGGAGCACGCCCGCCCGCCCCGCCGCTGCCGCGGAGCAGCCCGCGCGACGCGTCGGCGAAGCCGACCACGCGCCAACAAAAGGCCGTACTGCGCCCAGAAGCGCAGTGCGGCCGGCCTCCGACGCCCACCGCCCCGCCCCGCAAGGAGTCCTCATGTCTGCGCGCCCGGAGCTCGCCCACCCCGGAGACAACGCCATCGCGGCCGCCATGAGCCGCACCCTGACCGCCCTGTCCGCCGTGTTCCAGGCCCTGGGAGACGGTGAGCACACCCTGAACCTCGTGGCCCAGCGGACCGACCACGCGTTCGTTGCGGGCCGTACCGATCTGTCCATCGGCATGGAGCCGCTGCGCCTGGCCGTCCTGGACGAAGACGCGTTCTGCGCCCTGCGCATGCTGCTGGTGTTCGCGCTGGAGGGCAGCACCATGCGCAGCGCCGTCCTGGTCGCCACCACGGCCGCCGAGCCCCACCCCCGCGCGTGCGGCTGGTCCGTGCGTGACGGATGGCTGCACCCCCTGGACACGGACGCCCTCCAGGCCGCCGTCATTCCGTGCCCCGACGTGACCGCCGTAGAGCGCGAGGTCTACCCCGCCCCCGTTCTCCTCCAGCTCCCCGACTCCGACGAGGAGGCCCCGCATGCCTGAGCCCAAGCTCCCCCGCCCCGACAACGCCGCCGCCATGGGCCGCGCCCTGCACGCGCTGACCGCGTTGTTCCCGGCCCTCGGCGAGGGGAGCCACGCGCTCAACATCAACGCCGAGCGGACAGACGGCACGGAGGTGAGCGCCGACCTGTACGTGACCATCGAACCGGGTGCGGTGCGCGTGGAGCACTCCCCTGAGGAGTACGGGCGCTTCTTCGTCCTGCTGACGTTCGCCCTGGAGAACAGCACCGTGCATGACGCCGTCCTGGTCGCCACAACCACCGACGCACGCCCACGCGTATGCGGATGGGAGGTACGGGCCGGATGGCTGCACCCCATGGACACAGCCGAACTCCACCAGACCGTCACGTCCCTGCCCGCAGACGACGCCGCACCCATCGTGGTCTGCCACGCCCCCGTACTGCACCGCCCCCACGGAACCACCGAGCAGCGCTCATGAGCGACAAGCCCGCCATCACCGCGGACGGCTACTGCACCAACACCAAGCCGATACCCAGCACCACCAGGCAGATCAACGGCCACGCACTCGGCGGAAAGCTCGTCAAGATGCACGGCCGCCGCTACGCGCACTGTCCCTGTGGCCGCCGTCCCAGCCTGACCGACCGGGGCAACCTGCACCGGCACAAGCCGCCGAAGGAGTAGCCCCCGCAGACGCCGTCCACGCCCCTCCCCCCAGGTGCGGGGGCGGGGTGTTGCGTGGCGTTGAAAATGCCAACGAAGGCGGCGTTCACGATGCCGATGAACTCTGACGGCGAGGCCCCGCCGGTTGCTGTTCCGGCGGGGCCGTCGTCGGTGAGGTGTCGTTTTCTTCGGCAAGGTGCCGGTGGATCGGCCTCAGCAGTCGAACACCGACCAGCAGATGTCGTTCCGCAGTCGCTGGTCGTCAAGTACGAGTTCGCGAATCGTCTCCGGGAGCTGGTCGCGCTGCCACTGGCACTCGAGTCGTCCTGCGGCCTCAGCCTGGTCTTGTGGTGCGGCTGCGCGTGCGGCCTTGATCGCATAGGCAGCGGCACCGAGCTCGTGCGCGGCGACGTGGGCGACGACAGCGGCCTGGCCGGCGGCGTAGGCGGCATGCCGTGCTGCGCCACGCAGGTCTCGGGCCGCGCCCATTGCATGGCCGCCCGCCGCGCGGGCCTGCATCATCTTGACCTCGCCACACACCCATGCGCGGGCATGCCCGATCGCCTGGCGCGGCCGTGGGTCCTCTGGCTGAGCCGACTCGAAGAGGTCAAGGACGTGCTCCGCGCAGGCTGCCGCCCAAAGGGCGAGGAGGTGGTGATCCGAATCGGTGAGGGTGCCACCGCGGCGGATCGTCACGAAGCGGGGGTCCCTGACCTTCGGGAGGATCATGGTTGGCATTCCTTCCTGCTGGTATGAAGTGAAGCCTGCAAATCCGGTGCTCGGTCCGCAAGCCCGGCTGCCATCTCCCGGCCAGAGGGGCCGAGTTGTCAGTCGCCGACCACCTCGCTCACGGATGCGCGGGCGGCGGCCTCATCGGCAAGGTTCCGCCGCCGACGAAGACCCACGACTCACGGGCACACATCCGAATCCATCGGAGCACAGCATGCCCTCAACCCACCGCCTACATAGGCATCTTGAGCGTCGCTGAACAGGGCAGGGACGGCCACACCGGCCAGCGCACCACTGGCCGACTGCCGCCCCGCGCCCGCACCCCCCTTCAGCGAGCGCGGGGCGGCACACCCCCCAGCCCACCCCGGTCGAGTCCCGAGGAGTCGCAGCCCATGACCAGCCCGAGCCTGACCATCGACACGCCCGCCGGCCCCGTGCGCGCCACCGCCGGCCCCCGCCAGCACGACGCCGTCGTGCTCGAGCTGGGGGGGCGATGTGCGGCAGCGTGCACGTCACCGGCACCACCGACCCCCACCACTGGGACCAGTTCACCGCCCTACGCGCCTGCCTCGGACCCGTGGCTTTGTTTATGAGAACGGACAGCAGATGTTCACCACCTCGGGAGGCACCGCTGTCCGGCGCTGCTCGTGGCAGCGCGCCAGCAGACCGCGGCTCCAAGGGGTGTCGGTGGCCGCGACCCGGGCGGCGAGGACACCCAGGGTCGAGGCGGCCAGGACACGGTCGCCGCAGCGGACGGCCGCCTCGATCAGCTGTCACTCCGCTAGAGGAGGCCGGCGCGCATGTGCTGCGTGAGGTTGTCGTGGATCTCGCGTAGCCACGGGGTGCGGACGGCAGGCAGCCGGACCAGGGTCCGTTGGAAGACTCCCCAGTCGATCCGGAACACGTCATGGACGTTTGGCGTGGGCGGGTCGTCGCGAAGGACGCCGTCGAGTATTGGACCCGATGAGGAGGCGGGCAGTTGCCGCTCGGGGAAGAGCAGCCGGAGCCACACCCCGAACGGCAACGGGACCAAGCGCGCCGGAGTCCCCGAGATCCATGCCTTCCCGGTCTGCGGGTGGGACGGCACGAGGAGGATGTCGGCGCCGTCGTGGGCTGGCTGTCCCGGCCCGGCCAGGACGGCGCGCCGCCTCGGCCCGCCGTCCGGCAGCAGGGTGTCGAGGGCGCGTTGGAACATCGTGGCGGTCAGTCCGTCCGGCACGGCTACCGCCCGGCCGTCGGAGGCCACCAGGAGATGGGCGAGCGCCTGCCCGGCTGCCGCCACCCACTGTGGGCTCCAGTGCCATCGGTCGCTCGCCCGGAACGGCTCTCCCCACGAGGCGATCGGCTCGGACGGGGGCACGCCCGTCCCCTCCGCGAGCAGGTCCGCCCAGGACAGCGGTCCGGCGTCGGCGCCTTCGACGGGAAGGCGGCGCACGGCGTTCGGGGCGAGCCACACGGCCTGCCAGAGCGAGCAGTCGTCGATCCTGCTCGCCACGGGAAGACCGCACGCCGCGCAGGCCATGTTGGGGCCGTCACCCCCGTCGAAGCCGCAGCAGGCGCCGCCGCGCTTCTCCGGGATCAGCACGGCGCCACGGGTGTCTCCCGGTGCGATGACAACCGCGCCGGACACGCCGTCGGACAGAGGGTGGACCGGCGCGTAGATGCCGCGGGCAGCCGCCTCGTCCGGATCGATCTCCTCCCACCTTCGCCACGGCGGCCCCCAGGGCTCCAGTTCCACAGCGAACGTCCCCGATTCCATGAGCACCGGGAGCTGAAGCCCGTTCCCGTACTGCTGGCGAGCGTGGACCGGCAGAGCGACCTGGGACAACGGGGCTGTCAGCTCGGAGCCACACCGCACACACACGAAAACGAACAAACGTCCTCCGCTCGGGAAACAGGGGCATCGTCGCAGGTCCGTGGCAAACCGCCCAACGTGTTTTCAATCCGCTGTGGGGCCGAAGCACAGCCACGACGCTGAGCATCACCGTTCGAATCCTCGGCGGGCTCTAGTCCCTCCCGAAGTGGTGAACATCTGCTGTCCGTTCTCGTGGACAAAGCCAGACCCGTCAACGCCTACACGACCACCGCCCCCGCCGAGGACCTCCCAAGCTCGCCCGCAGCCACACCGGCTACCGCGGCAGCCTCACCCTCTACCGCTACACCGACCGCCCCGCACAGTCGCTGTCCCCGATGACGCCCGCCGCTGACCACCCACCGTCGCAGAAGACGGCCGCAGTACTCACCGCCGTCCTTCGCGCCTGCGCGGAGCACGTCGCGCAGCGCGCCGGCCTGCCCGCGATCCTCGAGGCCTCCCGCCAGCGCGACACCCCCGGCCTGCTGCGCTTCCTGACCTGGTCCGCCTCCTACCACCAGGCTGAAGCCGCCCGTCTGGAGCGCGAAGCCCGTACCGCCCTCACCGCACGGAAGGCCACCGAAGCCGCATGGCGGACCGTCGCACGGTGGCTCACCCTCTGCCTGCATCCGGTCCTGCTGCTGATGCTGGCCGACCGCCCCGACTCGCTGACACAAGAGATCCGGGGGTTGCAGTGGTGGGCCCCCTACTGCGTCGACGCGGCCGCCGAGGAGCGCGAGCGCGCCCGCCACGCCCACGCGGAAGCCGACTCCCTGCGCACCCAGCAGCGCAGGCGCCCGCGCGGCCGCCGCCCGACCCTGGTCGACACCCCCTGACAGAAGAAGGAAAGCGCAGGTCAGAGTGGGGTTCACACCATTTCAATACACACTATTATTGAAGTGCGAGAGGGGCTCCGCTGGTCCTGCCCCGCCCCCTCTCGCACCCGGACCCGACCCAAGGAGCCACCGTGACCGAGGAGTTCACGTTCGCCGCCAACACCGGCTCGTTCGGCCGCCGGGTGCTGGACACTCAAGATCACAGCGCCTGCTACGGGGTGGTCTGGCACGACCCGAACGGCGTCTGCGGGTGGGTGGCCGAGTACCCCGGCAACCGCCCCGGCAGCGGCGACGGCATCCCCGGCTTCACCAGCCGCCCGTGGGCCGCGCGCTTCCTCTACCGCTACAGCTACCGCATGCCCGAGCCGTCCGGCCGCCCCTGACGCACCGCCCCTCGCCCACCGCCCCGCCCGTGATCGCTGCCTGACCACGAAGGATCCCGAGATGGCCCTGAGTACCGGCTGGCAGTACGCCCGCACCTCGAAACCGGCGACCGCTACATCACCACCGATCTCGACAACACACGCCACGAGGTCACCGTCTCCACCGTCACCGAGCACCTCGACGACTCCACCTCCGTCCGCCACCAGTACGCCGACCCGGTCGACCACGCGCACTACACGTACTCAGCCGTCGTGCACGTCACCTACCGGGCGCCCCGCTGCCCCCACGGCCACGACTGGCGGCGGTGCGAGCACCGCCCGTGCGTCGACTGCGAGTGGCCCGCCGAGATCGACACCGCCCGCATGGGCAACGCACCCGCCCGTCCCGCCGCGTGACCACCCGACACCAAAGACAGGAGCCATGCGTTGGCTGATGAGCCTCAGTGAGCGCACCCGCCCCGACCAACCGACCTACGCCGAGGACCCCGCCCCCGACCAGGCGCGCGCCCTGGCCCTGGTCGACGACTTCGCCCACCTCTTCACCGCCCTCAAGGAGTGGCGGCAGGAGTATTGGCGGTCGCGTTGCACCCACGGCGACCTGCGCCACGACGGTTTTCAAGAGGGGTGTGGTTTCGGGTACTTAGGCGTGCTGACCTGCGCAGACAGCTTTAGCATGAACCTTGGCGGTACATCTGCGGAACACATGGGGACGGATGCCGAGAACAGGTGCACAAGGTCATGGCCCGACCACCCAAAGCGAGCATCACAGGTAGTCGAAGAACCTGGTCCACCAAGTCGCACCAGGGTGTCCGTAGCCGACCACTGCGCCAGCGATCTCATCGGCGAGTGGGGTGACACCGTCGTAGATGCGGCGAAGCAGCCGCAAGGGGACCAGCTCGTAACCCAGGTCTTCGAGTGCGGATTCGATCCGCCGGCGATCACTTGCGGACAGCGCGCCGTCGGCCACGGCCCCGTCGTCACCATGGCCGTCTGGACGAGGCGTGGTGATGACAGCGAGGCTGCCGTAATTGCTCAGGCGCACCCAGATCCACTCGTGAGCCTCTGCCACCTGTGGCGGGATCCTCACCTCGAAGCAGTAACTAGCGTCCTGTACGCCATCGTCTAGAAGGACGCGCCCTTCGAAGTCCTTGCTCAGCCGGTCTCGCAGCTGGATCGCACGCGACCTGGCCAACAGGTAGTCGAACCCATCGGGAAACTCAAGGTGGTACGGGCCTGGCAGCCGGTCCAGACTCTGAAGCAGATCAACTATTCGCTGGTCGCCGCTGTGCATGAGCACACCCTATGAGGCAGCAAGAGCTGAGACGCCTCTCTCCCAGACAGGCCCGGCGCTGCCCTCGAACCAGTTACGGGGAGAAACTGACCGCCTGGCCCGTACAGGTCGAGGCCGACGACATCGACAACCTCCCGACGGAACGCATCGCGCTGTGGGAATGGGCAGGCGTGCCCGGTCCGCCTCGACACCCAACGGGGCGGCTACGTGAGCTTGTCGTTCAACCACAGGCGTTCGATGGGGCCGCGGCAACGGTGACCTGAGCGGTCCAAGACCCCGGATCCCGGGGCGGATCCCAGGTCACGTCCACGCGTTCCTCGTGGAAGTCGTGTGCGAGTCCTACCACCACGGCCGCCGCGGCGGCCCGTGCCTCGGCTGGGCCGGCATTGACCGGAACGTCGACGAGGCGCCCACAGAGCATCCCGCCTTCCACGGTGAGGACCGTGTGGCGCCAGCCTTCCGGCGTCGCGAGCAGGACGATGCCCTTCGGCATGCCGAAGGGAGGACGCCTCTTCTTCTCCCACTTTCGTCTCACCATGGAGCCATCCAACCTCGTCGGCTTCCTGACGGTTCACGCGGGCGGAGCTTCAGGCGCCGCAGCGGAGCTTGGTATTCAGCCCTCAGACGATGCCCGGTGCTGAAAGTGCCGGCGAAGGCGGCGTTCATGATGCCGACGCACTGTGACGGCGACACCCCACCGGTGGGTGTTCCGGCGGGGCAGCCGTGGGCGAGGTGTCGTTTTCGTCGGCGAGGTGCCGGTGGTCTCAGTTCACTCCGGGCGGCACGCGCGTGGCCTGGTGGTAATACATTCGCCAGCCTGCGGCTTGGTCCCCCTTGCGCCAGATCGAGCTGTGCCTGGTCCTGCGCTCGCCCAGCGTGGTCTCGAAGGTCAGATGCACCAGCCCCGGCGCGAGCAGCACCCCTGAGATCTCCGAGGGCTCATAGCGAGGACCATCCGCCGAACTGCCCGGATGGTCAGGCAGCTCGGCGAGCATGGCTTCATACGTCCATCGCCGCCCCGACCCGCCGACCTCCACGAACTCCGGGTCAAGAAGCTCCCCGGCCCGTTCCCGCGAGGCGCGGACACGCGGATCCATGAGCTGCAACTCGCCCGCGATCGCCTGGCTCACATCGTCTGCTGCACCGTCCATGAACACATCCTCACCAAGCTCGCAGGTACCGCGGCAACTGACTTCTTCAGCCGCCAGACAGAACCGTCCCTCAACCAGTGATCACGTTGGACCGCCTGGGGCGCCGCACGAAGGTGCACCATGCCCGTGCTGCCCGCACACTCAGCCCCTGCCCAGGGGCCTGACCGCCGCCCGGAGCCGGGCGTGCCCGCCCCCGCACGCCGAGCAGGCCCCTTCGCGCTCTTCGCCTATTGCTTGGAGGCGGAGTTCCCAGGGGGAAAGCTGACCGTTGCGCGGGTGGCGGCGCGTGTCAGTTCCGGACGGCTGAGGACGTCGGTACTGTCAATGAACTGGTCGACAGTGCCGATCGTCGGCAGGGCGCGGATGGCCGGGTCGGTGATGCGGGTGGTCAGCGCCCCGGCGAAGCGTTCGGCGTGCAGGACCTGAAACGGCCTGTCGTGGTAAGGCCGAGTGGCGGGGTCGACAGGGTCGGAGAGGCCGAGTTGGTTGTGTGCGGCCGCGACGGTCTCGTAGGCGCGGGCGAGGTGATGTTCGCGGGCGTGCCAGTCGGTGGCGGCGAGGGCCGCGGTGAGGACCGGGGTGAGGGCGGGTCCCTGGGGGGTACGGGCGAAGGCGCTGCCGGTCCATTTGCTGTAGGGCGGGTAGCGGCGGTCCATGAGCAGACAGAGCCGCATCAGATCGCGCACCAGACGGGCGGCGACGACGGCGGAGCCGAGTTCGTCGCCCACTTCGCCGCAGCGCCCGACAAAGGCTTCCTCCTGGGAGATGCGTAGCCACTGGCAGGCGAGCAGGTAGAGCCATAGATCATGGGGGTACCAGGCGAGGGCGGTTCGGCCCGGTACGAGGTGGCCGAGTCCGTCGTGGAAGACGGCACCGGCAGTGACCTCGGCGAGGCGCTGGGTGGGGGTGGCCAGCCAGTCCGCCAAGGTGATGTCCTTGCTCGGGTCGAAGCCCAGTTGCGCGGTGAACCAGGTGCTCAGGTCGGTGACTTCGACTCGGTGGTGCACCGGCCCATCGGTCGTCCGCATGACCCCGATGCCCGATTCGCCGGTGGCCGCGAAGTGAGTCGGGTAGCCACTGAAGGTCTTCGGCAGGCGTTCGGAGAGCAGTGCCGTAATTCTCGTTCCGTGGCGGGTGACGTCCTGCGGGTCCAGGAAGACCTGCAGGCGGGGCCCCCACTCGTGGTCGGCGGAGCGGGCGGTGTCGAATCCGAGGACTTCCGAGCCACTGCCGAGACGGGCGGCGGAGTGCGTCATCCCGGGGACGGCCTCGTCCAACAGGGCCCGTACGGCTTCGAGGTAGAAGCGACGTGAGAGTTCCAGTCCGGGGATGAAGGACGGTGTGGTCATGCTGAGCAGGGTGCCAAATCGGCGTGTGACCGGTCGAAGGCTTTTCCACTCCCGGCAGACAACGGCCGACTACGCGTACGGCCGGCCCGATCCGCCAACGGCAACTACCCGGCGCCCGGCATCAAAAGCCGACCGCATTCATCCGTAGGCGCCTGGCGACGTCGTGGCGTACGCGGAAACGAACTCAATCAGAGGGCATGGCCACGGGGGACCGCATGCCGAGCCATTGCTCAGCGTCCCAAGCATGGAACCGCTCTACCTCGGTGAACCCCAGCTTTGCCGCGAGGCGCATCGAGCCGATGTTCGCGGTCTGAGTGGCGAGCACTGCCGACTCGCCGGGAAGGACGCCATCGAACCAGTCGAGTGCCGCCGCGCACGCCTCGGCGGCATACCCGAATCCCCACACACGCGGCAGGAACAGATATCCGAGATCGACCTTCCCCGCGGCAGCCGGGCGACTGTGCTCCGGTGTTCTCCTGAGCAGGATCTGGCCGATCATCGCCCCGTCGAGATCAACGACAAAACTTCCGGGCCACTGCTCGGGCACCTCAGGTGTCTCGCGCTCAAGCTCGTCACGCGGGCGGGGGCCGCCGAGGTAGGTGTGCACCTCTGGCGAGGCGAGCAGCTCAATGAACGCCGCACGGTCCCGGGCCTCGGGCTCACGGAGTACGAGCCTCTCGGTCCTGATCGGTGCAGAGGGCCAGGCGACGGGTCCGAGCTCAGTCATGTCGGCCAGCCAATCAGCGCGCTCGGCAGCAATCAAGACTCGCAGACCGATCAAGACACCAGCCCAGGCCCCATCCTCGCCAATGGGGCGGACCCCATCCCGAAGTGCCGATCGGCCTTCGGGATTCACGAATAGAGCCACCCTCCCCGCTATTCCGCAAAGTCACCTCAACAACCAACACCAGGAGTCAAATGAGAGGCAGATCGACACAACACAGCCAGACTTCACAGGGAAACCTTCTGCTGCTTCCCCGTATCCATGGCCGCCATGTGACACCCGCCGACGTGTACGTACACCGGCGGGGCGTGGTGGCCGATGCTCTGCTCGATCAGCCAGTCCGGCGCCGGCGGCCGGGCCTCGATACCCTGCCGGCGTTCGGCCTCGCGGCGTTCCTCGTCGACGATCCACCACCGGGTACGGACCAGGGCGTCGAACTGGGGAATGGGAGTCTCTTTGATCCGAGTCGTCCGGTTGAGTCGCCGCAGGCTGCTAGCCGCTGGTATCAGCTGTTAGCTATGCTGGGGCCTATGAGTAAGCAGACGAACATCCGGCTGGACGAGGCCGTGCGGGCGGCGGCCGAGGAGCGGGCCAAGCGGCGCGGGCTGAGCCTGCAGGGGTACGTCGCCGATCTGATCGAGCAGGACGTGAACGAGTCCCGGTCTGCGTTCATGGCCGGCGCCGCCGGCTTCCTGGCCTCCTACGCGCAGCGGTTCGAGGCGGAGTTCGGGGAAGACCGATACCCGGGACTCCCGGACGGGCTGGCGAAGGACGCGCCGAGGGACGCCGCGTGAACCTGAAGGTCGACCTCGCGTGGATCCTGGCGGTGGGCCAGCAGATCCCGGGGGATCCCCAGGTCGTCGACTACGGCGTGCCGGTCGCCGCCGAGGCCCGCCACCGTGCGGAAATCCTGGGCCAGGAGGTCTACCCCGAGCCGCACCACAAGGCCGCAGCCCTGTTGTGCGAGCTGGCGCGGCAGCCGAGCCTGGAGGTCCGCAACCTGCTGTTCGCTGCCACCGTGACCGCCGCGTATCTGGCCGCATGCGGGCTGCCGGTCAGCCCCGGTCTCGACACCGTCATCCCCCTGGCCCGGGCCGCCCGGGACGGACTCCCGGTACGCGAGGTCGCGGCCCAGATCAAGACGTGGACCAGCTGACCCTTCTCTGTCTGAGCACGGGAGACTGCCGTCGTGGACCCGGGTCTTCGTCGGCGCAGCCAACTGTGGCGGAACACGCCGCCACGGCTGGGGGGCGTGAATATACGGCTCGTCGCAAGGCTGGCGCCTTCAGGCCGAGGACGTTCACTGCAGGAGGGCCGCGACGGACGCGGGGAGAAGATCCCGAAGATCGGTGATCTGAACGTGGGCGGCATGCGTCGCGGTGAACTGGGCGACGGACATGTTCGGTATGCCGAAGACGGTGGTGAAGGTTCGCAGTGCCCCTGGGGTGCGGTCCAGGGCCCAGGCCGCGGTTGAAGTGCTGCTGGTCAGGAAGCGGCGGGGCTCGGGGCCGATCACGAACAGCTCTGCCCGGCGGCCGGAGGTGTCGGCAGCGAGCATCACAAGGTCCTTGAAGGTCTGGCGCTTGCGCATGGCGTCCGCGCCACGCCAACGAGCGAGCTTGAACTCCGCGATGCGCTGGTCTGTCTCCAGGTCGTACGGGCGGCTCGGGTCGTTGCCGGCGCCGAGGGAGGGGCGGACGGTGATGCGTTCTTCATCCCCGAGGATGTGGGGCAGCACGAGGAGGATGCCGCAGGCGTGGACCAGGTCATTGATCCGGCCCAGGCTCTCGCGGACCGTGAGCGCTGAAGCAAGCAGCTCCGGCACGACGTGGCCGTTCTCCGCGACCCGCATGACAGTCATCCCGTCGGCGCCCTCCAATCGGTGCTCCAGCGAGGCCAGGGCCTGGGTGAGCGGCTGACGGTTCAGGAAGTCGGCGAGGACCCCCACCGCGGTGCTCAGCCGCTCTGCTTCTTCACGGTCTTGGTGGGCTGAGGAAGTGTCCATGGCGGACAGTCTGGCTCCCCTTCCCATCTCCGGTGAGCGTTGGGACGACTCTCGCCGAAAGCCGTGGGGCGGTGCAGCGCCGCCTCCCAGTGCAGGCTGCCCGGCAGTTTGCGCTCGCGAGATGCAGCGGCAGACGTCGGCGGCCTGTCTTCCCAATACTGATCGCGTTACCTTGACGACGGTCCGCGCCGAACCAGGGAGTGCACCACGCACTCACGATGGAGAGGTTCAGCGATGACCATTCCCCTCAGCCCGGCGCGTACCGCGCGGCTGTTCGCCGACCTCGACGCCCAACAGCGCGACCTCCTCGACGAGATCGCCACAGCAGGCACCGCATTGGACGAGACCCCGTCCGTCCCCCTGCCGCGCTGCCCTGCCTGCTGGCGCCGCCCGCGGCAGATCGTCATCGAGGGCGACACCACCCGTGTCGACTTCGACCGGTGCGGCCACGTCTTCACCCTCACCCGGGCGGCGCTTCTCGTCGGGCTCGCTGCGCAGCGTACGGCCTGAGCAGCGTGCGGCCCACCGTCCTGAGTGGGTGGTGGGCCCGTCACCCACCCGGTCACAACACGGCTACGCACCGCCCGCACCGCCGTCACGCGCGGCATGCTCACGTCCCTACCGACTCATCTCAGGGGGCGTCATGGCGAGCTACAGCGAAGTACAGAAGGCCGTACGGGTCGAGAAGTTCCGGATCTGGGCCGGGTGGCTGGCCGGGAACGTCATCATGGTGATCATCGCGAACGGCACGCAGGACATCGCCATCGTCAGCGTAGTGACGCAAGTGCTGTTCGTCGTCGTCTTCCTTGCGCTCACGGTGGCGCTGTTCCGGATGACGGGCGCGCTCAACCGGCGGGCCGAGGCAGCACGGCGTGAGGTGCTCGGCAACGACTGGCAGTGACACAACTGGCCAGACCCGGCGCCCAGTTGCATCCGGAGTGCGGGAGGATACGGTGCGCCGGTCCACGCGACCGGCGAAAGGGATCCCCCCGTGACCACCAGGCGACTGTGGAAGGCCCGGACGGGTCGGGCCGGCTGACTGATCCCCTGCTGCTCGGCGCCGCGTTCGGCCCGGGCAGCCACCCTGCCCGGGAGACCTTCGGATGAGAACGCACCTGGACCCGCCGATCACACTCGGGCTCCCGCTCGACGATCCCGAGCCGCCCGCGGACTGCGGGGTATGTACCGCGCCGGCCCGGCAGCGGACCGAGGCAACCGGGTCCGGCGACATGTCACGCGTCTGCGACCTGACCGTCGAGATCCGCAACCACCACCAGATGCAGCCCCTCCGGAGGCGGCAGTGAGCACCGCGTGCTGGGTATACGTGGCAGCCGGCACCGGAGCGGGCCACCTGCAACGCGTGGCCAGCAGCACCCAGTTCAACCGCATGCAGCGGGCATATCGGGCCTGCATCGACCACAGCCACCACTGCCAGACCTGCGCGGTCGACAGCACCGCCTGCGCCACGGCGGAGGACTTGTGGAGCATCTACCGGGCGGCGATGTCCCCGTAAGCGCCCCTGCCGCCGAGTCACGGTCTCGGCCGTGGGTCAAGGCGGCCGCCGTGTCGTCCCCCGTACAGGGCGGCCGCCGCACAAGCGCCCACCCGCCTTCTCAGCACCCCAGGCGATACGAGAGGGCGGGCAGGCCACTCCCCAGGGTCACAACACGGCACTGATCACGCCGCCGGCCAAGCCGACCGCTCCCCTGATGCACGCCGCGCTGCGCACCCTTGCACCCAAGACCCTGGAGACGGTCACCGATGTTGCCCAGCGTTGAAAACGCTGACGCGGGCGACGTTCACGATGCCGACGAAGGATGACGACGCCACCCCGCCCGTGACGGGCGGCTGTCGGCAAGGCGTCGCTTTCGTCGGCGAGGTGCCGGTGGTCTCAGTTCACTCCGGGCGGCACGCGCGTGGCCTGGTGGTAATACATTCGCCAGCCTGCGGCTTGGTCCCCCTTGCGCCAGATCGAGCTGTGCCTGGTCCTGCGCTCGCCCAGCGTGGTCTCGAAGGTCAGATGCACCAGACCCGGCGCGAGCAGCATCCCTGAGATCTCCGAGGGCTCATAGCGAGGACCATCCGCCGAACTGCCCAGATGGTCAGGCAGCTCGGCGAGCATGGCTTCATACGTCCATCGCCGCCCCGACCCACCGACCTCCACGAACTCCGGGTCAAGAAGCTCCCCGGCGCGTTCCCGCGAGGCGCGGACACGCGGATCCATGAGCTGCAACTCGCCCGCGATCGCCTGATTCACATCGTCTGCTGCACCGTCCATGAACACATCCTCACCAAGCTCGCAGGTACCGCGGCAACTGATTTCTTCTGCCGCCAGACGGAACCGTCCCCCGATCAGTGATCACGCTGGACCGCCTGGGGCGCCGGCTCTGCGCTTTTGTTGAGGAGTGCGCCGAACTACGTCCCCGGGGATGATCACCGGCAGCGGCTCGGGGACGTTGAAATCCAGCGGCCGTTCGACTGCGATCCGGGCAGGATGCCATCTTGTGAACCATGCACTGTGCGGCCTCGCGGCCAATGAGGCTCTGCCCGTCGAGTTGGTCGATCGCCTGATCTCGGTCGCGGACGCGGACATCGCCGACGGCCTCGCCAGTCGCGCGGACCTCAGCCGCCAGCAGGCGGTCAGCCTGGCCACGCAGGTCGAGGAGAGCGCCGTTCTTCTTGCGTACGCGGGTCTGCTGACCGCTGCCGACGTCGATCCCCTCACGCAGCCGCAGGCCGCACTCGCCCTACTTGAGGAGCGTTCTGGTGACTTGGAGTGGGCGCGGCTGTTCGCTGAGGACCCCGATGTCGAGCATCGGGTGAAGCTGGCCGCCTGTCCCCACCTTCCGGCCGATGTACGGGAGATGCTCGCCGCCGATCCAGACGTACGGGTCGTCGCGGAGCTCGCGTTGTGGACCACGGCGGACCTGGCGGCCCGTCTCGCGCGCCACCCGCATGCCGAGGTCCGCCGCGCGGTGGCGGCCAACGAGGCAACACCACCGCAGGTGCTGTCCATGCTGATCACCAGCGAGGGGCTGCCGCCAGCAGAGCGGTGCCTGGTCTGCGACAGCGAGGAGACGCCTTTTGCGCACGATCCGCACTGTCCGCGGCTGGACTGCGACCTGCGGACCGGTGCCTCGTGCACCGGCTCACACGAGTCCACCCTTCACGAGTTGGCGGAGCAGGCTCTGTGGAACCCCGCCACGCCGGTCGAGGCGCTCCTGCGATTCGCCGACCACCCTTCGGCGCTGCTGCGCTGCCGATTGGCTGCCCGCCCCGACCTGCCGCCACAGACAGCGGCGCGATTGGCCAGTGACCCTGTTCCCGGAGTGCGGGCCGATCTTGCGGAGAATCCGGCGATCGACAGCACCCTCATCCACGTGCTCGCGGCTGACCGTGGCCACGACGTACAGCGCAGACTGGCGCACAACCCCCGCGTACCGCTCGACGTACTTTCCGATCTGGCCTCCGCCACCAAGATCGGCTCGACGCTGCTGCCACGGATCGCCTCCGCTTCCCCCTCCGAGGTCGAGGACTTGTCCCGGTCGTCGAATCCGGTAGTGCGGACGCTCCTTGCCGAACGGCGTGACTTGCCAGCCAAGATCCGCGATCTGCTGGCCGACGACCTTGACGCGAAGGTGGTCAAGTCCATCGCCCGGCACCCGGGACTGTCGGAAGCTCAGCTTCGGTCCATGGTGGGACGCCACGGATCCAGGGTCATCGCCAAGGTGGCAGCCAACCCGGAGACGCCGTCTGCCCTGCTGGAGTATCTGACGGGATACATGACACCGGTCCGCAAAGCACTGCGCGAGGTCGCCCGGCACCGCAACGCGACCGGTCCAGCGCTGCTCGCCTGCTTGACGGACAGACAGGCACGGTCTTGGGCTGCCGGGCACCCAGCCCTGCCGCCAGAGGCCATCGTCGAACTTCTCACCGACCACGACTGGCAAGTGGTAGAAGCCGCTGCCTCGAACCCATCCCTGCCACCGACCGTCATGGCGGAGTTGATATCGGAGTTCACCAGGACGTAGGGCCGACGCAGCACGGTTCGGCACGGTGCGGCGTCATGTTGTCCTTCAGGCGGCGAAGCCGATGCTCGACACGTATTCGTACTGACCCCACTGGGAGCCGAGATCCGGCAGTCACCTACATAGCCAAGAGCTACCGCCGCGCAGCTGCGCAACCTGCGCACCGCCCCTCACCGGCACGCCCGGGCACGGATGAGGACCATCAGCGCGTCGACGGCGATCAGCCGTCTGCGGAAGATGGACGTCCTCCCGCAGAAACAGAAATCCAGCAGCGAAGCCGACGACCTGGACGGTCTGACCGAGCTGCGCAACGGTGTCGCTCGCCTCGGGACAGACAACGTGGACGACTACCTCGCGACCTTCGTCGCGACTATGGACAAGCTCTTGCAGCACCTGAGGCAGGAGGCCGACTCCTTCTGGGAGGCCTGGTCGGACACGGTCCGAATGATCCAGGACGACCGGGCGGACCGCCTGCAGAAGTACGTGCGCCTGCGGATGAACCAGGCCCGCCACCGGTTAAGGACGCGCATCGCGCACCTCCCCGAGGCAGCAGTCGACGGCGTTGAGCAGGCGGTGAGCGAACGCGGTCTGACCGTGGTCGAGGTGGGTCCGGCAAGGGCGCTGTTCCAGACCCTGAGCCGGTGCCCTGCCTGTCGCCGGGAGGCAGCCGTTCTGTTCCTGGCCGTAGGAGACTCCCCGCTGTTCGACTTGGAACTGAAGACCGAAGGTCTCCTGTGCGGACTGTGCGGGTTCCGCCTCTCCAGCGCGGAAGAAGTAGAGGCTGCTGGTTTGCCAACCGTTCTTCAGCATCCTCGAAGGGTGGCTGAGCCGCTTCAGCTTCGCCGTCGAGGAGAACCTCAGCCCGCAGGTGACCGGCCGCGCGTGGGTGCTGCGCCAGCGGGACCGGCACACTGTCGATGTCACGCTCTGGGCTGACGAGGCCTCCGCCCTTGCCTCGCTGGCGCAGCACGTGCGCAGTTCCTGGGACGACGTGGCGAGGGAAGACGGCGTCCCGTTCCGTCCGCCCGCCGGCGACCGCAGGGCCGTGGACCTCTTCTACGTCGCGGGAGGACATCGAGGGCTACACGCTGTACGACGCGGACATCTCCCGCTGCGTGCTCGCGCCCCGAAATCCCAGCCTCTCGGACGCCGAGCAGTGCGCGGAGGCGAACAGCGCGGCGGTGTTCCACGCGATGCGGGGGCCTGACGATGAGGGCCTGCCCTGCCTGGAGATCACGGGCATCCTCGTGTTCGCCTACCTCGACGCCGACCGGGAGGCCGTAGGGGTCTCCGCCCATCCGGACACCACGGATGAGCAGTTGGTCCGGGCCGACGGCACAGTGCCGACGGTGGTGGAGATCGGGGACACCACGGTGTTCGACAACCTCACCCCGCCGCCGGCCCCGGCACAGCCGACCGGATGGAAAGCCCGCTTCCGGCGCCTCACCCGCCGTACCCACTGGGACGTGCCGACAGGGGGGTTGCCCCCCTCACACAGAACACACTATTATTAGATGTAGGAGGTGTTCGCATGGCCCCATCCGTCACGCACGTGAGCGGCACCGTCGCCGGTGGCGTGGAAGTCCGCTTCACCCAGGACGGCATCGCTGTCTGCCGGTTCCGCCTCACCGAGACCCCCACACAGTGGGACACCGCCGCGCAGCAGTGGCGTGACCTGGACCCGATCCCGTACATCTGCACCGCCTGGCGGGACCTGGCCACAAACGCCGCCGAATCGCTCGTCGACGGGGTCAGCATCCTGACCAAGGGCCGCATCACCGGAGTCAGGGACAACGCCCTCTACCTGAGCGTCGACGACCTCGGCATCAGCCTGCGCAGACGCATCGCCTACACCGAGACCAGCCTGCCCAGCCCGATCGCCGCCCGCCCCTACACCGCTCCCCCGGCGCCACAGCCCGCCGCCACCTCCCACCCGCCTGCCTGGTGGGAGCAGAAGCAGACCGCCCACCAGCCCTAGCCGCTGATCACTTCCCCCTTCGCCCGCCCCGGCGCGGCACCGGTTCGCCTGCCGGTGCCGCGCCCTGCCCGAAAGGCCCGCCATCCATGCCCGCACACGCCCTGCCCGAACGAGCCGCACGCGCCGCGCTCGCCGCCCACTTCACCCCCAGCCAGCTCGCCGCCGACCTCGCCGAATACACCCCGGTGGAGGTGTGCGTCTGTTCGGGATTACCGAGAAGACTGTCATGCGCTACGTGGGGGCCGCCCATCCCGAACGCACGGCCAAGCTGCCGAGACGAGGCGGCCTTCAGCCTTCCGTGTCATCCGCATGCCACGGGGCGCCTGCTCGGGTAGCGCGCGCACCGGCAGCGATCCGCAGTGCATACACAGGTAGGTCGGCGGCGTTCGGTACAGGACCGAGGTAGTGGTGGCCTGTCATGTGGCACCAGGCGGGCAGGTCGAGAGGGGCGGCGGGGTCGGTGGCGATGACGTGGACGACGGTGCCCGGCTTGGCGCTGTCGATCTCCTTGCGCAGGCGCAGCAGGAGGGTGACGCAGAGCAGGCCGGTGCCGTCGACGGTGATGTCCGGCGCGGGTGTGTCGGGGATCGTGGGGTTCATCGGCGGTAGGCGGTGGCGGCGACGGCGGGCAGGAGGGCGAGGGAGAGGGCTCCGCCGGTCAGCGCGAGGGCGGGGTAGCTGGTGGCGGCGACCATGATGCCGGAGGCCATGCCGCCGGTGGCGCCGGCGATGGCGATGGAGACGTCGACCAGGCCCTGGGTCTTGGCGCGGGTGGCCAGCGGGACGGTGTCGGTGATGATCGCGGTGCCGGAGACAAGACCGAAGTTCCAGCCAAGGCCCAGCAGCGCCAGGGCGAGCGCGAGGAGGGCTACGGAGTCGCCGGGCGCAGCTGCGGCGAGAACGCTGGCGGCCAGGAGGGTGGTTCCGGAGGCGGCGGCGATCTTCATGTGGCCGTAGCGGTCGACGAGCCACCCGGTCAGCGGTGCGGGCAGGTACATGGCGCCGATGTGGATGCCGATGACGAGGCCGGAGGCGGCGGTGGAGTGGCCGTGGTCGTGCATGTGGACCGGTGTCATCGTCATGATCGCGACCATGACGAGCTGGGTGAGGATCATGACCAGCGCGCCCAGGACCACACCCCCGCGGCCCTCGCTGGTGTCGGCGGTATCGGGGGCGGCCGGGTTGGCTGCGGCGTCGGCTTCCTTGGCCTGGGCGACGGCGCGGGCCAGGAGCAGCGGGTCGGGGCGCAGCCAGAGGGCGAGGACGAGTGCGGCGAGCGCGTAGGCGGCGCCGGAGATGACGAAGAGTCCGGCGAGGTGGGGGATGCCGAGGTGTTCGGCGAGGGTGCCGGCGGGGGCGGCGAGGTTGGGTCCGGCGACGCCGCCGAGGGTGGTGGCGACGAGGACGGTGGAGACGGCGCGGGCGCGGTGGCCGGCTGGGGCGAGGTCGGCTCCGGCGTAGCGGGCCTGGAGGTTGGTGGCGGAGCCCGCGCCGTAGACGAACAGGGCGATGAACAGCAGGACCGGGTTGTCCAGGACGGCGGCGGTGATGACGCCTGCGGAGCCGATGGCGCCGGTGAGGTAGCCGGTGGCGAGGCCGGGGCGGCGGCCGCGGGCCTGGGAGATGCGTCCGACGGTGATGGCGGCGAGTGCGGATCCGGCGGTGAACAGGGCGCTGGGCAGTCCGGCGAGGCTGGTGGAGCCGAGCATGTCCTGCGCGAGGAGGGCGCCGACGGTGACGCCCGCGGCGAGACCGGCGCCGCTGAGGACCTGCGAGGCGACCAGGACACGCAGGATGCGGCGCTGCGCTTGGGCGGCGTCGGATATGGAGGCGGGGACGGCGGGTGCGGTGCTGGTCATGTCTCTTCCTGCGTGCGGCGGTTGGCAGTGGGTGCGTCAGTGGGTTGTGGTTGCTGGTGGCGTCCACTGCTGGTCGTGCCACGCCGGGTCGACGGGTGTGTGGGTGAGGTGGTTGGTGTAGTTGGACAGGGTCTTCATGCCGACGCCCAGGACGATGTCCAGGATCTGGCGGTGGGTGTGTCCGGCGGCGAGGAAGCTGGCGATGTCCTGCTCGTCGGCCCAGCCGCGCTTGTCGACGATGGCCTGGGTGAGGCGGCGTACGGCTTCCAGTGACGGGTCCTTCAACGTGGTGGCGTCGCGTAGGGCGTTGACGTCGTCCGGGGTGAGACCGGCGCGCAGGGCGAGGGTGGAGTGCGCGGCAACGCAGTGCGGGCAGGCGTTGGCGACGCTCGCGGTGAGCAGGACGACCTGTTGCGCGGGCTTCGGCAGGGAGGAAGCGGCGAACTGCTGGGCCAGGGCGGTGTAGCCGGCCAGGAGTTGCGGGGATTCGGCCATGACGGCGTTGAGGGTGGTGAGGAAACCCATGCGTTCGCGGGCCGCGGCGAGGTGCGGGAGGGCCTCGGCGGGTGCGGTGGCCTCGTCGTGGAGGGGGAAGCCGGTCACGGACATGGAGCCTTTCGTGCAGAGGTCGTACGGGACGCCCACCGGGCCCTCGTACAGGTCCGGTGGGCGGAAGGAAGAGGGCTGTCAGTCGCTGTCGAGGGCCTGGGCGAGATCGGCGATCAGGTCATCGGCGTCTTCGAGGCCGACGGACAGGCGGACCATGCTGTCGGCGATGCCCCGCTTGGCGCGCTCGGCCGGGTCCAGGCCGTGGTGGGTGGTGGTGATGGGCTGGGTGACCAAGGACTCGACTCCGCCGAGACTGGGCGCGATGGCGAACAGCCGCAGCCGGTCCACCACCGCGGCGGTCTGATCGGCATCCGCGTCCAGGACGGCGCTAAGCATGCCGCCCCCGCCGCGCATCTGCGCGTCCACGATGCGCTTCTGCTCGCCGGTTGCCAGCCCCGGGTAGTGGACGCGGGCCACGCGCGGGTGCGTGGCGAGGAAGGCGGCGACGGCCTGCGCGGTGTCGTTCTGCGCGCGGACCCGGACGGGCAGGGAGCGGATGGAGCGGGCGAGGAGGAAGGCGGTCTCGGGGGCGATGACCTGACCGAGGTTCTTGCGCCACCCTGCCACCGGGGCGAGGTGTTCGGCGGGGCCGGTCAGGACGCCGGCGGTCAGGTCGGAGTGGCCGCCAAGGTACTTGGTCGCGGAGTGCACGACCAGGTCCGCGCCGTGCTGAAGGGGGTTCTGGTTGACGGGGGTGGCGAAGGTGTTATCCACCACCGTCAGCGCGCCGACCGTGCGGGCCTGTTCGGCGATGGCGGCGATGTCGAAGACGGTCAGGGTGGGGTTGGCCGGGGTCTCGAAGAACACGATCCGGGTCCGGCCGGTCAGCACCTCGGGCAGCCGGTCGACCTCGTCGGCGCGCAGGAACGTGGTGGTGATGCCGACCTGCGGCAGGTTGTCGCCGAGGAGCTCGAAGGTGCCGCCGTAGACCTCGCCGATACACACGATGTGGTCGCCGGTGCGGCAGTGCGCGAGGAACGTGGCGGCTTCGGCGGCCATGCCGGAGGAGAACGCCAGGGCCTGCTCGGCGCCTTCGAGGTCGGCGAGCTTGGCCTCGGTGGAGCGGATGGTGGGGTTGAGGCCGTAGCGGGTGTAGAGGTTCCCGGGCTTGCGGCCTTCGACGACGTCGAGGAGGTCGGCGGTGGTGTCGAACGCGAAGGTGGAGTGGTTGTAGAGCGGGGTGTGGATGGCCCCTTCGCCGTCGCGGTGTTCGCCGGCGTGGACACTGCGGGTGGACAGTCCGTGCGCGGTGTTCTCGGTCATGCCTCTCCTGTTCGCGTCGGTTTTTCTAGCTTCGGGCCGGTCGGCCCGGTCACTGCGCGGCAGCCGCCTGGGTGAGGGCCGCTGCCACCGTCTCGATGTCGCTGGCCGTGGTCCAGCGGCCCAGGGACAACCGCAGCGCGCTGAGCGCGCGTTCCTGCTCGAGGCCCATGGCGGTGAGCACGGGGGAAGGGGTGTGGGTGCCGCTGTGGCAGGCCGAGCCGGTCGAGGCCGCGACCTCGGGGGCGGCGGCGAGGAGCTGATGCCCGAGGACACCGTCGATGCTGACGTTCAGGGTGTTCGGCAGGCGGTTCTTCCCCGGGCCGTTGAGGTGCACACGGCCAGGCACAGCGGCCGTCAGCCGCTGGTGGAGGTCGTCGCGCAGGGCTGCGATGCGGGCCGGGGCGCCGTCGGCGAGCTCGCCGGCCGCGAGTTGTGCGGCGGTGCCGAGCGCGACGGCCAGGGCGACGTTCTCCGTGCCCGCGCGCAGGCCGCGCTCCTGTCCACCGCCGTAGACGACCGGCTCCAGCCGCACCCCGTCACGCACGTACAGGGCGGCCGCGCCCTTCGGCGCGTACATCTTGTGCCCCACGACCGTCAGCAGGTCCACGCCCAGCTCGCCGACATCGAGGGGAATCTTGCCTACGGCCTGGGCGGCATCGCAGTGGAATAGTGCGCCGCGCTCGTGGGTGAGGGCCGCGAGTTCCGTGATCGGCTGGAGGGCGCCGGTCTCGTTGTTCGCCGCCATCACCGATACCAGCACCGTGTCCTCGGTGAGCGCGGCGGCCAGCGCGGCCGGGGCGACGAGCCCGTTGCCGTCGACCGGCAGCACGGTCACCCGGGCGCCGTGCAGCCGCTCAAGGGCCCGGCAGGCCTCCAGGACGGCCGGGTGCTCGGTTGCCTGGGTGATCACCTGCGGGTGCGGACGGCCCGAGGCGAGGACCGCGCCGCGCAGAGCGAGCAAGTCGGCTTCGGACCCGGAGCCGGTGAACACGATCTCGCCGGGCCCGGCACCGAGCAGGTCGGCGACCTGGGCGCGGGCCCCGGCCAGCCCCCGGCGGGGGGTGTCGGCGTAGGGATGGCTGCTGGAGGGGTTGCCGAAGAAGTCGGTCAGGTACGGCCACATCGCCGCGGCGACGCGCGGGTCGACGGGAGTGGTGGCGTTGTAGTCCAGGTAGACCGGCCCGCCGGCCAGTCCCGGGTGCGGCGGCAGGTCGCCGCCCGGAGCGTTCACGTCAGGTCCGAGGCGTCGACGGGCAGCTCCGACAGACGCCACTCCAGCATGCCGTCGTTGAGGCGGATCGCGCGGCGGCCGCGGTCAGTCAGCAACCGGACCGCGTCGTAGGCCAGAACGCAGTACTCGCCCCGGCAGTAGACGACGATCTCCAGATCCTCAGGCAGCTCGTTGATCCGCTCGGCCAGCTCGTTGACCGGGATGGAGAGGGCGCCGGGGATGTGTCCGGCGAGGTACTCCTCCACCGGCCGCACGTCCAGGATCACGACATCGCCGGCCGCCACGCGGGTGCGCAGTTCCTCGTGGCTCATCTCGCCGGTGGTGTCCTCGCCGAGGTAGGCGTCGCGGGCGGCGGGGACGGCGGCCTGGTGGGCTTCGGCGACCTTGCGCAGCAGCGCGAACAGCTGGGCGACGTCGTCGCCGGCGAGCCGGTAGTGGATGCGCACGCCTTCGCGGCGGGTGGCGACGAACCCGGCCTGCTTGAGGGTCTGCAGGTGCGCGGACGCGGTGGTCAGGTTCAGCCCGGCTGCCTTGGCGAGGGCGTCGACGGTGCGTTCGCCCTGGGCCAGCAGGTCCAGCAGTTCCAGGCGCTTTCCACTGGCCAGCGCCTTGCCGCTGGTCGCGAAGGCGTCGTAGAGGGCGGCCTTGGCGCCGCTCGTGGTGGCATCCCGCATTGCTTCCTCCAATAATCTATGGATTATTGTAACTGAAAGCTGGCGGCAATGGCTGCCCGCCAGGTTGTTCCGTTGGAAGGACACAGGATGGGCTTCGCCGACGACCACCTCATACCTCTGGTCGACCAGGGGCTGGGCAACAGCGCCTACCTCGTCGATCTCGGCGACGGCCGCGCGCTCGCGGTGGACGCCAGCCGCGACCTGCGGGCCCTGAAGGCAGCGGCCGCCCGGCGCGGTCTCACCGTCGCGTTCGCCGCCGACACCCACCTGCACGCCGACTTCCTCTCCGGCGCCGTCCAGCTCGCCCACGACGACGGAGCCGAAATCCTCGCCTCCGCCGCCGGGCGGCGGGCCTTCGGCCACCGGGGCCTCGGTGACGGCGACGAGGTCGATCTCGGCGGCCTGACTCTGCGGGCCCTGGCGACCCCCGGCCACACCGACGAGCACCTCTCCTTCCTCCTGCACGACGGCGGCCGGGAACTGGGGGTGTTCACCGGCGGCTCGATGATCGTGAACTCCGCCGCCCGCACCGATCTCCTCGGCGCCGGCCGCACCGAGGAACTCGCCCGGGCCCAGTACCGCTCGCTCCAGCGGCTGATCACCCTGCCTGACGCCACCGCTGTCTGGCCCACCCACGGCGCCGGCTCCTTCTGCTCCGCCGTCCGCGGAAACGAGCGCACCTCCACCATCGGCGCGCAGAAGCAGACCAACCCCCTCCTCGCTGCCGCGGACGAGGACGCCTTCGTCAAGCAGCTGGTGGCCGGCCTGGGCAGCTACCCCGACTACTTCGACCGCCTCGGCGAAGCCAACCGGCGCGGCCCCGCCGTCCTGAGTTCCGCCCCGCTGCTGCCCGCGCTCGACGCCGGCCAGGTCAAGGCGCTGCTCGCCGACGGCGCGCAGGTCGTCGACGTCCGCGCGGCGGCCGACTACGCGGCTGGCCACATCCCCGGCTCTCTCTCCATCCCGCTGCGCGGCCAGTTCGCCACCTGGCTCGGCTGGCTCCTGCCCAACCCCGACCCAGTCGTCTTCGTCACCAGTGAGGGCCAGGACCTCGCCGAGATCGTGTGGCAGTCGTACAAGATCGGCTACGAGCGTCTGGCCGGACGGCTCACGGGCGGCATGGCCGCCTGGATCGCCGACGGCAACCCGCAGACCACCACCGCCTTCCTCACCCCCGACCACGCCAAGGGCCGCCCCTACGTCGATGTCCGACAGGACACGGAGTTCGCCGCCGGACACGTCCCCGGCGCCCTGAACATCGAACTCGGCGCCCTCGCCGCAGCCGCCGTCGACGCCCCCGAGGGCGCGGTCGTCGCCTGCGCCCACGGCGAGCGCGGCATGACCGCCGCCAGCGTCCTGGAACGCGCCGGCCACACCGACATCGCCGTCCTCGACGGCGGAGCCACCGAGTACGCCCAGGCCCACGGCCAGCAGCTCATCCAGGGAACCGGGGACACCCCCTCGTGAGCACCACGCACCCCACCCCGACAACCGACGCCCACGGCCGGCCCGTACGGCTCGGATTGCGCGAGAACCGCCTGCAGTTCACCCTGCTGGTCATCGTCAACATCTGCGTCGGCGGCCTGGTCGGCCTCGAGCGCACCACCGTCCCGCTCATCGGCTCCGAGACCTTCGGCCTGACCAGCGACCTGGCCGTCTTCTCCTTCATCATCGCCTTCGGCCTCACCAAGGCGTTCACCAACCTCGCCGCCGGCGCCCTCACCGCCCGCTTCCGCCGCAAGCAACTGCTGGTGGCCGGCTGGGTCCTCGGCATTCCCGTCCCCTTTGCCCTGGCCTACGCGCCGTCGTGGGGGTGGATCGTCGCCGCGAACGTGCTGCTGGGCCTGAACCAGGGCCTGACCTGGTCGATGACCGTCAACATGAAGATCGACCTCGTCGGCCCTGCCCGCCGCGGGCTTGCGACCGGCCTGAACGAGGCCGCCGGTTACACCGCGGTCGGCGTCACTGCCCTGCTCACCGGCTACCTCGCCACCAGTTACGGCCTGCGCCCGGTCCCCGAACTCATCGGCGTCATCTTCGTCGTCGCGGGCCTCGCGCTGGCCCTGGTTGTCCGCGACACCGCCGCCCACGTCGCCCTCGAACTCGCCCACCACACCAAACCGCTGCCCACCGGCGAGGACACCGGCCTCAAGGCCACCTTCGTCCGGACCTCTTGGCGTAATCGATCCCTGCGCGGCGCCAGCCAGGCCGGGCTGATCAACAACCTCAACGACGGCCTGACCTGGGGCGTCTTCCCTCTGCTGTTCACCGACCACGGCCTGGGACTTGCCGCCGTCGGCCTGATCAAGGGCCTCTACCCGATCCTGTGGGGCCTCGGGCAGATCCCCACCGGTCACCTCGCCGACCGCATCGGCCGCAAACCCCTCATCGTCTACGGCATGCTCGTCCAGGCCGTCGGCTTCGTCCTCGCCCTCGCCCTGCTGGAGCGCCCGCTGCTCGCGGGCATCATCTCCGCGATCTTCCTCGGCCTGGGCACCGCCATGGTCTACCCGGCCCTCATCGCGTCCATCTCCGACCACGCCCACCCCGCCTGGCGGGCCAACGCCCTGGGGACGTACCGGTTCTGGCGCGACATCGGCTACGCCGCCGGCGCTCTCGTGGCCGGTGTGCTCGCCGACTGGCTCGGCCTGAACGCCACGGTCGTCGCCGCCGCCGTCCTCACCGCAGCCTCCGGGCTGCTCGCCGCCCGCTGGATCAGCGAACACCGCCCAGACGCCCACTGAGTCCGCACCCGGGCGACTAGTACGGGGTTTTGGTTTTCTGGACGGTCATCGCCGCTGTTGCGACCAAGGAGGGTTGTGACGCTTGCAGGGCAGCGGCTGCTGTGCACCCGTCGGCGCCGCAGTCGCAGCCCCGGCTGGCGCCGAGTCGGACGAGTGCGGCTGTACGCCGGGCTGGACCTGCTGCGAGTGAGCTGCACAGCGGCGCTCGCGCCGTCCGGTCAAGCGAGTCATCGGCCGTGCTGCCGTGCGGCATATACATGTGTAGTGGCAGGCCCGACTGTCGGGTCAGCGGCCAGTCAGATCGATGGCCCGCAGCCTCCCGATCACCGTCTCCAGTCCCTGCCGCACGACGTCCAACTGTGACTCCGGCATGTCGCCGAACAGGGCGACAGCCAACTCGTCCCGCCCTCCGCGCAGTGCCCTCGTAGTCGAGCGCCCCTCCTCGGTCAGGGAGACCAGAGTCGCGCGCCGGTCGGTCGGATGCGAGCCCCGCGCGACCAGACCGTCGTTCTCCAGCGCATCCAGGAGACCGGTCACATTGCGCGGAGTGACCTGCAGCTGTCGGGCCAGATCCCGCTGCGTCATCGGGCCTTCGTGGAACAGCGCCCACAGTACGCCCGCGCGCGCCGTGGTCAGGCCGCGTTCCGCCACGCCGCGTTGCATCATCGCGCCGAGCACCTCGGCAAGCTCAAACAGCCGGTCCAGCGAGACGCTGGCAGAAGCAGCAGAGTCTGACATATCGTGAAGTGGCTTCACTATGTAGCACCTCCGCTAAAAATCGTACCGCGACGATCTACCAGCACTGCTCCAGAGGAAGCCGGTGACCTGTCATGGCCGCGCAGAGCGTCCGCCACCCCCTGTTCGCCCGCTTCTACGCCAAAGTCGCAGGCCCCGGTCTGGCGAAGGCAGGCATCACCCAGCACCGAAAGCGCCTCCTGGCCGGCCTGTCCGGGCAGGTCATCGAAATCGGTGCGGGCAACGGACTGAACTTCCCGCACTACCCGCCCGAGGTGAAACGCCTCCTGGCGATCGAGCCGGAGCCGCGACTGCGCGCCCTCGCCGAGGAAGCAGCGCGCACCGCACCAGCAGATGTGGAGGTCGTGGACGGCCGGGCCGAACAACTCCCCGCTCCCGACGCCTCGTTCGACGCGGCCGTCGTCTGCCTGACCCTGTGCTCGGTGGCCGACCAGACGGCCGCGCTGGCCGAGATCCACCGCGTCCTGCGACCCGGCGGACACCTGCGCTTCTTCGAGCACGTACAAGCTGACACGCCCGGTATGCGCCGCGCCCAGCGCATCGTGGACGCCACCATCTGGCCGGTGCTGTGCGGCGGCTGCCACACCGGCCGCAACACCCAAACCGCCATCACCGCAGCCGGGTTCACCCTCACTCAGATGGAGAAGTTCGCCTTTCCCCCCACGCGCTTCCCCTCCCCGGCCGCCACCCACATCCTCGGCACCGCCGAGCGCACCCAGGAAGCAGGCCCGCGATGAGCAGCACTGAAAATCCCCCCGCATCCGTCCCGCTCGGGGACCTCACCGCCGCTCACGCCTCCGTCACACTGCTGGAGCGCCTGGCCGACAAGCTCGGCGGCCGCGCCTCCGTGACCGCGGTGTACGGCGAACCCATCACCCGGGACGGCATCACCGTCATCCCTGTCGCCCGCGTCGGCTTCGGATTCGGCGGCGGCGCCGGACGCGAGATCGGCACCACCAAGACCGGCGAAGGCGGCGGAGGAGGGGGCGGAGCGGAGGCCCGACCTCTCGGGTTCATCGAGATCAAAGACGGCACGGCCGTCTACAAGCCCATACGCGACCCTTTGACGGATGTGGTTCTCCCTCCAATGGTCCTGCTGGCCGGTGTCGTCGGCTCCAAGTCAGTGCGCACCTTGATCCGGATCAAGAACCGTCGGAGCCTCTGAGCACGAGGTCGGCGCTCCCTCTGGGGTCAACGGCGGCCGCCGCACGAAGGGACAAGCGGACAACTTCCAACCCTGTTCATAACTTGATCTCGACCCACCATCCCGGCATGGCGGGCACCACAGGAGCCAGTTCGGCCAGCGCGACCTCCACGGGGAACTCCACGTGCTCAGCCTCCGCCCACGAACGGCCGCCCGCCCGTCGGCCTACTCCGGGATGACATGGAGTGCCGTGTCCGGATTGCAGAACGGGCAGGCCTCGACATGCTCGTACAACGCCCTCCGCGCCTGGCCTTCGCTGATCGGCTGGATCCGGACGCCTTTCGCCATGGTGCAACCGCCCTGGTGAACCAGCGCGGGCGGGCTCCCGGCACCCATACCCCGCTCCAGCAGCCACTCGGGCGGAGGAGGGCGCCGATCCTCTGGCCGCCGCGGTGGCGGTGGGAGCCAGCGTCGTGGTGATGCTGATCGGCTGGATCCGGACGCCTTTCGCCGTGGTGCAACCGCCCTGGTGAACCAGCGCGGGCGGGCTCCCGGCACCCATACCCCGCTCCAGCAGCCACTCGGGCGGAGGAGGGCGCCGATCCTCTGGCCGCCGCGGTGGCGGTGGGAGCCAGCGTCGTGGTGATCAAGAACAGCCGGGAGGACAGCGGCGGGCGCTCGCAGTAAGCGCCGCCCTCTACCTCGGCTGCGCACTCGCTGTCCGCATCCGGCTACCCCGGCTGCAGCCGGGAGAGATCGGCGGGACACCCGGCAGCGCTCGGGGCGATGGCGGGGCCGTCCGGGCAAGCCTGCACGGTGCCGGCCTGCTGCTGCGCGGACACACGCTGCGACGACTGATGCTGGCCCAGTGGCTACCGCCCGCGTTCGTAGCCAGCGCGGAAGGCCTGGTCGCCGCGCTCCTGCTGCCGCTCGGCGTGTGGCTGTGCCTGCGCACCCTGCGCCCCGCCCGGCGGCGGACGGACGCGGCCGAGCCGTCGGCTCGCGTGCTCGCTGCTCTCGCCATGACGGTCGGGGGGGTCGGTGGGATCTACGGGATCGGCGGCGGTTCCCTGCTCGGGCCCATCCTCGCCGCGCGCGGCATGCCCATGGCCCGCATCGCACCGGCCACCCTCGCCGCCACCTTCACGACCTCCGTCGCCGGGGCCGCCGCGTACGCCGCGCTGGGCCTGGCGAGTCCCGGGCCCGTCGCGCCCGACTGGTGGCTAGGTCTGGCCTGCAGCGCCGGAGGGCTGATAGGCGGCTACCTCGGCGCACGGCTCCAGCCCCGCCTTCCCGAAACCGCGCTCCGGCTCCTGCTCGGAGCCCTCGCGGGCGCCCTCGGCGCGGTGTACGCCACCCAGGCCCTGGCCTGACCCCGAGACAGCCGGCTGAGGCGAGGAAGGCCCCGCCAGCCCGAACCCACGCGCTCGTCCATATCTGAGCGCCGCACACGATCCGGTTCCGGCGTCATCATGTCCGGGAATCCGCGAACCCGCGCGCTTCCGACCGCACGGCACAGAAGATCCGCCGCCAGGAACAGGGCCACCAATACGCCGAAGCCCAACTCATCGCGCTCGGAGCTCCGGTGCCCCGGGCCGGGTGCAACCCGGCCGTCTGGCTCCGGGAGGCCCTGGTCGCGGTCGGCGCCCGCAACGTACGGCACCGCGGAGCGCACCGCTACCGTATGGCGGCTCGGGCGCAGCCGGCGCGAGCGCGAGCAGATCAAGCTCGGCCTCCCCGCCCAACGGCCCTATCCCAAACAGCCCGACCCCGAACCGATCGCGGTCTGAGGGCTGTCCAGCCGCGCGGTCCGTGCCGCCCGACGCGGTCGCCCCTCTCACCGCCCATTGTCCCGTGCTCCCTCAGGAGGAGACCCATGCCCGACCTCTGGAAACCGCCGCCGACCCTCTCAGTGCACCAGCTCGAAGGCTTTCCCGTGATCGGCCACGCGCACGGCCCCAAGGACACCGCCCCTTGGTCGACGCTGCCCGGGAACCGGACCCGATACAGCATCCACGCCGTCGACACCGTCCAGAACAAGTTGCTCGTATCGATCGGCAGCGTCGTCCTCGGGGGCGGCACGGAATACCCGCACCCCCAACGAGGCGTCACCGGCTGGGCTTCCCTCGCGTGTTTCGACTGGCCCTGGCTCGGCAGGGCCCGCACCTGCACCGGCCCGTGGAAGACGCGGATGGTGTACCAGGCGTTCACCCCGCAGGTCCGCGCGCTCAGGAAGGAGACGGACAGCCCGCTGCTGTTCGCCAACGTGCTCGGGATGCGGGCCGAGGAGAGCGCGGAGCGCCGTAACCGGGAGGTGTGGCGCCGTACGACCGACAACTCGGCCCGGGTCGTCGACGAGTGGCTGCCCGCCCACCAGGTGAGCACCGGGGAGGTCTGGGCACGCACGGTCAGTGCGGGGCTGCGTATCACTGGTGCTACGACTCGCATCCCGGCGCCCAGGACCGGGCTGGTTCCCGTCGTTGTTCGTGCTCGGCCTGCACCCTGGCCAACCACCGTGATCTGCTGCTGATGGCCGGGCGCCGGCCGCGGCTGGCCGAGCTGTGCGCGCCGGTCGAACGAGTCCGCCAGGTGCCGTTCAATCCCAACATCACCATGGCCGAGCTCATCGCGCTGTCCCGTCGGCGCGACGCCCCAGACCCTGGCCTCGAGGTTGATGTCCTGTCTCGGACAAGTCCGGGCATTGTGCTGCGCTGACGTGCGGTGCCCGGACTTGAGTGAGATGGGATTCGGCGGTGTCTCACTCGGTCCGGGCAGGGAGCCGTACTCTCGCTGTCCAACGAGTGGCGGGTGCCAGCCGTGATGGGTTCAGGCGTCGGCGGGTGTCGCGTCGAGGGCGGCCGGGTCGAAGCCGGCCTCGGTCAGGACGTCGGCGGCCACGCCGCGGCCGACCTGGGCAAGGCCGATCAGCAGGTCGTCGCAGTCGATGCGGTCGGATCTGTGCTGCTCGGACCGTGCCTCCGCGATGTCGATGGCCTTGCGGGAGTAAGGAGTCCAGGCGATCCGCTCGGCCGCCTGGGATGCCCCCATGCTCAGCCGGGCCCTGACGGCCTGGTGGACCGTTTCAGGGGAGACGCCTGCAGTCTGCAGGAGGCGGGTGGCGCTGTTATCCTCCGCGGTCAGGCCCCACAACAGGTGCTCGGTGCCGATGTAGTTGTTGCGGTGATGCACCGCCGCTTGCTTGACGTGGACCATCGCCTGGCGGAGGTCGTCGGTCATCGTCTCGGGGCTGTAGCGCTTGTGCGGTGCGTGGAAGCGTTGCTGGACCGCCTGTCGGGTCACACCCAGGGACGCGCCGATGTCCGTCCACGAGTTGCCGTGCATCCGGCAGTGCTCGACGTAGTCCTCAACCAAGTCGTCTGCCAGGGCCTGAAGTTGACCCGCGAGTTGGGCGGCGACCGTGAGCAGGGCGAGCCAGTCGGGCTGTTCTTGACCGCCGGGGCGGTGTGCGGTGTCGCACCTCCGGTCGACTTCCGCGATGAGATCGTCCAGATCTGGAAGAGTCATGAGGCAAGTACGCCTTGACATTTCCAAACTGTCAAGACTCGCTTGCATCTCTTGTTTGAGGGGGCGGCGCCCGGACCTGACGGAGACGTCGGCCCACTTGCCCAGAGATCTCCGAGACTGCCCGAACATCACAGAGGCAGGACAGTTGAGGAGAGCGAGGACTTCGAGCGGATGGAGCGCGACGTCCACGCCGCCTTGTACAAGCCACCCACCTGGGACTCCAACGCCCCTACCGGGCCGGGGCGAGCTCCTGCACCGTGCCGCCGGATGCGATGGCCACAGCTGACCACCACACCGCCGCTCACGCCCATCCGGGAGCGATACTCGATGACGATGACGACGACCCAGCGCATCCTCGACCTCGCTGCGGCGGCACCGGCCCGCCACGGCGAGGACCTGGTGCTGCTCCTGGGCGAGGCGAACGAGCTGTACCAGCAGGGCCTTAAGGATCTGCACCGGGAGGTGGCAGACCGGCTCACCGGACGGGCCACCGCGGACCTGCTGGCCGCTGCGCAGGCGGCCGGGATGCCTTGTGATGCCTCACAGGACCGCGACGGGGTGATCCTGCTGCTGACTCTGGCCGAGTGGGAGAGGTCGCCGGCCGCCATGGCGTTCATCGACATGGCCGAGGCCGCCGCGCGCCGCGGAGTCCGCCTGATCCCCGAGGAGTAGGCCGGGAGCTGTCAGCGCGGCCACCGTGGGGAATTTGTGTGCCGCGGGCTGGACCCCCCACCGGAACTTCTGCCATTATTTGCTTTGTGTGCCGGGTTGGCTGGCACACTGCTGAACAGAAGGGGACGGTTCTGCCATGTCCTCGCACCGTGAACCTCGCCTGGCCGACGCTGCCGAGATCGCGGCTGAACACGGTCTGACGTCCGCTCGGATCAGCCAGTTCTACACCGAGCGCACCGAAAACACCGCCGGCACGGCGTTTCCCGAGCCGGTCGACAAGCGCGGCCGGGCGCGCCTGTGGGACCACGCGGAGGTCACCGAGTGGTTTTCGCATCGCGCCGCGGCGCGGCTCACCCAGCACCGGCCGCCCTCCCTCGATCCGGAGACGTTGCTGAACGCCTCGGACGCCTCGAGGTATCTCGGCTACAAGAACGCCAACCAGGTCAACACCTTCGTGCGGGACCACCCCGGCTACTTCCCCGAACCGGACGTCGTCGAAGAGATGGGCACGGCCGACAACCCCTACCGCCGCCAGCTGTGGAAGGTGGCGACGTTGCAGGAGTGGATGGCCAGCCGGCCCGGCCGCGGAAGGCGAGCCGGAGCCAAGCCGGCGCCGCCGCTGCCCGAGGTCTCCGCCGACGGTGATCTTGAGGAGTTGCTGGGGGCCAGCCAGGCGGCCGCGCTGCTGGGATACAAGAGCGTCGGATCCTTCTCCAGCGCCCTGTCGCAGGGCAACCTGCCGCTGCTGAAGACCGTGGACGGCATCGCCGAAGCGGGCCGTCAGAAGGGGCGCCGGCGGTGGACACGCCGGCGCATCCTGGACCAGGCCGCACAGCGCTCCAGTAGGTAGCACCTGGCAGTGAGCGGGCTACCGCGCACCGCCCCTATGAACGCGGCTCCCGGTATGGGGAGTTGGTCCCTTGCAGACCGGGGGCCGCACGATGGCCGGCATGGCGTGGATCGCCACCACGCCCCGCAGCAGCACCTGCCGCTGCGGACCGGCCATCGCCCCGTCTTTCAACCGCTCGCGGGGGCGGTTCCAAAGCCCCGTCCGGCCAGCGGCGTGGTCGGCCCGACCAGGCGGATTCCAGCGGTCGTTGCAACAGGTTGAGTGCCGCAACGGTTTCGGTTCCGGCGATGATCAGTGTTGCCAGTCTGTTTCGCCGCCTGGGCCAACCAGGACGGGATCGATTCCTGAGCCGGTGAGGTTCCACGACTCGTAGTCGGGGTCTGGCTCGATGCTGAGCCGAGTGCCGTCGTCGAAGCCGAGGGACAGGGTGCCTTGCCCGGTGACCTCGGCTTCGGTGACGCGCCTGGCGAACAGGCCGAGTACCGGCGCCAGGGACGGCCCACTGGCCGGCATCAGTAGGGCCTGATGGCCTGAGGAGTCCGTCAGGGTGAACGATGTCTCGATGACGAGCTCGCCCTCGATGCGGATGCGGCCGTCTGGGGCGTGATCGGTGAAGCTGATCCGGACCTGGTGGTCGAAAGCCGTGCGTGTGACACGGGTGCCGACCAGTTCCGCAGGTGCTCTCACCGCTCCCCCTGCCGCGGTTGTGCCGTGTGTCGACGGAAAACCGACGACCGGCTCCATTGGGCCTTGAGCAGTGTAGACAGGCGCTCGGTCGGCCTTTCCCAGCAGAGCGTCCTGCGGGGCCTGCCGTTCAGTTCGGCGGCAACCATTCATTGATCCACAAGTAGGAAGTACGTCTCGTTCTTGCACCAACGGCCTGATGCCCTGGGACCTTCGCTTCTCACGAAATTCGACGTCCATCGCCACCTCTGAGCCGAGGTGTTGCAACGATCGCTAGAACCCAGACCATAACCCCGACCACGAGGTCGTTTTGGGATCGTGACCGTGGTCGGGGTCTCGTGGTCGGGGCCATGGTCTGGGCCAGCCGGTTGTCTGTCTTTCATGACCCGTTCCTCTTCAGGTGTTCCGGCCGCTGAACTGGCCCCCAGCCCTGCTGAGCCGTTGCGCTTGCAGGCTCTGACCGTGCTCGCGCTGCACCGGATGGCCACGACCGGCCAGCTGCTCCAGATGCTGCGGCCGACCGGCTCCCGCCAACTGGTTTCCCGGGCGCTGAACAAGCTGCGCTCCGCAGGCCTCGTGGACCTCACCCCGCTGCCGGACTCGGACCGATCGCGTACGCACGCCTGGTACCTCACCCCGGAAGGGGCGCTTCTGACCCGCGATCACCCCCTCCTGCGGGGACGGCCGCCGTACCCCATCACCTCGGCAACAGCAGCGTCGCTCAAGACGCCGCACACGCTGACCGTCGTACGCGCCCACCTGCCGTTCGCGGCCGACGCACGCCGCCTCGGGCACGAGCACGGCCCATGGGACTGGACTCCCGAGGTGGCGCATTCCATCGGTGAGGGCGAGCGGCTCGTGGCCGACGCCGTCCTGCACTACACCGTCATCGACAGCGAACGCCGTCGCAAGCTGCGCGCGTTCGTGGAAGTCGACCGCACCACCATGAGCAGCGAGCGCCTGGCCGTGAAGCTCATCGAGTACGCCAGACTGTTCCACTACGAAGCCCAGCCGGTCGGACGCCGCCGATCTGTCTCCCCCGGCCCGGCGTGGCTGCGCTGGTATCCCGTCTTCCCCCGCATCCTCTTCGTGCTCACCGGCGCCTCCCGCGCCCGGCTGGACGACCGCATCAGCGACCTGCAGGCGATGGTTGCCCACCACCCGCTCGTGGCAGCCCTCGCCCGCGAGGTGCAGCTGGGCGCCGCCGTCCTCGAGGACATCGAGGAGCACGCTCCCTCCGGGCCGGTCTGGGTGCCGCTGACCGGGGGCGAACCCCGCCCGTGGACCGACCTGTAACCACGTCGGCCGTGTGCGTGTACCCGGGGGGATGGGAAGTCAGGCTCCTTGTCGTCTGCGAAAACGCTCGTCGAGAACCTCCAGCCCCTCGGAGTCGGTTCCGCACAGGGCCGCTTGCGCGCGCTCGCTGATCGCTGTGGACTGCCCAGGTACCGTGACCGTGCGGGCGGCGGATGCCTGGGCGCCTGACCTCGAGGGGTCGGCTTGGCGCATCGCGTGGGCGATGCGGTGGGTCAGGGTCGTGTGGCGGCGCCGGCTGGGTGCGGTTGTTGGCGACTGCTCGTTCGTCGGCCTCGCTTTGACCGATGATGCCTTGGCGGGTGCGGGTGCGGGTGCGGGTGCGGGTGACGGTGCTGTAGAGCAGGTTGCGCTGAAAAAGCATCCTCCCGGCCAGAGGAGCATGGGGACGACGACACACGGATACTCACTCCCGCGAAAGGGCCTGTCAAACGTTCGTTTGGCAGGCCCTACGAGGCCAAGGCGATGTCGGCACAGCTGCCGCGAATGCGCCTCGCGGCAGCCCCGCCCGCACTTACGGGGCCAGCGCCTGGCCGATGTGAGATGCGGCTGGTAGGCCGAGTGTGCCGGGTCCGTAGTTGAGGCCGCTGGTGTAGATGACGCCGGTGGCGTCGGTGTCGATCTGCAACAGTGTGCCGTCGCCGGTGTTCTCGCCTTCGGCGCCGATGGCGAGGTCAGCTCGGGCGGTGCCGCGTAGATCAGTGAGGGTCACCGCGGAACCGAAGCGGTCGCCTGCTTCCGTGTCACCGGAGATGTCCGTGGTGTCCTGGCTGATCGCCAGAGATCCGGTGCCGGTCAATCCCATTGATCCGCCGGGCAGGAGCAGGGTGGCGCCGGCGTTGGCTCTGGCGACTTCGGCCCGCGTGATGTCCTCGTTGGGCAGTCCTGTTAGGACATCGGCGTAGCCGTCGAGATTGTAGTCGCCGATGGAGACGGAGGCGCCCATGGCGTCGCCGGCTTCGGCTGATCCGGGTATGCCGGTGCTGTCTTGGTGGATGGTGGTGGCGCCGGTGGTGGTGAGGCCGTTGAGGGAGCCGTAGAAGGCGGTGACCTGTCCTCCGGAGTAAGCCGCGGATTCGGCGGTGTAGGGCTGGCCGACGACTACGTCTGCGATTCCGTCACCGTTGATGTCGCCGGATGCAATGGACCGGCCGCCCTTGGCCCCGAGCAGGCCATTGGGCTGGAGGCCGGTTGCGGATCCCTTGAACAACATCACGCGCCCTGTTCCGTCGGGATCGAGGTAAGTAGTGGCGATGTCTGCGTAACCGTCCTTGTTGAAGTCGCCTGTTGCGGCATCGGGGTTGGTCACCGTTCCCGTCGCACTGGTCAGCAGGCGCCCGCTCTTTGCTGCGGCCGACGCGCTGTCGTAGACCCACCAGCTGGTCGGTGTGCCGGGGGCAATGGCGAAGATGTCGGCCTTGCCGTCGCTGTTGAAGTCGCCGACGGTCACTGCATCCCCCAACCGTGCTCCGTTGACGCGGTCGGCGGTAGCCAGGCTGTAGCCGGCGCCCGTGTCCAGTGCAGGACCGTAGAGGGCGACCATGTAGCCGGCGTCGGTGTGGCCGCTGGTGTCGTCCTCAGCGGGTGCGCCGACGACGAGGTCGGCGTACCCGTCGCCGTTTAGGTCTCCGTAGGCGCTGTCAGCGCCGAATGCGTCGCCTGCTTCGGCGCTGCCTGGCACGCCGGTCGAGTCCTGGGAGAGGACCCGCTTGGCTGCCGAGTTCGGGCCGGTTGTGTTGCCAGGTATGACGGTGACGGCTCCCGCCCCGGTGAGAGTGCCCACGGGCGACTGGGGGGTGCCGACAACGAGGTCGTTGACACCGTTCCGGTTGTAGTCCGCTGTGGGGATGGCGGAGCTTCCCGCCGGGCTTGCGGCATAGGAGCGGATACTAGGCAGCTTTGTCGCCAGGTTCTCGTCCGGGCTGGAAGCAGGCATGGCGTCGCTCGCGCTGGCGATGACCGGAAGCGTCGCCTGCTCTCCCGCCTGGTACTTGCCGTTGGAGGTCGTCGCGGTCATGACCACGCTGCCCAGCGGGTCTCGTCCGGAGGAGCTGAGCTTCCATGCCGCGAGTCGAGCGAGCGCCTCCAAGGCGACTGGGGTCGGCTTACCGGAACCCATGTCTCCGAGAAGGGCGACACCGACGGAGTCGTTGTTGAAGCCAACTGTGTGAAACCCGTTGACGGGGCGGTCGACGCCGCCGGCACGGCCTTCGAAGATCGTGCCGCACTTGTCGACGAGGAAGTTGAAGCCGATGTCGTTCCACATGTGGTCCGGATCGGTCATGTGGTAAGCCTGGATGCCTTTGACCATGGCGGGAGAGTCGGCACAGCTGTAGTCATTCGTTCCACCCGAGGGGTGGACGAAGACGGCCTTGACCTCCGTGCCGTAACTGGCTGTTTCGGGGAGGTCCTCGTTCGCGCCCCACCCGGCGCGGTTGGTGATCGGGGGACGGGCAGCGACCGCTGCTGCGGCGTCGGCGTCGGTGGTAGTGAGAGGGCCGCTGAACGTGGTGAGCGGCGTTGACGTGCCGCGCTGTCGCACGGAATCAACCATCGGTTCGATGAGCTTGACGCTCACTTCGGTGGGCACTTCCTGCCCGTCTCCCGCAGCGACGACACGGGCTTCCACGGCGTCGGATTGCCCCACCCACCTGGGCTCGGTCCGCCCGGACACCATGCGCCTGTGAGCCGAGGCCTCGGACGCGGTGCTGCTGTTGACATGAAGATCCAGCCAGTCAGACCACTTGCCCGTCGTGACACTGCGCACGCGTACCTGCGTCGTGCCTTCGAGCGATGCCGCACCGCCAGTCCAGACGGCGCCGACCATTGAGAACGGCTCCGTAACGGTACGGGGCAGCCTCTGTCTGAAGCGCGACTCCCGCTCCATAGACAGGGAGTGCACGGCGGTCCGGGAGGTCTCGTGCTCTGCCCTGCTCTCAGCATGTACGGGTACGGCGCTCACAGAGAAGAGCCCGCCAAGCAGCAATCCCCCCAGGGCCACCCCAACTAGCATCCTGACCGGGCGAGTTAAGACCGTCCGTTGCCTTCTCTCCACGCGTGCCTCCTGACTCTCGCTGGCGGGACGATCATGGTTTGACGCACGAGGACCCCGAACGGTTGCACGTGCAGCCATGTGACAGTCGCCTCACATTCGACTCCCGGAAACGGGCTTGGCATGTCCCGCACATCGGGAAGGATCAAGCAGCTTGCGTCCGTCGGCTGGGGAGGGTGTTGTGCGGTTACGCCTACGTGGAGGCCGTGTCGTGGCGGCTGTTGCCGCGACGGCCACATTGCTGGCAGGTGGCGGCTTCACCGGACAAGCCGCCTCGGCAGCACCAGATTCTCCGACCACGGCCACCCCGAAAGTACGCTCCTCGAAGCCGCTGAAGCCCGAGCGCCCGATGACGCTCAAGGAACGTCGTGCCCAAGTCGACGAGATGCGCGCACCCAAAGAGCCGGGCGCGATCATCAGTCTTCCGGGGCGTAAGACCCTGAAGAGCAGCAAGCCGGCGCCTGACGCCAAGGTTCAGAATGGCGAAGTTGAGAGCCGGGTGGGAGCGCTGGCTCTTGGCCCTCCGACCAACCTGCGGACGGCTCCGCACGGCTGGTTCGGGTTCGACGTGGAATGGGGCAATGTCAAATTTGACACCCCGACAGGTACGGAGTCGATGCACAGGGCCCTGTACCGGGCCTCTGACAATGCGCTGATCAAGCAGTGGTGCGACTCCGACCCGGACGGATCGACTGACTGGTCCGGCAAAACGATAAATTGGGGTGTATCGGACCCCACGATTCTGACTGAGGGCGTCGAGTACTACGTGAAGATCGCCGTTTCGGCGGATCGGGGAACGCTATCGGACCTATCCGGATGGGGTTGCGCCACTGATTGGAGCGCCGAGGCTCGGGGCCCGAACATCGCGGCTCTGGGACGGCCGGTGTCGCTCTCCTCTGGCGAGACGTACGGCTGCGTCTGCATGGACACCACCGGCCGAACCCCGGTCCAGGGCTATCTGGGCGATCCCGTCAACACCGCAACGGGTGCACTGAACGAAACGGCCGTGGACGGCACCGTGTCGGCCCCCGGTGTCCCCTTCACACTGAGGCGGACCTACGCCTCGGACAACACCAGTGCCGGAATGCTGGGAGAGGGCTGGACGTCGGCCTACGACGCACGCCTTATCGTGACCGATGCCAAGGTCACCTACGTGGCCGACAACGGATCGCGCGTTGTGTACACCAAGGACACGACCACGGGCGGCTACACGGCATCTTCTCGGGGCGTCACGGCCACCTTGACGGGCTCAGCGGCGGACGGATTCACGCTGTCGACCGGCAAGCACGGGAAGCTCACGTTCGACGGCGGGGGCAAGCTCACCTCCTGGAAGGACGAAGCAGGCATCGGGCTTTCCTTCGCCTACGCAGGTGGCGATCTCAGCTCGATCACCGACGGCGCGGGCAACACGATCGCGGTCACTGTCGATCCGACCAGCCACTTGCTCACCAAGGTTGATCTGCCCGGCAATCGGAGCGTCGCGTACGGCTACACCGCCGGGCACCTGACGTCCGTGAAGGGTACCGACGGCGGCACAGTGACCTACGGTTACGAGGCAGGACGGCTGGCGAGCATCACTGACGCCGCGGTTCGCCTGGTGATGCAGACGTCGTACGACGGGTCCGGCCGAGTCACCCAGCAGATCGACGCCGACGGCAAGACCACCACGTACACGCGAGCCACGCTGGAGACCAGCTACAAGGACGGCAACGGCGGTATCTGGACGGACCTGTACCACGGCAGTTTGCTGCGCAACCGGATTGACCCGTTGGGCAACGTCACCTCGTTCACCTACGACGCGAAGTTGCGGCTGACAGACGCTGTGGACGCGCGCGGTAACCACACGAAGATGACCTACGACGCGCGCGGAAACCTGCGGACCCGGGTCGAAGGCGCGCTAACGCAGTCATGGACGTACGACGCCGACGACAACATCGATACATACACCGACGGCCGCAACGCGGTAACAACGTACAAGTACAACGACAAGCAGCGGCTGGTCGAGGTCAACAACCAAGCGGGCAAGCAGTCCTACACCTACGACGCTCTCGGCAATGTCGAGACCGCCACCTCTCCCCGCGGCAAGGTCACACGCTTCGAGTACGACGCCAAAGGCAACTTGAAATCGGAAACCACGCCTACCGGTGCCAAGACCACGTACAGCTACGACGCCGCAGGCCGACCGCTGACCACGACCGACCCCCGTGGAAACGTCGCGGACGCCGATCCGGCGAAGTACACCACCGTCAACAAGTACAACGCCGCCGGACTCCTGGAGAGTGTCACCGACCCGCTCGGCCGTGTGACGGCGCATGAGTACGACCCGAACGGGAACCTCAAGAAGACCATCGACGCCGCGCAACGGGTCACCGAGTACACGTACGACAAATTCAACCGCGTCACCGATGTCCTGGCTCCTGGCAATGCGGCGACTCACACCGACTACGACGCGGTGGGCAACGTCAAGGCCGTCACCGACCCCACCGGCGCGAAGACCACCTACGGCTATGACGCGGCCAACCGGCTGGTGTCGACGACGACGCCGCGAGGCAACATCGAGGGCGCGAACCGTTCGCAGTACACGACAACGTATGGCTACGACGCGAACGGGAACCTCACCAGGACCGTCGATCCCACGGGCGCTCTGACAACTACGGAGTACGACTCCCTGAACCGGCCGACGCTGGTGACGGATCCGCTGCTGCACACCACAAAGACGGACTACGACGCCAACGGCAACGTCAGCAAGGTGACCGACCCCTTCAACAAGAGCACCTCCTTCACCTACACGTCGGACGACCTCCTCAAGACGGTCAAGAACCCCCTGAGCAAGACCACCACGTACGGCTACGACGCCGACGGACACCGAACCAGCGTCACGACACCTCTGGGACGCAAGCAGAGCTGGACCTTCGACGCGGACGGGCGCCTCGAAACCGAGACCGACCCACGGGGCAATGAAGCGGGCGCCGACGCGACGAAGTACACCACCGCGTACGACTACGACGCGGCCGGCAATCTCAAGCAGATCACCGACCCGCTCGGCCACACCCAGAAGTTCGACTACGACGAGCTGGGTCTGCAGATCGCTGCCACCAACCAGAACGAGAAGACGACCCGCACCGAATACGACAAGTTGGGCCGCATCAAACTGGTCACCGCGCCGGACGGCGGAACTACCTCGTACACCTACGACGCCGCAGGCAATGCCAAGGCACGCGTCGACGACAACCAGCACACCACCACGTACGACTACGACGCCGCCAACCGGCTGAAGTCGGTGACCGATCCGCTGCAGCGGACCGTCCGTTACGGCTATGACGCCGACGGCAACCGCGAAACCGTCACCAACGCGCGAGGTGTCGTCTCCACGAGCATCCATGACGCGCTGGGGCGACCGACGAGTACGACCTACTCCGACGAGACACCGGACGTGACCACGGCCTACGACGCGGTCGGCAACCGCAAGCAGGTCACCGACGCCACGGGCACCCGAACCTTCACCTACGACGCGGCCAATCGCCTCAAGACCGCCTCGGTACCCGGTCAGGCAAAGGGATTCGTCTACGACTACGACGACACGGGCCGGCTCAGCGCCCGAACCCTGCCTCACGGTCGCGTCACCGCCTTCACCTATGACGATGACGGCAACCGCAAAACGGCCGTCACCGCCGGCGCGACCACCACGTACAACTACGACCCGGCAGGCAGGCTGACAAGTACCCTCCTGCCCGGCGGCAACGGCTACAGCGAAGCCCGCACTTACGACACGGCAGGCCGCGTCACCGACATCACCAGCACCAAGGGCGGCACCACCCTCACCGGATGGCACGCGCTCCTCGACGCGGCGGGCCAGCCCAAGCGCATCGACTCACAGCGCAAACTGACCACCGAGTCGCTGTACTACACCTACGACGAGGCGGGCCGCCTCAAGACCGAATGCACCTCGGCCACCAAGGCGGAAACCTGCCCGGCGGGCTCGCCGACGACCTCGTACACGTACGACAAGGTGGGAAACCGCAAGACCAGCACCGACGCCAAGGGCACCACCACCTACGACTACGACGCAGCCGACCAGCTGACCAAGTCCGTTCTCGCGTCCACCACGACGGATTACGGCTACGACGCCGACGGCAACCAGACGAAGGCCGGCACCCGCGCCTACGCCTATGACGCCAATGACCGGCTGACGTCGATGACCGCAGGCGGTAAGACGTGGGGATTCACCTACGACGCCGACGGCAACCGGACCAAGCGCACAAAGACCGGCGTCACCCTGGCCTGGGACACCAACAACAGCCTCCCGCAGCTCGCAGCCGAGTACACGTCCACCGGAGCCCTGTACGCGGACTACCAGTACAACCCGTACAACGAGATCGAGTCCGAACACCGCGTGGTCTCCGGAACGGACACGGCGTACTACTACCACCGCGATCTCGTCGGCTCCATCACCGACCTGACCACCGCCACGGGCGCCCAGGCCAAGACGTACGACTACACCAGCGCCTTCGGTACCGGAGGCCCGGGCGTCGACACGAATCAGCCGAACAACAACTTCGGCTACGCCGGCCAGTACAAGGAACCCGTGGGCGGTGAGGACACCAGCCTCGCCAACGCTCTCGGCTACAACATGCGGGCCCGCACCTACGATCCGGCACAGGGCCGCTTCACTGCCAAGGACCCACTGACGCCGGGACAGGAAACCCCGGCCGAGTCCTCCTACACGTACGTCGGCAACAGTCCGACGAACCGTTATGACCCGGCCGGTACCTGCTGGTGGATCCCCGGCAGCGGCGACGAAAGCTGCTGGACCGCCGAACTGCCAGGCACTGAATTCATCCCCTTGGAACCGGCGCTGGACAAGATCGGAAGCTCATTCGCGGACACTTGCACCTCGGGAGCCGACTACGCCAGGGCGAACGGCCGATGGGGCTGGACGGGCTGCATCGACGAGTTCACAGGGGTCGGTTCGGCACGCCGCGGGGTGGACTCATTCCAGCAGGGCGACGTAGCCGCCGGGACAGTTCAGTGTCTCGGTGGAGTCGGACAGTTCGGGCTGTTTCTCCTGCCAGGGCCGAAGGTACCGGCGGGAACGGTTGGTAGCGCGAAGACCTTGCCTGGTAATCAACTTGCCGGCCCTGGAGTCCCCTTCAGAGGGACACAGGAACTCGCGCTATTGCCCGACTTCAACTCTCAACTCTCAGCGACGAGGCACTACACTGATCACGTTCTTGGTGTGAAAGTAAACAGCAAGGGAAAGGTGACCGGCCCGTCCAAGCTGCCGGCGAACATGCCGGAATTCCGAGGAGTGGGAGGGTTCGAAAAGTACAGGAAAGCAGCCCGCACTTTCATGTCGGGTGACGGTCCTGCCGGATCAATCACCCTGCCCGGTGATATGCCGGGATCGTTTTTCCGGGTGGACCCGAGTACGGGATACTTTGGATATATGAACTCCGGGGGAACGATTTCAACCTTCTTCCGCCCGCACAAGGATCCGATGGAATACTTCTGGGAGCAATTCAAGTGATGGTGCGCGAAGGGTCCCTGGCTGACCATTTCCGGCGGATCGCAAGGGAGGCCGGATGGACTGTTGCATTGCTTCCTGGTGAGGCTTTGCGGAGTTGGGAAGAGATGGTCGATGAATGTGCGGACGGTTATGATCTGGATGTCTCGGAGTACTTGAACGATCTATCCGTGCGTGATCTGCTCCAGCTGGTTGCAGACGACGCAAAAGTTCGGTCACTCCCCGAGTTTTCATGGTTCACGGCCGAGCTTGCCAGAATTGATGAAGGGTTCAGGACGGTTCTGGCGAACGGTCCACTCATTCGAACCGAAGAGCGCCGGTGGTGGCGCCGGTCGTTCCCTGCTGCAGGGCGGGGGGATTTCGTGAGTGATGTGAAGGAGCGATACGGCGTGGAACTGACGCTGGTCGACTGACGAGACGCATTAATCAGCCGATAAAGCGAGTGCGAAGGGCTTGGGCGAATTAGAGAGATGATCACTGCTTCCGAAGCGATTTTACGTGCCTAGGATTTTATCGATTCGAATCCACAGTGATTCCTAATGCTGTCTGTCAAGTCGCGTGAGTGGTGGGAGGCACGGCTTCGTAGGTTCGTCCGTCGCGTAGGAGTGCCCAGAGGACGTTGACGCGACGGCGGGCCAGGGCCAAGACGGCCTGGATGTGGCGCTGGCCCTCGGAGCGTTTGCGGTCGTAGAACCGGCGGGAGTCCTCGCAGTGTCGGATGCTGAACAACGCGGAGATGTAGAAGACTCGTTGGAGTCGGCGATTGTAGCGTCGCGGGCGGCGAAGGTTGCCGCTGATCTTGCCGGAGTCGCGGGGAACGGGAGCAACACCGCCGAAGCCGGCGAGGCGGTCAGGAGTGCCGAAGAGACTCATGTCGCCGCCGGTTGCGGCCAGGAACTCGGCACCGAGGATCACGCCCATGCCGGGCATGCTGGTGATCACTTCGAAGTCCCGATGTTCGCGAAACCTGGTCTCGATCGCCTTGTCGAGCTCGGCGACCTGCTGGTTGAGGGCCATCACCTCCGCCGCCAGGGTGTGCACGAGCTGGGCGGTCAGTTTCTCGCCGGGCAGGCTTGTGTGCTGGCGGCCGGCGGCCTCCAGAGTTGTCTCGGCGAGTCGGTCAGCGCGCAGGACCCTGCGATTGCGCAGCCAGGTCTCGAGCCTCTTCTTGCCTGTCCGGCGGAGGGAGGCCGGGGTCTGGTAGCCGGTCAGCAGCATGAGCGGGCCGGCGTTGGTCAAGTCCAGAGCCCGCTACAGGCCGGGGAAGATATCCGTGAGTTGGGCGCGGAGCCGGTTGACGGTGCGGGTGCGGTCGGCGACCAGGTCCATGCGCCGACCGGTCAGGATCTTGAGGTCGGTGACGGTGTCGTCGCCGGTGCGTATGGGGTGCAGGTCGCGGCGGATGCGGACCTGGTCGGCGATGACGGCGGCGTCCTTGGCGTCGGTCTTGCCTTCGCCGCGGTAGCTTTCGGCGGCACGGTGGATGGCCCGGCCGGAGATGTAGTGCACCTGCTGGTCGTGGTTGAAGAGGATCGCGATGGCCAGAGCGGCCCCGCCGTCGGCCAGGTCGATGCCCCAGGTCACGTCGTCGCCCAAAGCCAGGACATTGGTGAGGAGTTGGCGGAGTTCGGGTTCGTCGTTGGCGACGCGTCGGGACAGCAGCCGGTGGCCGCTCTCGTCGATCGCGACGCAGTGGTGGTGGGTCTTGCCTGCGTCGATGCCGGCCCAGATCGCGGCCATGTGGTGCCTCCGTACGGTGTGGTGCTGGTGCCTCCCGACGGACGACCTCGCTGTCGATTCCCTACAGAGCGATCATTCGCAATTCCTAATTGGCAGCCGAGTCGTCGTGGGGCGCCGGGCGGCCAATCACTGAAAGCCACAAGCGGCAGAGCCTTTTGAGCCACATCCGCCACCCCTGGGTGGGTGAACCATACGAGGGGCTCACCGCGTCCCGCAGAACAACGTAGGGAGCCTTTTCCAACCTCACGCTGACGCGTGGTGAAGGACAAGAACGGCCTGGACGATCGCGGTGATGCAGTTGGTGCTGCAGCGGAGCTTCCGCAGAAGGCGCCAGCCCTTCAGAGTGGCCATGGCCTGCTCGCCGAGGCAGCGGATCTTGGCGTGCATGCTGTTGTGCCGACGCTGCCACCGCTTGAGGCGACGGCCTCGGAACGGGACGCGGACGGGGTGGCCGGCTCCCTGGTACGCCTTGTCCGCCCACCACTTCAGCTCGGCCGCGGCGAGCGCGTCGATGATCCCGTGGGGCCGTGCGGCGGTCAGGTCGTGGACGTCACCCGCGCAGGGCGGGTGACGTCCACAGCAGCCGTCCGAACGAATCGGTGAGGACCTGGACGTTCATGCCATGGCGCTTGTGTTTCCCGGAGTAGTACGCGGTGTCGGCGGCGATCTGGTCGATCGGCAGGAGGGTGCCGTCCAGGATCACGAACGCCTTGGTCCGAATGGTATTCATCGCCTCGGTCAGGGTCGGGGCGAGACTTCGGCGGGCTCGACGTCCTGGCCGGCGACCAGGGCCAGGATGCCCACCGCGTTCGCGGCTTTCTCGCCGAGTTGCTGGTCGGGCAGGTGGCCCAGCAGCCGCAGCGCGTCGCCGACCAGCGCGTCGACCAGCTCGGCGCGGGCCTGCTCGTCGTTCCAGACAATCTTCGGTTTGCCTGGGCCGGTGTAGTCGTGCGCGGCGCACTGGGCAGTGGCGACCTCGTCGGCGCCGGGGACCTCGCGGATCACCGCGCGGACGGCGGTGATGAGCTGGGTGACGGTGTCCTGGGTGGCGACCGCGTCGTCCAGCACGGTGGAGTCCAGCGCCCGGCGGTGCTTACCCTTGAGTACGCCGGTGTTCTTCACCACCTCGCGCACGGCCTCGAAGATCCGGTTGGGGCGGGCGGAGCGGGACAGTCGGCGGCGGAAGTAGGCCAGCAGTGAAGGGTCGAATGCCATGTCGTGCAGACCCAGGCCGCATGCGGCCTTCCAGCGCAGGTCGCACCGCAGTTCCTGGACCGTCTCGAAGTCCGACAGCCCGTGCAAGGCCTGCAAGGTGATCGCGGCGGCCAGGATCTGCGGTGGCATGCTCGGCCGTCCGTTCGCCGACGGGTACATGTCCGCGAACATCTCAGCCGGGAACAACTCGCCACGGTGCTCGGCCAGGAACGCGACACTCTCCGCCGGGATCAGTTCCCGGCAGGTCTCCCACACGTCCGGACCGACGGTCTCACCGACCCATTCGCCCCTCGCCACACAACGAGTCTGGCCCTGCCGCTGACGCGGCAGGGCCAGAACTCAAGATCTTCATGAGCCTTCTAGGAAGAGTTTCCGCCCGTCAGCACCCGTTGTTCGCCCGCCGGAATCGCGCACGGTGTGCCGCCCGCGTTGGTGAGGCCTTCCGGGCTGAGGGACCAGGTCGAGATCTGGCCGCCGGAGTAGCCGCTGTGGATAGTGTTGTTGAAGAAGCGGTCGTGGTACGAGGCGCACTGCCGGGAGATCTCGTTGTCGATCGCGCACTGCGTGTCGCAGAACTCGCCACGATAGTACGACGCCCGCCCCGCGCGCGTGATGTCGTTGTACTCAATCGAGTTGTAGTTGCTCATGTTCCGTGACTTCACCACATAGCCGCTGACGTAGGAGAACTTGTTCCGCACCACCTGGTTGTTCGAGCTGAAGTGCGTGATGTACAGGCCGTGGATGTTCCCCTGATACGGGGCGGCGTTCTCGATGTTGATGAAGTGGCTGTTCTCCACCCGGTTGTTGGACGAGTTCGTGAGGACGATGCCGCCGTAGCCGAAGGTGGAGCCGCCGCTCCACTTGCTGCCCAGGTTGCGGAACTGCATCCCGAAGAACGTGTTGTGGTTCAGGCCCTTACTGCCGCGCACCTGGAGTGGCGGGTTGTAGTTCTCGTCGGTGACGTCACGCTCGGAGTCGCCGTAGACCGAGACGCCGCCCGCTGAGTAGTACTCCACCCGCAGATAGCGGAAGTCGAGATTGCTGTCGCCGCCGCCGTACAGCGGGTCGCCGGTGTCCCTGGGCAGCCGCGGCTGCAGCCAGAAGCCGGCACAGTACGCCGTGCCGCATGTGGCGTTCTTGAAGAGCGGCAGCCCGCCCGCCGGGACCCCCTGCCCCGGCACGTAGTCGATCGGCATGAACGACACCTTGTGCCCGGGCACGTAGAAGCGCCACTCGTGGAACGGCGGCGCAATGTAGGTGCCCTGCTTGATGCGCACCTCGACGTCGGTGGTCGGCTTCTGTTGCTGCAGCACCTGCTGCACCCGCGGCAGCGTGGCCACCGCCTTGCCGGAGCTTAGCCCGTCGTTGGCGTCCGAACCGCCGGCGCCCGCGGGCGCCATGTAAACCGTGAAGGCAGCCGCCTCCGCAGCGGCCGGGGCGGCCTTCACCGTCGTGACCGTACCGGCAACCAGCAGCACGGCCGCGCCGAGCCCGGCCAGAATGCCGCGGGTGAATCTGGTAAGCCTCTCCCGAATACCCATGATCACCTTCCTTGTAGGGTGATGCGCAGCGTCTTCGTCTCTCCGGCCGTCCCGGTCACATCGACCGTGAAGGTCAGCGGATTGAGCGAGCCGACCGTGAGCCTATTCCAAGCTGACGGCCTTGACCCCGAGTTGGACGGTCCTGCGCAACGACGAAGCTCCTGGTAGATGGGTCCTCGACCAAGATCACCCGTGTCCGCCAGAAGCTTCGCGTGCTTGTACCCGTCGTCAATAGATCTGTCCAGCCGCACGCTGCGGTTCCTGACCGGGCAACTGACAGCCAGGCGGAGGGAGATCGGCACGCGGTGGCGGCGGCTTCCCGCAGCGCGACAGGCTCTGCTGGCCCTGGCCCACCTGCGGTGCGGTGACACCTACGCACAGCTCGCGGCCGGTTTCGGCATCGGGATCGCGACCGCCTTCCGCTACATACGCGAGGCCGTCGACATCCTGGCCACCCTCGCCCGTCCCTGGCCGAGGCGATGAATGCAATCCGGGCGAAGGCGTTCGTCATCCTCGACGGCACCCTGCTGCCGATCGACCGGATTGCCGCCGACACCCCGTACTACTCCGGGAAACACAAGCGCCACGGCATGAACGTCCAGGTCCTCACCGACCCGTTCGGACGACTGCTCTGGGCCTCGCCCGCGCTGCCCGGCTCCACTCACGACCTCACCGCCGCGCGACAGCACGGGATCATCGAAGCCCTCGCTGAAGCGGGACTCAAATGCTGGGCTGACAAGGCGTATCAAGGTGTCGGCGGAACCGTCCGAGTCCCGTTTCGGGGCCGCCGTCTCAAGCGATGGAAGCGCCGCCACAACACCACCCACGCCAAGATCCGCTGCCTCGGCGAGCAGGCCATGGCCACCCTCAAGGGCTGGCGGCTCCTGCGGAAGCTCCGCTGCAGCACCAACCACATCACCGACGTGGTGAAGGCCGTCCTCGTCCTTCACCACCACGCGTCAGCCTGAGGTTGGAAAGAGCTCACTGTCCCGGCGCAGGCCAGGGGTTTCTCCGCGAAAGCACCGATGCCCAGCGCCGACGACAGTTCAATGCCGTCGGCGAGCGCCATCTCCTGCCTTGCGTTGTGCGTGTTGAAGCAGTACCTATGACACTTTGGGCCGGGTGCTCACGACCCAACCGTAAGGCGATCGGCTGAGCGCCCCCTGCTGCGAGCAACCTCGCGAACCTCATCAGCACCCTTCGAGAACTCCAGATGCTGATGTTGAGGTTCGGAGGTGTGCGCAGCTCATTCAGGGATCGGTACCGCCGCATCGTGGACGGCTGCGGGCATCCGCAGCGGCACCTCGAACATTGCCGGCCTGCGGCAAAGCGGCCACCGGCGTTCTCTCGACGAATCGAGCCGCCTTCAGTGCCCTCCGGGCGGAGTTCACTCCGGATCCTCCACGATCACGAGCCGCCGTCCAGCACCTTGTGGGTCCCGAACCTTCGCGCGTGGTAGGTCAAGGGCGCGCCGTCGCGATGGCCGACGTGCAGGACCCTGCCCAGCAGCACCTTATGGTCCCCGCCGTCGACCATCGACTCGATCTCACACGCCAGCCAGCCGAGCGCGTCCGGTAGCCGCGGCAGTCCATGGTCGAGCAGCCACCGGGTGTCCGCGAACTTGGCGGCCCCGCCCTTGCGGGCGAAGCGCAGGGCGACATCCGAGTGCGCCGAGCCCAGCACATTGACGCCGAACCGGCCGGACCGGCCCACGATGCCCAACAGCTCACTCGTGCGGTCCAAGGAGACGAGAACCATCGGAGGAGAAAGCGACAGCGACGCGAACGCGCTGACGGTTGTACCGTGCGGAACGCCCTCCTCGATTCCTGTCACGACCGTTACCGGCGTGACGACTTGGGCCATCGCGCCGCGGAACATCCCTGACAGGCAGCCCGAATCAGAGCTGCTCCTCGTGGCAATTGTCGTCATCACTACACCTCCGAGTGCTCGCTTCCTCACCCGATCGCGGACTTCCTTGAGGGTCGCGCCCGACCTGGCGGAGAAAGGCATCGATGCGGTCGTTCGCCTGGTCCGCGAGGGTGATGGGGGCACCGGTGAAGCCGTGCCCGCCACCGGGATGGACGGCCAGTTCGGCCTGGTTGCCCGCCGCGATCCAGCGAGCGTGCATGAACAACGAGTCGTCCAGGAACGGATCCAGAGTGCCCACCGTGAACAACGCTGCCGGAAGGTCCCGTAGATCCGCGAACAGAGGCGACAGATCCGGATCCTGGCGTTGTTCGCTCCGGGGTGCGACCGCGTTCGTACACGCTCGGATCATGTCCACCGAAACCGGTACCGCGTCGGCGCCGAGCAGAGTCTGGCTCGGGGTCATCGAGAGGTCGAAATTCCCGAAGACCAGGTTCGCCGCCTGGAACCCGGTGGACCCACGTCGCTCGCGCAGCCGGACCAGGACGGAGGCCGCGAGTGTCGCGCCCGCCGACAGGCCACCGATAGCGAGCGCATCGGTTCCAAACTCGGCCTTCGCATTCTCGATCAGCCACAGCGCCGCGGATTCGGCGTCGTCCCATGCCGCCGGGTGAGGGTGCGCGGGCGCCAGCCGGTAGTCCACGTCGACGCAGGCGAGCCCGGTGTTCCGAGCGATCCGCTCCAGCTCCTGATCCGACTGCTCCGCACTGCCACTGACGAAACCGCCGCCGTGAAAGTTCAGGTAGACGCCCTTGGGGCGGTCGGGAGCGATGACCCGCAAAGCCAGTTCGTGACCACCCCGTCCCGTTATCCGGATGGTGCGCGCCCGCTCCGAAGGCTGCGTCGGAGGCATCGGAATACCTCCTCCCGCTTCGGGACCGGGAAGGCCCTTCACCAGCTCGCGAAGCCGCAGGTTGAACTCGGCTGTTTCGGGCGCGATCGCTTCCGCTCGGAACAACGTCCCGTCGAGCCCGCTCACCTCGTGGCGTCCCCGTCGATGCTGCTGGACGCCGGCCAGCTCTTGATCTCTGGCATGCAGTGCTCGGCGAAGCACCGCATGTTACGCACCGCCTCATCGTGAGGCATCCCGCCGAAGAACAGCTGCGGGAACATTCCCTGCGGATGGATCTGGTCGCGCGTCTCCTCCAGGCGCTTCAGCACCTGGTCCGGCGTACCCGCGATGATCTGCGAGACAAAGCCGTCGACCATGCGCTCCACGTCCTCGTCGGTCTCGATCGCCGGGATGGGCCCGTAGGCCGGTCGGCCGCGCATCTGGTAGTGCCAGATGCCGACGCGCTGCGCGTTGCCCCCGTACAGGCGGGCGATCTCCTGCGCACGGTCTGCGCTCTCGTCCACCACGATGATGCTCGAGGCGAAAGGCGCCGGAGGCTTGTCGTCCGGGCCGTGCGCTTCCCGCCATGCGTTCAGGTAGCTGTCGATCGGCAGCCCGCCTTCGGGCACCTTGAACGGAAGTGTGGTGGTCGTCAGCTGCCCCAGTCCCAGCCGGCCGGCCTGGCGCTGGCTGTCGGGGGAGCCGAGGGCCGCGAACAACCGCCCCTTGAAGGATCGGCTCGGTCGCGGCCGCAACTCCACCCGCGGCTGCTGGAAGAACTCGCCGCCCTCCATCACGCCCGTCTCCAGTCCGTCCACGAGGAGCTGCAGCATCTCGTCGTAGCGCTGTCGTGCCGCCTCCGGGTCAATGCGCAGGCCCTTGTACTCGCGCGGCGCCATGCCACGCCCGAGTCCGATGAGCGCCCGGCCGTTGGACACCTCGTCGAGGGTGATGATCTGTTCGGCCAGGCGGACCGGGTCGTGCCAGGGCAGGACGAGCACCTGGGTACCCAACCGGATCCGCCGCGTGCGGCCGGCGAGGTAGGACAGGAACATCAGAGGGTCCGGAGCGAGGGAGTGGCGGGTGAAGTGGTGCTCGGTGAGCCAGATCGAGTCCAGACCCAGCTCCTCCGCGAGCACCCACCGTTCGACTTCCTCGCGTACGAACTGGCCGTCCGGGTAGGCGGCCTCCTCGCCGTCCGGACCATAGTGCTGAAGACCTGTGGCTATTCCTATGTGCATGTTGCTGCCTCCGAGAAATTGGTTATTGGTTGTCGCGCGTGTGAGCCCGACACGAGAAGACTAAGAGCAGGGCCGGCAAGAACGGACCGGTGCTTCAGCCAAGCAATTCGGTGAGGGCGCGGCGCATTGCCCTGTCAGCCGCGAGGCGTTCGAGATCGGGTTCTTCATCCGGTATCAGGGCGAGGAGCGCCTCCCGCCGGAGTGCGATCAGGCCCTTAGCCATGCGTTCGGTGAAAACGTACGGCTCGTCGTGGCGAATGGCGTGCAGTACCTGACGGCCAACCTCCAACGGATCGCTGCCGAACGACGCGAGTATGCCTTTCAACATCTCGGGATCTAGGCCCGCGTCGTGCGGCCCGAGATCGGAACTGTCGCCCCGATATCGCTCCGGGCGCATGTCGCCGTGATCGTGGATGTTCGTGTTGACCGCCGAAGGGCAGAGGACCGTGACCCCGATGTCCTCGGCCGCCAAGTCCTCGCGCAGGCACTCCATCATCGCGACGACACCGAATTTGGCCGTGGAATAGACTCCGCCGTTACCCGCGACCGTGATGCCGCCGAGCGAGGCCGTTGCCATCACATGACCGGCCTCCCCGTGCGCACGAATTCGCGGCAGAACAGTGGTGACACCATTGACGACGCCGCCGAGATTGACCCCCAGCAACCAGTCCCAGTCCTCCCAGGTGGCCTGTGCGATGGGGGTGAGGACGCCGATTCCCGCGTTGTTGCACAACACGTGGATACGGGAGAAGACCCGCTCGGCCTCATCGGCCGCCCTGGACCAGGCCTCGCGGTCGGCCACATCCAATTTGATGAGGTGGAACTCCGCTCCACCTCGCGCCAGAGTCTCCTCGGCCGCCGCCAGATGGTCGTCCCTGATATCCGCGACGACTACTTTCATGCCTTCTTGGGAGAAGGCCTTCGCCATACCGAGGCCGATACCGGAAGCACCCCCGGTGATGAACGCGACCTTTCCCGAAAGGTCCCGCACCTCAGCCTCCCTCGCCCACCGGACCGCGGTTTCCGGTCCGTCCCTGCGCTGTGTAGACAGCGCCCCACAGGTCAGGCGGCGGACCGCCGCTCGGCAGCACGCGGTCGGGCGCTGCCTGACAGGCCGTTAGCAGAGGATCGAAGTACCGCGCAATGTCCTCGCGGAACTCGGCGTGGGTGAGTACGTACATGTCGTTCCGACGCATTCCCTCAAGCACTCGGCGCCCGACCTCGACGGCCTCCATCCCCGCATCCATCGGCGAGCCCCGCGGTGGTAGCGGCGGGCCACCTGGGCTGTTTGACGGTCGTGGGGAGCAGGCCTCCCAGGTGTTGTTGCGTGTCAGGCCCGGACAGAGAACCGACACTCCGATGCCTGAATCGAGCAGTTCAGCGCGCAGAGCCTCCATCATGCCCAGCACCCCGCGTTTGGCCACCGAGTAGATCCCGGAGGCGTCCAAGGGCGTCAGCGCCGCCATGGACGCCGTGGAGATGATGTGGCCGCCCTGGCTGTGCGCGAGCATCCTGCCTAGGAAAGTCTGTACGCCGTTCAGGACCCCACCCAGGTCGACCCCGAGGATCCGGTCCCAGTCGTCGTAGCCCGCGTCCGCGATCCGCCCGAGCGCACTAATCCCCGCGTTGTTCACCAGGACATGGACGTGCCCGAACACATGCTCAGCCTCATCCGCTGCCCGCTGCCAATCGATGCGATCGGTTACGTCCAGAGGGATGAAGTGGAAGGAGCCGCCAGCCTGCGTCAGCAGGTCGCGGGCCCTGGCCAGGTGATCCTCACTGACGTCAGTGACGACGACCTTCATACCGCTTTCCGCGAAGGCTTGAGCTATTCCCAGACCGATGCCACTGGCCGCTCCGGTAACGAACGCGACCTTGCCTGCAACGTCTTTCATCGTGCATGACCTCCTCACCAAGCACCCCATAGCGTCCTGAATAATCGGACTGCCATGTCGCTAGATAGGACAAGTGAAACCGAGGGGGGTCAGCAAGTCAAGCGCGGATGACCGCCGTGCGGGACACTGCCGTCCCGCACAGCGGTCATTCCGTAGTGAGTGCCCCCAACGCCGCGCGCACGAAACCCGCCTCATAGGCCGGTGACGACACTGAAATCAAGATCGCCGAGTGGACCACCGTGCTGCTCCGACCCTTCGCCAGAAGGTGTCGGACCGGGCACCTCTGGCCATGCCCCATCACACCCACATGGGAACCAGCTCACAGGTGACGCCCCACCAGACGTCCACAGAGCGCGCGCTCATGCCCCCTTGCAACGCGTCAACCACGCGCGGTCTGCGGCACAGGCACCAGTCGAGCGCGGCGTCACACATATGAAGTGCCGACGCGCCTTCCGCCCATTTCGGTGCAACCCGAAGCTGGCAACCTCGCCACAGCCGCACACCCGGGAGCAGCAGCACTGGAAGTGCACAGTGCGTAGGTCACCGCTTGCAACTGGGGAAGCAGGCATCGGCGTTCGTGTCTGTGCGGCTGAGGTGGCTGCTGACAGAGGCCCGGCGGCGGGTGTTGAGCGGAGCCACGCGCACACCGTAATTCGGCAAGTGTCGGTCGTTGTAGGCGCGGGTGCCCGGGACCGTCTCGCGTCACAGGGATGCGTGGAGCTCTCACAAGCCGCGTTGCCCGCGTGGGCGCCGACCGCACCCATCGCCCCTGGCTCGGTGGCGGCGGGCAGGACCGCGGTGTAGTGGGAGCCGTCGGGCAGCGAGCGCCTTACAGTCGGGCGCGTAGTAGTCCGCGTTGGGCGGCAGGAATATCATCGCGGCTGGATCGTGTCGGACGAACTGTGGTCGATCGAGCCGTTGCTGCCCGAGCCACCGCCAAAGCAAGTCGAGGGGCGGCCACGAGTAGCAGACCGCCAGGTTGTGTGCGGCATCCTGTTCGTCATACACACCGGCATCCAGTGGGCGTACCTACCCCAAGAGCTGGGCTTCGGCTCGGGCATGACCTGCTCGCGCCGCCTGGCCGCCTGGAACGAGGCGGCGTCGGGGACCAGCTGCACCAGCTGTTGCTGAACAGGACCACCGCATGTCCGGGCTGCACGCAGGGACCCAAATGCGTCCCAGCCCGATCGACCGCGCAGGCGGCCCGACAGGCTCGTCGCCGACCGCGGCTACGGCCACGACGAGTACCGCCGGCTACTGCGGCAGCGCGGCATCCGGTCCGCGATATCCAAACGAGGCTGGCCACATGGCACTGGCCCGGGCACACTCCGATAGGTGGTCGAGCAAACCTCCTGGCTGCACAGCCTCCGCCGACTGTGCATCCGCTGGGAACGACGCGACGACATCTATGACGCCTTCCCCGGACTCGCCGTTTGCCTGATCACCCACCGCCACGTTCAGAGGCCTATTACGGTCAGTAAGCGCGTAAGCGAGTGCGCCGACGTCATCGGCTTCGAAGACCGCGTCCACCTGTGCCCGCACTCCACGAGGGCCACCGTGCACACCAGGGGTGGCCGAGCATGCAGACCCTGCCGCAGTGTTTGCGAACGTGCCAGGCATGAGCCTTCTCGCGGCGAGCCGACAGGGTGGTACCGTCCACGGCGCCCAGGCGTAGGCCCTGGTAGAAGACGGTGGAAGGCACAGGACTGGCGGTGGTCGGCCACTGATCCCGCCACGATCGAGAACAGGTGGCGCGGCGGTCTTCTTTCAGCCCACACCTGGCTCGGGCCGGCGACGAGGTGCGCGGAGAGCGCTGCGGTCACGCTGCCCGGTTCAGCCGCGAGCTTGGCCGAGACCGCCTGGCAGGAGGATCTCGAAGAAGGCCAGGGCGAGCACGAAGCACCCCACGACGCGCGTCGAGAGCGGGGTTGGCTTCCAGCGGAAGACCTGAGCCGCCACACAGCTGGGGACATTCGTCTGGACACAGCTGCGGGGAAGTCCATACGTCGGCAATCGCCCCCCTACCACTCCGCTGTCCCATCACGGTACGTTCAGCGGCGGCCGCGGCCGTAAGACGTACCTCCGACAATCAGTTCCGCGAGTTCAGCCGGGCGTGTCAGGAACGGCGAGTGATCCGTGGGCCACTCGATGACCTCGGATGCGTGCGCAGCCATCTTGCGCTGCGACACAAGCGGCAGAGCCTGGTCGTTCGTGCACACGAGGTAGGTGCTCGGAATCGAGCGCCACGCAGCTTCGGCGTCCGACACGCTGGGGACCTCCAGCGGCATGGGTCGTAGTCGCGCGACCCATGCGGTGGCGGCCTGCGCGTCGGCGTCGCCGTAGAACACGGCGGCCGCCGCCTGCGGATCCACCCTCACCTCCAGTCCGTCGATGAGGAGTGACGCGCCAAGAAGACTGCTTGTGGTCGGCACGTCCTCATCGCGCGGATCGCCGAGAAGCGCCGCGACATAGAGGAGCCGGGCCACAGGAAGGCCGGTCGCAGCCTGGGTGATCACCCGCCCGCCGTAGGAGTGCCCGACGACGATCACGTCGCCTCCCGCAGCCTGGATCGCTGAGCGGGCTGCGGCAACATCCGCGGCATAGCCGGTCAGTGGCAGTTCGACGGCTGTCGCCTCGACACCGCGATGCTGCAACTCAGCGACGACGCCATCCCAGCACCAAGCTCCGTGCCATGCTCCATGGATCAGTACAACCTTTTTCACTGTGCGACTCGTTCCGTCTTGGGGCCGGTGAGGCCATCTGTAACGGCCCAACCGACAAGCTGACTTGGAACCCCGGGCCGCGTCGTCAAGGAAGCAAGACAACTACTCGCCACGTTGCGGGCAACCTCGAACGGGGGCTGTGGACGCACGGCCAGGGCGATCGACCAGGCGGGCGCGCGTCGACCGCACAGGGGCGGGCACCGGAGTCGGTTCGCCACCTGCGCGGCGTCCCTGAGGACCCAGCTAATCTCCGAGACTCAACCGCATGGCGGCCACCACTCGGAAACCCTGGCCGCGACTGCCCACGATGAGGCCTCCTCCCCCGCCGTCCAGCACGTCACCTGCGCACAGACGACAACTCGTGGCGGTCGATCCATTCGAACATCAGCTCAAGCACCTGGGGCATCTTGGAAGCGGCGCAGTGTCCGGTGTCCGGAAGCAAGTGGACTTCCGTGTCCCGGCGGCCATCGAAGACCAGGGTGTCGTGCTGGGGAACATGGACGTCACCGGCACCATTGATGACCAGCATCGGCACGTTCGCGTCGAGGTTCAGCAGCGGGCGCAGATCGAACGGCTGCCAGATCTGGGCCAGTTGTGCATCAGTCGGTTCATGGTCGAACCCCAACGCATTGCCGGCGACGCCCTCCATGCCGCGTGCGAAGGTCCGGTCCGGGGCGAATGCCGCTTCGATGGGGCCGCCGATGACGATCGCCGCGTCGACATCGCCCGCCAGGCCCGAGCAGGCCGAGAAGTGGCCGCCCATCGATATACCCAGATGCAGTACGCGCGCATTGCCCAGCGCCCGCGCCTCGATGGCCAGGGCGCGCACCAGGTCAGCGCCGTCCTCCGAGTCCATGGGGCCGGCACATTCGCCCGTGCCGGGAATGTCAAAGGCCAGCACGCCCATACCGGTTCGCAGGGCGACAGCCTCGAAGATCCCGTGGAGGTCCATTTTCCAGGTGTCCACTCCACCGCTGGCGAGCAGGACAGGGGCATCCCCGGACCAGCCCGGCGGAGTGAGAAAGTGCACGGGCACAGCGGTGACCCCCACTCCGCAAGGCACCTGGACGGCCCGCCGCTCGAACCCGACCTTGAAACCGGGAGCGGCGAGCAGGTACTGCTTAAGCTGCCGCTCCAGCGCCGTGCGCTTGGCGTCGTCGGCCAGCGTGGGAAACTTCGCCCATCCGTAGGCCAGTGCCGCAAGTTGATGCTGACAACGCTCTGCATATCCGCCGGCCAGCCGCGACCACTCGTACACCCAGCCGCCCGGCTCGTCGAGCCACATGTCAGTGACGGCCGATCGGACAGCGTCGACGTCCGCAGTGGGCAAACCGTTGTTCACCATCTGCCAGTACCGCTCGACGAACAGGTCCTCGGGGGCGACCTTCCACCGGTAAGGCATGCGAAAACCTACTTCCCAAACAGCGTCGATGCACGACTTGCACTGTGAATACCGCAGGGAGCACGGCCCTTGGTCCTGTGGCGACCCTTCCGCCGCTTCGGCGAAAGCAGGACGCCTTTCCAGGCGATCGCCATGGCCCTCGCGGCAACGCCCGACGCCTCGGACACCGAAAGGCGACCGTGCGTCCAGGGGCGCCGCGAGAGCCCTGCGGGAGGGGGGCTGACATGGCTTCCTGTCACACAGACCCTCCTCACCCCGACCCGGGGCTGGTTCCACGCATCCGACCGGCTCACCGGTCCTCGGCAAGAGCTCAGCTCTGAGCCCGACGGTGATACGCCCACACTCCACACCCCCAACAATATTGTCCCATCTAGCAGAACTCAAGTTTCACAATAGAGGACATCGCCGGAGCCTTCCGGTATGGTCAGCGCCTGCGTCGACACCTCGCCGACGACTCTCCGCCGCGGATGCCGCCGCCCCGGCCGCTCGACGACGACAGGCGCTGCCGCCCCTCATGGAAACGCTGGATTCCATGTCGGCGCCCGCAGCGGCCGCCGATCAACCCACACCCGACCAGCACGTGAAGGTAGAGATGCGACCCTCAGCTCAGCCACCAAAGCACCACAGCTTCCCCGATCACCCCGCCCAGTCGCCGCTGTCTCGCGCACGTCGACGGGCAGTGCACCTGGACCTGGTCTTCCTCGCACCCAACGCCCTGTGCTTCGGCACCGCGGTCACCCTGATCGCGCTCCCCGGCGATCTGCTCGCCACACGACTGTTCAGCACCGACATGACCACGGGCCTGTCGCTGTATCTGCTCCAGGCAGTGGCCCTGCTGGTAACGGCCCGCCGCTTCGACCATCGCAGCGCACGCTTGCTGGACCCGCTGCAGCACGCACCCGCCGAGGCGAACGCAACCGCCGTGCCCATCCAGCAGATCGGAGGGTTCAGATGAATCACAGCAACACCTTCCTCGCGGCGGCGGCCGATGATCCCTACGCCTTGGTCCTCAGCTCCTTCATGCTCTTCATGGTCCTCGCCCTCTTCGGCTCGGTCTTCGCGGGCCTGCGCGGAGACTCCCCGCCGGAGTTCTACATCGGTGACCGGCAGCGTTCGGCGCTGAAGAACGGCCTGGCGTTGGCGGGATGCTACGTCTCCACATCCTTGCTGCTCAGCGTGACCGGTGTGGTGGCAACCGTCGGCTTCGACGGCATCACCGCCGCCACCAGCGTGCTGCTGTCGCTGGGTGTCCTCCTTCTACTGGCACGACCCCTGCAGCTCAGCGGCTCCCTCACCCTCGGCGACCTCTTCTCGCTCCGGGCGCCAGGCACCGCGCCGCGGGTGGCCGCCGCGGTGGCCACCCTCGCGGTCACCGCCCCGTACCTCGTGGCTCAGCTCATGGCCGCCGGAAACGTCACCGCGACACTCCTCGGGTTTTCCGCCATCGGGGTACAGCAGATGTGCACCGTTCTCATCGGAGGCCTGGTGGTCACCTGCGGCATGCTCAGCGGGGCCAAGGGGCTCACCGTCATACAGGTGATCGCCGCTGCCGTCACGCTCGCGGCCATGCTCTTCGCATCGCTGGCCGTGCTCCGCCTCTTCCACGGAGATGTCGGCGCCCTGCTCACCGCCGCAGACGCGCACAGCACCCGTCCCGGCCAGTATCTGAGTACCGGTGGCCTCTTCAACGTCGGACCGACACCACGCCTGGATTTCGCCGCAGGCCAGGTCATGACCGTCCTCGGCGGCGTCTGCATGCCTCACGTCCTCAGCCGCGTCTCTGCGGCAAAGGACACCGCCACAGCACGCCGCTCCGTCCGGTACGCGACCGGTGTCGTCGCGCTCGTGTGCGTCGCCGTGGCCATTCTGGGCATGGGGGCATCGGCTCGAGTCGGTGCTGACACCATTCTCTCCGGACAGTCCAATGCGGACGACTCGCTGATGCTCGTGGCAGGCAGTCTGGACGACGGACTGGGAAGTGGCACAAGCCGTCTGCTGTTCACCGCGCTCGCCTGCGCGATCTTTCTCAGCGTGCTCGCCGTCGTGGGCGCCACCACGCTGGCAGCGGCCGCCGCCCTGGCCCGGGACACCTACCACCATCTCGTTCAGCGCAGGCAGTCCGACCCCACGCGTGAACTGATGGTGGCGCGCGTAGCCGTCCTACTCGTCGGCGTCCTCGGCATCCTGCTCGCCGTACTGGCGCAGGGACGCTCAGCCGCTTTCCTGGCTCAGCTGGCTACGGCAGTGGCCGCGTCGACCGTGGCCCCGGTTCTGCTTTACACGTTCTACTGGGACCGCTTCAACCGAACCGGCCTGCTGTGGGCCGTGTACGGCGGAATCATCCTGAGTGGCGGCCTGGCGGTGTTCTCGCCCTCCGCCTCAGGCAGCTCTCAGGCCTTCCTGCCGAACTCCGACTTCGCCTGGTTCGACCACAGCACCCCGGTTCTGGTCTCCGTCCCGGCCGCCTTCCTGCTGGGATGGGCCGGCAGCCTCGTGGGGCACCGCCGAGCCCACAGGCACCAGGCAGTGGACGCCTCGGTGACCAGCGCTGTCCTGCTCGCCGGGCGCACGGCCGCCACAGCGGTAGCAGCGGGACGCACGGCCGGGCAGCAACCTGAGCAGAGTTTTTGAGCAGAGGCCCGGGTACATCAGGGTCACCCTCTTCCCCACCCATCTGCGGGCCGGTGCACAAGTAGCAGGACGGCGGTGATCAGCCGGAGACGCAACTGGATCGCCCATCCGAACGCCGCGCGGGCAGGACAAGGCGGAAGGTACATCCCTTGCCCGGCGCTGTGTCGAGTTCGAGGCGGCCACCGTGGCCTTGCGCGACCGCAGCGGCGATGGAGAGGCCCAGGCCACTACCACCGTGGGTACGGGAGCGGGAAGGGTCAGCACGGTAGAAGCGCTCGAAGACGTGCTTGGCGTCCTGGGCCGTGAGCCCAGGCCCTTCGTCCGCCACTTCCACCACGCTGACGGGCATACCGTCAGGCATGGGCACTGAAGCGCCAACCACCCCCGGGCGGTCGGAACCGCAGGTATCCACGCCCCCCCCGGGTCTCCCCCACCCTGACGTGGACCGCAGTGCCGGCCGGGGTGTGGACACGGGCGTTGGACAGCAGATTGTCGACGATCTGTCTCAGTCGATGAGGGTCACCGACGGCCTCGACCACATCAAGTTCGCCATTGCCCGCCGGGTCCGACAGGGAGCCCAGATCAACCGGATGGCTCGCCCCGTGCAGGGCGGCGGTCCGCACGGCGGTCCGCACGGCGTCCGCCGCCAGGGACAGCAGGTCCACCGGGTTTCTACCGTACGCCGGTTCCCTGTCCAACTGGGCGAGAAGTTGGAGGTCATCGACGAGGAGGCCCATCCGCTCCGCGTTCTGGGCGATCAGCTGGTGGGCCTCGCTCTGCTCATAGGCCGACAGACGTTCCCGGCGCAGTGCGAGCTGCGCGTAGCCCTGGATGGCGGTGAGCGGAGTACGCAGTTCGTGGCCTGCGTCGGCGACGAAACGCCGTATGCGCGCCTCCGATGCCTCCCGTTCACGGAGCGCCGACTGCAGCCTCTCCAGCATGGAGTTCAGCACCCGGCCGAGCCGGCCGATCTCGGTTCGCGCATCGATGTCGGGGAGCCGCAGATCCAGTTGCCCCGCTCTGATGCGCTCCGCGGTGTGCTCCATACGAGTCAGCGGGAGCAGGCCCAGCCGTACCACCCAGCGGCCCAGCGTGAGCAGGGTGGCGACGGTGACGACCAGCAGCACCGCGTTCAGCCAGAGAATCTTGGACGTGGTGGCGTCGACGGTGTCCAGCGGCAGAGCCAAGACAGCATGCATGTCTTGCGGACCGGAACTCAGCGGCTGAATTGTTCTGCTGCTCATCGGTCTGGAGATATCGCGTCAGCCCGGCGAACCTCAGCTGCAGGCGGAAGCGGACCCCGGACCACCCCCAGTCCTTGTCTCGGCACGGATTCGAGCCACCGTCGCCGTTCCGCCTCTCGGCCAACTCCCCCGGATCTCCCAGTGAACGACCAGCAGCAGCCGCCACGGCTGCCACTCTGGTGCGCACGGCACACCAGAAAGCGGACGCGCTGCTGCGCCGCCACATAGAGCTCGCACTGCGTTCGGGTGTTGCGGCCCGGCATGGCGACGATGCCCCTCGGCCTGACGGCACAGGGATCCGCTCACATCGAAACGAGCATGATGGGCAGCGAGATGGGAGGCATGACGGCCGGGCTTCACTCAGGGGTCCACCTGTCCGGACTCACCGGATTCGTACTGGCCGCCGTGGCGCGTACGGCGGCAGCCGCGTGCACGCGCTGTGGACCTCACGCCGCGCCCCGGTCGGGTCCCCCCCGCGCTCAGGGCCGGCCCGGCAAGCAGGCAGACCAGGTTCCCCGCAGACTTTCAGCTCCGCCACTCCGACCGCGCCGGGCAGGGGCCGCGGCGCTCGGGAGATAGGGTCAGGACTGCGTGAGGCAACCTCTCAAGCCGTACCACCTGAAGACTCAAGCGCGCTCGACGATATGCCGGGCCTCCAGGCAATCCTGCGGGCGAGTCGCTGAGCCGAGTGCGGGCATGCGATGGCCGACGGGGAGCCGTAGCACCCCGCCGACCAGAGGGTCACGATGACTCAGGCGCCGTGCACCGCGGCGTCGAGCTCCGCTGCGTCGGACCAGCTCCCGTGGAAGCCCATGGGGACCCGGTGGTTGAGCTTGATCCGGGCGATGGGCGTGCCGGTGAAGTCCTGGGCTTCCTGGACGATGACCTCGCTGCGGTCGGTGGTCGGGTCCCACCAGATCGACAGCAGCCAGCCGTCGTCCTCGGCCTGGGCACCGGGGCGGGGCACGAAGACGGGCTCGCCCGGGGAGGTCAGGACACCGTCGAGTGTCTGCATCGACGTCTCGCCCGAGACGTAGTCGTGCTTGGCCAGGCCGTCGGTGAACCAGTCGCCGACTCCGCGTGTCGTCGTGTAGTAGCCGTACTGATGGGACAGACCGGCTCGCTGATCGTTGATCCGGGGGAACTCTCCCTGGATGTCGGTGACCTCAATATCCCTGCTCTTCCCCGTGGCGAGGTCGAGTTCCCAGCGCCAGGGGGTGGTGATGATCTCCTTGAACCACCAGTTCCAGTCCCCGCCCGGCGGCGGTGACTCCAGGTCCTTCAGGGTGGGGCCGAACTGGCCGACGCGATGCCCGTCGATGACGATCTTCGTGCCATCCTGGTAGGCGTTGAGGAAGTGCGACGTGGAGAAGGCGTCCGAGGCTTCCACCCACGTCACCTCGCCTGTCCTGCGATGCAGGACAGCCCAGCGGCATGTGTCCAGCTTCTCCGGCTCCCAGACCGTCGAAGGCTGACCGTTGAAGATGCGCTCGAAGCGTGCCGTCGCCGGGCTGACCAGCCAGATCGCATAGTCGGTGGTGACGGCGTAGTCATGGGTGAGGGCGGGGAACCCCAGGTCGACCGAGTGACGGTCGAGGATGTTCCCGTCGCGGTCGGCTCGGTACCACGTGACCGCGCCGTCCATGTTGCCGAAGGTGAGGAAGTCACCGTTCGTCGGATCGACCTTGTGGTGCGCGGTCAGGGGGCCGACGACCCCGCCACGGAAGTTGTACTGCTCGCTGACCGTCTCCAGGGTGTCCGGTCGCAACTCGCGCGGAGGGTAGCCCTCACAGAAGGCCAGCAGACGGCTGCCGTACAGCTGTACGTGCGTGTTGGCGGGGTTGTTCGGGAACTTGCCGGACGGCAGGGGGGTGTCCCTGCCGTTCATGAAACCGCCGTAGATCGCCCGGCCCAGTTCCATCTCTTCCTTGAGGCCCGCGGTCTGCACGTAGCGGTTGCGGTAGGTCGCCCGGCCGTCACGCAGGAAGACGGCGTGGACCATGCCGTCACCGTCGAACCAGTGGTACCTGCTCGGATTCTCCGGGCGGTACAGCGGGCTGGGGCCGACCCGGAACAGGGCACCGCTCAGCCCGTCGGGGAGCCGGCCCTCGATCTCCAGATCGAAGGCCTCGCCCTCTTCGCGCCAGGGTGCGTACGGCCCGTTGAGAAACATGTTGCTGGGGTCCCACATGGACGTTCCCTCCTTGCCATGTACCTGAGCGTGTCCTGATAGTCAGGAATTAAATCTGCACTCTTAGGACACTATGGGGACCGTATAGCCGCATCCAGAAGAGGTCAAGTCGGACCAGAGCGCGGCCCAGATGCCGGGCGCAGCCAACCTGCCTGCAGGAAAAGGCGTCCCGGGCCACTTCTCTTGCCAGGCGCGCCCCCTTTCCCATACGGTCCCTCATAACAGGACTAGCGTCCTACCTTATGGAGATCATATGTCTGAAGCCGCTGTTAGCCCTGCTTCCCCACTCACCGACGGGACCCCGTCCCCGCCCAACCCGTTCGCCGGCCTGCGTGACGTCGTGTCCGTCAAGGACAAATTGACGCAGGAGTATCACGACGCAGTCGTCGAGAAGGTCTTCCGTCCGTCCTGGTTCCTGGTCGGAAACATCAACGACCTCCCCAAGCCAGGGAGTTACTACGTCCTGGACGTGCCCACCTTCAACATCTCGGTGCTGGTCCAACGCGGCCGGGACGGAGAGGTGCGCGCATTCCACAATGTGTGCCGCCACCGCGGCAAGAAGGTGATCCCCACGGCCTGCGGTTTCGCCGAAGGGACGTCGTCCGCGCACACCTGCTGGCTCCACGGCTGGTCGTACACCGGTGATGGATCACTGCGTTCGGTGCCGGACGAGAAGCAGTTCCGCTCCGTCGACAAGTCCCGCCTCGGACTGGTCCCGATCCACGTCGAGATCCGGTACGGCCTCATCTACGCCAACTTCAGCGACAACCCCGAGCCGCTCGACGGCTGGCTGGGGGAGCTCGCCGAGGGCTTCGACGGCTACTACAGCGAGATGGAGAAGATCAGCTGCTTCTCCATCGACGTCCGGGCCAACTGGAACATCGCCATGGACGCCTTCTCGGAGGGCTACCACACCGTCTTCCTGCATCGGCGCACCCAGCCGAAGCTGGCCGGCAAGAGCAACCCGATGCGGCACAAGCCCGTGATCGACATGTACGACCGCCACATCCGCTCCAGCAACCCGTCCAACCCCGACTACGTCAGCCCACCCGTCGAGGGTGCCCTGTACGACCTCGGTCGCAAGCAGACACCGGCGGTCGAGACCGACTTCTCCATGCTGCCGCCGGCGGTGAACCGCACCCGCTACCACCCCTGGTTCTTCGACATCGTGTGGCAGTTCCCCAACGTGGCCATCCTCAACGGCTCGCACTGGTACAGCACGGTCACGGTCTGGCCGATCGACCGCAACCACACGCGCGTCGTCTTCGACGTCTACGCCCGCAAGGCCCGCCACGCCGGCGACCGCCTGGCCCAGGCGTACTCGCGGGCCCTGCAGTACACGGTGGCCCGGGAGGACCTGGCCGCCATGGAAGACGTGCAACGCGGCCTCGAGTCGGGTGCCATCAGTGACCTGTACCTCTCCCTGCAGGAGTTCGCGCTCCAGCACCGCTACGGACTCATCGACGAACTGATCGGAGCCAAGTGATGGAGCCCTCCGCAGAAGCCGGACTTCCCGAAGGATTTGCCGATCTGGAGCGCTTCCTGGAGCGGTGGCGCCTGCGCGACGCACAGGAGCGGATGGAGGCGATGGTCGCTGCCGACATCGAGGAGCTGCGTGACCTGTGCGCCGCCATGCTCCCCCGTATCGAAGCGGTGGTGAACCATCTCAACGCCTTCCCCCTCGGCGACATGCCCCCGCGGGAGCAGGCCCTCTTCGAGCTCGCCCTGACCTTCTCCGAGGTCACCCACCCCGTCGACCTCGGGTGGGCCACGCCAGAGGTCAGCGACCTGTATCCGCTGGACGGGATGAACCTGGTCGGGCCCGCACGCGCCTGGTGATTCAGATGAACCATCGACCTTGTACAGAGATGGATCGCTCCATGACTGACCCCTTCGCCAAGCTGACACAGGTCGGCCCCGGCAGTGCGACCGGAGAGTTCTTCCGCCAGTTCTGGCTGCCGATAGCCCGGTCCTCCGAGTTCGAGGCCGATGGTGCGCCGATCCGCCTGATGGCGCTGGGCGAGCGCCTTGTCGGCTTCCGCGACAGCGGCGGTCGGATGGGCATCTTCGACCACCGCTGTCCGCACCGCTGCGCCTCCCTGTTCTTCGGCCGCAACGAGAACGGGGGCCTGCGCTGCTCCTACCACGGCTGGATGTTCGACGTGGAGGGCCGCGTCACCGACATTCCGAGCAGTGCGGGAGGACGCGTGCCCACCCGTGTGCACGCCAAGGCCTACTCGGTGCAGGAACGCAACGGCCTCGTCTGGATCTACATGGGGGCGCGCGCGACCCCGCCGCCGCTGCCCGCGATCAGCGTGGTCGCCGATGACGAGGAGCTGGAGATCCAGATGTGGCTGCGCGAGTGCAACTGGCTCCAGGGCATGGAGGGGGACATCGACGCGGCCCATCTCGCCTTCCTCCACCACGGCGGCCATGACCCCGAGGACGTCGGCGAGCACTTCGTCCTCAAGTGGGTCACCAGTGGCAGGGCCGTGGAGACCAAAGTCGTCAACACGGTCGGGGGCACCATGGAGGCCCACCGCAGACCGGAGAGCTTCGCCCCCGACTACTGGCACTACACCCAGCAGCTGCTGCCGTCCTGGACCATCCCCGGCCAGAACCCCTTCAAGGTCGAGGAACCCGTGGTGCGGTTCTGGCTGCCGATGGACGACACCCACTCCATGATTTTCCAGCTCAGCCGGCCTCGGGCGCTGATGGACGGCAGGTCGGCGTTCCACTCCACCGTCGGGGAGCTGCCGGGTGTCAAGGTCCGCATGGCTGACCTGCTCCAACCCAACAACGACCAGGACTGGTACGGCAGGTGGCGGCTCACCCCGTCCGAGGAGAACAACTACTTCCTCGACCGGAGCGCCCAGGCGAAGGGCAACTACACCGGAGTGCAAGGTATCCAGATCCAGGACAAGATGATCACTGAAAGCATGGGACCAGTCGTGGACCGAACCTACGAGCACCTGTCCGCCTCGGACCTGATGGTCAGCCGGACGCGGCGGCGCCTCCTGAAGGCCGTCGACACGTACGCAACAACCGGGGACCTCCCGGCCACCCTGGACGACACCGACCTCACCCGCGGCCTCATGGCCGGCGGCGGTCACGTCCCCGATTGCACCGACTGGTTGCAGTACTACCGGGACGTGGCAGAGGCGGCGGGCGCCGATCCGAGGATCCTGGAGAGCGATCTCGTCGAGGCGACCGAGGGGGTAGGGGCATGACCGCGAAGCAGTATCCCGTCCTTCCCTTCGACGCCCGCGAGCTGCGCTGGCAGCGCACGCGTGACTTCATGCGGGACAAGGACCTTGACTGCCTGCTCGTCTTCGGGCTCAAGGGCCGCGAACGGTACGAGGGTTACCTCGCCAACGAGGTCCTCGACGGCGTGGTCGTCTTCTTCGCCGACCGCGACCCCGTCCACCTCACCTGGACCCACCACCGCTACACCCGCCGCCTGGCCGCGAACATGCGGGATGTGCGCTTCTGGATCGACGATGTACGCGTCGGCCCGTTCGGCCGCGGGGTGGTCGAGGCACTCACCGAAGAGGGACTGACGTCCAGTCGTATCGGCGTGGTCGGCATGACCGGGAGCTCGGCAGGGGAAATGGAGGGCCTCATCACCCACATGATGTGGGACTACGTCCTCAACAACCTGCCCGAGGCCGAATTCGAGGACATGTCCCTCGACTTCGCCCAGACCATGCTGCCCAAGACGCCGCAGGAACTGAAACTGGTCCGCTTCGCCGCCCAGGCGGCCGAGGAAGCCTGCCAGACCATGCTGGAGATGATCCGGCCCGGCGTGCGCGAGGCCGAGATCTACGCGGCAGCCGTGGAGGTCCTCCACCGCAACTCGTGCACCACCACCTACCCCCACGTCATCATGAGCGTTGGCGCGGACGACCCGGGTTGGGCGCCGCCCTACTGGACCTACGCAGGCGGCCCCTCCCGGACAGTTCAGCCCGGCGACCTGGTCCAGGCCGAGATCATGTCCTGCTACGGCGGATTCGAGACACAGGTCCAGATGTCCGTCGCGGTCGAGCCAGTACCGAAGGTGCTGCACACGCTCCACGACGTCGCACGTGACTGCTACGACGCGGGCCTTCGAGCCCTGCGTCCGGGAGCCGCCTTCCTCGACGTCGCCCGGGCCATGAGCGAGCCCCTCCTGAAGGCCGGCCACTACAACATGACCCCTCTGGTGCACAGTCTCACTCCCGCGGCCTTCGCGGGACACATCGCGCTGAACGCCGACCAGATCCCCGGCCAGGACAGCCACCGTGTCTTCCGTACCGTCGAGCCGATCTCCGACCTGGAACTCGTCCCAGGCATGGCGTTCGCTTTCGAACCCAACGCCTGTACGGGACAGCACCGTGTCAACATCGGCGGCACCGTCGTCGTGGGCGAGAACGGACCGGACGAGCTCAACACCGTGCCCTGCCGCATGCACGTCGTGTCCTGACGGAACCGAGACCCCGTTCCGCCCGCGGTATCCGCTGATCTCACCCCCACGCTACTCACCTTCCTGACGGCACCGGCCGCCCCGCACCCCAGGAGACACCGTGTCCGAGCAAAACCACCCGATGACAGCGGGCGGCAAGGACGTCCACACTGTCGATACCTTCGGGGTGCGCAACCCCGCCACCGGCCGGGTGTTCGCCCAGGCGCCCGACTGCTCACCGGCTCAGCTGGACGAAGCGGTGCAAGCGGCCGCCGACGCCTTCCCGCTGTGGCGCGACGACATAGGCGCTCGCCGCAGCGCGTTGCTGGCCGCGGCCACACGCGTTGAGGAGAGTGCCGAGGAGCTCGCCACCTTGCTCACTATGGAGCAGGGCAAGCCTCTGGCCGACGCCCATTTCGAGGTAATGGTGACCGCGCTGACCCTGCGGGGCACGGCCGCCCTCGACCTGCCCCGGGAGGTGATCCGGGACGACGGCCAGGAGCGGATCGAAGTGCTGCACCAGCCCATGGGCGTGGTCGCGGCGATCACTCCGTGGAACGTCCCCCTGATCCTCGCCGCGTTGAAGTACGCGCCGGCCCTGCTGGCGGGCAACACCGTGGTACTGAAACCGTCTCCCTTCACGCCGCTTTCCTCGCTCGCACTCGGAGTCGTCCTGCGTGACGCGCTGCCGCCGGGCGTCCTGAACGTCATCAGCGGCCAGGACCCGCTGGGTGCACAGCTCGCCGAACACCCCGTGGTTCGCAAGGTGTCGTTCACGGGTTCGGTCGCCGCCGGGAAGCACGTGGCGGCGTCGGCTGCGCCCGACCTCAAGCGCATCACCCTGGAACTGGGCGGCAACGACGCGGGCATCCTGCTCGACGACGTCGACCTCGACGCCATGGCCGACAAGTTGTTCTGGGGCGCGTTCGTCAACTGCGGACAGATATGCGCGGCGATGAAACGTCTTTACGTTCCACGCGCCCGGTACACCGAGGTGGTCGACGCCCTGGCGGACCGGGCGCGGGCGGTCGAAGTGGGTGACGGCATGCTCCCCGGCGTCCAGATGGGACCGCTCGCCACAGCGCCGCAGTTCGCCAGGATCCAGGAGCTGGTGTCGGACGCGCTGGCCAGCGGTGCCACCGCGGTCGCCGGAGGTCGGCGCCTGGACGGTGACGGCTACTTCTTCGCGCCGACCATCCTGAGGGATGTCGGGGACGGCGTGCGCGTCGTCGACGAGGAACAGTTCGGGCCCGTCCTGCCGGTGATCCCGTACGACGACATCGAAGACGCAGTGGCCCGGGCCAACAGTACGCACTTCGGGCTCGACGGCTCGGTGTGGAGCGCGGACCCGGAGCGGGCCGCGGCGGTGGCGGCCCGGCTGGAATGCGGGACCTCCTGGGTCAACACGCACGGCGTGCCGGCACCGGGCGTGCCTATCAGCGGGCACAAGTGGAGTGGCCTTGGCGTGGCCGGCGGACTGCCCGGCCTGCTGTCCTACACCGACACCAAGGTGCTGCACGTCGTCCGCGGCAGCTGAGCCCCGGAACGGCGGGGACACCCCGTACCGCATTCACTTGTTACTCCGCGCCTGCCTGTCCTCATGACAGCCGCAGCATCGGCAACCGATCGCGGCAACGGTCGTGATCAGGCAGGCTGAATTCACCAGGGGCGACGCCGCGAGCAGTAGACGGCCGGCGTCGCCCCGTCGGTGTGGCACACGGGGATGCCGACTGCGGAGCAACCCAGTCATCAATGCCCACAATAAGTAGGACAGCAATCCTACTATAGGGGACTCAAGAAGAGGCGCATGTGCCTGCCTCGAGAGTCACCCCCCGTGGCCCATCCCGTCAGAAGCAGACCCTGCAGCAGCTCACACCTTCAGCCCTCGCACGACTTGACCCCCCTCCGAGTACGGTTATACGGTCTAATTTAGTCCCAACTTGCAGACTACTGTCCTGCTTATTAGGACTCAATGATGGCGTCAAGGAAGGGTGCTCATGTGGGACCCCGACAACATGACGCAGGACAGCCAGATCAGTGAACCGGCCTGGTCGAGCACAACCACGTCACGGGCAAGACGTCGATGCAGACGCTCGACGGAGTACTGAGCTCCCGGCGAACCCGCGTCCGATCGCAGCGAGGTCATCATCCTCGAAGCCCAGGACTTCACCGGCACGCCCCTCGTCCGCCGGCCGCGACCGAACTCCACGCCGCCGTGCGCGGCACCTGACTCTCTCTCGTTCCCCAGCGAACTCCCTGGTGGATGAGGCACACAGTTCCCCGGCGGCGCGCTCTGCTCCTGTATCAACCCGCATGATTCGACGCCGCAGAATCATGGCCGGCGCGCTCCCGGCATTCGGCAGAACCTCCGACCGCGAGATCCCCGCAACCGCGGCCCCGGTTCCATCCCGGGCGCTGGTCCCTTTCTTCCGTTCCCCATCTGGAGGCCGGCATGCCGTCCGACACCGTCACACCCCCTGTTGGCCGCAGTCTGGTTCCACTCGGACTGTTTCTCCTGGCCGTACAGAGTTACCAGCTCGTCGCGTTCCCCAACTTCCTCGATTCCCTGCAGGCCGAGCCCGGCTGGCACCTGTCACCGAGGACTGCGGGACTGATCGGGAGCACTGCTTTTCTGGGCGTTCTGGCAGGCGTCCACACCGCAGTGGTGCTGGCCCGGCGCCTCGGGCTCCGGCAGGCGACGCTCGCCGCACTCCTGTGGCTCACGCTCTGGTCAGGGGCTTGCGCACTCGCAACCGCCCCTTGGCAACTGGGACTTCTCAGCATGCTCGCCGGAATCGGCACAGGCGTCGCGTTCCCACTTACCCTGAGTCTCGTCAAGGACTCCGCCACGAGGATTGGGGCCGCGCGCCAAGACGCCGCCCCCAAGGGCAGGCGCGCCCGCGCGGACGCGGCCACCCGAGCCAGGCGTTCACTCGCCATAGTTCCGCTGGGAATACCCACCGCGGGATTCGTCGCCCAGAACACGGCGGGCGCGCTGCCGGTCGAGAACGCGTGGCGTCTGATCACAGCCATGGGAGCGGGCCTGGGAATCATCGCCGTTGCCCTGTGCCTGTGGCTACTGCCGCGCGGCACTGACGTGTCCATCCTGGACCCTGGCCAGGACGGACACCGCAAGCCAAGCCGGCGGGTCATCGTTGGGACGGGCGCCCTCGTGGTCGGAGCGAACCTGATCGCCTGGTCAGGCCTCACGGGACTCGCCTCCGTCGACCTTCGCTTCAACGCCGCGCTCAGCGCGGGCGCGGTCGTGGCGATCTTCGTCGTGGCGTGCATCGCGATCCATCGGAACGAGACGTCCACCTCCCGCTCGAGGACCGCCCGGGCCACCATGGCTTTCATCCTGCTCTATCCGCCGGTCACCGTACTGACCGCGGCTGTGGTGCTGAGCCTCCTCGCAGGCCAGCCCCTCTCCTTCGTCATGCCGCTGATCGGTGTGTGGATCGCCGACGGCTACCTTCGGTCGCTGACGCTCTGCGCGGCACCGCGCGTACTCGATGCCCTCCCCCACCGCGCCCTTCAGGAGCGCGTCGGCACCAACGCGGACGTCCGGCACATCACCCCGCTGCCACCACCGTTTCACCCGGGCCCGAAATGTGACGGCGAGTTCACGACGTCGCCCCACCCGAACCTGCCATAGGACTTGCAGGTGCCCCCTCAGTGCCGCGCGGCCGTAGCGAGACCCGCCTTGTGTGTTGAAGCCACGGGAGGAGCGCCGGGAGGTCCTCGAAGGCGGCGACTTGTGCTCATGACGCGTTGTCCTGACTGAGCCCGACGGGCGGGGCGGATTCGAGTTCGTCGACACGACCCGGCGGGCCGGAGCACGGACTCCCGACAAAGCAGGGCGCCCCGTATCCCGGCAGGGCAGGTGCCCACATTGGATCGGGAGCGAGGCAGCCAGCGTCCTGGCCTTGATCGAGGGTTGCCCGGCAGTGAGCAGCACCGAGCGGCTTCTCAACCCCGTAGCCAATCAGCCCCACTCACAAGACCCGAAACGGTGGCCTCGAACCGGCCACCAACGGACAACCTCTACAGGTCGTTCATCCGGTTCAGAGGCGAGAACGTGCTGACCGTCCCCGACAGGTAGCCGGAATCAGTGTCCTTCGTCGTGGAAGTCGGTCATCACCTCGCCTCCGAGTGTGCACGGCCACGTCAGCCCGAACCCGCGCTGAACAGGACCTTCGTACGGACTCGTCGCACGGGATCGCCACATCGCCCAGGCCGAGGTCGAGAGTCCGATCCCGGTCTCGATGGTCCGCATCCGCGATCCGCCTGAGCACCCTGATCCCCGCATTTTCGCCGGGACGTGAGCATGTTCGAACGCACTGGCGCTGGTCGGGTGAGCCGTGCTGGCGTCGGCGACGACGACCTTCATCGCGTTTCCATCACCCCCAAGACCGATGCCACCGGCGACCGGTCCAGAAATGAACGCGGCCTTGCCCGCGGCCTCTCGTCGCGCAGGGCCTCCTCTCCAGGCCCGCCTGTGTCCGGAATTGTCGGACCAGAGCGCTGCCATACGGGACAGGTGCACGGAGTAGAGGAAGTCCGTCACCCAGGAATGCCCGGTACGCGGGACGATGTTGTCCCGCGCAGCAGTCGCATACTGGGCGAGTGACACCTGACGCTACACACGCAGAAGCCGCCACACAGGACGGTGGCGACGCCGGAATCAAGATCATCGGGAGGGCTGTCGCGGTGCTCCGCGCCCTCGCCGGCGAGCGGGAGGGGCTCAGCCTCTCCCAGCTCGCTGAACGCACCGGGCTCCCGCGCTCGACAATTCACCGGCTGGTCTCCGCCCTGGAGGTCGAGGGCGTGCTGGTCGCAGCCTCTGCTGCGGGTCGCGTCCGCATCGGCCCCGAATTGGTGCGGCTGGCCGAGGCCGGCCGGCCGGAGATTCGCGCCCTGCTCAGGCCGACGATGGAGCACCTTGCCCAGACTCTCGAGGAAACCGTTGACCTCGCGGTCCTGGAATCCGGCCGACTGAGAATCACCGATTCGATACAGGGGCAGCACACACTGCGTGCCGTATCGGTGGTGGGAAGCAGCTTGCCGCTGCACTGCACGGCCAACGGCAAAGCCGTCCTCGCAAAGTTGAACGATGCCGAGATCGCGCGCCTGCTTCCGGCACGACTGACTCGGCTCACCCCCTCCACGATCACGCAACGGGCCGCCCTCGTGGAGGAACTCACGCAGGTTCGACGGACCGGCGTTGCCTTCGATCTGGAGGAGAGCACTCCCGGCGTGTGTGCCATCGCCATCGCCGTCCAGGACACCTACGGCACACTGGCGGCGCTCTCCGTGCCGATCCCCGCCATTCGCTTTCATGGCCGCGAGCAAGACATCGTCGCCGCACTCAACACGGCACGGGAGCAGGTCTCGTCGGTGCGGTCAGTCGACGCGCTGCCCGAATCCGACACATAGGACGCACGGCCTCCCTCACGACGAACAGCGCGGGTGCCCTCCTGCTGAAGTGCACGATGCCGACGAGCAGGTTCTTCCTCATCGTGCCCGCAATCCCAGTGATGCAGCGAGGTCCAGCTGTAAGTCACTTCGCCCGGGGGACCGGTCCCCCGGGCGAAGTGACTTTTTTGACGATCAGCAAGTGGCGTGCGGTGGGGTCACTGCCGGCGGTTCGCCGACGGAGCAGACACTCTAGGCATGGGACCTGACCGTCGTCGGCACGCCTGCGCGCACATCGGTGACAACAATCAACGCGCCCTCGACAGGCCCTCGTCGTCCGGCCCGCTGGTCCCGCCCAGCATGTCGTGCGCCAGCGACTCCTCGCCCACCTCCAAGGTGGCGGGCCGCGGTTGATGGCCGTCGGCCCCCCGTAGTCAGGACGTACGAGCCGGAGCCCGGCGTCGGCATCGAGTACCGGCCGTCGGACCAAGTGGCGGTCCGGCCAAGCTGACGTCCGGTCATGGAGGTCAGTGTCAGCGTGGCACTGGCTGCCGCCCGGTGGACGGGGCCTGCGTGTTCCCGCTCTGGTTCTCGTCCTGTGCGCGGAGACGCTCGCCCTCGACGTCCACATTGGGCAGGGCGCGATCCAGCCACTTGGGGAGCCACCAGGCGCTCTTCCCGAGCAGCGAGAGGACGGCCGGGACGATGGCCATGCGGACGATGAACGCGTCGAAGAAGACCGCGGACGCCAGCCCGAGGCCCATCATTTTGATCATGGACTCGCTGGAGCTGATGAAGCCGGCGAAGACAGCCATCATGATGATCGCGGCGGCCGTGACCACGCGGGCACTGTGCTTGAAGCCGGTGACCACCGCCTGCTTGGGCTCCTCGCCGTGGACGTATGCCTCGCGCATCCGGGTCACGAGGAACACCTCGTAGTCCATCGCCAGGCCGAAGATCACGCCGATCATGAAGATCGGCACCAGCGACATGATCGGGCCGGATTCCTCGACACCGAGCAGACCGGCCAGCCAGCCCCACTGGAAGACCGCGACCACAGCGCCCAGCGCCGCCAGCACCGACAGCAGGAAACCGAGGGCCGCCTTCAGCGGGACGAGGATCGAGCGGAAGACGACCATCAGGAGCAGGAAGGCAAGGCCGACCACCAACGCCAGGTAGGGGATCAGCGCGTTGGTCAGTTTCTGCGAGAAGTCGATGTTCATCGCAGTCGTGCCGGTGACCAGCACCCGGGCGTCTGTGTCGGTCTTGACGCCGTCGGCCTTGTCACGGATGGCGTGCACCAGGTCCTCGGTCTGCGTCGAGGATGGCTTGGAGTCCGGTATGACGGTGATCGTCGCCGTGTCGCCGGCCTTGTTGAACAACGCGGGCGTGACCGTCGCGACGTCCTTCAGGCCCTTGATTTCGTCGGTCACCGTATTGGCGGCCGCCTTCGGGTCACTGCTTTCCTTCGTGTCGACGACGACCATCAGCGGGCCGTTGAAGCCGGGGCCGAAGCCTTCCGAGAGGAGGTCATAGGCCTTTCGCTGCGTCGTGGACTCCGGCTTCGTGCTGTCGTCGCCCAGCCCGAGTTGCAGCTGGGTCACCGGGATGGCCATGGCCCCCAGGGCGACCACGCCCAGCACCAGGACGGCGACGGGCCGGCGGACGACGAAGCTTCCCCAGCGGGTGCCCATGTTGGGCTTGCCCTCGGCGTTCTCCTGCGCCTTCCTGCCACCGAACCGCTTGCTCTTCTTGCCTGTCGGCTCGATCTTCCGGCCCACGTAGCCGATCATCGCGGGGATCATCGTGAGGGCGATCAGCACCGCAAGCACGACTGTGCACGCCGCCGCGATACCCATCTTGGTCAGCACCGGGACGTCGACGACCGAGAGGCCGACGAGTGCGATCACGACCGTCAGCCCGGCGAAGACCACCGCCGAGCCCGCCGTACCCGTGGCCCGTCCGACCGCGTCCTCGCGTTCGCGGCCCTCGGCCAGTTCACCCCGGTAGCGGGAAAGGATGAACAGGGCGTAGTCGATACCGACGGCGAGGCCGATCATCATGGCCAGGATGGAGGTGGTGTCGCCGAGGTCGAGTGCGTTGGCGAGGGCCGTGATGCCCGCGACTCCGATACCGACCCCGATGAGGGCGGTCAGCAGCGGCAGTCCGGCGGCGACGAGCGAGCCCAGTGTGACGACGAGGACGACCGCGGCGACGGCGACACCGATGACCTCTCCGATACCGGTCTCGGGCGACGCGTCGAGCACGTCACCGCCGATCTCGACGGTCACCTCGGAGTGCCGGGACTCCTCCACCGTCTTCTCCAGGAAGTCCTTGGCGGAGTCCGTCAGTTCCTTGGCCGGGGCGGTGTACTTCACCTGCGCGTAGGCGATCGTCCCGTCCTTGCTCACCGCGTTGCGCTGCGTGAACGGGTCGGTGACGGAATCGACCTCGGGCCCCTTGCCGAGGTCCTTGACGGTCTGCTCGACGACGGCCTTGTTGTCGGCGTCTGTCATCTTCTCGCCCGCGGGAGCCTTGAAGACGACGTTGGCGCTCCCTCCGTCGGCGCTCGAGCCAGGCGAACGCTGCGCCAGCAGGTCGTAGGCCTTCTGGGACTCGATGCCGGGGATCGAGAAGGACGATGAGCCTGCGGCGGGCGCGTTGAAGGCCGCGACGCAGGCGGCGGCCAGCAGGGCGGCCCAGAACAGGGCGATGTAGTGCCGTCGCCTGAAGGCGAATCGGCCGAGTTTGTACAGGAAGGTAGCCACGGGACGTGCTCCGGGTCAGTCGTGGATGGTTCAGGGCAGAGGGCAGGCCCGACGACGATGGGGACCCTCCCATGCCCTGGAGACAGGGGGGAGGTTGTGCCAGGTACGGCTGGAGAGCGGCTTACTGCTGGGGACTGGGAGATGGGGAGGGTCCGACGCCGAGGGCGGGGAGAAACACGGCGTCGGCATACTCAGCCAGGAACGCCCGCGTCGGCGGGCGCTCGTCGATCAGAGTGCGGGCGAAGTAGCAGCCGATGAGCATGTGCGGCACAAAATCCGACGCAGGTTTGTCCGCACGGATCTCGCCTCGGTCGACGGCACGCTGCAACACCCGGTTGAATTCGGCCTGTTCCGGTTCGATGAGCAATTCGCGGAAGGCCCGCCCGAGGTGACGGTGCGTGCGGCCACGGCGTCCATGGTCAGCGAGCCATAGCCGACCTCACGAAGCAGATCGAGCACAGCCGCGTACAGCTCGGCCTCACGCTCGGGTGTGATCCGACCGCGACGCGGCGTTGCAATCTCGGCCATCACACCCCCTATGAACGAAACGGTTTCGTACGGATCACCGCACCCATGACCATACGTCAATCAGAATCAAAACGAAACCGTTTCGTACGTCACATCACGTGTCCGAGCTTTCGCCGGCCATGGCGCCCCCTCCCGATCGACCGCAGGGCCAAAGGCTCGCCGTGCCGGAGCGGACTCGAACCTCAGCACCTTGCCGCATCGCGTCTGACGTGCGTCGCAGATTGCCGTCACTGGGACGGTGCCGCGGACGAGCACAAGGCCCATCACACCTGGAGCCGCGCCACTCCAGCGATGCAAAAGCCGGTGTCCACGCAGTGCCGAATCGGATCAGGGACGCTCACACCTATGCCCCGCGCCCGATGCGAAAGGGACCGCTCGGGGGCAATGGCGGTTGACGCGTAACTGGTTCCACCCATGGACTGCCCCGGTGACCTGCAGTAAGGAGGCGTCGCGATCGCGGTCGGTCTGGGGTGCGCAGCGGTAGGACTGGGTGGACGCCTGCCCGTTCCAGCGCCAGGGCGCCCAGCCCGGACGACGCCGGCGATTCCGTGGCGTGGCGCACATTGGACCACGGGCTCACCGAAGGCAAAGGAATGGGACATCGAAATATGTTGTACTTGCCGTCGCGTGAGGCAGCCATGCCGTAACTGACACGTCGCCCCGCGATCGCACCCTCCCCGAGGCCTGAACGAACCAGTGCCTGGTGAGGTCGACGTCCAGGACCTGCAGCCCATCCAAGGCGCCGCGCCCGAGACGCTCAACGGCACGCTCTACCGGTGCGGGCCCGAGACCCACCCAGTACCCACCGACCTGGGCCGCCTGACCGTGGGCCGCGTAGGTTGCGGGACCGGCGCACATGGCCGCGTCGGGCAGATGGTGGGGCGCCTGGACTGCGAGGCGGTCGCGCTCACGCTCGCCGAAGTCGCAGAGGATCCGATTGGGCGGAGAGCCCCTCCCCCACCTCGGCAACATGCCTCGCGGCTTCGCCGCACTGCCCCTCTCACTCAACGCATAATCCAGCGGCCGTACTTCCGGGAGCATGCGGCGCCCCTGGCGTCGCGACAGCCCTCGCCAAGGTGGCGTCCCACCAAGTGATGTAGCCGTACCGGCCGTGTGGCTCCTCAGGGCCGAGGTGGCGATAGTCGGCTGGCTCACCCGGCCGCAGCGCGTGCTGCTCGCAGGCGTAAGCACCCCGATGCGGCACGGAGGCGACTGCGTCGGCCAACTGACCTGCGGAGTCACGGACCCCGCGCCGCTACACCACTCGACGGGACACCCCCCTCGCCAACGCTCGGATCTCTCCGCAATGCCCTCCTCATGGAAGTCAACTTATGTCCAGTACTCATGACGAAGTGGAACTCGACCTACGGGTGACCGCCCGTTGGGACGGCGCAGACGACGTGATCGTCCTCGAATTGGCCGATCCGTCCGGCGCCGACCTGCCGGAGTGGGCACCCGGTGCGCACGTGGACGTTGAACTGGCCGATGGCATGACGCGTCAGTACTCCCTGTGCGGCGACCCCTCAGACCGGTCGTCCTGGCGGATCGCCGTGCTCCGGGAGCCGACGGGCCGCGGCGGATCTCGGCATGTGCACGAGACGCTCACCGAGGGCGCAGAGGTTAGCCTCCGCGGGCCGCGCAATCACTTCCCACTCGTGCGGTCACCGCGGTACGTGTTCATCGCCGGCGGAATCGGCATCACTCCGATCGCGCCGATGCTCCGCGCCGCTGACGCGGCCAGCGCGGACTGGGAACTGCACTACGGCGGACGCAGCCGACGGTCCATGACGTTCCTTCAAGCGCTCGAAGACGCCAGCGGGCACAGGGTGACACCGTATCCGCAGGATGAAGTCGGTCTCATCGACCTGCATCGGATCCTCGGGACCCCTCAACCGGACACGCTCGTGTACAGCTGTGGCCCCGAGCCTCTGCTCAGGGCGGTCGAACAGCACTGCGCCAACTGGCCCGAGGGGACACTGCACCTGGAGCGGTTCAACCCGAGAGATGTCAGCGAGCCTGTGCTCACCGAAACATTCGAAGTGGAGCTTGCCGCGGCCGGTGTCACCCTCACCGTGCCTCCGGAGAAGTCCGTCCTGGAAGTTGTCGAGGAGGCCGGGATTCCTGTCCTCGCCTCGTGCCGGGAAGGGATATGCGGCACCTGCGAGACACGTGTTCTCGCGGGCGAAGTCGACCATCGTGACTCATTGATGAATCCGTCCGAGCAGGCGAGCAACGACACCATGTTCATCTGCGTGTCCCGGGCTGCCTGTCCCAGGCTGCTGCTCGACCTGTGACGACGGAGAAGACTCGCTGCAAACGATCGCGGCAGCCTTCAGCCTGGGTGTGTTCCCGCCGTGGCATCGGACGTGTTGACCGAGATCGTGGACGCCGGGCCACAACCGGACACGGCCGTGAAGTGTCTGATCAGCGGCGATGGACGTGTGTCTTCGGTACCTGAGCCGGCTCCGAAAGCGGCGCCCGAGGTGACGAGTCCACCCGCCTCCCTTGGATGACGACCCACGCCCCGGTCCGTGCAGCGGCACGCAGCCGTGCGCGGCCTCCTGGACCACGGCCTGAGCCGCGAGCCGCCGGTCGAGACTGGCCATCAACACCCTGTGTCGCCAGCCCCAAGCCCACGCCTCGGAAGAACCCACCACCGGCCGAAGGCCTGTCGGACGAGGTTCAGCGCCACGCGCCCGACCAGTCCGTCCCGTCCGTGGCATCAGCGCCACACGCCGAGCACGTCCCGCAGCCGGCAGTTGACGTCTGGCTCAGCATCCACCTATTGTCCTGTAAAACAAGACTGTAATCCTGAAAAAGGAGACACACCGTGGCGATTACAGGTCTCGGTCACACCGGTTTCTGGGTTCATGACCTCGACACGATGCGCGACTTCTACACGCGGGTCCTCGGCCTGACCGTGACCGACGAGGACGAGGAGCTGGGCATCGTCTTCCTCTCCTCCTGCCCTGAGGAGGAGCACCACGAGTTCGTCCTGCAGCGCGGACGAACCGCCCACGACGGCGCCAAGCTCACGCATCAGGTGTCCTGGCGGGTCGACTCTCTGGAGTCGGTCATCGAGTTCCACCACCGGTTCCGCGCCGAGGGCATCGAGGTGCAGCAGGAAGTCACCCACGGCAACGCGATCGGTATCTACTTCTTCGACCCCGAGGGCAACCGCAACGAGGTGTATCTGCGGGTGCAGCGCGACGTGCGACAGCCGTTCCGCAAGACCCTCAACCTCGACCAGGAGCCCGCCGACGTGATGGCCGACGTGGAGCGGCTGCTGACCGAGGGCGGCCCGGCATACCAGCCGGTCCAGTAGTCCACCGCACCCTCACACGCAGCCGATCGATGGAGTCCCGCCCATGAGCAATCCCCAGCCACCGCATCCGGAACCGCGGCGAAGATTCGCTTCGGCATCCAAGGTGCAAGCCGACGTACTCGTGGTCGGCGCCGGTCCGACGGGGCTCACGGCCGCCCATTTGCTCGGCTCACTCGGCGTACGCGTCCTGCTCGTCGAGCGCAATCCGACAACGAGCAACGACGCCAAAGCGATCAGTCTGGACGACGAGTCGTTGCGCACGCTGCAGTCGGCCGGCATCGACGAGGCGGTCTACCCGATCATCGTGCCCGGCACGGGGACGAAGTACTTCGACGCCGGTGCCCGACCCCTGGTGCACGCGCGCGGCCTCGGCGACCAGCGGTTCGGGCACCCGTTCAAGAACCCCTTCGCCCAACCCGACCTGGAGCGGGTACTGATCGAGGAATTGCGCCACCGCCCCGGCGTCGAAACCCGTTTCCGCACCCGGCTGTTCTCGCTGGAACAGCACTCCGACCGGGTACGGGTCGGAGTCGGACCGAGCGATGGCACGGAACCGGTCGAGCACTTCGCCGTCTCGTACGTCCTCGGATGCGACGGCGGACGCAGCACCGTCCGGGAACTGCTGTCCATCCCCATGCAGGGGCGCAGCTTTCCCGACGTGTGGCTGGTCGCCGACACCGTGGGAGATCCCCACGACCAGCGCTACGGCATGCACATGGGAGACCCCAGCCGCCCCACGGTCATCGTTCCGGGGCGCGACGGCCGGTGCCGCTACGAGTTCCTGCTGCACGCCGGGGAGGGCCTGCCCGGAGATCCCCCACCGTTTGAACTGGTACGCGACCTGTTGCGGCCGTATCGCGAGATCACCCCGGACCAGGTCGAGCGCGCCGTGACGTACACGTTCCACGCACTGCTGGCCGACCGCCTGCGCGACGGACGCTGCTTTCTTCTGGGCGACGCCGCCCACATGATGCCGCCTTTCGCAGGCCAGGGACTCAACTCCGGCGTGCGAGACGCGGCCAACCTCTGCTGGAAGCTCGCCGACGTCCTCGCCGGACGGTCGGGAGACATCCTCCTCGACACCTATGACACCGAGCGCCGCCCACATGCCCAGGCAGTCATCGACTTCTCGGTCCGGCTCGGCCGCATCGTCATGACGACCAGCCGCAGCCGCGCGCGGCTGCGAGACCTGCTGGTGCGCATCGCCATGCACACCCCGCAAGGGCGCCGGTACCTCACCGAGATGCGCTACCGGCCGAACACCCGCGTTCGATCGGGCGCCGTCGTCCCCTTCGACGCCAAAAACGGGTCACGGGTGGGCACCTTTCTTCCGCAGCCACGCGTCCTGCACGGTCCGCACCTCCAGGTGACCCGGCTCGACAACGTGCTCGGCCGTGGCTGGAGCCTGCTGGGCGTAGGCGTCACCGACGCCGACTGGAACACTGCGGCACACGCCGGTCTGCCCGCAGGCAAGCGGGTGTCAGTCGTCCTCGACGACCGCACCCCCCGCGACCGCCCGGGGCGCACCGCCGTAGCCGACGCCGACGGCCGACTCCAGGCGCTGTTCGGCGGGCTCACGGGACTCTTCCTGCTGGTGCGCCCTGACCGGCTGATCGCGGCCGTGTTCCCAGCCGCCCAAGCAGAGCGCGTCTCACACAGCCTGCGTCGCTTCGCGCCCGATGCAGGGCGCGATGTCTGCCCTGCCGCATCAGATGGCCCGGCCGAGATCAGTCACGAGGTCGTCCGACCGCGGCCCGCACCGACCGCGCACCCCGTCACCAAGAGCGCTTCCAAGACCCAAGGAGGGCCCCGATGAGGCTCAGCACCGTCCGGCTGTACGACGAGCGCGGCACAGCCGCTGCCCGCCAGGAAGGGGACGAGCTCGTTCTGCTGTCCTACTCCGACGTCGGCGATCTGCTGTCGAGCGGCGACGACTGGCCTCAACGCGCGGCCGCCGAGGACGGCGACCGCATCCCGCTGTCGACCGCGTCCCTCGCTCCCGTCGTCCCTCACCCGAACAAGATCGTGTGTCTGGGCCTCAACTACGCCACACACATCAAGGAGATGGGCCGCGCGACCCCGGCCCATCCGACACTGTTCGCCAAGTACGACGGCTCCCTGGTCGGACCCTACGACGACGTGCACATCCCGCCGGTGAGCGACGACCTGGACTGGGAGGCTGAGCTCGGTGTGGTGATCGGACACCGCGCACGTCACGTATCACCGGACCGGGCGCTGTCGCATGTCGCGGGCTACACCGTCCTCAACGACGTGACCGTCCGGGACTGGCAGCATCGCACCCGTGAGTTCCTGTCCGGCAAGACCTTCGAGGCCACCACTCCTGTAGGACCCTCGCTCGTCACACCGGACGAACTGCCGCGCGGCGCGTCCGGGCTGACGATCAGCTGTCTCGTGGACGGCACCACCATGCAGCAGTCCAACACAGCGGACCTGCTCTTCGATGTCGCCGCGATCATCGCGTACGTCAGCACCATCATCACGCTGCTGCCGGGCGACCTGATCGCCACGGGTACGCCGGGAGGCGTGGGTGCCGGCCGCGACCCCAAGGTCTTTCTCCGACCAGGGCAGGAACTCGTCACGGTCGTCGAGGGGATCGGCGAACTGCGCAATGCAGTGGTCAAGGACAGATTGTGACGCCTGGCGCCCATGACGCCCCGACACCCGTTACGATGTCTCGCATGTCAGGAACAGCGTCCACCAGCTATCGCGAGCGTAACTCCACGGCCGACCGGGCCCTGGACATCCTGCTCATGTTCACCGACACCCACCTCGTCGTCTCCGGCACCGCAGTAGCCGAGCGGCTCGGCGTGGCTCGCTCGACCGCGTACCGGTACCTCCAGAGCCTCGTGAGCAGCCGCTTCCTCGAAGAGGCACCGGGTGGGGGCTTCCGGCTGGGGCTGCGCGTCATGGAGATCGCACGGCTGGCACGCCGCAGTTATGGCCTGTCCGAAGTCGCCCTCCCGGCGATGACGACGCTCGCCGAGGGCGTGCAGGAGACGGTCCTGCTCACCCGGCGGACCGGAGAGCTGGTCGTGTGCGTCGATCGGGCCGAAGTGGGGACGGGCGCGGTGCGCATCTCCTACGAGAGGGGCAGCACTCTCCCCCTCAACGCGGGTGCCGCGGCACTCGTCCTGCTGGCCTGGATCCCCGATGAGGAAGCCCGACGGCTCCTTGAATCAGCAGACCTGCGCCGTTTCACTCCCTCTACCCTCACGGACGTCGACACTCTCATGCAGCGACTGGCCCACATCCGGCGCGCCGGATACTCGGTCACTCGTGGCGAACTCGACGCCGACGTGATGGGTGTCGCCGCTCCCATCCGCGACGAGCAACAGCAGGTAGTGGCAGCGGTGAGCATTGCGGCCTTGGCCTCTCGCGTGTTCCCCGAGGCGGAGGCGGAGCTGGCCCGGAAGGTTCAGGAGACGGCACGGGAGATCAGCGAGCGGCTGACTGCCGTCGGGGGCTGACACCTGGGTGGTGCCGAACGAGGGGGACGGACGCTGCGGAGGTTCGGGCTCGTGCGCAGGAACCAACGGGGGTCATTGCGTCGTCGGCGATGGACTCCTCCCAGGCGCGGCGGCCTCCTCCCGTCGCTGAACGAAGTGGCTCGCCCACGGCGGATACCGGGGCCGCCACCAGCGGTCCCGGTACCGGCGGTTGCCCCCGGCCGAGGCCTCGACCGAGGTCACGCTCGGAGAGGCCCGGTCCAGGCCGCAGTCGCGGGCCGTCGTCCCATGACGCTGGGCAACCTGTCACCTCTGGTAGGCGTTGAAGAAGCGAGCCGGGGTGAACAGCCGCCGGACGCCTCGATGCACTGGACCACGCCGGTGTGACAGTCGAGTGCCACGTAGCGGGGGGAGCCCGAAGCGCGGGCACAATGCGTCGTTGGCCATGGGCATCCCAGGAACCGTCCTCCCTCGATCTCCGGATCAGCGGATGAGGCCGGCCCCTGACTCACCTTCAACATTGTGCAATTTGCCACATTTCATGCAAATACTGTGCCTGCTGCAAGCTTGCGCTTTCCGGCGCTCTTCCGAAGCCGACATTGCAGCACCCCTGGCATGCCGACACGACGCCCCGTCGCCGCCACCTTCGACATACCGCTTGACATTCCGCAGCAATGTCCTGTTAATCAAGATGTGTGTCCTGCCTAGCGGGACATTCTAGCCTTCCCGGGCGGACCGATGCCCGGTTCCAACCGAGCGACCAGCGCCACCTGGCGCGACACCTCCGGGACCGAGGGGCGGCGCAGCCGGCGTGCCTCCCTACGCAACCTACGCAGAACGGAACACCATGACCCTTCTCGATGCAGCCGACTGGCAGGAGCGGATCTTCTCGGGCGGATGGGTCAAGGGCTCGGGTGAGCCGTACGACTCCACCGAGCCGGCGACCGGAAAGACGCTGGGCCGCGTCGGAGCAGCCTCTCCCGCCGATCTGGGCCGGGCCGTGGCGCACGCGCAGCAGGCCCAACGCGCATGGGCGGCGGTCCCGTACCTGGAGCGTGCGCAGGTACTGCGACGCGCCGCGGCCCTGTTCGAGAAGCACCAGGCGGAGATAGCGGAGTGGATCGTGCGCGAGTCGGGCGCCCCGCGCCTGTTCGCGGACACCCAGGCGACCGATGGTGGGGCCGAGGAGTGCTACGAGGCCGCCGCACTCGCTGCGGCTCCCTATGGTGAAGTGCTCCGCTCAGCCCAGGACCGTCTGTCGTTCTCGCGGCGACGCCCGGTGGGCGTGGTCGGTGTCATCTCCCCGTTCAACGCGCCGATGTTGCTGGCCATGCGTGCGGTGGCCCCGGCGCTGGCCCTGGGCAACGCGGTCGTCCTCAAGCCCGATCCGCGCACCGCGATCTGCGGCGGTGTCACCATCGCGCGGGTCTTCGAGGAGGCAGGGCTTCCCGAGGGCGTCCTGCACGTCCTGCCCGGCGGCACCGCCGTCGGCGCGGCGCTGGTGGACCACCCTCGCGTGCCCGTCATCGCCTTCACCGGGTCCACCCGGGCGGGGAAGGCCATCGCGGCGGCAGCCGCGCAGCGACTCAAGCGGGTGCACCTGGAACTGGGCGGCAATTCGGCACTGGTCGTCCTGGACGACGCCGACCTCGACAAGGCCGTGTCCGCAGGCGCTTTCGGCTCCTTCTTCAACGCCGGGCAGGTCTGCATGGCCGCCAGCCGTCACCTCGTGCACTCCTCGATCGCCGAGGAGTACACAGCCCGCCTCGCCGAGCGCGCCGACGCCACACCCGTGGGTGATCCGATGACCGGCACCGTCCTCATGGGCCCCATGATCGACGAGGGTCAGCTGCGGGCCACCCACACCGTGGTCTCCGACAGTGTCACCGCGGGAGCACGGCTCGCTGCCGGTGGTACCCATGAAGGCCTGTTCTACCGGCCCACCGTCCTGGCCGACGTCCCGCTCACCGCCCGCGCCTACGCGGAGGAGATCTTCGGCCCTGTCGCACCCGTGGTGACCTTCCAGGATCTCGACGAGGCCGCCAGGCTGGCCTCCGACAGCGAGTACGGGCTCTCGCTCGGCATCCTGACCCGCGATGTGGCCAAGGGCCTGGCGCTGGCCGACCGCATCCCGACCGGCCTCGTGCACATCAACGACCAGACCGTGAACGACGAGTCGACCATCCCGTTCGGCGGCGTCGGCGACTCAGGCAACGGCTCCCGCCACGGAGGCGCCGCTGCCAACCTCGAGGCATTCACCGAGCAGCAGTGGGTCACTGTCCGCCAGGAGATCCCCTCCTACCCGTTCTGACCATGGCCTAATCGGCAAGACGTCCCGTCCCAGGCAACCCCGCTCCCGCAGACCGACTCTCCCACCCGCACTTGGAGCACTCCGATGACCTCAGTCACCTCCGGCCCGGGTCTGGTCCCGCCCGACCCCATGACGATCGCGCCGCGTGCCGCGGTCCGGCCGTCGGTCCCACGGCTGGCGCAGGACGCCTTCGGCTGGGCGCACCACAACAAGTTCCTCGACGGCCCCTTCACCCCCTGGACGGAGGAGACCGAGGCCTACGACTTGGACGTGGAAGGAGAGATCCCGGCCGACCTCGCAGGAGCCCTGTTCCGGGTCTCGTCCAACCCCCGTTTCCAGCCTCGCGATCCCGGCCGCTATCACTGGTGGGAGGGCGACGGCATGGTGTGCGGAATCTATCTGCGCGAGGGCCGGGCCGCGTTCCGCACCCGCTGGGTGATGACCGATTCCATGAAGTTCGAGGTCGAGCAGGGCAAGGCCGTCTACAGCGGATTCGCCAACGGCGGCACCCCCGGCCCGCTCCCCCAGGACGCTCCACCCGCGAAGAACGTGGCGAACACCAACGTCGGTGTCTTCGGTGACCACCTGCTCGTCTACTACGAGGGCGGTCTGCCGTACGCGATGCACCCCGAGACCCTGGAGACGTACGGCACCCACGATTTCCACGGCGGCATCGACGTCCTGTGCACCGCCCACTACAAGATCGACCCTGACAGCGGCGACATGCTCTTCTTCGCCGCGACCGGGCCGGTCATCACCTGGTATCGGGCGGACGTGGAGACCGGGCACGTCGTGGAAAGCCACAGCATCGACATCAAAGTGCACGTGCTGATGCACGACTTCGCCGTCAGCAACCATTACGCGATCTTCTTCGTCACCCCGGCCCAGTTCCGGCTGGACCACATCATGCAGGGAAAGCCCGGGGTCGTCTGGGACGAGGCATCGCTCCCGCACGGCGTACAGATCGTGCTCATGGACCGCCGCACCCACACCGTCACCTGGCACGAAGTAGGCGGCCACTGGGCCAACACCCACTTCTACAACGCCTACGAGCACGACGGACAGGTCATCGTCGACGGCCACCGCATCACCCGCCTGGGCACCCCGGCCGACCGGCTCGACACCCCCGTCACCTCCCACTCCTGGTTCCCGCCGTCCCTGCCCCACCGCTGGCGCGTCGACCTGGCCACCGGCTCGGCGACGGAGGAGATGACCAGCGGTGTGGCCGGCGAGTTCCCGCGGATCAACGACGCGTACACCGGCCGGAAGCACCGCTACGGCTACTTCGTCACCACGCGCTCACTGGCCGAGGACACCATGAGCGATGGCCTGGCCAAGCACGACTTCCTGAGCGACGCCACGACCGTGATCGAGGGCCCCGAGGCTCTGACCAGCCCCGGTGAACCCGTCTTCGTTGCCCGCGAGAACGCCACCTCCGAGGACGATGGTTACCTGCTGACGCTGTGGTGGAACCGCCTCACAGGGTTGTCAGAGCTGCTCGTCCATGACGCCGCCGACCTGCGCCGCACTCCTCTGGCAAGGGTCAAGCTCCCTAGCCGCGTCCCCTTCGGCTTCCATGGCAACTGGGCCGATCACGGGACCCTGGACCGTGCCGTCTCGGCCTCGCGCGGCGGCGCCGGCTGAGACTCTGGAAAGCGGCAAAAAAGAACTGTCGGCGGGCGCTCGGCGTCTGGGGAACGACACGGCCCGGCCACGGTGACGCTCTGGACAATCGGCGTGAAGGAGAGTTGCACGCCCAACGTCACGTAAAATCGGCCACCCGCCACGTGCCGTGATCCCCACTGTGCTAGGGGCACTCGCCGGCCGAACGTGGGCGCGGTGCGCGTGGGTCCGCCAACCTGTCCCCGGACCTGAGCGATGAGACAGCCCCGCACGCCCTTCGAGGCTCGCCATGGCACGGGGGATGCCCAGTGGTACTCAGGTACCACTGGGCTGCCGAGTGGTACTCAGGTACCACTGGGCTGCCGAGTGGTACTCAGGTACCACTGGGCTGCCGAAGATTCCCCCGTGGTCCCAGGGTTCGGCCTTGCCGCGCTCGTAGTTTCGAATGCAGACGCCGCGGCCCATCCGCGGCCGAGTTCGCGGCAGGAAAGGCCCCTTCCCATGATCGAAGTATGCGAACTGACGAAGCGGTACGGCGACAAGACGGTCGTCGACAACCTGAGCTTCACTGTCAAGCCCGGTGAGGTAACCGGCTTCCTAGGCCCCAACGGCGCGGGCAAGTCCACGACCATGCGCATGATCGTCGGCCTGGACTCCCCCACCAAAGGCTCGGTCACCGTTGGCGGCCGGCCCTATGCCAAGCAGCCCGCACCACTGCACGAGATCGGCACCCTCCTGGAGGCCAAGTCCGTCCACCCCGGACGCAGCGCGTTCAACCACCTCATGGCGCTCGCCTACACCCACGGCATTCCGCGCCGCCGGGTCGACGAGGTCATCGAGCTGGCCGGTCTGACCAGCGTGGCCGGCAAGCGGGTGGGGGCCTTCTCGCTCGGCATGGGCCAGCGCCTCGGCATCGCGGCCGCCCTACTCGGCGACCCCGCGATCGTCATGCTCGACGAACCGGTCAACGGCCTCGACCCGGAAGGCGTGTTGTGGGTGCGCAACCTGCTGCGCTCCTTGGCCGACGAGGGCCGCGCCGTCATGCTCTCTTCGCACCTGATGAGCGAGACCGCGCTGATCGCCGATCATCTGGTGATCATCGGCCGCGGGCGCCTCCTCGCGGACACCACCGTCGACGACTTCACCCGGGAGGCAAGCGGCGGCGGTGTGAAGGTCGCCACCGCCGAGACCGCGAAGCTGCGCTCGCTGCTGTCCGGCCCGGATGTCACGATCACCTCCTCCTCAGCCGAGGAGCTGCTGGTGCTGGGGCGCGACGCCCGTGAGATCGGAGCGATCGCCGCCCGGCACGGGGTGGCGCTGTTCGAACTCACCCCGCAGTCCGCCTCGTTGGAGGCGGCTTTCATGGAACTCACCCGCGACGCCGTGGAGTACCAGAGTGCTCCGGCCGACACCGAACGAGAGGCCGCCTGATGCCCACCACCGCACTCCGCCCCGGCCGACGCCCCGGCAAGCGCGCCAACATCGCCGCAGCACCCGACGCCCCCACGTCCGCTACTGCCTACAAGGTGACTGGCCTGCGGGTGCTGCGCTCGGAATGGGCCAAGTTCTGGTCATTGCGCTCCAGTTGGATCACCCTGGGCGTGGCAGTGTTCCTGCTGGTCCTCTTCGGGACCATCGCCTCCTATACCTACAGTCCCGACGCCACCGCGCCCGGCGGGCCGCCGGGCGGGGGCAGCGGCGACAGCACCGCGGTGAGCCTGGCCCTGACCGGTGTCACGTTCGCCTCGCTGGCCGTCGGTGTACTCGGGGTGCTGCTGTCGGCGGGCGAGTACAGCACCGGCATGATCCGCTCCACCCTCGCCGCTGTACCGCGGCGACTGCCCGTCCTGTGGTCGAAGGCCGCCGTGATCGGCCCGATCGCCCTGGCCCTCACCAGCATCGGCGCCCTGGCTGCGTTCCTGCTGGGCACCCCGGGCCTGGACGGCGAGAAGATCGCCCTGTCCCTGGGCGACGACGGCGTCCTGCGCAGCCTGGCCGGCGCCGGCGTCTACCTCGGCCTGGTCGCCGTGTTCGGTGTGGCCCTGGGCGTACTGATCCGTTCCTCCGCCGGAGCAATCGCGGCCCTGGTCGGCATCCTGCTCATCCTGCCTGGCCTGGCCTCGCTGCTGCCCGACTCGCTCTACGACAGCATCAACCCCTACTTCCCCGGCAACGCGGGCCAGGCCGTCTACGCCCTGCACCAGTCCTCGGACTCACTCTCACCAGGGGCGGGCATCGCGGTCTTCGCCGGCTGGGTGGCCTTGACACTCGCCGGGGCGGCCTACCGCCTCGTCAAGACCGACGCCTGACCTGCGTACGAGGGCAATGGTATCCATGAGTCCGCACGCTTCGACAGTCGCCGCGGCTGGCGCCCGGGGGACGGCAGCAGTCCCGCCGTCCCCCGGGTTCGACGCCGCCTGGGCGCACCCGCTGCTTGGCCGGCTGCTGCGCGACCAGAGCCGCCGACAGCGGCTGGACCGCCGACATCCGTGGCTGCTCGACACCACGGTGGTGCTGGTCGTCACCCTGATCAGCCTGCCGGTTCTGCTCCGGGGCGACGGCAACGCCCCTTTCGGTGACACCACCACCCGTGACCAGCTGACCTCCGGCGCACTGTTCGGTTGCCTCGCCGCCCTCGTCGCTCCGCTGTGGTGGCGCCGCAAGGCCCCGGCGCTCACGTACTTCGTGATCGCGGGGGTCTCCCTCGCCCAATGGACGATGGGTGTCTGGCTGCCGGCGAGCGCCGGCGCACTCATCGCCCTGTACACCCTGGCCCGGGACGGTACGTTGCGGGTGCTGGGCTGGGCAGCCGCTCTGACACTCGTCCAGGCGATCCTGGTCGTCTTCGTGCTGGCGCCGACCGAACACCCATTCGTCGGCAGCTTCTTCCTGCTGGGCACGGTCACGGCGGCCATCGCCGTCGGCCTGACACTCCGCATCCGACGGATGTACCTGGCTGCCCTGGAGGACCGCGCCCGACGGCTGGAGATCGAGCAGGACCAACGCATGCAACTCACCGCGGCCGCCGAACGCTCTCGAGTCGCCCGCGAGATGCACGACATCGTCGGTCACAACCTCTCCGTCATGGTCAGCCTCGCAGACGGCGCCGCGACCCTCGCCGCCAACCGGAACGAGCAGTCCACCGAAGCCCTGCGCATCCTCGCCGACACCGGCCGCCAGGCCATGAGCGAACTGCGCCGGGTCCTGGGAGTCCTGCGCGCGGAACAGGACGAAGAAGGGACGCTCAGCCCGCAGCCCGGCATCCGGGATCTGGACCCCCTACTGGCACGTGTGCGCGCAGCAGGCCTGCGCGTGGCCTTCCGGACGGTGGGCGATCTCGACTCGCTGGGCAGCGGCGTACAGCTCACCGTGTACCGCATCGTCCAGGAGTCACTGACCAACACGCTCAAGCACACGGGGACCGGCACAGCCGCCGAGGTCGACATCACAGCAGAGGCGGGAGAGGTACGGATCCGAGTCACCGACACAGGCATACCCCCCGGGGCACCGCGGCTGCCGAAGCCGGCAGCACCGGACCACTACTCGGGCCACGGCCTGGTCGGCATCCGCCAACGCGCCGCCATGTATGGCGGCACCGTCATCATCGGACCACGCGACACAGGCCACGGCTGGCTCGTGGACGTCCTACTTGAGGCAACGTCCGTGCCGGAAGTATCGGGAGAACTCCTGCGATGACCACCGTGCTGATCGCCGACGACCAGCCCCTGCAGCGCATGGGCGTGCGCATGCTCCTTGAGGGCACCCTGGGCCTGCACGTGGTCGGCGAGGCCGAGCACGGTGCGGAAGCCGTCCGCCTGGCCGCGGAGTTGCGCCCCGACGTCGTTCTCATGGACATCCGCATGCCCGGAACGGACGGCATCGAGGCCACTCGCCGCATCATCGCCACCGGCGGCCGCACCCGCGTCCTCATCGTCACCACCTTCGACCTCGACGAGTACGCCTACGAAGGCCTGCGGGCCGGCGCCAGCGGCTTCCTGCTCAAGGACGCCCGCCCGGAGGAAATCGTCGCGGGTATCCGCGCGGTCGCGACGGGCGACGCCGTTGTGGCCCCCCGCCTGACCCGCCGTCTACTGGACGCCTACGCCCACCAGGTTCTCGCACCGGTCGGCGCCCCGGCCCTGGAGGATCCCCGCCTGCAGACCCTCAGCGACCGCGAACGCGAGGTCCTGATCGCCATCGGCCAGGGCTGGACGAATACGGAGATCGCCGAACGGCTCGTCCTCACCGAGTCCACCGTCAAGAAGCACGTCGGCCGCGTCCTCGCCACGATCGGGGCCCGCGACCGCATCCAGGCCGTGATCATGGCATACGACGTCGGGCTGGTCAGGGCCAAGCCATAGCCAGGGGATGACCACTTGCACGCGCAACACCAGCCTCTCCGGCCGGCCCCACCCCGCCGCGTACGACCCTCTCCGACGCACTCGGCAACTGACCCAGACAGACACTTCCGAAAACCGCTGACCCCCGGGCGGAACACCAGGGGCCCAAGCGGCCGACCACCCGTCGCCGAAGGAGTCTTCCCATGTCCACCCCGCCTTCCTCCGCCACCGCTGCACCGGCGCAGTCCATACGCCCCGAGCCCAGCCGGGCCGCCGCCGCGGGATGGCTGATCGCGGGCACCGTGGCCGCGATCATCTTCGACGCGCTGATCGCCCTGGTCTCCCGCGCGGCCGGAGCCTCCGACGACTTCGAGCCCCTCCAGCCCGGGCCATACGTCACCTTCACCGTCCTGGGCATCCTTGTCGGCGCAGCCGGATGGGCGGTGATCCGCCGGCGGTCGGCCCAGCCGCGCACCCTGGTGTACTGGCTGGTCCCCGCCGTCGTGGTCATCTCCCTCGTCCCCGACCTGCTGATGTTCGTCAGCGACTACATTCCGCACGCCGATGCCGCCGGGATCATCGGACTGGTGCTCATGCACGTCGCGGTCGCCGCAGTGGCCGTCGCCGCCTACCACCGCGCCCTGCCCCTGAACGACAAGCCCCGAAGCCGACTCACAGCCGCTCCGCCGTCACGCACCGGGAACCTTCTCACTGGACCACCGAGCCGTGAACCGTCAGGTCATCCACGGACGAAGCAGCCGTCGGCCCTGTCATAAGCAGGATTGACAGCCTGCGCGGAGACTCTGGGGTGGGAGTCGTCGACCGTGGTGCGCGCCGTTACGAACAGGTAGCGGTTGGCGCTGGTGGGCCACCATCGATGCCGCTCGGCCAGCTATGTGCTGGCCAGTCGGTAGGTGAGTTCGTCCAGGCAGACGGTGCGGTCGAGGCGTCCAGGGCGGCGGACCGACAGCAGCCCGCGACCCTGTTGGTGGGTCGGCGCCCGAGGGCCCGATCCGGAGGTACGCACCGGTCGCACTGCGCTATCCGTGTCCGTTGTACCGCCCTACGAGCCGGCCCGCGGCAGCATCCGGCTGCGGCCGAGGCCGCCAAGCCAGGCAGCTGACGGTTTGGGGGTGCGCTCGAAGGTGTGGGGGTCTACGGCGATGAGGCCGAAGGTGGGCTTGTAGGAGCCCCACTCGTAGTTGTCGAGGGCGCTCCAGTGCAGGTAGCCGCGCACGTCGAGGCCGTCCTCCAGAGCCGCCGTGACTTCCCGGAGCGCGCCGGTGGTGTAGTCGATGCGGCGGCTGTCGTCGTCGGTGGCGATGCCGTTCTCGGTGACGATCAACGGGACGGAGCCGACGATCTCGGCGGTGTGCCGCAGCGCGTGGCCGACGGCTCGCGGGTAGTACTCCCAGCCGGTGAGGGTGTGTTCGGCGTCGTCGGGCACGGGGAGGGGGCCGTCCGGGCCGACCCTGGTGCGAGTGTAGGACTGGACGCCGATCCAGTCGTCGCCGCGGGCGGCCTCCAGGAACACGTCCTCGCGGGGGTGGCGGTAGGCCGCTGCCACCTCCTCGGCGCCGGGCAGAGCCTGGTAGGACAGGTTGGCGACGGACCAGCCGACCTGGATGTCGGCGGAGATCGCCTTAACGGCGACCCTGGCGAGGTGGTGAGCCTCGATCAGGGCGTCGCCGATGGCCTTGTCGGGCAGCGGGAGACCCGCGGCGGGTGCCTCGGCACCCGACTCCGGAACGCCACCGAAGACCGCGGCGATGTTGGGCTCGTTTATCGTGCACACATGCCGGACGCCGGTGCCGATGACGGGCGCGGTCGCGGTGACGTACCGCTCGAATAGCGCGGCGGCACCGTCCGCCGTCCAGCCGCCGCGCTCGGCGAACCAGCGGGGTACGGTGAAGTGGAGCAAGGTGACCATGGGGCGCAGGCCGCGGTCGAGGGCGCCGTCGACCATCCGCCGGTAGTGCGCGAGCGCCGCGCGGGAGAACTGTCCCTCGGCGGGCTCGATGCGGGCCCATTCGATACTGAAGCGGTAGTCGGTGAAGCCGAGTCCGGCGAGCAGATCCATGTCCTCGCGCCACCGGTGGTAGCTGTCGGCGGCGTCACCACTCGGCTCGGTGACGCGCAAGGCGGCGGAACCAACGCTCTGTTCGAACTCCCACCAGTCGCTGTTGGTGTTGTTGCCCTCGATCTGGTGGGCGGCTGTGGAGGCTCCCCACAGGAAGCCGTCGGGGAAGGGAAGAGCGTCGGAAGGGGGAATCATGGATGGTCCTTTCAGAGGGTGCGCCGCCCGCGAGGGCGAGCAGGTGACGAGTTCTCTCACGGCCTGCGGCCGCGAGCAGGCGAGCGCCTGGGAAGTGCCCCGCGTGCCGTGTCGATCACGCGGATGGCGTCCGCCGTGGCGTCGCCGCGCCAGGCGATGTGCTGGTCGGGGCGGATCAGGAGCAGTGGTGCGCCGTACCGATCGGCCGGGTCGAGTTCCGGGAGATCCAGGAGCGTCAGCGGTACCCCGCGGATATGGGCCGCCCGTTGCAGCGAGGCAGGGTCGGCGTTCTCGGACAGGCGCAGCAGGGTGAAGCCCTCGCCAAGCATGTCGTAGAGGGAGCGTCCGTCGGGGAGCCAGGTGTGGGGAAGGCGGGTGCCGGGGCGTGCTGAGGGGTGGTACGTGGTGAGCTGGTGGGCCGGTGTCGGTGAGCCGTCGTCGACGATGACGGGGGAATCGGCGTAGTGGTAGCCGAGTACGAGGCCTTCGCTGTGGAATTCACTGCGCTTGGCCTGCACTGCGGTGGCCAGCTGGGCGTCGTCGGCGTCCGTGAAGGACGGGGCGAGCAGCCGCTCCTGGGCCGCGCTGTCGGCGATGGTCTGCGCGGCGACCGGCCGACGCTCGGGTTCGTAACTCCGTAGGAGCTGGGGGCCGCCCCAGCCATGGATGACGGCGGCGAGTTTCCAGGCGATGTTCACCGCGTCGCCCACGCAGGTGTTGTAACCGTGACCTCCCCACGGCGGGTTGAGATGGGCCGCGTCGCCGACCAGGAAGACCCGCCCGGACTGGTAACGGTCGACGAGCATCATCCGGGCGACCCAGCGGTCAGTGGCGACGACCTGTACCTCCAGATCTTCCGCGGGGCCTCCGATGAGCGAACGCACCAGCGCCTCGGGGGCAGGTGCGGATGCCCGAGTGTCGGCGTGTTGGACGATCGCCCACCATTGGTCCTCCAGATCGAGCCGGCCCATCAGCCCGGACGCCTCGGGGCTGACAATCCAGTACTGCACGGCTGGATCCAGGCTGATCCGCCGGGCCAATCCCGGTGCGCGGAAGACGATGTTGAGGTTCGGGCGTTCACCGGACGCCCCGGTGTACGTGGCGCCGATCGCCGCGCGGCTGATCCCGCCCGCGCCGTCGCACCCCAGCAGGTAGTCGGCTTCGACGACGCTCGACGATCCGTCACCCGAGGAAACGGTGGCGCGCACCCCTGCCATGTCGTGATCGACGGAGGTGACGGTGTGACCGATGAGCACGTCCACCGTGGCCAGTTCGGAGACCGCCTTGCGCAACACCCGCTCGACGATCGGCTGGGGCACCTGCTGACCGGCCTCCGCCCAGTGTTCGCTACGACCCTCATGGAGGCCGAAGGCGTTGCTGAAGCGGGTCAGTTCGGTGCCGAGCAGGGAGGTGCAGAAGATGACGTCCTGGGACCAGGCGACGGGCATCGGCGCTGCGGCACGCAGCCGGTCGGCCAGGCCCCACCGGCGCAGATGTTCCATGGTCCGGATGCTGGTCGTCTTGGCGCGGGGCCTGCTGTCATCGACGGTGATGCGCGGTTCCACCAGGCAGGTGCGCACCCCGCGCCGGCCGAGTTCGATGGCGGCCGCGAGTCCGGCCGGCCCGCCACCCGCTATCAGCACCTGTGCTCTCGTGTCCGTCACGCGCCGGACCTCGCCGAGGCGTCGGTGACCGGGGTTCGCAGCAGGCCGAGCCGGTCGATCTCGACCTCGACGACGTCACCGGGAGTCAGGAGACGCGGCGGCCTCCGGACATAGCCGACTCCTTCCGGTGTACCCGTGGCGATGATGTCGCCGGGATGGAGTGTCATGGTGCGGCTGATCCGGGAGAGCAGCTCCGGCACGAGGAAGATCATGTCGCGGGTGTTCCCGTCCTGCATGACCTCGCCGTTGACCCGGGTGACCAGGCGCAGACCGTCGGTGAGGCTGCCCGTCTCGTCGGCCGTGACGATGGGCCCGAGCGGGCCGCTGAAGTCGGCGTTCTTGCCGAGAGTCCACTGGGCGGTGAGCTTCTGCGCCGTACGGGCGGTGAGGTCGTTGAAGGCGGCGTACCCCAGCACTCCTGCCTCCGCCTCGCTCTCGTCCGCATCGCTGAGCCGGGCGCCGACGACGGCGGCGACTTCGCCCTCCCAGTCCAGCCCTGGTTCGTTCGCGGGCACCGGCACCGGACGTCCGCTCACCGAGAGCGAGGCCGTCCAGCGCCCGAAGACGGTCGGATGCTCGGGCACCTGGAACGCACCCTCGGCAGCGTGCGCGCGGTAGTTGAGCCCGATGCACAGGACCCGTGCCGACGGCGGCACCGGCGGCTCCGGCACCACGTCCGCGAGCCGGACCGAGCCACGACGGACCCTGCGCGCCCGCTCCAGCCAGCGCGGCAGGTCCTCGTAGAAGTCGACGGCGTCCACGAGCGGAGACACCCGGTCGTCCACCACGACACCGACCATGACCTGCTGTCTGCCGCGCCGTGCCGACGGCGGACGCAATCCGATGAGCTTCACTGGACGGGTCCTTCCGCCACGAGCCGGATATCGAACCGGGCCTCCAGGAACACAGCCTGGTCATCCATGCCGAACCGGTCGGCCATTGCCGGTTCGGTGCACGGTACGAAGGGCACGACGAGGGCGTCCTTGACGGCGAAGGCCGCGTCGGAGCCGAGATAGGGGTCCACGTCGACGAACACGTGGGTGGTGAGCGGCCGGTGGCCGGGCGCCTCGACCCTGAGATGGACGTGAGCGGGGCGCATCGGGTGCCGGCCGAGCGCACGGAGCAACTCACCTACCGGGCCGTCGGTCGGCACCGGGTAGCTGCTGGGTCTGACCGTGCGGAACCAGTAAACGCCGTCGGGGCCGGTGGTGAGCAGGGCCCGCAGATTGCCGTCGGGTTGCTCGACGTCCTGACTGTCGTACAGGCCCGTGTCGTTGGCCTGCCAGATGTCCAGCACCGCCCCGGCGAGGGGCACTCCGTCGCAGTCGGTGACCCTGCCGTGCACGACCGCGGCCTCGCCGCGTTCCCGCTCGGGACCCTGCGCGATCCAGGCACCCATGGGGCGTGGCGGCGCCGGTGAATGGAAGGGTCCCTCGACGGAGCTGGGTGTCATGGTGGGCGGCCCGGCATGGTTGACCTCATCCACTGCGGAGGTGAGGCCCAGCATGTCGGAGAGCAGGATGAACTCGTTGCGGCGGTCAGTGCAGGCGGCTCCGGTGCGGACCAAGAAGTCCATGGCCTGCTGCCACTCGGCTTCGGTCAGCCGGGTTTCCCGTACGAAGGCGTGCAGGTGGGTGACCAAGGCACCGGCCAGCTCGCGCAGCCGTGGGTCCTCGCCCTGGAGGGATCCAAGTACCTGGGCCAACAGCTTGTCGAGCTGCCCGTCGGGGGACGTGGTCGTCATCGGTTTCCCTCCCATAGGCGGGTGGCGAGGAAGGCGACGGTCTGCCGGAGCAGCGTGGGGAGTTCCGGTGCCCCGAACAGTCCGTGGTCGGCGTCCTCGACGGGTACCAACTGGACTTCGACGCCGTGGGTCAGCAGGGCCTTCTCCAAGAGAAGACTCTGCTCGAAGGGCACCAGCCCGTCGGCTGTGCCGTGGATCAGCAGGAAGGGCGGCGCGTCGGCGGTGACATGGGTGACAGGGCTCGCCGGGACGGCCAGTTCGGGGTCGGCGACGCCACCGAGCAGTTGCTCGATCAAGTCCTGTGCCATGTCCGGGGGCAGGGTGATGTCCGGGGGGAGCACAAGCTTGGGCAGGGCGGCGAGATCGTAGATGCCGTACCAGCCGACGACGGCCACGACAGTGCTGTCAGGCCCGGTGACACCGATGTCGCCCTCCAGTTCCGCACGGCCCACGGTGAGGGCGAGAAGCGCGGCGAGGTGCGCGCCGGCCGACTCTCCCCACACCGCCATCCGGCCGCTGTCCAGGCCGAGTTGATCCGCATGACGGCGCAGGTAGCGCACTGCGGACTTGGTGTCGTGGAGCTGCGCGGGGAAGGTCGCCTCGCGCGAGAGCCGGTAGTCGATGGACGCGACGGCCAGATCGGCTGCCAGCAGCAGGTCGATCACGGCGGAGGTGTCCTGCGCGGGCAGCAGGTCGCCGCGGTCTCCGAGCGCCCAGGCACCACCGTGGACGAAGACGACGACCGGGCGAGGTCCGTCGCCCTCGGGCACCCACAGGTCGAGCTTGAGCGGGCGGTAGCCGGGCGGGGTGGCATAGCTGACTCCCGGATGGTGCCGCGAACCGTCCGCGCGGCGGAGGGGTTCCGCCGGAGGCAGGAAGCGAGGCGGGGTCCACGCCTGCGGCTGGTCCTGGTGCTGTTCTGTCATCGCGCGCCCTCCCTCAGGTGCATGGCCAGAAAGGCCACCGAGCGGGCGATCAGAGCGGGGATGTCGGCTGCGCCGGCGAAGATGTGGCCCGCGCCCTCGACCGTCACCAGTTCGGACTGCGCTCCCGCCGCGAGCAGCGCCGCGTGCAGCAGACTGCTTTGTTCCGGTGGTACGGGAACGTCGTCGGTGCCGTGGATGAGCAGGAAGGGCGGTGCGTCGGCGCTCACATGGGTGATGGGGCTCGCCGCTCTGGCCCGCTCCGGGGTGGTGCCGCCCAGGAATTGCTCGATCGGGTCGGCCGTACCCGGCGGCAAGGACACGTCCGGGGGGACCTCCAGCCTGGGCATGGTGGTCAGGTCGCTGACTCCGTACCAGTCCACTACGGCCCGCACCGAGTCGACGGGCTCGGCGACGACAGGTTCGCCCTCCTGCGTGGTGCGACCCGCGGTGAGGGCGACAAGTGCCGCGAGGTGTCCACCGGCCGATTCGCCCCACACACCGAACCGCGCGACGTCCAGGCCGAGTTGAGCGGCGTGCCGGCGGAGATAGCGGACGGCGGACTTGGCGTCGTGCAGTTGCGCGGGGAAGACGGCCTCACCCGCGAAGCGGTAGTCGATCGAGGCCACCGCCATCCCGACCTCCAGCAGCGCGTCGTAAACCGCGTCGGTCTCCAGGGTCGGTGGCAGATAGCGACGATCACCGAACTGCCACGCCCCGCCGTGAATCCACACCACCACCGGATACGTGCCCCCTCCCGCCGGGACCCACAGGTCCAACTGGAGCGGGCGGAAGCCGGGCAGGAGGGCATAGCTGATCCCGGAATAGTGCAACGAGCCGTCCTCGCGCACCACGGGGTCGACAGGTGGCAGGAAGTCGGGCGGAGAGCCGGTTCGTTCCCGCTCGGTGCTGGGGGTCATCCGATGGCTCCCGTCGTCGTCAGGGCAGCGGGCGCGACGCACAGGTAGGTGTGCGTACCCGGAAGTGCGGTGCGCCGGGTGCCGTCCGGCAGGACGACCACGGCGGTGGTGCCGGGCGGCACGGTGACGTCGAGCCGGAAACGGTCGCCGTCGACTTCCCAGGCGGACGCGATCCGTCCGTACGGGCAGTGGTGTTCCGCTCGTGCCGAAGCAAGGCCGCCGCCCGGGCGCGGTGCCACGGTGAACCGCTGATAGCCCGGGAAGTCCGCGTCCGGTTCGATTCCGGCGGTGTAGCGATGTAGGAAGGAGACGACAGCGCCCTTGGAGTAGTGGTTGAGGGAGTCGCGGGGTGTGCCGTCGTCGGCCACACCCTCCCAGCTCTCCCAGATCGTGGTCGCGCCTCGGTCAATCATGTGCAGCCAGGACGGGGCGCTGTTCTGGAGCAGCAGTTCGTACGCCACGTCGAGGTGCCCGGTGTCGGCGAGCACAGGGAGCAGGTCCGGGGTCGCGAGGAAGCCGGTGCCCAGATGCGTTCCGGTGTCCCGTACGAGCTGGACGAGCCGCTCCGCGGTCAGGGCTCGCAGCTCCTTCGGCACCAGGTCGAAGGCGAGGGCGCGCACGTGGTTGGCCTGGGTGTCCGGGCGCAGTGAGCCGTCGGGCGCGATGAACTCGGTTCGCCAGGCGTCGCGTATCCGCTCGCTCAGCTCTTCGTAGGCCGCCGCCTGTTCGTCCCGGCCGATCAGCCGCGCGATCCGCGCCGCCAGCCGGGTGGAGTGGGCGTAGTACGCGGTGGCGATGTCGGCCTTGTCGAGCTGCGCGTACTGGGGAAGGTCGTCGCCGATGTGCTCGCCGGGCACGAGCCATTCGCCCCAGTGGAACCCGGTGTCCCACAGATACCGCTCGTGCGGGGCGGGTTCTGCGGAGCGCAGGACCCGGTCCGGGTGGCGTCCTTCGCGGGCCGCGCGTTCGGTCCGCCCGAGCCAAGCGGTCATGGTCGGCCACAGCTCCTCCAGCACGGCCCGGTCACCGTAGGCGCGGTACATCTGCCAGGGCACGATGACCGCGGCGTCGCCCCAGCCTGCCGAGCCGTTGAGGTGGGCCACCGGGCCGTTCGGGCCTTCGGTGCGGCAGGCGGGTGAGATGTTGGAGACCGTGCCGTCCGGCCACTGGTCGGCGGCGACGTCGCGCAGCCACTTGGCCGAGAACCCGGCGACGTCGTAGAGGAACGCGGCGGTCGGGGCGAACAGCTGCCAGTCCCCCGTCCAGCCCGCGCGTTCGCGGGTGGGGCAGTCCGTGGGGATGTCGCAGACGTTGCCGCGCATGCTCCATACGGCGGCTTCGTGCAGCCGGTTGATCCGCTCGTCCCCGCACTCGAACCAGCCGGTGCGCCGCAGGTCGGTGTGGACCACCACGCCCCGCAGGTCGTCGGCGGTCAGCTCGCCGGGGTGGCCTTCGACACGGACGTAGCGGAAGCCGTGGGTCGTGTGCCGGGGCTCGAAGGCCTCGCCCGGGCGGCCCGCCGAAACGACGTGGTCGACCTGGCCGGCCGGGAGGGGCTCGGGCAGGAAGGGCATGTCGACGCGGAGGTGATCCGTTGTCACGTCGCCGTCGTGGCCGAGTGATTCGCCGTGCGTGAGGGTGAGGCGGGTGTCCCTCGGGCCGAGGTCGCGCAGCCGTACCCAGCCGTTGACGTTCTGGCCGAGATCGAAGACCTGCCGGTCGGGGCGCGGCCGGGTCACCGACACGGGAACGAGTTCCTCGACGCGCCGCACGGGCGGGGCCGGTGAGGTGACCAGTCCGGCGTAGCCGTGGTCGGCGACATCGACCGTCTCCCAGCCCTGGCCGTCGTACCCGGGGACGTCCCATCCCGTGCGTGTCCGGCGCAGGTCGCTGAACTGGCCAGCGATGAGGTCGGCTTCGACGATGTGGGCGGTGGCCGAACGCCAGTGCTTCCCCGTGCACACGACGGTCGTGGTGCCGTCCTCGTGATCAAGGTGCAGCTGCGCCAGGAAGGACACCCGCTCCCCCCACTGGTCGTGGGCGCGGGTGATGCCGATCTGGCCGCGGAACCAGCCGTCGGACAGGACTGCCCCGAGGACGTTGTCGCCTTCCCGCACCAGTGCGGTCACGTCGTACGTCTGGACCTGGAGCCGTGCGTCGTACTGCGTGAAGCCCGGCGTCAGTTCGGCCTCGCCGATCCGCTCACCGTTGAGGTACGCCTCGTACAACCCCTGCGCGGTGGCGTGTAGGCGGGCTCGGCGGACCGGGGACGTCGTCGAGAACGGGGTACGCAACAGATGGGCCGGGCGGTGTCCGGCGGGCGGCACCTCGGTCTCGACGGGCTCGATCCACAGGGCCTGCCAGTCGGAGGGGTCCAGCAGCCCGGTCTCGAACCAGGCCCACTCGGACCAGTCGCTCTCGCCGGCGTCGGTCCAGACCTTAACCTGCCAGGTAATGCGTTCACCAGAGCCGGGCGGAGGACCGCCGTACGGCACATGGAGGCTGTCGGCCCCCGCGACGCGGCCAGAGTCCCAGCCCTCACCGGTTCTGATCCGATGGGCCAGCTGCACGCCGGAGTCGGCCGGAAGCCACCAGGAGAGCCGGGGTCGACGCGTGCCGATGCCCAGGGCGTGTTCCAGCTGTTCGGCGCGCAGACAGGTGGGCGCGTTCATGCGGAGACCACCGCTTCGTCCGTGAGGAGCGGGCAGCAGGCCGATCGGCCGGCGGAGAGCAGGAACGCGCCGCTCTCGGTCTGCCACTGATGACCTGTCACCGACCAGTGCTGGAGGGCTCGCGCGGCGATGTGTACGGGGACGTCCACGGTCTCGCCGGGGCCGGCCTTGGCGACGGCGAAGCCGGCCAGCCACAGTTCGGGGCGTTCGACCGCCGAGTCGGGCCGAGCGGCATAGACCTGTACGACCTCCTTGCCGTGCCGCTCCCCGCTGTTGCGCACCCGCACGGTGACGGTCAGGTCCTCGCCGGGACGCACGTGGGCGGGTACGTCGAAGGCTTCGTACTCCCAGGTGGTGTAGCCCAGGCCGTGGCCGAACCAGTACGCGGGTTCGGTGCCCTCGCGCAGGTAGGCGCGGTGGCCGATGTGCAGGCCCTCGGTGTACTCCAGCACTCCGTCCCGGGGAGTGGTGTTCCACACCGGGACGTCGTGGTCGCAGGCGGGCCAGGTGGTGGGCAGCCGGCCTGCGGGCTCCACTGCGCCGAGCAGTACGTCCGCCAGCGCGTTGCCCAGTTCCATGCCGGGGAACCAGGCCAGCAGCACGGCGGCGACCTCGTCCCGCCAGGGCATCTCCACGGGAGCACCGGAGTTGACCACGACGACGGTGCGCGGGTTGGCGGCGGCCACGGCGTGGACCAGGGCGTCCTGGTCGCCGGGCAGCCGCAGGGTCGTACGGTCGAAGCCCTCGCTCTCGACGGCCTCGGTGGTGCCCACGACGACGACGGCGACGTCGGAGGCTGCGGCCAGTTCGACGGCGCGGGCTAGCTGCTGGTCGGCGGGCAACCTGGGTTCGCCGACCACCAGGCCGACCCAGAACAGCATGATGTCCTGCCCCCAGGTGAACCGCAGCCGCACGTCGACCTTCTGGCCTTCCGTCAGCCGCCGTGTGATGTGCTCCTGGGGCGCGGCGCCGACCACCGAGCCGATGTCGAGCGGGTCGCGGACGATGAGCGTGTCGATGACGGTCTCACCGTCCAGGTCGAGGACGAACCCGCCGACACCGCTCACGCCGAGCTGCCAGTCGCCGGTGGATTCGGCGGTAAAAACGGTCCGCAGTTCCAGCGAGACGCTGCCCTCCTCGACGGATTTCAGGTCGCGCACGAAGTGGGTGCCCTCCGTCGGCTCCTCTTTGAGGCACCCTCCGGTCGCGTCGAGCCACCGGAGCGTGCCGGGCTGGGAGAGTTCGCGGGCCCGGGGAGTGCGCAGGTCGTCGCTGAGGGAGGCCCCCGGTGCGGTGACCAGTTCGACGCGGTCGCCGAGTGCCGAGCGCAGTCCTTCCAGAGGGCTCACGACATACGGCGGGAAGACGGTCGCGCTGCCGCCACCGAGTGGCCGGGCTTCCACAGCGCCGGGGCCCAGCAGGGCGACGCGGGACAGGTTGTCGGTCGCGAGAGGCAGCAGGTCCCCGTGGTTGCGGACGAGCACCATGGCGGCGGTGGCGGCCTCACGGGCCAGCGCCGCGCCCTGCTCGACCGTGCCAGGGGTCGGGCGTCCGGCGACGGCCGGGTATCCGTCGAGGGCGCCGACGCGGGCCGCCAGCCGCAGCAGCCTGCGCACCTTGTCGTCGATGGCGGCTTCCGGGACGCGGCCCTCGCGCACCGCGGCGAGCAGCGGCTCGCCCCAGTGCTGCGACGGTCCCGGCATGGCCAGGTCGAGCGCGGCGGAGGCGGACTCCTCGGTGCCGTAAACGGCACCCCAGTCGGAGACGACCAGTCCGTCCCAGCCCCACTCGTCCTTCAGGACGTCGCGCAGCAGCGGGCTCTCCGTCATGGGCGCGCCGTCGACGCCGTTGTAGGCGGCCATCACGGTCCAGGGACCGGCCTCGGCGACCAGATGGTCGAAGGGGGCGAGGTAGAGCTCGCGCAAGGTGCGTTCGTCCACCCGGATGTCGACCGAGGTGCGGTCGGTCTCGGAGTCGTTGGCGACGAAGTGCTTCGGGCAGGCGCCGACCCCGTTGTCCTGGAGGCCCCGGACGTAGGCGGCGGCCATCCGGCCGGTCAGCAACGGGTCCTCCGAGAAGCACTCGAAGTGCCGGCCGCCCAGCGGGGAACGGTGCAGGTTGACCGTGGGGCCGAGCGCCACGTCGACGTCCTTGCGCACCGCTTCCGCGGCCAGCAGGCCGCCCACCCGGTGGACCAGTTCCTCGTCCCAGGTGGCGGCCAGAGCGCTCGATGAGGGCATGGTGGCCGACCAGTCCCGCTCGTCCTCGATCGGGCCGCGGACGCCGACCGGCCCGTCGGAGACGCTGACCGGCCGCAGACCGATCTCCTCGCAGGCCTGCGTGGTCCAGGTTCCCGCGCCGGAAATCAGCCGGAGCTTGGTCTCCAGGTCGAGCTTGCGTACGAGATCGTCGAGTGTGGGGTCCATGGGAACAGCTCCTGGGGTCGTGAGCGTGGGGCAGTCGTCGTGGAGGAGGTCAGTCGGTGGCGTGATGGCAGGCGACATCGCTGTCACCGACCCTGCGCAGTGCGGGCCGCTCGGTGCGGCACACTCCGGTGACGAGGGGACAGCGCGACGCGAAGGGGCAGCCGGCGGTCGAGGGAGTTCCGAGTCCCGCCGCTCCGATACCCATCGCCTCGCGCGCCGCGCGCCGGGCCGCCTGTTCGGCGGGGCGGGGCACCGGCGCAGCCGCGGTGAGGGCCTGGGTGTAGGGGTGACGGGGGTGTTCGACCACGGCCGCCGCGGCACCGGTCTCCATCACCTGGCCGCGGTAGAGGACGACCACTCGCTGGGCGAGGAAACGAACCACCGCGAGATCGTGGGCGACGAACAGATACGACAGACTCCGCTCGTCACGCAGGTCGGCGAGCAGGTTGAGCACCTGCGCCTGGGTGGACAGGTCCAGTGCGCTCACCGGCTCGTCGCACACCACGACCTTCGGGTCGCACACCAGGGCACGGGCCACCGCGATGCGCTGTCGTTGGCCGCCGGAGAACTGGCGGGGCCGGCGCTCGGCGGCGGAGCCGGGCAGCCCCACCCGCTCCAGGGCGGTACGCGCCCGCCTAGCCGCCTCCGCCTTGCCGACGCCCATCAGTCGAAGCGGCTCGGCGAGGGTATCGCCGACGGTCATGGCGGGGTTCAGGGAGGAGTACGGGTCCTGGAACACCACCCGCAACTGAGCAGCGAGGGAGCGCCGCCGGGCCGGGGCGGCATGGGTGATGTCGTCTCCGAAGAAGGAGATCGATCCACCGGTCACGGACTGAAGGCCCAGGACCGCCTTGCCGATGGTCGACTTGCCCGAGCCCGACTCGCCGACCAGGCCGATGGTCTCGCCGGGGGCAATGGAGAACGACACGCCGTCGACGGCCGGAGGCACGGGCTTGCGCCGGGAACGGCGGCCGTAGTGGACGGTCAGGTCCCGCACGTCGAGGGCAAGGGTCTGCGCGGGGTCGGCCGGGGCCGTGGTGGTGCTCATGCCGGGGTCCTCTCGTCCGGGTGGGCGGCGGCCGCCGCGAGTTCGCCGGCGCGGACGCAGCGGATGGTGCCGCCTCGGTCGGCCGCTTCCAGCGCCACGGGCTGCCCGCAGGCGTCTGTCGCGCAGGGGCAGCGGTCCTGGAAGCGGCATCCCCGCGGCCAACTGCCGGCGGCCGGCACCTGGCCGGGGATGGCCGTCAGCCGGTGCGAGGGCGTCACGGCCTCGCCCGCGTGCGGGTTCGCCCCGAGGAGCGCCTTGGTGTAGGGGTGGCGGGGGGCGTCCATCACCTCGGTCACCGTTCCGGACTCGACGATCTCGCCGGCGTACATCACCGCGACGTCGTCGCAGAGATCGGCGACGACACCGAGGTCGTGGGTGACGATCACGACCGAGGTGCCCGACTGGCTGACGAGTGAGCGCAGCAGGCTGAGGATCTCCGCCTGCACCGTCACGTCGAGGGCCGTGGTCGGCTCGTCGGCCACCAGCAGTTTCGGGCCGCCGGTCAGGGCGAGGGCGATCGCCACTCGCTGGGCCATCCCGCCGGACAACTGGTGGGGGTAGCTGCGCATGACGGCCTGAGGGTCGACGATTCCCACCCGTTCCAGCAGGCTCACGGCGCCGTCCCTCGCCTCCGCGCGGGACAGTCCGCGCAGTCGCCGCAGCGGTCCGGTGAGCTGGTAGGCGACGGAGAACATGGGGTCGAGGGCGACCATCGGCTCCTGCGAGACGTAGGCGATCTCGCGTCCGCGGACCGGGCGCAGGTGTCGCTCGTCGAGGCCTGCCAGGTCGCGGCCCTGCCAGTGCAGCGCGCCGCCGGTGACCGCGACTCCGGCGGGCAGCAGTCCAAGCGCGGCCAGCGCGGTCATGGTCTTCCCGCAGCCGGACTCGCCGACCAGGCCGAGCACCCGGCCGGGCTCGACCCGGAACGAGACACCGCTGACCAGCACCGGTCCGTCCTCGACGGCCACGGTCAGGTCGCGTACGTCCAGTACTCCCGATCCGTCGGGCTCAGCCGGCCCGGCGGCCGCCCCGCCCTTCGGCTTCGCGGCCCGCTGGGCGAGTCTGGGCGCTTCCTCCGGGTCGGTCAGGGCGTCCGCGATCAGGTTGGCGGCGATCACGGTCAGGGACAGCACCAGTCCGGAGGGCACCATCAGCCAGGGCGCGTCGTAGATGTGCTGGGATGCCGTACCGATCATGGCACCCCAGCTGGGCGCGGGCGGCTTCGGGCCGAAGCCCATGAAGGCGAGGCCGGACTGGATCAACAGGCCGATCCCGAACAGCAGGGCCGCCTGCACGGCCAGGACCGTCCGCATGCCCGGCAGCACATGGCGGAGGTTGACCCGCCAGGAGCCGAGGCCGTTGACCCGGGCCGCGGCCACGTACAACTGCTCGCGCAGCGAGCGTGCCACGCCCAGCAGCACCCGGTACATCCCGGAGGAGATCAGCACACCCAGCACGGTCATGATGAGCACGGTGTCGACACCGAACACCCCGATGAACGCGAGGATGATCACCGTGCCCGGCAGGGCCATCATGATCTCGGTGGTGCGGCTGATGACCGTCTCCGTGTGCCCGCCACGCTCGGCGGCGACGAGGGCCAGGGGTACGGCGATGGCGTAGGCCACGACCACGGTCAGCAGCGAGGCTCCGAACGTGCTCGCCCCGGCGGCGAAGATACGGCTGAGCAGGTCGCGCCCCAGCTCGTCGGTGCCGAGCCAGTGCTGAGCACTGGGCCCCTGCAACGCGGCCGACAGCTGCTGGTCGTTGGTCCCGTACGGAATCCACCAGGACGCCGTGAGCGAGAGCACGACCAGCAGTGCCAGCCAGCCGAGCCCGAAAACGCCGCCCGGCCTTCGCAGCAGCAAGGGCAGCCGGTGCCGGACGGGCCGCGACGCCTCGGTGACGGTGTGCTCGGGGTCTTCCAGCAGTTGTCCGGCCGGCTTCGCCTGAAGGTATTCGCTCATGCCGCACGCAACTTCGGGTTCAGCGCGCTGATCAGCACATCGAGCGCGACGTTGGTGACCACGACGACGACCGTCGCGATGATCACGACTCCCTGCACGGACGGGAAGTCGTGGGAGGTGACGGCGGCCTGGGCGACCTGTCCCAGACCCGGCAAGGCGAAGATCTGCTCGACGATGACGGTGCTGCCGAACAGGCCGACGAACTGCATGCCGAGCCCCGCCACCACGGGCACACTCGCGTTGCGCAACGCGTGCACGTACAGCAGCCGCCAGGGCGGAATCCCCGTCGCGCGCAGGGTCCTGATGTGTTCCTGCCCCAGGGCCTCGACCATGGAGGCACGCGCCTGCCGGGCCACGAGGGCAGCCCCGCCGATCGCCAGGCTGAGCACCGGAAGGACCAGGCTCTTCGCCCAGTCGACAGGAGAATCCGCAAAGGGCGTGTAGCCGGTCGCCGGGAGCCAGCCGAGCCGGATGGAGGTGACATAGACCAGCAGGATGCCCAGCCAGAAGGTCGGCAGGGACACCACGATCCCGGAGAAGGCGGTGATGAACCGGTCGACGAGGCCGCCGCGGACCGCCGCCACCACTCCCGAGACGATGCCGAGCACACCGCTCAGAGCCGTGGCACCGAGTGCGATGGCCGCGGTCACCGGGAGCCGGGACGCCAGGTCCGGGCCGACCTCGTTGCCTCCGGTGAGGGAGGTGCCCAGGTCGCCGCGGACCGCGTGGGTGATCCAGTCCCAGAACTGGACGGCCAGCGGCTGGTTCCAGCCGAGCAAGTCGTTCTGGGCGCGGATGTCTTGCGCGGAGGCTCCCGGGCCAAGCATCACCGCGCCCGGGCTGCCGGGAATGGAGTGAACGAGCGCGAAGGTCAGGACGATCACCGCCAGCAGCGTCAGAACCGCCATCGCGGCCCGCCGGGCGAGGAATCTGGTCACGGAGCCTCCTCCTTCCTCTTCGAGTGGTCCCCGACCGATCCGGTCATCAGGAGGCCTGCTTGATCGAGGACAGCAGCGGGTAGGCGTCGTTACCCGCGAAGGTGAGGGGCTTGACCTTCTTGGTGTTGTAACCGGCGTACGAGTAGCTCTCGTACAGCGGGATCAGCCAGCCCGTCTCCACCAGGCGGGCGTTGAGCTTGGTGAGCGCCTCGGTCCGCTTCGCGCCGGTCGCGCCCGCGGCGGCGTCCGTGTACTCGGTGAGCTGCTTGTCGGTCGCCTTCTGCGTGTTCAGGAACCCGCCGAGCACGACGGCCTGCATGGCGACCACCGGTTCCGGCCAGTTGAACGCGAGGTAACCGAGCGGGGTGGTGCTCACGGCCGCGAAGGCCTCTTCAGTGGAGGCGGCGGCCTTGAGCTTCATGTCGATCCCGACCGCCTTGAGCTGCTTCTGGATCGCTTCCAGGTCGGTCTGATTGGCCTGGCTGGTGATCACCGTGAAGGAGAAGCCCTTGGCGTATCCGGCTTCGGCGAGGAGCTTCTTGGCCTTGTCCGGGTGGTAGCCCCAGGTGGTGTTGAGCGCGGCATCGTACCCGTCGAAGGAGGACGGGAAGGCGTTGGAGGTCGGCTTGTCGCCCTTGTGGAGACCGCTCACCAGGTCCTGGCGGTTGATCGCGACCTGGATGGCCTGGCGGACCCTTTCGTCACCGAACGGCTTGGAGACCGTGCCCTTCTTGTCGAAGACCGGCAGGGTCACCACCGTGCCGCCCAGGGAGGACAGCCCCGTGCCGCGCGACTTGACGAACGAGGAGGTCGATCCGGCGACCGCGGCGACGTCCACCTGACCGGAGACCAGGGCGTTGGCTCGGGCCTGCGGGTCCGGCAGAGCACGGTAGACGACGGTGTCGTAGGCGAAGGCGGCGGAGTTCCAGTAACCCTTCCTGCGCACCATCGTGTACTTGCTGCCCTTGACCGTGCCCGACTTGTCGAGGGTGTACGGACCCGAGCCGTAGGGGGCCACGCCGAGCGCCTTGCTGTCGGCCAGTCCCTTGGCGCTGACGATCATTCCGGCGTCGGAGGCGAGCTGCTCCTGGAAGGTCGGCTGGGCCTTGGCGAAGGTGAGGACGACGGTCTGGTCGTCGGGTGCGGTGACCTGCTTGATCTCGGCCTGCCCGCCCTTGGCCATGTTCCCGTATGCGACCAGGGCGGCGTCATTGCGTCGGTCGAGGTTCTTCTTGACCACGGCGGCGGTGAGCTTGCTGCCGTCCGCGAACGTCACCCCCTTGCGCAGCGTGAGGGTCAGCTGCGTCTTGTCCTTGTTGTACGCGAACTTGGTGGCCAGGCTCGGTTTCACGCCGCCGTCGGCGGTCTTGACGAAGAGCGAGTCGTACACGCTCTCGAAGAACTGCCGCATCTCCGTGTACTTGGCGGGATCGTAGCCATTCGCGGCCGAGTCGCCGTCCATGCCGATCGCGAGGGTGTCCGACGCGGACGCCGAGGAACCGCTCGCGGAGGACGAACTGCAGGCCGTGACTCCGGTGAGGGTGAGGGTGAGGGCGGTTGCCAGGAGGATGGTGCTTCTTGCCGAACTCGAATTGAAACGATTCATTACATGAGGCTCCTTTGCCTACGGCCTGAGCGGGGCGACGCCGGGGGCGGGGACGGGGGGTGAAGTCAGAAGGCGCGCACGGCGGTGGGCCGGCGGGGTGTGTGTGCCGTGATCGGGGCGCAGACGCGCAGGGCGAAGTCCAGGGCCTCGTCGAAGACGGTCCGCGGATTGGGCAGACCGGCCCACAGATGGTCCACGGAGTCGATGAGCCGCAAGGTCACCTCACCGCCGCACGCCATCAGCGCGGCAGCGAGCTGTTCACTCTGGGCGCTCGGGACAAACCGATCCGCTGTGCCATGGGCGAGCAGGAAGGGCGGAGCGGCGGCGCAGACGTAGGTGACCGGGCTCGCCTCCGCAGCAAGCCGGGGCGCGTCGGGGACGGGCGCACCGATCAACTGGGCCTCCCGGGAATCCGCCGCGTCGGGCACGGTCACGGCGTCGGGGCGGGACTGGCTCTGCATGGTCCGCAGGTCGGCTGGCCCGTACCAGTCCACGACACCGACCACGTCGGCGTACCCACCAGCCACCACGGGGTCGGTTTCCAGCTCCGGTCGGCAGGCAGTCAGTGCGAGCAGTGCGGCGAGGTGGCCGCCCGCCGACTCGCCCCACAGCACGACCCGTTCGGCATCGAGCCCCAGCGCCTCGGCGTGCCCTCGTACCCAGCGCAAGGCGGCCTTGCCGTCGTGCAGTTGAGCGGGGAAGACGGCCTCCGCGCTGAGCCGATAGTCGATCGAGGCGACGGCGAAGCCGGCCGCCGCGAGCAGGTCGAACGGACTGACCTCCCACGCCTCGAAGGCCGGCCCGAACCGAGCGCGGCTCCCGGTCCGCCAGCCGCCACCGTGCAGGAAGACAACGACCGGCACGGGGCCCCCGGCAGGGTGCGCAGCGGGGAGGTGGAGATCGAGCAGGAGCGGGCGGAAACCGTCCGGTGCCGCGTACTCGACTCCTCGCAGCAGCCGGGTGCCCGCCGGTGTGACTTCCGCGGTGGGGAGCGGCGTGGCGCGCCCGGCCATGTCAGCCGTCCAAGGGACGCAGGTCGAACCGGAAGTCGTTGCCGTACTCGCGCGCCGCGCGGCCGATCTGTTCCGGCGAGGGGATATACGGCGGCCGGGGCGGTTCCAGGGAGTCCGTACGGGTGCCGGACGCGGCGAAGAAGCGCTCGAAACCGCCGCTGGACACGCCCATGATCCGGGTGTCGTCGGCCTCCACACGGAAGGTGTGCAGGCAGCCCGCCGGGACGTAGCCGAAGTCGCCGGTCCCCAGCAGCTTCTCGTGTTGCTCACCTTGCGCGTCCTGGACCCACACGCGAGCCCGCCCGGAGAGCATGAAGAACGTCTCGTGGACATCGGCGTGCGCATGTGTGGGGATCGCGTCGCCCTTGGGAGCGCAGTAGGTGAACAGTCCGAACTGTCCGTCGGTCTCGTCCTTGCTGAGCAACACGGTGATCAGCGAGTCGAACAGGTGCGCCCGCTCCCCCTCACCTGCCACCAGGAAGAAGGGCACAGGCTTGCCCGGAAGGGAGAACTGCTCCGCACCGTTGTGTCTGAACTCCGCAGTCATGGGTCTCCTCGGAATCGGCTCGGCTCGGAACCCGAGAGGCGTCTGGTCGACGTGTGGGTAAGAGTGGGAGACCGATCCGATCGGCACCAGCGGCAATTCCATTGAATGGCATGCGATCGAAACCGTGCCGCAATGTACGAGAAGCGTCCCGGCGGGTGAGACTGCGGGCATGACGAACCCCCCCAGCGTCTCTCGGGGCCGCCGGCCGGCTCAGGGTGATCCGGTGATCGACCGGGCGTTCGCTCTGCTCACGGCCTTCAACGAGAGTCGCCGCGCCATGACCCTCGCCGAACTGAGCCGGGTCACGGACACCCCGCCCAGTACGACCCTCCGGCTCGCCCGGCGCCTGCTCCACTGGGGGGCTCTGGAACGGGACGCCGACGGCCGTTTCGTGGTCGGTCTGCGCCTGTGGGAGGTGGCCTCGCTCGCCCCGCGCGCCCACGGACTGCGCACGGTGGCGCTCCCGTTCATGGAGGACCTGTACGAGGCGACGCACCAGCACGTGCTGTTCGCAGTCCTGGACGGCATGGAGGCTCTCCTGGTCGAACGGTTGTCGGCGCGTGAGGCCGTCGACGTGCTGTACCGCGTGGGCGGCCGCCTGCCGCTGCATTCCACCGGCGTCGGTCTCGTTCTCCTGGCCCACGCCGACCCGGACTTCCAGGAGACCTACCTCGCCCAGCCACTGGTCCACGAACCGGAAGGCGTACCCCTGTCCCCCGCCGCGTTGCGCCGCGCCCTAGCCGAGGTGCGCCGCATCGGAATCGCCGTCGTCAACCGACAGGAGCCTCGCCCGCTGCTCGCTGCCGCAGCCCCGGTACGAGGCGCGGACGGAGACGTCGTCGCCGCACTCTCGGTTGTCGTACCGGCAGGCCACACAGAGCCACGGTTCATCTCTCCCGCTCTGCGGGCCACAGCCCGCGCCCTGTCACGGGGCCTCGGTGCGCCCGTCTCCGCCGCGCCGGCACCCAAGGCCTGACCACGGCATGCAGGACGGCTGAACCTCGGGGAATCAGTCCGACACCAGCACGTCACAGTTGTACGCCGCCGCGGCCTCCACCACACTGCCGCCGAATTCCAGTTGCATCCCGGTGTAGTGGTTCGCCGCCCGCAGGGAGACTAGACCGATCGCGTCGGCCAGAGCTGTCGCGCCGACGCGAACCGCGCAATGTCCGTGTCTTCCCACAGCACCTCACGGCGAGGCGATCGGTCTGCGGCCAATCAGCAGTGCGGTCTGCGTCTCGACATAGCGGTCCTGATCAGCGGGAGACCGACGGCTGAGCAGACTTCCCGCCCAGCCGAGGAAGAACCCGATGGGAACAGGCGGCAGAGCGATGTTCTGCAGCGGAAACCAGTGGAAGCCCCGGTGCGATGATCTCATCAGAACTGCGGATTCTCTCCGGGTTCTCCTCGCCCAGCTCGGCCCAGCAGGCTGCGCTGGAGAGTGAGGGCCGCAGGCACGGGCGGGCCACGAGCTCCTGGTCGCGCTGACGGCAGAACCTCGCGACGTTGGGAGTGACGCCGCGTGCACTCAGCGGCACCACCGGCGTCGAGCGACTTCGTCTGGCACGCCGCCACCGGCAGACGCCGCGACTTCACGCCAGCGCACACCTCGCCCACGTTTCTGGATGAGGGACCAGCGGCTCGTCCACCGGGCGGCCATGGCCTCGGGCGGCATCTACCGCAGGCGGACGCCGCCCGAGGCCATGCCAGGACGAGCGCCCCACGCGACTCCGGACGCAACCCAGGTGAGCCCTTACTGCAGCGCGCGCTCGACGTCGCAGGCCGCGGGGCCGCGGCTTCCGGAGGCCTGCACTTGACACGACCACCTTATCGGTAACAGTGTATCCATTATGAGCACCTGGTCTGAGCCGCAGCCCGATTCCCGCTTCGTCGTGGTGGGTGGATCGCGGATCCACTACAAACGAGCCGGCAGCGGCCCGGCACTGGTCCTGCTGCACGGCAGCGCGTCGTCGCTCCAGCACTTCGACCGTGCGGCCGACCTGCTGTCGGAGTCGCTCGACGTCATCCGCCCCGACCTGCCGGGCTTCGGCCTGACAGGTCCTCGCACGGACCGCGACTACCGCATCCCGGCCTACGCCGCAACGGTGGCGGACTTCCTGGAGACCCTGGGCGTGCCGCGCTACGCGGTGGCGGGCAATTCACTGGGCGGCAACATTGCCTGGAATCTCGCGCTGGACCACCCCGAGCGGCTGACCGGCCTGGTGCTGGTCAACGCCACCGGATACCCGGAGAAAGAGATCCCGGCCGGCATGCGCCTGACGCGCAACCCACTACTGCGCCCCCTGTTGCGGCGGGTGATGCCGCGCCGCGCCATCGAGCGCAACTTGCGCTCGAACGTCGGCTCGCACTCGACGATCGTGGACGACACCATGGTGGACCGCGCCCACCAGCTCATGAACCGGCCCGGAAACCGCTCGGCCTTCGTCGACTTCTGCAACACGGACCAACCCGACCGCAGCGCGCAGATCCCCCACATCACGACACCCACGCTCGTCCTGCGCAGCGCGGGCATCGACGGCCAGCACTTCACCCGTGACATCCCCGGCGCCGCAGAACAAGTGCACCCCCACAGCGGTCACCTGCTGCCCGAAGAGGAGCCCCAGTGGGTCTCGGACGCGATCGCGACGTTCCTGCGCTCCCCCACCGACACCCCCACGCACTGAGGCCAAGGAGGCCCGTTCCATGAAGTACTTCGTCGCACCGGACGAGGACCGACGGCTCACCGCCAAATCGCGGCAAGCCCTGCGCGGCAGTTTCGTCGAACTGTCCGACGGCGTCACGCACTACGAACTGAAGGGCCCCGAGGACGGCGAGACGGTCGTGATGGCGGGCGGCCTGACCATCCCGCTCTTCTACTGGGACGAACTCGTCACCGAGCTCAACGCCCGCGGGCTGCGAACTCTGACCTGCAGCGCGTACGGCCGCGGCTACTCGGACCGAGTGCGGGCGCGCTACGACGAAACCCTCTTCGCGCGACAGCTGACCGAGCTGACCGAACGCCTCGGCCTGACCACGTGCCCGCTGCACCTCGTGGGCACCTCCATGGGAGCGCTGGTCGCCATGACCTACGCCGCCCGGCACCCTTCGTCGGTGTCCACCCTGACCATCGCCGGACCCGCAGGTCTCGCGAAACCGCGGCCGACCTCCCCGCACCGGCTCCTGCGCAACGATCTGCTGGCCGGTGTCGTCGCCCGGCGGCGCGGCCGCCGGATACTCGAGGAGCACCTCGGGCACAACGTCCGCGACCCCCTGCTCGGCGCGAAACTGACGGACATGGTCCTCGACGCCTTCCGCTTCGAGGGTTCGCTGTACGCGGTCTTCGACACGCTGCAACACCTGCCGGTCTCCGGCCGTGACGACCTCTTCCGCCAGACGGGCGCACTGGGCATTCCCACGCTGCTCCTGTGGGGCGACGAGGACGACGTCACACCCCTGGCCCACCTCGACACGGCTCGCGCCCTGCTGAAGCCCCAGCATCATCATGTCATTCCCAAGTGCGGGCACATGGCCCCATTTGAACGCCCGCGCCACGTCGCCGATCAGATCGTCCCGTTCGTGGCCGCACGCGCCGAAAGGCTCGACTCATGAACAACCCGCAGGTCGTCGACGTACTGGTCATCGGTGCGGGCCCTTCGGGCTCAGCTGTGGCGATCGACCTCGTACGGCGGGGACTCGACGTACGAATCATCGACAGGTCTCCCCACGCCTTCGAGGGATCCCGCGCCAAGGGCGTCCAGCCCCGCAGCCTCGAAGTCCTCGAAGACCTCGGTGCCCTCGACGAGGTACTGGCCGGCGGCAGCATCTACCCCAAGCTCGGGATCCATGCGGGCCCCATCGCCGTGCCCTGGAAGATGTTCCCCCACAAGGAGGCCGCCCCGGACGTCCCCTACCCGAACACCTGGCTGATCCCTCAGTTCCGCACGGACCGCGCACTGCACGCCCGGCTCAGCGAACTCGGCCGTGAGATCGAGTTCGGCAGGGAGCTGACCGAGCTGACGCAGGACGAGGACACGGTGGTCGCCAAGGTGGAGGGCGCGGACGGCAACGAGGAGATCGTCGCCCGGTACCTCGTAGGCGCCGACGGCGGTTCCAGCGCGGTGCGCAAGCAACTCGGCATCGGATTCGTCGGGACGACGCACGAGAGCGACCGGATGCTCATCGTCGATGCCACCGTGACCGGGCTGGCCCGCAACCGGTGGCACATGTGGCCCGGCCGCGGCGGCAAGCGCATCGGCGCCTGTCCACTCCCCGGCAGCGACATGTTCCAGTGGATGATCAGCCTCGGACCCGACGAGGAACCTCCCTCGGACAAGGACGACATCCTCCAGCGGATCCACTCCCACACCCACGACCGGCGCATTCAGCTGCACGACATCCACTGGACGTCGGTGTTCCGACCGAACATCCGCCTGGCGGAGAACTACGGCCGGGGACGTGTCTTCCTCGTCGGTGACGCCGCGCACGTCCACACCCCGGCCGGCGCCCAGGGACTGAACACCGGCATGCAGGACGGCTACAACCTCGGCTGGAAAATCAGTCAGGTCCTCGCCGGGGCGAACGCGGCGCTGCTGGACACCTATGAAGCCGAGCGGCAGCCGATCGCCGCCGGGGTGCTGGGCCTGTCCACGGAGAAGTGGGGAGGCATCGCCAAGCTCGACCCGTCGAGCATGAAGCGTGGCAAGGACGAGCAGCAACTCGCCCTTACCTACTACGGCGGTCCGCTCGCACCCGCCGACGGCATGCGTACCTCGACGCTGCGCGCGGGTGACCGCGCCCCGGACGCCGAGCTGCTCCGCACCGACGGGACCGGGACCCGCCTGTTCGACGCCCTCCGCGGGCCCCACTTCACCGCTATCGCCTACGGCGCCAGCGCCGCCCGCGACCTCGACATGCTCGCCTGGCCGACCGTCGGCGCTCAGCTGAAGCGGCTGACCGTCGGGGCGCGCGCCGCCGACAACCTCACCCTTTCCGACCCTGAGAACACGCTGAAGGACGCTTACGGCCTGGACGGCGACACGCTGGTGCTGATCCGTCCCGACGGCTACATCGGGCACATCGCCACCCGGGACCTCCTCACCACCACACAAACCGCCGCGCGGGCAATGACGCCATAAGCAAGGAGCCGCACCATGTCACAGCAGAGCCGCACCTCCCTTGACTGGAGGTCCACCGCATGAGCCGCGTACTGCTGCGCGGGGCGCAGGTCATCACGATGGTGCCGGGCCGTCCGGACGCCGAGCACGCCGATGTCCTCGTCGACGGTGACCGCATCGCCGCCGTGGGCGAGAACATCGAGGCGCCCGACACCGAAATCGTCGACTTCTCCGGCCGCATCGTCATCCCCGGCCTGGTCAACGCCCACCTGCACACCTGGCAGACCGCTCTGCGCTCCGCGGGCGCCGACTGGACGCTGATGGAGTACCTCACCCACCTCCACGGCGAGTGCGTCGGGCACTACACCCCTGCCGACATGCACATCAGCAATCTCGCCGGCGCACTGAACCAGCTCAACTGCGGCACGACCACCCTCGGCGACTGGTGTCACAACGTCCTGTCCCCCGAACACGCCGACGCCGCCGTCGAAGGCCTGGCCCAGGCAGGCATCCGCGCCGTCTTCCTGCACGGCACGCCCTACCGCGCGCCGGACACCCCCCACCCCCTCACCGAGATCGACCGGCTGCTCGATGGCCCCGTCCGCGACCACTCCCTCCTCACCCTGGGCATGGCCCTGCAGGGGCCGCAGTACTCCTCCCCCGAGACGGCGGTCGCCGATTTCCGAGCCGGCTCGGAACGCGGCCTCGTCGTTTCCATGCACCAGAGCGGCGGAGAACCCGCACCCGGCTGGGAAGCGGTGCGCGCCGCCGGACTGTTCAGCCCTCTGACCAACATCGTGCACGGGATCGACCTGCCCGACGACTGGCTCAAGATGCTCCTCGAAGCGGGCGTCACCTTCACCACCACCCCAGAGAACGAACTGGGCCAAGGACACGGCACACCCATCACCGGGTCCCTGCTGCGCCTGCACGCCGCGCCCTCCCTGGGCACCGACATCGACACCGCCGTACCCGGCAAGCTCCTCACCGCAGCCCGCATCGCCCTGGCCCACCAGCGCGGCCTGGACCACGCCCAACACCGACAGACGACCGGCATGCACGCCGGCACCGCTTCACTCACCGCCAAACAGGCACTCACCTGGGCCACCGTCGAAGGCGCCAAGGCACTCGGGCTGGCCGACCGGGTGGGCCGGATCGAGGTGGGCATGCAAGCCGACCTGGTCGCCGTCGACGCCCGGGCATTCAACCTGTGGCCGGCACACGACCCGGTCGCCACGGTCCTGCACGCCGACATCGCCAACATCGAAGCGGTGATGGTCGCCGGCAGCTGGCGCAAACGCGACCACGCCCTGCTCACGTCCCAGCTCGACGAGGTCAAGGACCAGCTCCGCGAGTCCGGAGAACGGCTGCTGCGCAGCATCGGGCCCGCGGGCCCACAGGGCTGACACCCTCAACAGACGCGAAGCAGGAACCACGTGCCGGCGACCACGGCACTCCGTCCTCGCCGGCACGACGGCCGTCGTCCCCAGCCCTCGAATCCATGCCCCCTACACTCAGCAGAAGGCGACGTGAACAGGACCATGACGGCGGCGACAGGCACGACCCGCGATCCTCTGGACCAGGAGCAGATCGTCCAGGCCGCCATCGTCCTTCTGGACGAGGGCGGCATCGAGAACCTGACCATGCGAAGGGTCGGCAGTCGTCTCGGCATCACGGGGGCGGCACTGTACTGGCACATCAAAAGCAGACACGAACTGCTCCTGCTGGCCGTCGACAGCGTGTGGGGGCAGGCTCCACTCTGTCTCGACGGCCTCCCATGGCGCGTGGCCGTCCTGGCCATGGCCGACAACCTGCGTTCGATGTGTGTCCGGCACCCGTGGATCCTGACCGCCATAACGATCCAACCGCTCGACGGCCCCGCCAGGCACCGCTATGACCAACGCCTCCTCGCAGTCTGCCAAAAGGCCGGACTCACCAGGCAGGATGCTGAGCAAGCCACCCAGAGCATCATCGCGTTCGCGATCGGCTCCGCACTCGCGGACACCCCTGGCCCATATGTGTCCTTCGGACTGCAGTCGATTCTCGACGGCGTCGAAGCCGGGCTCGGCGCCCATGCCTGACCCAACGCGGCAGTCCCCCCTTCGGCACCACGGCGTGAGGAGCAAACGACGCTCCCGTATGCCCTTCACTCGTGTGCGATGTGCGCCCGGTGCTCGGCCAGTACGTCCAGTCCGAAGTCGGAGGTCAGGTCACGCCACACCGAGTGAGCGTGGTTGGCGTGGCGCTGGGTGTTGTCGTACTCGATCAGGATGCGGGGATCCTGCACCCGGTAATAGTGCGGCTTCCCGACGTCCGTGCTGCCCGCCCAGCCGAAGTGGACCAGGTCGAGGACCGTGTCGGACGCGTAGTGGGTCTCGTAGGCGTCGGCGAGGAATTCGGGTGCCCGTCCGGTGTAGAGGGCTACGAGACGGCGCAGCAGGTGCCGCTGCCCTTCGTCGAGGTCACGGCCGCTGATGCCTGTGGGCGGGATCGTGATAGCCACGCGCGCATGGTCGATGTCGGTGTATCCGCTGGCCGCCTCCGCCCGGCGGTCGATGTCGTAGACGAGCCGGTCCAGGTCGGGATCTTCGAACCGTCCCCGCCACAGGTCCTGCATGTGCATCATCGTGTCGCCGTGGCGGACGTGTGGCCGGTTGCCGGAGACGATGTCGGACACGGCGCAGGGGTGGAGCAGAGCTCGCCGGAACTGGTCCGCGTCGAGGCTGTCGGCCAGTTGGCGTGCGGTGTCCTCGGGGCCCTGAAGTGGGCGCAGGGTGCCTCCGAGGAGCTCGGTGGTGGCGGGGTCGGCGCCGAGGAAGCAGGGGGTCGTGGAGACGAGCCGGCCGGCGACGACGAGGTTGTTCAGGGAAATGTGATGGCCGCCGAGTCGCCATGCCCAGACGCGATCGCCGGGCCGGCCGAAGATCCGGAGCCAGTAGAGGCCGGGGTCCCGACCGCGCTGCCTGCCCCAGTGAACGGTCCACCCTTCCAGCTGGTCCAGCACATTCTCCAGGCCCATCACGGTGGTGACCGTGGCGTAGCCCGCGGTGGACAGTCCAGTGGCCACCAGTTGCATGGCCAGGCCCTGCTGGCGAGGGTTCTGGTCCCGGATGGCGAGCCCGCCGTGTTCCGTGGGCGTGTAGAACCAGCGCAGCCGGTCGGCTTCCGCGTCCGGGTGGAGCGGTGAGTCGAAGGCGGCGAGCAGGAGTTGGTCCTCGCTCAGGGTGCCCCGCCAGGCGGCTGCGGCTTCGGCCATGGCGGTCGCCGCCTTCTCCCGCCCGGCTGCCGGGATGTGGGGCGCCGGGGCCGTTCCGTCACCGGGCACGGGTGGACTCCGGGTCCTCGGAGATGTCCAGCATGACCTTGATGGCGTTGCCCCGGCGCTCGGCGTAGGTGTCGAAGGCTTCCGCGACGTCGGTCAACGCGAAATGGTGGGTGACCAGTTCCGCGGTGCGGAGCCTGCCGCGGGCCGCGAGACTGACAGCGCGGGCCAGCGAGCCGGTGCCCTCCCCGCGGACCGTCTGGATCGAGATGCCGTTCATCACCGCGTGGTTCAGGTCGGCCCGCACGGACTGCTCGAAGAACCCGACGAGGACGACCTTCCCGGAACGCTTGGCCATGCGCAGGGCGTCGTCCACCGCACTCGGGGCGCCGGAGCATTCCAGGACGATGTCTGCGCCGATCCCGCCGGTCGCCTCCCGGACCGCGGCGACGGCATCTTCTGTCCGGGCGTTGACGACCAGGTCCGCGCCGAAGGACTTCCCGATGGCCAGTCTCGCCTCCCGGGTGCCGACCAGGGCGACGGTCCTCGCGCCGAGTTCACGCGCGACCTGCGTGGCGAGGAGACCTATCGGTCCGGGGCCGAGCACCGCGACGGTGGATCCCACGAGGAGGGTGCCGAGCACGTCGAACGCGTGTATCACCGTACCGACCGTGCTGAGGACGACCGCCGCGTCGAAGCCGACGCTGTCCGGCAGCCGGTGGAGGGTCGACACATGGTTGAGCGCGTACTGTGCGAAACCGCCGTTGACTGTCATCCCCTGCACTCGGTGCCCGGTGTGCCGCAGGCCGTAGTTGAGGCAGTCCGTGTAGTGCCCGGCCAGGCAGTTGGCACAGCGCATGCAACCGCGGTGAGCTTCCGTCACGACCCGTTCACCGATGCGGAGTTCGTCCACGGCGCTGCCCACCGCGGCCACGACACCCGCGTATTCGTGACCCGGGACGAACTCCCCCACCACGGGGCCGCCGTCCTTGAAAAAGTGCCGACTTCGGATCTTCAGGTCCGTTCCGCACAGGGACGCCCTCCGGACCTGCACCAGGACATCCTCCGGCCCCACCTGCGGCACGGGCAGTGTCGTGACGGCAAGGGTGCCGGGGTCACCCAGCACCGCGGCCTGCATGGTTTTCGGCAAGGACATAGGGGCCTCCAGTCATGACCATGGGCATACGACGGGAATCGGCGAATCGAAACAGTCCTTTTCCCCACCCCATCGTGCACGTCGGCAATGCCGATTTCCCATCCCCGGCGTATAGGCATCCCTTATACGTCTCGCGAGGAATTCCTATTGGAGGCTGACCGCCAGCCCATGGAAGAGTCGTCCGGAAACGGCGGACAGCGCCGTCGGCCGTACGGCCGAGGAACCGTCCCCGCCCGAGGAGTGAAGCTGTGGATCTGGGAATCTCAGGCAAGACCGCACTGGTACTGGGCGGCGGAGGGGGCCTCGGCGGCGCCATCGCGCAGGCCCTCGCCGCGGAGGGCGCCGGTGTCGCCGTGGCGGACATCAGTCCCCAGGCTGCCGAGCGCACCGTCGAAGCGGTGGCCTGTTCGGGCGGAAAGGCCGTGTCTGTGGAATGGGACCTCGGGGATCTGGGCGCGATCGACCGGCACATCACGACGGTCGAGGAGGCGCTCGGCCCTGTGGACATCCTCGTCAACAACACGGGAGGGCCGCCGCCCTCGCCGGTGGGCGGGCAGGAGCCGGAGATTTGGCTGCGGCACTTCCGGTCCATGGTGATGTCGGTGATCGCGATCAGCGACAGGGTGACACCGGTGATGAGGAGCCGCGGCTGGGGCAGGATCATCACCAGCGCCAGTTCCGGCGTGATCGCCCCCATCCCCAACCTGGGCTTGTCGAACGCCCTGCGGGGCAGCCTGCTCGGCTGGTCCAAGACGCTGTCGCGGGAAGTGGCGGCCGACGGCGTCACCTGCAATGTGGTCGTTCCCGGCCGGATCGGCACCCGGCGGACGAAGTTCCTCGACGAGGCCAAGGCCGAGCGGGAGGGCAGGTCCGTCGAGGAGACCTCCGCCGAGAGCGTCGCTTCGATCCCCGTGGGCCGCTACGGCGACCCGCGCGAATACGCCTCAGCCGTCGCTTTTCTCGCAAGCAGTCAGGCCTCTTACATCACGGGCTCGGTCATTCGTGTCGACGGCGGCCTCATCGCGAGCCTCTGAAAACAGAAATCGGAATTCAAGGAGGCATAAATGGCAGCACTGTCCCGCGACACCACGGGCGTCTACGCGATCGCACCGACTCCCTTCGATGAGTCGGGTGCGATCGACTTCGATTCACTCGGCCGGCTGATCGATTTCTACGGATCCGCCGGTGTCACCGGTTTGACCCTGCTGGGGCAGATGGGTGAAGCACCCAAGTTGTCCCACGAGGAGAGCGTGCGCATCGTCCAGTACGTCATCAAGCGCACCGACCTGCCGATCGTCGTGGGCGTCTCCGCACCCGGCTACGCCGCCATGCGGGCCCTGACGGCCGACGTCATGGCGGCCGGTGCCACCGGCGTCATGATCGCCCCGCCGAACACGTTGCGGATCGACGACCAGATCGTGAGCTACTACGAGGGCGCGTCGACCGCCATCGGCGGGGACGTGCCCTTCGTGATCCAGGACTACCCGCTCTCCTTCTCCGTCGTCATGACCCCCACTGTCATCGCCCGCATCGCAGCCGCCGCACCCGGATGCGTGATGCTGAAACACGAGGACTGGCCGGGCCTGGACAAGATCAGCGCACTCCGCAAGCTGCAGGCCGACGGAGCGATGCCCCGGTTGTCGATCCTGTGCGGAAACGGCGGCCTCTTCCTGGACTTCGAGACGGAACGCGGAGCCGACGGCGCCATGACGGGCTACTGCGTACCCGAACTCCTCGTCGACGTGGTACGCCACACCGCCGCCGGCGACCGTGACGCCGCCCACGACGTCTTCGACGCCCACCTGCCCCTGCTGCGCTACGAACAGCAACCAGGCGTCGGCCTGGCGGTGCGCAAGTATGTGATGAAGCGTCGCGGAATCTTGGCCTCCGACAGCCAGCGCAAGCCCGGGGCGGCACTGTCTGCGCGCGCACGCAGCGAGGTCGACTACCTGCTGACCCGACTGGCCCGCAAGGACAGCAGGGTGGTGGTCACGGCATGATGCGCAGTGCCCCCCGCGTACCGGAGTGTGCGCGCCGACGCCGACCAGTATCGGCACACCGCACACGCGACCCGCGACCTCCGCTCCAGTAGCTTAATCGGATGCAGCTACGTCAGCTGGAGTACTTCCTCGCCGTGTGGGAGGCCGGCTCCTTCAGCGCAGCGGCCTCACGCCTCTATGTCACGCAGCCCTCCCTTTCCCAGCAGGTCGGAGCCCTGGAGAAGGAACTGGGCGCGGTTCTGCTGGAACGTGGCAGACAGGGAGTGACGCTGACCCCCGCCGGCCGAGTCTTTCTCCCGCGGGCGCAGGACGTCCTCCGAATCGTCCAGGACGCCCGGGACTCGGTACGCGAGGTGGTCGAGGGCCGTAAGGGCGACGTCCATGTCCTGACCGTGCGGTCCGTCGCCTCGGGCATCCTGCCGCCGTCCGCGGGACGCTGGCACTCGACATACCCCTCGACGTTGCTGCGGCTGCACGACTACTCACACCGCCGGGACCTCGAGGAGGCCATGCGCGGCGGGCAGGGCGACATCGCGGTCGGTCCACGACCCCACCCGTGGGAAGGCCCGGTCCATTCCCTCGGGTACGAGGAGATGGTGGTGATCGGCTCCGCCGAGTACCCGCCAGGCAGGTCGGCGAGCCCGGCCGAACTCGCTTCTGCCGACTGGGTGCTGTACGAGCCGGAACAGGGCATGAGCGAAGTGGTGGACCGCCTGACGCGCCACTTCGGGTTCACTCCGCGTGCCGTGGCGCGCACGGGCCAGGTGTCGGCCGCGCTCCTGTTCGCGGTAGAGGGAATCGGAGTGACGGTGGCACCGGAGAACGCGGTACCGCTGCGCTGGTCGCGCCATGCACGGCGGATCGGGTCCGGCTACTTCCGGGAGTTGGTGGTTTTCAGCAGAAAGCTCCCTTCCCAACTGGCGGAACGTTACCGGGACATGCTCACCGCCGTGGAGCTGCCACTGACCGCGGAGCACGATCTGCCTGAAGGAGCGGTCCGATTCCAGAACTGGTCCGAGTGATCACGTCGCTCGGTCAGGCCTCGTCGCGCAGGCGAGCAAGCCCGATGAGAAGCAGGTCGAGGCCGAATGAGAACTCGTCCTCGATCGGAACCGGCATCACCCCGGCAACGGCGACGGTGGCCGGGAACAGATCCGGATCCACGCCCCGAAAGGCGGCCTCCGCCTGTGTGTCGTCGGGGCGTCCCGCGCCGCCAGGCCCGTTGACCTGTACGGCGAACCCGAGGACGTAGCGGGCCAGCGTCGCGTACGCGTACGCGGCAACTCGCGGCGGGAAACCACTGTCGAGCAACACCGCGACACAGCTCTCCCGCAGCGCCATGGCGTTCGGCCCCAGCGGAATCTGCTCGACCATCAAGCGCGCCGCGTTCCGGTGCCGGGCCAAGGCGTCGAACATGGCGTGCGCGACCGTCCGCAGCGCCCGCTCCCAGCCCATCGCGAGGAGCTCGTCGCTGTTCAGCTCCACGACGCCGAACATGCGGTCCACGACGTGAGCGATCAGGGCCGCCCGGTTGTCGAAGTGCCGATACAGCGTCGCCGTGCCCGAGCCCAGACGCTGAGCCAGCGTCCGCATCGACAGAGCGTCGGAGCCATCCTCGTCCACGATCCGCAGTGCTGTAGCGACGATGCGCTCCAACGGCACCGGCGGCCGCCCGGGAGAACGCCGAGCCGACGCCGCGCCCGCCCGCGCAGGAACTGGTTCTGCCACGGAACGTCCCACCTCCTCAAACAGCCATAACAGCAACACCGTAACCGATATGAAGACCAGCGAACCCGCCTGACACCTTCTCAGCGCAGTCGGACTGGTCAGCGAGCTTGTAGAACGTCGAGTGCGGTGAGCGTCGTGCGCCGTTCGGAGCGCTGTTCGCCGGATTCGACACGGTCGAGGAGGCCGACGGTGACCCGCTTGACTTCGGGCCCGCGCAGCACGCCACAGGTGCCGTAACCGACGGTCCCGGCAGCCGCTGCGGCTCCGGCGATCGTCTGGGAGACATAGAGACGACGGGAGAGGTCAGACGGGTCGTCCACACGGCCGGCTGACGTTCTGCCAGTGTCGAGGACGACGAGGATGTGGCGGTCGCGTTCGAGGCGCCAGGTGCGTACGGCGACTGCGGACTGGCGGGCCGTGGCGCGCCAGTCGATGGAGCGGGTGTCGTCGCCGGGGACGCATTCGCGAAGGCTGTCGAATTCTGTGCCCTCGCCGCGGGTGAGCACGCTGGTGCGGCCGTCGAGCTCGCGTAGCCGGGCGAGCTTCGAGGGGAGGTGCTTGCGGCTGGCGAACGGGGGCAGGACGCGGACAGTCCAGGGGGAGGTGTGACCCGAGGCTCCACTCGAGTTGAGGCCCGAGGCCTCACTCGGCCTTACGATCCCAGCCTCGGCCTCGGGGGCGGACAAGCCACGGGGCTCACGCCTACCCTTGCGCATGTGGGTCGAATCCGGGTCGAAGTGGGACGACGACTACTTCCGTAATCGATGGGTGTGATCATCGGCGCCGGAGCGCACTGGGGATTTGAGTAGCCAGTTCTCTGAAACCTTGTTTGCGGTGCACAAGGCTTGGCAGTTGGCCGACTTGCACAGAGCTGGTCGGGCGCCGATTCTGCTGCGACATTTCAATGACTTGTGGCGGAAGTTCGTCGGGGCGACGAGGCCCGGTGAACGGTGGAGGGCTGTTGTTCTGTGTGAAGCACGAGGCCGCACCCGGAGTGGGTACGGCCCTTGCGATGACGGGGGAATGCTCGGTTGCTACGTCACTGGTGGTGCGGCGACGTCAGGTAGTGCTGTCGAAGGAGCTCTCTTCCGTAGTCGTTGCCGTTGGGGGTACGGATGACGGAGTGCACGTGCATCTGGGTCGCGCCGCTGCCCTGGGTGGCTCCGTACGCGCCCGCGAGCGGGCCGGGGGCCTGGCAGTCGACCTCGATCCAGACAACCGGGCTGTGCACCCGGACGTAGAAGGCAGAGTCGGCCTCGATGCCTCCGGCCCAGGTCACGTAGGTGTCGTTGAGGTGATTGCGGACCTCGGCCATCCGGGCCTTCGCAACGTCGGCCTTGGCGCGGCCAGCGAAGGCCTCGACGATGCCGAGCAGTTTCTTCTTCTGGCCGGCAGTCAGCTTGTTGCCACGCAGGCCCGTGTATGCCTGGATCGTGTTGTCCGAGAAGGCACCTGCCTTCATGGATTCGTTCGACTTGGTCGAGGACTCGATGGCGACGGCTTGTTGGGCGTCGGTGAGGGAGTTGATGAAGGCGAGGCTTGCGACGACCTCCTCGTGGCAGACCGTCACGGTCTCGCCGTCGATCTCCATCGAGGTGGGCTCGGAGCCCCAGAAGCAAGGGCTCATGACGACCTGGTCGCCGAGGATGAAGTAGTTGATGACCAGATGGTGGCCGTCGAACTGGAAGCCCCAGGGCTCGCTGTCGGACGGGGTGCCCATCACGGTCCAGTAGAAGGCGTCCTCGTTGAAGGCGTTCGTATTGCCGATGGCCTCGCCGGCCGCCTGGTTGATCTTTCGGATCTTCTCCGTCGTCTCCAGGCCATCGGCGCTGAGCGCCGACTTCAACAGGGCGGTACCCAGGGCCTTCTGGTCATCCGTCAGGTCGGCGAGGGCCACGCCCTGGCGCTCGTAGGAGTCGATGTTGCTCCACAGTCGCCACTCGGTGGAGTGGACCGTGAACTGCGTCGAGGACTTCTGGGTGTCGGTGAGCCCGGCCAGGAAGGCGTTCGCGGCGGCGATCACCGGAGCTGTCTGGACGCCGGTGGAGTGGATCGTGAAGAGGTCATCGATCCGCTTGCCGTCGGTGGTCAGGCCGAAAAAGTCCTCGGTGATCGACTGGTTGCCGGGACCGGCGGCGCCGCCGCCCGGACCGCCGCTGGGCGCCCCACTGGGCGTGGCGGAGGCGGTGGGGTCGGCCGTGCCGGTGGCGTCGTCGGCCAGCGCGGCCCAGGCGCCGGCGCCGCCCATCGTCGCGACGGCCGTGGCGCCGCTGGCGAAGAAGACCTTCCGCATGAAGTTGCGGCGGCTCGCGTGAGCTCGGCGACCGGTCTCCGACTGCGGCTCGTGCGCCGCGGACTCCCCGGTGTCAAGATCGGACATAGTCGTCGGCTCCCTTCGTCGTTGGCACGTCCATGTCGGACGGCCGTGCGAGAACGACTCTGGCGGAGCAACCTGATTTGAAACTGAATTGAGGCTTCCAGGGGTTGGGTAACGTGGCGTGGACTGTCCTGCAACCGTGGGGTGACCTGGTTGTATGTGAGATCGCTGAGAGTTCGCAGGCGGGTGTTCCCCGCCCCTCGGCGCGGTCCTGGAGCCGTTTGGGGCCCGTGCCTCGTGCGGTGTCAGCCGCTTTGCGGCGGCAGCGCGTCGGCGGTGACCGCGGATGGCAGTTCGATCGTGAACACCGTACGGCCGGGCTCGCTCTCGACGCTGATGCGACCCTCGTGAGCCGAAGTGATGGCGCTGACGATGGCCAGCCCCAGGCCGGTTCCGCCCTCCCCACCCGTGGTGCGGGAGCGGGAGGTGTCGGCGCGGGTGAAACGTTCGAAGACCGTGGGGAGGAGGTCGGGCGGGATGCCGGGCCCGTCGTCGTGTATCCGGATGACGCATGACCGCTCCGCCGCCTCGACGGTGGCCGTCACCGTGGTTCCGGGCGGCGTGTGCATGCGGGCGTTGGCGAGCAGGTTGGCCACCACCTGGTGCAGTCGTGCCGCGTCGCCGATCACCACTGCGGGGGCGTCAAGGAACACCGCGATCTGCCACTCGTGTTCACTGCCGGCGGCCCGCGCATCCCACATGGCCTCGGCAACCAGGGTGGCGAGATCCACCTCTGCCCGCCTGAGTGGCCGTCCCTCGTCGAGCCGGGCGAGCAGCAGAAGGTCCTCCACCAGAGCGGTCATGCGCACGGACTCGGCGGAGACGCGGCGCCAGGCGAGTTCTGGTTCGATCTTGTCCGAGCCGCGGTCCATCAGGGCCGCGTAGTTGACGATGGAGGCGAGCGGCGTGCGCAATTCGTGGCTGGCATCCGCGAGGAAGCGGCGCATGCGTTCCTCGGTGCGCTGGCGTTCGGCGAGTGAGGACTCGACGTGGTCGATCATGCGGTTGAGGGCGGCGCCCACCTTTCCGGCCTCGGTCCTGAAGTCGGTATCTCGTTCGGGCACCCGCAGGAGTCCGGTGACCTTGCCGTGGCTCAGCTGGGCACGGGAGACCCCGACCGCCGTGGCGGCCACCCTGCTCAGCGGCCGGAGCTGGCGCCGGATGACGACGGCGCAGATGCACCCGGCGACGGCCAGCCCGGCGGCTGCCACACCGGCCTCGACCGCGACCAGGCCGTTGATCATGTTCTGTACGTCGTCCATGGGCAGGCCGACGAGGACCGGCTGGCCCTCGCCGTCGATGGCGGTCACACGGTAGGTGCCCAAGCCGGGGACCGCCCGGGTGTGGAGGGATCCGTCCGTGGGGATGCCGTCCAGCGCGGCGACCTGGGCGGCAGTGAGGGGTTGCGGAACGGCGTCCTGGTCGACGAACTCGGCGGCGACGACATCGTCCTCGGCGTCGAGGCGGGCGGCGATGGTGCCTGCCGGCTGTCCCCGCTCGTTCAGGAAGCCCAGGTCCGTGGCGTCTCCCGTCCGGCGCTGGAGACCGCCCTGGCTGCGCTCGGCGGCGTCGCTGACTCGCTGGTCCAGGTTGCCCAGCAGATAGGCACGTTGGGCGTAGATGGTGGTGAGCGCCATCGCGGCACACACAACGGCGAGCGTGAGGCCGATGGACAGCAACAGACGTGTGCGCAGGGAGCGCCCGGGCATCCTGGGACTCATCTGTCCTCCCCGGCCGGCCTGATGGTGTAGCCCATCCTGCGCAGCGTATGGATCATCGGAGGACGGCTCTTGTCGATCTTCCTACGCAGGTTGGAGATGTACGCCTCCACGAGGTTTCCACTGGCATCGAAGGAACTGCTCCACACGAGGTCGAGGATCTGGGCTTTGCTCAGCACCTGCCGCGGGTGGCTCATCAGCAGCCACAGCAGGTCGAACTCCTTGGCGGTCAGTTCGATGGGCGTCCCGTCGCGGTGCGCCTCCCGCGTCTTCTCGACCAGGACCAGATCCCCGACAGTCAGGACGGACTTGTCAGCCTTCCCGTCCTCGACGCCGGCCCGGCGCAGCAGGCCGCGCAGCCGCAGCACGACCTCTTCCAACGAGAACGGCTTCGTCACATAGTCGTCCGCACCCGCGGAGAGGCCGTCGATCCGGTGTTCCAGTGCGTCCCGGGCGGTGAGCATGAGCACGGGCAGGTGGGGATTCTCGTAGCGCAGCCGCCGCAGCACCTGCACGCCGTCAAGGCCAGGCAGCATTCCGTCCAGGATGACGGCGTGCGGTGCACAGCCGTGTGCGGTGCTCAGCGCGCTCTCCCCGTCGACCGCCACGTAGGGCCGCCAGCCCGCCTCGCTGACGACCACGGACAGCGTCTCGACAAGCCCGGGCTCGTCATCAACGATCAGCACGCGGATCAGGGCCTCGTGATTTCCGGAAGTGGCAGGCATGTTCCGATCCTGTCGGAGTTGCCTGGAGCCTCCTGTGCTACGCCTTGGAAAGACCTGTGGATCGGCGCCCGGGGACATGCCGCGGCCTCAGACGTCTCGCCGACCGGTCCATGCGTGGCTGTGCGCGTTCAGCCGCAGCCCCGCGGCATGACTCCGTCGCGGCGCCGGAGCCCTGGACAACGAGTTCCTGCCGAAGGCGGCTGTGCCCACTCCTGGCATTGCCAACCGCTCCGGTCCTCTGCCTGGAGGCCACAAGATGTACGCGCTGCCGCTCTACGCCGAGGACCGCGCCGCGCTGGGTGATCAGGAGACGTTCTACTCCGGCGGGGCGTCGCGATGGACGCCCCCGCCCGAGGGCGTTCCCGTGGCGACGCTGTTGAGCAACGGCGCGCTGCAGGAGCACCTGCGCAGTGTGCGCACGGGGAGCTGACGCCCCGGGCATTGCGCCCGCGCTACGCCGGGATGCAGGCCGTAGCCGACGAGGTGGTCGAGCAGCTGGTCCGGCGCCGCTCGCCGTGGTCCCCGACCTGGTGGGCTGGCCGGAGAGCGGTCGTGAGCACCTGCTGGTGTGGGCGGCAGGCGCGTCCCACCTCACCGGCCCGTCAAACAATCGGGCGCGCCTCTGACCTACTCCCCTTCGGTGGGGCTCAGCTTGGCAGGAGCGACAACGGGATCTCCTAGGGTTTCCGGCACCTCAGAGGACACGCAGGACGCCGACGACCTTGCCGAGGATCGTCATCCCCTGGTCGAAAGCTGACAGCCCCGGCGGGGCCTCTTGATGAACGGCCGCCAGACCTCGCCCCCGCGCACCAGGCAGGACCGCTGACGGCGCACCGATACTCACGCACACCGGTACGAGCGAACAAGCATTTCGACCCTTCTCAAAAGGGCCGGGACCCTGAACACCTCCCGGACGCCGACCACCCGCGGACGGAGCACACCTTCCGTGCGAGGTGAGGGCTCGCGCGAGGATGCGTCCTCGGGGGTGGCGGCGTGCGCGTAGCGGCGCACGGTCTTGCGGTCGAGCCCGAGGGTCTTGGCGATCACCTCGCTCTGCACGCCCTTGTCGTACAGGGCATGCGCCGCTGCGTGGCGCTCGCGTCGCTTGATCGTGCGCAGCCCATCCACGGGCTCTTGTGGTACGCCATCGGCGGCCGGGCCCGGCCTTCAGGGCGGCGGGGCTATTGGTGCTCGTGTCCTCGGCGGGCTCGGTGAGGCACGTGCGGTGCTGGGCGACGCGCTTCTCGACGGCTTCGCATAGGTTCTTCCAGAGGTGGTACCTGTCCGCGACCTGCGTGGCGTCGGGGCAGGCGGTGCGGACGGCTTCGGCGTAGGCGCTGGCTCGGTCTCTGCACACGATCTCGGCTCCGGGATGGGCGCGCAGCCAGGCGGTGAGTCTCTCCGAGGTGCGGTCGGGTAACACGTCCACACGCTCGCCGGTCTCCACGTCCAAGATGATCGTGCCGTACACGTTGGCCCTTCTTGAACGCGAAATCATCCACACCCATCACTCGCGGAGCGACTGAGGACTGTTTGTCCGGGAGCCTGCGCACCATCCTGATCAGCGAGTTCGCACTGACGGGGACCGACAGGAGCGCGGCCAGCCGGGCCGCCGGACGTCCCGCGAGCGCCAGTTCTATCCGCTCCAACGTCCGACGGAGTGCGGGAGTGCGGCGCGCGAACCGCTCGGTGAGCCCGTCTATCTGCTCGACGAACGTACGGCGTGCGCACGGCGCCGCCTGGCACAGGAACCGCCGCACCCCCAGGTTGATCACGGCCTTCCGCCCAGCCACTGCCAGGTCGGCCAACCGTCGCCGATACCCGCCGTGGACATGGCCAGACAGCGTGCCGCACCCGGGGCAGGCAGTCTCCCGGGTCGCCGTACGCGCCGTGAGCGCCACCCCGCCATCGTCGACCAGGACCTGTTCCACCATCACCGACGCCAGATGAGGGAAGGCCACCGAGAGCACGCTGCAATCACACGAACAGGCATTCTTCCACGAGCTCGTGACGCAACGTCACCACCCCACAAGAAGTGGATCAGAACCGTTCGGAATCCCCACGCACGGCCAGTTGTGATGCCACTCCTGGTTACGGCCCGGGCTCGACGTCTGACCCGATCGGTCACATCCGGATGAACGCGACCGGTTGTCGGGCCACGTCAGTGCCAGGCACAGGCGATCACCTGTCCGCGCAGTCGACGTCGGCAAGGGCCTCGCCCAAGAGCCGTCCGGCGAGTTCCACGCAGCGCATCCGGGCAGGAGAGAAGTCGTAAGGCATCTTGGTGATCGCTGCGGCGGCACTCATCTCTGTGCCCTCCTCCCCTGTCAGGTCGGCGTCGTAGACCTCGAAGATCTCCTCCTCGGCCGCGTCGAGACCAGCTGCCTCGATAGCCTGATTCAGGGCCATTTGGTGAGCGCATCGCTGAACGGCGAGCTCTTCGACCCGCGGGTCGTCGGGATCGACACCGTCGTCGAGGGCGGCCTCGGCCGCCTCAAGACGGTCCTCCTCGGCCCGCAGCTCGGGGTGGGTGGCCAGCACGATGAACGTGCCGGCCTGGATGGCGGCGCCCAGCGGCCCGAAAATCCGTTCCGTGACCAGCAGGGCATCCAGGTCGGAGGGGCGCAACGCGCCCGGGGGCAGGTGGCTGAGCCGGTCCGTGACCAGTTCGGAAAGCAGCCCCAGCGGGCTGCCCACCGCCTGCAGGCGCTGGACAGCCGCGCGCCGACGTTTGATGGCGGCCTCCTGCGCCGCCAGGGTTTCCTCCAGCCTGCTCAGGACCGACTCGATATCCGGGGCCTGGTCCCGGGCTTCGTCTCCGGCTTCGTCCCGGGCTTCGCCGAAGGCGGCCCGCATGTCGTCCAGGCTGATACCGGCATCAGCCATCTTGCGGATCCACAGCAGGCGGGTCATGTCGTCATAGCCGTAGCGGCGGCGGCCGTCCCCGCCGCGCTCGGGCTCCGGCAGCAGACCGATCTCGTGGTAGTGGCGGATGGCGCGTGGGGTGATCCCGGCGAACGCAGCGGCATCACCGATCTTGACCTGCCGGGGAGGCGTGAGGGAGGGGTACATCGCAGACAGAGCCTTTCGTGCTGTGGTGCCCCGACCCCACCACATGCCGCTACGGCATGTGCAACAACCCCATCCAGGTGCCACCGGAACCAGGCCCGAGCTGCCGCCGGGACCGATCAAGAACGACGAACCATCCGGGAACGCAGAGTGACCACCGGCGGCCAGATAGCTCCCCGCCAAGTGGCCGGCGCTGGGGAATTCCCACTGACCGCCGACACCAGAGCTGTCCCAAGGACCAGCCGGTGTGCCGGACTTGGAGAAGGCCCCCTCAGCCTGGTACGGGGCACTCCGTTCGGCGGCAAGCCCCTGTCCTGGGCCGAGCCTTTCCAGCAGGAGATGATCACGAGGATCATCGACGTCGCGCACGCGGTGGCCACCCACCGGACTCCTCCTGGCCCGCTGCACGACCTCAGCGCGGCCAGGCGAGCCGTCGCGACCGGCCTCGACGTCGACGACACGGCAGAACTGCTCTACCGAGACGTCCTCCAGATTGATCAGAGCCGAACGAAATGGCCGTTGACACACACCACCCCGGTCGGTACCGCTCTACCCCGCCCCGCTCTTCACTCCTGGTTCGCAGCGTGCGGCTCGGACCGGTTACGTCAGTGGCATGGCGATGTAACAGTCCTGACGGAGGCTCATGGCGACGCACCTCCGGTCTCCTCAGTAACTCGCCCCCCACGTGACCGGGTTGACCGAACGACCGCTCCCCGGACGGCGCGCGCCCCGGGGTTCGGATGAGGAGGAATTGATGGCTGCAGAGCAATCCCCCGCATCCCGCCGCAACTTCCTGAGATCCGTCGGCGTCGCAGGTGGCGCGGGAGTTCTGTACTCGGCGATGGGCGCACTCGGGCTCGCCCCGGTGCCCGACGTACGGGCGGACGAGTACCGGGCGCCCCAGCAGAGCGACTTCTCGCTCACCGGGCGCGGCGGCAAGAAGGTACTCGTACTCGGCGGCGGCATAGCCGGTCTGGCAACGGCGTACGAGCTGGGCAAGGCCGGATACGACTGCCGGATTCTGGAAGCGAACGATCGTCCCGGGGGCCGTAACTGGACGGTCCGAGGCGGCACGAAGCTGACCGACCTCGACGGGCGTACCCAGACGGCGTCGTTCACCAAGGGCCAGTACATGAACGCGGGCCCGGCCCGGCTGCCGCAGTCCCACGTCACTCTCGAGTACTGCCGCGAACTCGGTGTCGAACTCCAGGTGTTCACCAACCAGAACGCCAACGCATACATTTACCACGAGAGCAGTGCCGCCCTCGCGGGCAAGCCCATGCGCTGGCGCACGGCGAAGGCAGACGTCTACGGCTACCTCTCCGAACTGCTCGCCAAGGCCACCGACCAGGGCGCTCTCGACGCGCGACTGACCGCCCAGGACAAGGAACGGCTGATCGCGTTCCTGCAGAGCTTCGGCGCCATCAAGGGCAAGGCCGACGGCTATGCCTACACCGGCACCGACCGGCGAGGTTACTCCGTTGAACCGGGCGCGGCCTTCGAGGACGGCACGGTCCTCGGCCCGGTGCCGTCGTTGTCGGACGTCGTCGCCAGCGGCGTGGGGCAGCGCTTCGCCTTCGAACTCGGCTACGACCAGGCCATGCTGATGTTCCAGCCGGTGGGCGGCATGGACGCGATCCCGTACGCTCTGGCCAAGGCGATCGGCCAGCACCGCATCACCTATGGCGCCGCGGTGGTGGAGGTCAAGGACCTGCCGGACGGTGCCGAGGTCACGTACAAGGACACCGGCGGCCGTACCCGCACCCAGCGCGCCGACTTCGTCGTCGCGGCGATGCCGCCGATGGTCATGGCCCGCCTCAAGCACAACCTGGGGGCCGACATCACCGCGGCGCTGAAGTACGCCGTCCCGACCCCCGTCGGCAAGGTCGGGCTCGAGTACCGCAGCCGCTGGTGGGAGACGGACGAGCACATCTACGGTGGCATCACGCCGACCGACACGGACCTGTCCACCATCTGGTACCCCTCGTACGGCTACCAGGGCCGCCGCGGCACACTCATCGGCTACTACAACTTCGGTGCCAACGCCGTCGCGTACAGCGATCTGCCGCACGCCCAGCGCGTGGCGCGGGCGGTGAGCCGGGGAGTGAAGATCCACGGCGACAAGTACCGCACCGAACTCGATCACTCCTTCAGTGTGGCCTGGCACCGCACGCCTCACATCGAGGCCGGCTGGGTGGGCTGGCCCTCGCAGACCGGTCCCGAGTACAAGCTGCTCAACCAGCCCGCCGGGCACGTCTACTTCGCCGGCGACTGGCTCAGCCATGTCATCGCCTGGCAACACGGCGCCTTCACCTCGGCCCGCAAGGTCGTGACCGACATCCACGTAAGGGCGATGGCCGCATGAAGCGACGCACGAAGGTTGCGATCGGTACGGTCCTGACCGCCTCGCTCCTCACCGGCGGCACCGCGCTCGCCGAGGGCAAGGGCTGGTGGCCCGGCCCCAAAGAGGTCCGCGTCATGCTGCCCGAGGGCCAGTCCAACCCGGCCATCGCCACCGGAGTGGCGACCGGCGGTGAGGTGGCGGCCTACCAGAGCAGCGGCCTCGGTCCGACCACGCTCAACCCGTCCGCGCCGGCCGGCTCACCCGAGCTCTACACGGACCCGGCCCTCACTCAGGGCACCACGGGAGTCACGGTCACCGAGGCCCAGGCACTCGTCGTCCTGCGCAACATCAAGACCAACCTCGAAGCGGCGGGCCTGACCCTGGCCGACGTCATCACGATGAAGTGCTACCTGATGAAACCGCCCGGCTCCGACACCGCAGACTACGCAGGATGGAACCGCGCGTACCGCCAGTACTTCGCCAACATCGACCTCACCTCGAAGGAGATCGTCCCGGTCCCGATGGGCACCTCCGCCCCCAAGGCACCGCTGGTCGCCAACAAGGGCCGTCCCGCGCGCGCGACAATGGAGGTCGCGTCGCTGGCCGTCAAGGGCTGGCTGGTGGAGGTCGAGGTCACCGCCGCGTACAAGAAGCGCTGACGGGCGCAAGCCCGCGGCAACTGCAGCCAAGAGCCGGGCCCGTGACGGGCCCGGCTCCGAATCGACGTCCCCCTGCCGCCGCGCTCCTGGCGGGCAGCTCCTCCCCAGCTTCGCGCGGCACCCACACTCGCCGCCGCGGCTCCAGCTGAGCCGCCATGCGACTGACAGCACCGCCGACCGCCGCAGGACGCGCCCCGCCCGTCACCTCCCGGCATCGGCGAGCACCAAGTCGACCACGACCTCCAGGAGCACGTCGTCGACCGCCTCCCGGGTCAACAGCGGCCGCATGCGGGGCGGGCCTCTCAACGCCTCCGCCACCGGACTCCAATCGATACCTGGGCACAACTCGCCCCGCTGCTCTGCACAGTCGAGCACCACGGATCCGGTGGCGAAGCGGCGACTCCAGAACCGCTCGCGAGCCGGTCTACCCGGTGTGTGGGACCCCGTCGCAACGCGTGCACGGCTATCACTGGCGGACAGCCGCAGACGTGCCGGTCGATGAACGACGGACGGTGGTCCGTGGGCAACCACGAACTCGCCCAACAAGCAGCCGACTTCGCAGCCAAACGCGCTGCGATCGAACTCCCCGGCCACATTGCCGTGGCCGGCACAAGCCAGAGCACAGCGCAGAGCCTGACGCTGCACGACGGCGTCGTCACCACGCACTGCCACACAGTGCGCCGCAATACAGACCACACCTTCATCCGCGCCCCTCGCGGCCATCTAAATCTTCAGGCCGCCCGGCCGCCGCGGGCTGACGAATACGGTGCCGTCCTACGGAGGCGACCGGAGCCCTCCCGCCTGCCGCAGCCGTCTGAATCGCATGCTGCCGGACCGCCACGACCCCATCTATGCTCCGAACAGGGCCCTCACCCCTCAACGGGCCACGCGGCCGGCGACGGACTGTCGGCCCGCAGACATCGGCCTCCGGGCCGTAGCGAATATCCGGCCACTGTGAGCGGCTGGAGCCGCATCGCCGACAACGCAGCTCCAGCCCTTCGTCCTCCCCGCTCCGCTTCGAGCCCAGGGTGAACTCCCGCACACCCTGGGGAGGGTGGGAAGGACGGTCAGTGCGAGGCGGCGATGTGAGGGGAGCCAGCGCCGTTCTCGCACCACGCGGCCGCCGCCGATGCTCACCCGCATCCGGCGGCGGCCGTTAAGACAGCCAGCCCCGACTTCGCAAACCGGGTGGACCACGTCTGCACCCACCGGGCGATACCGGCCCCTGCCGTGCGGCGCACGGTGGTCGCCGTGCTGCGCTATCTGCTGCGTGCTCGCACGCGGGCGACCCCGTTCGGCCTGATCGCCGGCGTCGCGGCCGTACGAATAGGCACCGAGCCCGCGCTTCGCGTCGGCACAGGCATCGTTCTTCGGTGCCATGCCCAGCCGTGCACCCCCTATCTCTCCTCTCGATCAGTCGCCACCGGCTTTGTTCACGGGTAGCGATGGCGCCGCGCGTCGAGGGCGGGCTGCAGATGGGTGGATCACCTCACCCCGGTCCACCAAAAGTCCCCGGCCATCGCGTCGGAGCCCGAGCCGCCCACCAGGTCCGCTCAGGACAGCGTTTCGCACAGCTGGTCCAAGCTGTCGACGAAGCGCAGCGCCCGATCCGTGAAATCGTCGGTGAAGTCACCGGCGTCGAACCCGTTCATACGCGGGATGTCGTTCCAGCACGTGAGTACGGTCCTCTGAGCGTCGGAGAGCGGGGCGTTCTCGATGGTGCCGTCGAGTTCCGCCAGGGCGGCGCAGATGTCGCGGCGTACCTTTTCGACGATGTCGTACTCCGCCAGCAGTTCGTGATACCTGCTCTCCGCTGTGGGTTCGGTCCGGCGCGCGAGTAGGTCCTCCAGTTCCTTTCGATCCGGATACTCGGCGGCAAGCTTGAGTGTGCAGTAACTGTGCACCCCGGCGCGGAAGTCGCGAAATTCCTTCCGAGCGATGTCGTAGTAATCGTTGATCATCTGGCTGGACGGGATCACCGCGCGGTGCATGGCGTACAGGAAGTCCGCCATGAAATCCTGCCCGGTTTCCCGGAGTCCGGCCGCCCACGCCACACCCATGATGTTGTTCCGTTTGACGCAGTTGTCGAAGTAGCTGGGGATGTCCAGGTAATCCCCGGCGAATCTCCTGGCCTGGGCACGACTGAAGGTGAGGAGAGCGTCGGACATTGTCTCCGCATACGCGTCTCCGTACCTCTTGGCGAGGTCCTTGCGCAGCGACTCGACGGCTCCGGAAATGAGGGCAATGACATACGGACGGCCGAAGTGGCGGTGTGCGGTTGGGAATCCATAGCGCTCATCGCGGGAGTCGCCGATGTCATCGATCATGGTGCAGAGTGCGATATACATTTCTCCGACCAGCGCGAATTCTCTGGCCCGATCACTCCTGTCCGACATAAGAAATGGAATGACTGATTTGAATTTACGCCGGGGAGTGCTCCTGATCAACCAGGAGAAATCCGAAAGGTTCTCGATATCCAGCGTCTCGAGTACGGGGTCGAGATAGGAGTAGAACAGGTTGGAGAAGAGGTTGTCGACGATCGCCGAATACTCACTGACGCCCAGCTTCGCCGAGTTCTTCAGCCGGTGGTACGCAAGGGCCATGCCCGCTTCCAGCACGGTTCGCTCGGGAACCTCGTCGAGGGCGAAGAACCGGCACTCGACAATGCCCTTGTCGATACCCTGCTGGACCTGCCCGCCCACCACTCTGGCCCGGTAGGCGGTGGCCCGTAGCCCCTTCCTGTTGACAGTGCCGAACGGTGACTCGACGACGACCTCCAGACCGGTTTCGCCCAGGACCTTCCGCACCACCGCCTCATGATCGGACTCCCCCGGCCGGAGCGCGCCACCCGGCAGCGACCAGAGGCCGGCCATGTGGTCGACGTGATCGGCCCGGCGCACCATCAGGACACGGTCGCGCGGGTCCATCACCATTCCGCCAACGAAATTCAGCATGATGGATCCTTCTGCGTTGTGGTTAGCTAAGAATTCGCGTTCTGCTCTCCTGGCGTGCACTGATCAAAATGCCCGGTAGCTACGACTCGGTACTGACCTGACGGCCGGAGGCGTACCGGTCTTCCGCGTGCCTCAGTCGCCCCACGCCGGGGACGAAGCGCCCGACCTTGCCGGCGTAGCGGATGTAGTCCTCCCCATGCATGGCAACCAGATAAGGCTCCTCGACCAGACGCACCGTGACCTGCACGGAAACGACCGAACTGACAAAACCGGCGAGAGAGAAAAGGTTCGGCACCATTAACGCCATACCTGCACTCCCGGCCGCGAACCCGGCGAAAATGGGGTTTCGGACAAATGCGAAGAACCCGCCGACCACCAGCGATGTATGTTCCTCCCGGTCCACGCCTACGCGCCAGGAATCACCCATGTGGAATTGTGCCGCCACGGTGAAAGTGAGGGCGGCCACGGTGATCAACACTCCGGAAACATTCAGCGCCGTGTGATCGAGACTGGGAAGCGGGGAGAGCCCGAAAAGAGCCGCTATCGGCCCTGCGGCGACCAGAGCATTATTGAGGAGCACCAGTTGCTGGGACCACCACTGTGCGGAAACCCGCGGCGCCGGATCGTGTCGGTGCCCGGTATCCCGGGTGCGTTTCCATTGAACCCATGTGCGTAGCCCGAGCGTCAAAGCCGTACCTATGATGAACAGTGCTATCGCAGATATGACCATAGCATGTAAGGTACTGACGCAAGGCGCTCGTCCGCCAGGATGGGATACTAGATGTTGAGCCTTTTTCGACCTCGATTTGAGGCGTATTGAAACTCAGCCCAGATGCGCAGCCGCGAACATCGGCAGCACAGCAGGGAGCATGACCACCGAAGAACTGTCCCGTGAGTTATCGTTCTCCCGGTCCGGGTGCGTCCTGACGTCGCGGGGACCGGGCGCCTATCCGGCGAGCGTCCGCAAAGCGGCTGCCGACACCGGACGTGCCGCCGAGGACATCACCTCCGCACTGTCCGTCACGGTACGGATCGACGACGACAACGACAGTGGCCGTCGGGCCCTTCCAGGCGTTGTTCCTCCCTCAGGGCTGGGCGGGCGGAGGTTGCGTCTCCCGCAAGGTGAACGCCGCCTCCATCGTCCTCCCACAGGTCCTCCGACGTCAGCCCGTTCGAGGGGCGCGGCGGCCTTCACACCAGACGGCCGCAAGATCCGCGAGACGCCCGCCGCGAGTATCGCCAGCAAACGTGCCCCCGCCCGGCCCGCTAACTCCTTGACCACGGCCTTGACTTGCCTGGTCAGACGAGTGGTTCGCCGCTGGTACCGGTCGAGCACTCCGGGCACCTGCTCGCGGAAGGTATGTCGGCAGCCGCGCGTGGGGCACACCAGACGCCGCACCCGCACACTGACCACCACCCGCCTCCCGTCGACCGGCACGTCAGCCACAGTCCGCCAGTGGTAGCCATGCACCCGCCCCGACGACACCCATCACACCGGACACGGCGCCATGTCCAGCGGCGTCCGCGCCCGCACCACGATCCGCTCACCCTCATCGACCACATCGTCTATGACCAGCGGGCACAGACCCGAAAACACCATCTGGACAAGCGCGTTGACATCCCTCACGCCAATGTCAACGACGCGTCACGACGCTCCGTCACCACCGAATGTCAGACAGGGCCGTCAAATTGACACACCCGCGATCGTTCCTGGCGGCACCAGTAATGACCGTACGGCTCCCACTGCGGTCATGGTGACCGCGACCTCAAGTCGCGGTGTTTACACGGGAATCGCGGGCAACCGTAGGGTGGCCGATCCATGCCGGGATCGGGTCTGAGTGCGATCAGTCGAAGGAGAGACAGATGACCACGCAGTATGGCGACCGACCGACCGGGCAGCAGCCCCACGGTGCACCGCAGGGCACGGCGACCGGCAACGTGCTGAGCATCATCGCGATGGTGCTGGGTGTGATCTCGTTGCTCTTCTTTCCGATCGTCTTCGGTGTGATCGGCTTGATACTGGCCATCATCGCCAAGACCGTCCGGCACGAGCGGCTCGCCGTGCCCGCCCTCGTGGTCAGCGCTGTCGGCCTGATCGGCGGTCTGCTCCTCGGCGCTCTACTGGCTTAGTAGTGCAACGGTGCTTGCCGTGACTGCTGGCCAGCTCGGTTGTTGGTGTGGTTACGGGCGGGGACCTTGCTGGCGTCAGGTTGCGGGCGGGTGAACTGGACGCTCTGCATGGGCGGTTCGTGCACCGGTTCAACCGAGAGGAGCCGCGCCAGTCGGCGCTGGCCTACATGTGCGGGCTTGTGGCGCCACTGCAGCGCAAGAACGGATGGACGCTGGCAGAGGAAGCCGGGCACGCGGGTCCCGATCGCATCCACCGGCTGCTGAACCGGATCGAGTGGGACGCCGACGAGGTCCTGGACGACGTGCGCGACTACGTCGTCGAACATCTCGGAGACCACGATGCCGTCCTGATCGTCGATGACACCGGCTTCCTGAAGAAGGGCGTCCGCTCAGCCGGGGTGCAAAGGCAGTACTCCGGCACCGCCGGCCGCACCGAGAACAGCCGGATCGGGATGTTCCTCGCCTACGCCACAGATCGCGGACGCACGCTCATCGACCGACGGTTGTATCTGCCCACCTCCTGGACGGACGACCGGGAACGGTGCCGCCGGGCAGGCATCGACGACACCCTCACCTTCGAGACGAAGGTGGCCAAGGCGATGGTCCACCGGGCCCTCGCCGACCAGATCCCATTCGGCTGGGTGACGGCCGACGCCGCCTACGGCTTCAGCAAGGGCTGGCGGTTCGAACTGGAACAGGCGGACGTCTTCCACGTCATGGCCAACACCTGGCACGACACCGTCGTCACCCGCTGGGCCATCGACCACCCCGTCCACGACCTGTTCCCCGGCCTGCCGCGGCAGGAGTGGAAGCGTCGTTCCTGCGGCGCGGGAGCCCACGGCCGGGATATTCGACTGCGACTGGGACCACGTAGGCCAGGCCGACCGCCCGCAGTGCGAGATACCAGTCGTCGCTGACGGAGTAGGCGCAGTCGGCGACCACCGCCCGGCAGCCGATGCCCGCCTCCTTCCCCCGGACCGCGAGAGCGGCGGCCAGCTGCGGTTTCGTCCGGCAAGCCGGGTCGGACCGGCCGTGGGCGAAGTCGTGAGCGGGGTGTCAGGGGTGGCGTGCAGCGGGTCGTACACACGGCCGTCGGTCCACACCGTGCTCACCGTGACGATGCCGTTGTCCGTCTTGCCCAGCCGGCCCAGCCACTGCCGGCCCCCCTGCGCGGTGGCCGTGCCGTCCTTGCGGTCCCCGCAATCGTCGATCACGATGACCCCGCCCTCGTGCGGAGCCGTCGCCCACTGCTCACGCAGCAGTTCAAGCCGCCGATCAGTGACGACCGGCTCAGGAGTCGGTGGTGACCCCCGGGCGCCGCGACCCGGGACACGCGGACGGTCACGTTCCCCTCACCGGCGACAGGAGGCTCACCGCGCGGGTGTGTCGAGGGACGCCAGGTGGGCTTTGGGTAGCCGGCCGTGGATGCCCTTGACTCCGTCCACCACCTGGGAGACGTGGAAGTCGGCGGCTGCGCTGAGGTAGGCCAGGGCGACGTGGCCGGGGATGCGATAACGGTCGGCGAGCAAGGTCAGGGCGTCGCGGACGGCGTGGCGCATGGCCTCGTCGAGGTCAGGGTCGAGGCCGAGGACGAGGTGTTCGGTCTCGGTCTCGGCAAAGGGGGCGCGCAGGCGAGCGGCCAGTGCGCGGGTGGCGGGGTCGGTGTGCAGGGTCAGCCGCAGGGTGGCTCGCAGTGGGGCCTCGAACGCGGTGAGGGCCACCTCTCCGTCGCCCTGGGAGAAGTGCGGGTCACCCGCATAGAAGAGGGCACCGGGGACCTGGACGGGGAGGCAGAGACGGGCTCCGGTGCCGAGGTGGCGGACGTCGAGGTTGCCGCCATGTGGGCCGGGCGGCACGGAGTGCACGACGGCCTTGGTCGCAGGAGCCACGCCCATGATGCCCAGGAAGGGGCGCAGCGGGAAGGAGAGGTGGCGGCCGTCGCCGACCGGCAGCCGACCGAGACCGTCGGGACCGACGGTGGCCACCAGGCTGACCGCGGGAACGGGAGCGCCAGCGGGCCATCCGGCCGGGATCTGGGGGTATTCACCCGGCAGAGCGCCCTTGCCGTGGCGGTTGCTGATCACTCCGTACGGGGCTCTGCGGCGCAGACGCAGGACCTCGACCTCCAGGACGTCGCCGGGGCGGGCGCCACGGATCGCGACCGGGCCGGTGACCACATGCGGGCCGTGGACGGCGGAGTCGTGCTCGCGGGCGGAGGCGGCCAGTTCGACGGTGTCGTGCAGCAGACCGGCCGCGGGAATGCCGGCGGCACCGAAGAAGGCGCCGGGATCGCGGCCCTGGTCGGCCAGGATCCCCTCGTGGCTGATCGTGTCGAGGGTGACCGTGTCGCCGGAGGCGACGGTCAGCACAGGCTCGGCGGTGGCGTTGGGCAAGTGTCCCCAGTGGATGAGCTTGGGGTCGGCGGTCAGATAGTGGTCGCCGTCGACGGGGCCATGGCCGGGTTGGAGCAGGTTCAGCACGGTTCACCCGCCGCGGTCTCGAGTTCCCGGCTCAGGGTGTCGGCGGTGAGGGTGAAGCCGAAGCACTGGCGCACGTTGTACAGCGTGGCGTCCATGCAGAAGGGCGGGGAGGTCGTCGCGGTGGCGTCCTCGACGAGCAGGACGTCGTAGCCGAGGTTGGCCGCGTCCATGAGGGTCGCCAGGACGCACTGGTCGGCGTTGACGCCGGTGAACAGCAGGGTGTCGACGCGCAGGTTGCGCAGCACGCTGTCGAGTTCGGTGTCCTGGAAACCGCTCATCCGGTACTTGGCGATGTGCAGGTCCTCGTCGGCGGGCTTGAGTTCGTCGACCACGGCGGCCGACGGGCTGCCCCGCTCCAGTACCCGGCCGGCGCCGGAGGCCAGCGGAGCGCCGATGCCGACGCCGCGGCCGTCGGGGTCGTAGACGTGCAGCACGCCGGGCGGCAGGTTGGCGCGGTCGGGGCGGTTGCCCCAGTTGAGCCAGATGACGGGGACCCGGGCGGCTCGCAGCCGGGGCAGCAGGTCGGCGAGTACGGGGATGGGCGCGCGGGCGGGGGTGATATCGACGCCGATGGAGGCGAGCCAGCCGTCGGGGTGGCAGAAGTCGTTCTGCATGTCGACGACGATCAGGGCGGTGGCCGCGAGATCGAAGGTCACTGTCCGGGGCAGTGCCTCGGTGGTGACGAGGTGGGGCGGGCGGGCGGGGCGCGCCAGGCGCACGCCCTCTGCGTCCGCCTGCCAGCTGTTGCGGGTGTTGGGGCCGATCAGGCCGCGAGTCGGGCTGAGCAACTGATGCTCCTTCATACGGCAGCTCACAAGGGCGACTTCATACGACGGCCAGGTCCAGCAGCGCCTCGTCCGTGCCGCGGGCCCCGACCAGGCAAAGGCCCACCGGCAGTCCGCGCACCCGCAAGCGCGGCAGGACCACCGCGGGCAGCCCGGCCAGGGAGGACAGGCAGGTCAGGCGCAGGGTGGCGGCCCGTACGGCCTCCACCTCGGCCTGCGGGGCATCGACGAACGGGGCGGGGCTGCTGCTCGCCGGGAGCAGCAGGGCGGTGCCCGCAGGCACGGTGGCGTCGAGGCGGGCGCGCGCCTCGGCCAGGGTCGCCTCGGCGGCGGCCAGGCCATCCGGCGGGACGTCCCGCCCGGCGGCGAACCTCGTCTCGATCTCCGGGGCGAGAGCACCCGGGTGCTTGTCGATCCAGGTGCCGTGTTCCCGCCATGCCTGGGCCGCCTGCACCGTCCGGAAGGCGGCGAGCCAGTCGTCGAGGTCGTCGGTGGCGGTCACCCGGCCCACGGGAAGGCCGGTACGCAGGGCCAGCGCCCGGCAGGCCGCCGTGAAGGAGGCCTGGACCTCGGGCTCGGCAAGGGTGGTGAGCCGGTCGTCGACGACCAGCCGGTGGACTGGTTCCGGGTCCGTGCGCGGAAGCAGGGCCCTGGCGGCCGTACGCAGTACGCCAGGGTCGCGGGCCAGGAGTCCTGCCGTGTCGAAGGCGGGGGCCAGCGCGAGCAGACCGCCGGCCGGTACGGCCGCGTGGGTGGGACGCCAGCCGTACAGTCCGCAGTAGGAGGCGGGGACGCGGATGGAACCCGCGGTGTCCGTGGCCAGGCCCAGGTCTGCCCAGCCGTGGGCCACGGCGGAGGCGGGGCCGCTGCTGGACCCGCCGGGGATGCGGCCGGGGGCGGCGGGGTTGGCCGGGGTGCCGTAGTGGCTGTTGGTGCCGGCCAGGCTGAAGGCGAGTTCGTCGGTGTGGGCGATCCCGGTGACCTCGGATCCGGCGTCCAGCAGGAGACGTACGGCGTCGGCGTGCTCCTGCGCCACCGGCGCCTCGGCGAGCCAGGCCGGATTGCCGGCCCCGGTCCGGTGTCCGGCGACGGCGAAGAGGTCCTTCACCGCGACCCTGACGCCGGTCAGCGGGCCGTTCTGCGCTCCCGCGACCAGCGGTTCGCCGGTCACCCGCCACACCGACGCGGCGCCGGAGGGACCGTGTTCGGCCGCGGGCGGCCTTGTGGCGCTGACGTGGGCGGCCCGGATCCGCCAGCCGTCCCCGCCGCGCTGCCAGACCTGGGTCTGCAGTCCGCGTGAGCCGTCGGCGCGCAGGGTCTCGGCGGTGAGGACGGCGAGGTCCGGGGCCAGCCGTACCTCGTGGACCCGTTCGACCGTGCGGGGCGGGGCGCCGCCGGTACGGGTGCGCCGGAAGCCCGAGATCGCCTCATGTCCGGTCAGGACGATGTCGCCTTCCGCCCGCAGGGTGTCGGGGGCGTCGCTGAACCAGTGGTCGAGGGCTGCCAGGTCGTTGGCGGTCAGGGCCGCTTCGTACGACCAGAAGGCGCTCAGCAGTTCGTCGGGCATCAGGCGGTCGCTCGCAGTACGGCGAGGTCCTGGTCGTCGAGGGCGGCGAGCGGGCCGCGTTCGATCAGATCGGCGAAGCCCTCGTCGGGGGCCATGATCGTGAGGGTGTAGAGGCGTTCGGTGGTGGAGGTGTTGGTGATGCGGTGTTTGGAGCCGACGGGGAGGACAAGGACGTCGCCCGGGGCGAGGTCCCGCTCGTGTTCATCGCTGGCGGCGCGGCCCTGGCCGGCCAGGACGACGAAGGTCTCCACGGACTCGGGGTGCCAGTTGAGCGGCTGGGCGCCACCTGGTTCCCAGACCTCGAAGACGACGGTGGTGGGCGAACCGTCGCGGGGGCCGGTCAGGACGGCCAGCTTGACGGTGTCGCCCGCGGTGATGTGGTGGGCTGTGATCTCGCGCAACGGCTTGTGCAGCGGGGGGACGGACATGGCGGGTGAACTCCTGGGCGGTGTCAGGGAGCTGGGCTGAAGCGGGCGCACTCGCGCAGGGCGGCGGCCGCGTTGGCCACGGCGGTCTCGACGAGTTTGCGGCCCAGTTCGGGGGTGGCGTCGGTGGGATCGCCGATCACGCCCGTTCCGGTGGCGAAGTCGTCGCTGGTCCAGCCGAACGCCACCCGCTTGCCGAAGCCGATGTGCTCGTAGGCGGTGAGGTGTTCGGGAACACTGCGCCGGGCCAGGCTCATGTCGACCAGGTCCGGGTGGAGATGAAGCATCGCGGAGGTCTCGTTGAGGCCGCCGTGCACGCCGAGGCCCAGCTCGCCGGCCGGGGACGTACCGCCCTGGTCGGCGGGGAGGGAGGCGTGCAGCAGGAAGGTGAACAGGCCGTGTTTGACGCGCAGTTCGCGCAGCGCGACGGCCAGCAGAGCACTGTTTCCGCCGTGCGCGTTGAGGAAGGCGAGCCGGCGCACGGGGCCGGTGGCCAGGGCACGGCCGAGGTCGTCGAGGACGGCGAACAGGGTGCTCGCGCTCAGCCACAGCGTGCCCGGATGCCAGGCGTGTTCGTCGGACTTGGCGTAGGACAGACCGGGCAGCAGGGTGATGTCGCAGTCCTCCCCCGCCGCCCGCGCGGCCCCCTCCGCGACCGCTTCGGCCATGAAGTGGTCGGTGGCGACGGGCAGATGGGGTCCGTGCTGTTCGATCGCGCCGACCGGGAGGACGGCGACGGTGTCCGGGGACAGGCCGGTGACGGCTGGTCCGCTGAGTTCGGTGAAGCGGGTGAAGGCCATGGGGGTTGCCTCTCAGGCCGTGGGGAGGTGGCCGGGGTTGAGCAGGCCGAGCGGGTCGGTGGTGCGGGCGGTGGCGCGGACGGTGTCCAGTCGCCGGTCGACGTACCAGTTGTGCACGTCGTGCACCCGGACGCCCAGGGCCTGGAGGGCGGCGATACCGGCGTAGACGGTCTTCTCGTCCTCGTAGGGGGCCATCAGCATGCCGACCGTTCCGGTGCGCATTCCCTCCAGGTGGAGCAGGGTGCCGGGGAAGACGGCCTTGACGGGAGCCGGATCGCCGAGGAGCACGTCGCCGCCGATCTCCAGGTGGAAGTAGCCGTCCTGGGCTTTCATCAGGTGGTACGTAGGGTGGTTGAAGGACAGGGAGCTGATCAGTGCGGGGCCCTCCGGGGCGGGGCGGACGTCCAGGACACGTCCGCCGTGCCGGGCGAACAGTTCGCGGGCGTCGGCGACGGCCTCCTCCTCGACGATGGCGCGGACGCTCAGCGCGGCCGGGTCCAGTGCCGCGTCCGGCGCGAACGTCTCGACCAGGCCCGCCTCGTCCAGTGACACCAGCCGCGGGGCCGGTTCCAGGCGTACGAGGTCGGCGAGTGCGCCGGTGGCCGCGGCCCAGGTGTCGAAGGCGGTGAACAGGCCCGTCCAGGCGCGGGCCCGCTGGAGACTGACGGTGGCGGTGGCCAGGACGCCGGTGGTTCCGTAGGCGTGCAGGTACGGCACGCAGTCATCGCCCCGGAAGGTGACGGGGGTGGCGTCGGCCGTGCAGGGCACGACTGTCACCTCCCGCACGAAGCCGTCGGCGTTGGTGCCGTACACCAGGGAGCCGGTGCCGCCGTTGCCGCCGGAGAGGAAGCCGCCGAGCGTGGTGCCGAAGGTGGACGGGAACATCCACAGCTCCTGGCCGCGCGTACGGGCGTGCGCCTCCAGGTCGGACATCTTCGCCCCGGCCTCGGCGGTGATCCAGCCGTCGCCCGCGTCGAGGATCCGGTCGCAGCCGGTGAGGTCCAGGACCGCGCCGCCGTGCAGCGGGATGGCCTGGCCGTAGTTGCCGGTGCCTTTGCCGCGTGGGGTGAGGGGCACCCGGTGGCGGTGGGCGAGGGCGAGGAGCGCGGGCAGTTGGCCGTGGTCGGCGGGGCGGAGTACGACTTCGGCTCGTCCGGCGTCGGGCAGTCTTTCGGACAGGATCGGGGACATGTGGGCCCAGTCGCGGGAAGCCTTGTCCAGTACGGCGTCGTCCTGGATCACGGCGTCCGCGCCGAGGAGGGCGGCAGCCTCGGCGCAGAACGCTGCGATGCCGGGAGTGGCCTGAGCAGTGGCCTGGGCGGCGACCTGCGGTGTGCTCTCGGCGACGAGTTCGGTGAGCCGGCGCAGTTCGGCGGCGGGGAGCATGGCGGTGGTGGGGTCGCCGGTCATGAGGTCTTCATTCCGATCGAGGTATCGATGAACTGGTTGGTGGCGAGCTTGTCCGCGGTCAGGGCGGCGGGCACCGTGGCGCCGCTGCTGGTGATCAGGGGCTTGAAGGTGGTGAGCGAGCTCTTGACCCGTGCCATGTCGAAGCCGCCCACGCTGCCGTCGGCCTCGTTGCCGAGGACGCCGAGCTTCACCATCTCCTCGGCGGCGTACACGCCGGTGTTCTTGGAGTAGACCCAGCCGGTGTTGTACTGCGTCACGAGGTCGTTGACGAGGTCCAGGGCGCGGCCGGGGTCGGCGGCGTAGTCGGCGGTGGACTTCTGGATGATCGGAACCAGCTTCTTCAGGCAGGGGCTGAGCTTGGTCAGCTCGCCGCTGCGGACCGAGATGGCCTCGGGATAGACGGAGTAGCCGACGTCCGACAGGAGCTGGTACTTCACCGGCTTGCCCCAGGAATTGATCTCGTGCTCGTAGATATACGGCTCGGCGGTGGCGAAGCCCTGCATGGCGATGGCCGGGTCGGACACGAACCGGGACGGCGATCCGTCGTAACTGGTGTCGATCTGCCCCTTGTTGATGAGTCCCTTGTCGACGAGCAGTTCCGCGTAGGTGGCGCCCTCACTGGTGACGACCTTGACGTCGGACTTGCCGATGTCCGCGATCGTCTTCCAGTCCGGGTGCGTCTTCGGGTCCCACATCAGCATCTGCGGGCTCTTCTTCATCAGCGCCGCCACCGCGGTGACGGGCTGCTTGGCAGCGGCCACGATGGCGTCGTCCGTGGTGACCGTGCCGAGGGTGATGGACTTGTCGACGTACATCTGGGAGGCAACGCTCTGGTAGCCGATCGCCGAGCCGCCGGCCCGGACCTCGATCTTGACGCCGGTGTCCTGGCCGTCGATGACGAGAGGGCCGGTCACCCGCTTCTTGTCGGTGTCGACGGTGTAGCCGGGGCCGACCAGGTTGTAGAGCGGGCCGTGTTCGGCCTCCGGCTCCCAGTCGATCTGCAGGACGACGGTCTTGGGGCAGATCCCCGCGAGCCGATCCGCGCTCGGCGCTGCCGCCAGTTTCTCGGCGGAGCCGGTGGAGGTCTGCGCGCCGGCGCCGCAGGCGCTCAGCGACACAAGGGCAATTGCGGAGGAAAGGTAGGCGACGCAGGCGCGTCTGCTGACAACGGACATGGCGAACTCCGGGGAGAGGGAAGCGCGGTGAGGGAGAGAGCCAGAGGAGTGGAGCAGCGTGAGAGGGAGACGGGGCCGATCAGTGCTCGTCGGCGGCCGAGGCGTGCCAGGAGCCGACGAGCATCCGGCCGAGGAGGGTGAAGACGGCAAAGACCGCGACGCCGAACAGGGAGGCGAGCAGGATCGCGGCGAACAGGTCCTCCGACTGGAGGCGGGCGCGGTAGACGTCGAGCAGGGTGCCGATGCCGGGGCTGCCCTGCTTGAAGAACATGTCGCCGACGATCGCGCCGATCACGGACAGGCCCGACGAGGTGCGCAGCCCGGTGAAGATCGCGGGGAGGGCGGCGGGCAGTTCGAGCTTGCGCAGGCGTGCCCAGCGGCCCGCCTTCTGCAGGGTGAACAGGTCGTGATGGGCCTGGTCGACGGACTGGAGCCCGAAGAGGGTGTTGCTGATCATCGGGAAGAGCGCGATGATCACGCACACGATGACCCGGCTGGTGAAGCCAAAGCCGAACCACATCCCGAGCAGCGGCACGATGGCCAGGATGGGCACGGTCTGCAGCACGACGGCGTAGGGGTACAGGAGCCGTTCCAGCAGGCGGGTCCTGCTCATCACGACGGCGGTGCCGATGCCGATGAGTGCCGCGATCAGCAGGCCCACGAGGGCCACCTGGGCGGTCAGTCCCAGGGCCTGGAGCATGGGTTGCAGGTGACTCCAGTCCAGGAAGGAGACGGTGAGCACCTGGTGGGGCGGCGGCACGAGGAAGCGGCGGTCGGGAGAGAGGGCGAGGTAGCTGACGGCGTACCAGACGCCGACGGCCAGTGCCAGTGAGGCGACCGGCATCAGCCGGGCGGCCCGTCGGCGTCGGACGGGAGCGGTGGAGACGGTTTTCCGGACGGTGGAGGCCGGCGCCGCCTCGGCGGCCGGGGCGGTGGAGGCGGTGGCGCTCATGGGGCATCTCCTCGCAGTGCGGCGGAGACCTCGCCGGCGATCCGTGCGAATTCGGGTTCGTAGCGCAGCTCGGCCGGGCGGGGATGAGGGAAGGGGACCTCGAAGGCGGCAGTGATCCGTCCGGGCCGCGCGGACATCACGATCACCCGGGTGGCAAGGAAGACCGCCTCGGAGACGGAGTGGGTGATGAACAGCCCGGCGAAGCCCTGCGCGGCGAAGATGCGCTGGAGTTCCTCCTGCATCCGCAGCCGGGTCATCTCGTCCAGGGCGCCGAACGGTTCGTCGAACAGGAACAGCGAGGGGTGGGTCATCAGGGCGCGGGCGAGGGAGACACGCATGCGCATACCGCCGGAGAGCCGACGGGGCAGCTGCTTCTCGAAGCCCTCCAGGCCGACCAGCCGCAGCGCGTCCAGCGCCGCCGCGCGCCGCTCGCCCCTGGCCGCTTTGCCGAGTTCGGCGGGGAGTTCGACATTGGCGAGGACACTGCGCCAGGGCAGCAGCGTGGCGTCCTGGAACACGTAGCCGACCGAGTCGTCCGCCGTGCGGACGGTGCCGGCGGTCGCGGTGTCGAGGCCGGAGGCCAGACGCAGCAGGGTGGACTTGCCGCAGCCCGAGGGTCCGACGACCGCCACGAACTCGCCCGGGGCCACGGACAGGGACACGTCCGCCAGGGCGGTGGTGCCGTTGGGGAATTGCTTGTGGACGCCGTCGAAGCTCAGCGCCGTCTGCAGTGCGACCGGCATGTCATTACTCCTCATCCGGTACGGCAGTGAATGTTGATAGCATGAACATTGATTGTTTCCGGGTCGTATCGACGCAAGGCGCGTCTCCGTTACGTCAGTGGGGCCTCAGTACAGTTCCCGCACGACCGTGGTGCGGCTGACCACCCGCCCGGCCCGGATCACCACACGGTCGGGACTCGCCGCCCCCAGCGCCTCCGACAGGGACGCGCCGCGCACCGCCAGCAGATCGGCCAAGGCACCCTCGTACGGTCCGGCCTCCGGCAGCCCCAGGACCTCCCGCGCGCCGCTCGTCACCGCGTGCACGGCCTCGGGCGGGCTGAGATGACCCGCCGCCACCAGCAAAGCGGCGGTCTCCAAGGGATCGCCACGGCCCACGGGGTTGAACGGGTCGCGCACGTTGTCACCGCCGGCCGCGAGGCGTACGCCCGCGTCCAGCAGGACGCGTACGGCCGTCAGGCCGCGTGGGGTGGCCGACGGGTGGCCACGGCCCTGGAGATAGAGGTTCGTGAGAGGCAGCGCGACCACTCCGATGCCGGCCTGGGCGACCTCCTTGGCCACCTTCTCGGCCTCCTCCGGCTCCATGACCCCGAGGCTCACACAGTGCCCGGCGGTCACTGGTCCGGAAAATCCATGCCGGTGGACAGCGGCCGCGAGCAGTCGCAGGTCCTGGGAGGCCGGGTCGAGGTTTTCATCGGCATGCAGATCGAGGCCGACGCCGTACTCGTCCGCCAGCCGCACCGCACGCTCGACCGCGGCGCCCGGATCATCCGTCAGATGGGGGCAGCCGCCCAGCAGATCGACACCCAGAGCGAGCGCCTCGCGCAGCAACGGCTCCGGTGCGTCACTGTGCAGGACGGCGACCTGCACCGTCACCCGACCGCGCACCTCGTCACGCAGCCGCAGCAGGGCGCGCAGTCCGCGCAGCGGGTCGTCTCCGGGCAGGAGATCGGCATGGGTGCGCACGGCCGTGACGCCGTTCGCCACCAACTGGTCGAGGGCCCGGCGGGCACGTTCGGCGACATCGGCCTCGTCGACCTGCTCGGCATAGGCCCGCCAGGCGGCCACGGCCGAGGGCAGATCGCACGGCGGGGCGCCCACGCGGTCCCAGGTCAGAGCCTTGTCGAGGTGGGCATGCGGCTCGGCGGGGGCGGGCAGCAGGAGGTAGCCGGACAGGTCGAGTTCGTCCGGGCCGACGGGCAGGGAGCCGGCCGGGGCGACCCGGCGCACCAGGCCGCCCTCCAGCAGCAGGTCGCACACGAGACCGTCGGGGAGCCGGGCTCCGCGCAACAACAGAGGTGGGATCACGGGTGCACCGCCGGGGTTTCGTCGAGCACGGTGAGCACCGCGAAGCCGTCGAAGTCGTGGCGCCATACGGCGGTGCCGAACATGTCGGCCCACCTGCCCGGGCGGGTAAGGCCGTCCCGGACCCGCTCGAACGCCTCCGCGACGCGGGAGACGAACTCCGCGCTCTCCCGGTGGCGCAGATTGTGTCCGAGCAGCGCGGTGGCGACCGGCAGTTCGGCCAGGCGCCGGGTGGAGTCGGCGAACGCGGGGACGTCGGCGCCGGGAATGTGGGCGAAGAAGGTGCCGCTGATCAGGGTGTCCCCGGCGAGCAGCAGTCCGGTCTCGGGCTCCCACAGGCAGATGCCGTCCGGCGAGTGCCCGGGGGTGTGCAGGACGTGCAGCCGGCGCCCGCCGAGGTCGAGTACATCTCCCTCGTGCAGCAGGCGGGTGGGCCGCACGGCCTCGATCCGCCAGTGCGTCAGTTCGGGCACCGGACGCACCTCGATGCGCGAGTCGGTGAGGAAGAAGCCCGCCGTGTCCAGGGCGTGGAGCTCCTCGTACCGCTCGCGCAGGCCGCGCGCGATGTGCGCGTAGGACTCCAGCCAGTCGCGCGGGGCCGGCGAGCCGTGCAGATCGGCGCCGGCGGTGTGGGCCGCGAACTCCTTGGCCTCGCCGACCAGGGAGGCGTTGCCACCCCGGTGGTCGTAGTGATGGTGGGAGTTGACCACCAGCAGGGGCAGACCGGTCAGCGCGCGGACCTCGCGGCCGATGTCGCCGATGCCCATGCCGGTGTCGTAGAGCAGGGCGAGTGAGTCGCCCACGACCAGGTAGCTGTTGACGTGGCCGGGCTCGGCGATGAGGTGCACGCCGGGGCCGGTCTCCCGTGCGGAGAACCAGCCCGGGCCGGGTGTCATGCCGCACCGCCGAGCGCGTGGTAGCTGCGGCCCGCATAGACCAGGCAACCGGCCTCGGCGCCGACGCCCCGCAGGACCTTCTCGACACTTGCGATGATCAGCCGGTGGTCGCCCGCCGGCACGTTCCGCTCCACCCGGCAGACCAGCATGTGGGTGGTGTGCGCGGTGAGCAGGGGCAGGCCGTCGGAGCCTTCGTCCCAGGCCAGCCCGGCGAACCGGTCGGGCCCGCGCGCGGCGAACCGGCGCGAGACGCCTTCACCATCGGCGTGCAGGACGTTCAGCGCGAACCGGCCCGCGGCGAGGAGAAGCGGCAGGGTGCGGCTCGCCCTCCCCATCCCGATCGCGAGCATCTGCGGATCCCGGCTCAGGCTCATCACAGCCGTGCTGGTGAATCCGGCCGGACGGCCGTCGGCCGCTGTCGTCGTGACGACGCACACTCCGCCGGCCAGGGCGGACATGGCATCGAGGAAGTCCGCATCGGAGGATTCGGAGGGATCGGACGGAGGGGTGACAGTCTGAGGTGGGGTGACCGCAGGCATACGGACTCCGGGCGTCGGGGACGAGGAGACGGCCACGAATGCGATAATGTTCGTGCCATCAACATTGAGCATACGGAGACGGTGTTTCACGGGGGTAAAACATCTCCGCGTCCGCACCTCGACACCCGAACACCGTCGCCCGCGTCGCCATTAGGATCTCCCTATGCCGGTTCAGCCCTCCCCCGACCCCGCGCCGCCGCCCACCACCCCGGGCATGCCCGGATCTACGACCCCGGCAGCCGAGGCCCCCAACGACACCGCCCTGCGCACCGAACTCGGCGCCGCCATCCGGCGGTTGCGCAAGGAACGCGGCCTGACCCTGGTCCAGCTCGCCAAGCTCGCCGGCCTCTCCCACCCGTTTCTCAGTCAGCTCGAACGGGGGCTGACCCGGCCGAGCATGCCCTCGCTGCACCGCATCGCCCGCGCCCTCGACACCACCCAGCAGGCGCTGTTCGTCCAGGCGGTGACCCCGGCCACCTCGGCCGAACCCGGCAATGCGATCCGCGTGACGCGCGCCGCAGACGAAGACGGGGCGTCCGTGGCCAACAACGGCGGCGTCGCCCGCATGCTCGGCACCGCCCCGCTCCAGCTCCACCCGGTCGAATACCGGGGAATGCACGCGGACTTCCAGGACTACTACGAGCACCCCGGCGACGAGTTCCTCTACGTCGTGGACGGCGAGATCGAGGTCGAACTGAGGACACCAACCGGTCACCGCATCGAACACCTGGGCCCCGGTGACAGCCTCACCTACCCCGGCGGCACACCGCACCGCTGGCGCGCCTTCGGCGACCGCGAGCGCGTCCGTATCCTCGCAGTCCAGAACGCGCCGGGCGCCGACGGCCGACGAGCCGCCGACCGGGCCGCACAAGAACTCCCGCACGGCGAGTGAGCGCCGTTAACCGGGGCGACACCGCTGCACGCGGCATCGGCGGCGAGGGGCACGGTCGCCCGGCGTTCGGGCCACGCAGCTCGATGACAGCGTTGAGCCGGCCACTCCCAGAGGTCGATCACCCGGGTTACCTTGCCGTGCTCGTGCCGACGCCATGCCCCTCGCTGGGAGTCCTGTCGATCGATCTCACCAGCACAGCCGCCTAGTGCGCGTCCCCTTGGTGCCCACCCACCGGACGCACAACTACCGCCCCGAACAGTCGCTCAGCAGTCGAGGGTCACCCCGGGCCCGGCGATCCGGGCCAGGCAAGCACGCATCTGACGGCCTTCCGTCCTCTGCCGGGAGGAGAGGAAGACGTCACCCTGGTCGACCGAGCCATCCACCTCGAGGATGCGGACTCGGCACAGTCCGCATTCGCCGCGCAGGCAGTCGTACATGATCTCCACACCCGCCTCCTGAAGGGCGTCCAGCATGCTGGTGCCGACCGGCACTGAAGTTTCCCCTCCCCCGGCATCGCCCCCACCGGGACAGCCGCCCCCGGCGCGGGCCACGCCGACAGATACCGACGCTTCCTGGATGCCTTGGAGCTGCACTTTCGCGAACTGCACCACGCTGCGGATTACGCCGAGTTGCTCGGCTGCTCGGTCCGCACCCTGAGCCGTGCCGCCCGCGACGCCACCGGCAAGGGAGTACGTGAACTCATCGACGAGCGGCGCCTCCTGGAAGCCCGGCGCCTGTTGGGAGCAGCCCGGTGGGACGCCCGGGCCGTGGCCGGCCGCAGGGGCTTCACCGACCCCGCGAACTTCGGCCGCTTCTTCCGCGACCGCACCGATTTCACCCCGGCCACCTTCGCGGCCCGCACAGCCAGGACCGACGCGTGACGGAAACGCGGCGCAGGCCCCTTGCCCATCAGGAGGAGACGGCTCCCGGCGCGGTCAGTCTGTGGTGAAGCTGGACAGCATCGCGGCCGGGAGGCGGCTGCCTGCCGAGCCGTGGGGAAGGATCTCGGTGATGCGGGCCAGATCGGTGGCCGAGAGCTGGACGTCGGTGGCGCCGGCGTTCTCCTCGAGGCGCTTGGTGCTGCGGGTGCCGGGAATGGGCGCGATGTCCTCGCCCTGGGCGAGCAGCCAGGCCAGCGCGAGCTGGGCGGTGGTGATGCCCTTGGTGTCGGCCAGATTCTTGAGCTGTTCGGTGGCGCGCAGGTTGTACGTGTAATTCTCGCCCTGCCAGCGCTCGTCCCAGCTGCGCATGTCGTCCGCGGGATACTCGCTCGCGGGCTTGACCTGGCCGGTGAGGAAGCCGCGGCCGAGCGGGGAGTAGGGCACCAGGCCGATGCCGAGTTCCCGCAGAACGGGAAGGATCTTTTCCTCGACCTCCCGCTCGAAGAGCGAGTACTCGTACTGGAGCACGGAGACCGGGGTGACGTCGTGGGCGCGGCGGATGTACTGGGGGCCGACGTTGCTCAGGCCGAAGTGCTTCACCTTGCCCTCGGCGATCAGTTCGCCGACCACGCCGGCGACCTCCTCGACCGGAACGTCGGGGTCGGAGATGTGCTGGTAGAAGAGGTCGATGTGGTCGCTCTGCAGGTAACGCAGGCTGTTCTCGGCGACCTTGCGGATGTTTTCCGGGCGGCTGTTGTAACCGGGGCTGTGCAGCGGGGCGGTCATGTCGAAGCCGAACTTGGTGGCGAGGACCACCTCGTCGCGGAAGTCCTTGACCGCCTCGCCCAGGAGGATCTCGTTGCTGCCGGTACCGGCGCCGTACAGCTCGGCGGTGTCGAAGAAGTCGATCCCGAGTTCGTGGGCGCGGCGGATGGTCGCGATGCCCTCGTCGTCGTTTGAGGCGCCGTAGGCCATGGACATGCCCATGGTCCCCAGGCCGAGCGCCGAGACGCGCAGACCCTGAGAGCCCAGATTGCGGTGCTGCATGAGTTCACTCCTCAGTGTTTCGCCGGCTTCACCCCCAGGGGCCAAACCGAACTGTTCCGTTTGACTCTACGCGCCGATCGCCCAGATACCAAACCAAATAGTTTGGTGCTCTATCCTGGGGTCATGTCCCAGTCCCGCGACTCCGGCCAGACAGCAGCGCCCGCCCCCGCCAGCGACACCACGCGCGAGCGCATCCTCGCCGCTGCCATGGAGGAGTTCGCCCGCCACGGCATCGCCGGCGCGCGCGTGGACCGCCTCGCCAAGCTCGCCAAGACGAGCAAGGAACGCGTCTACGCCTACTTCCGCAGCAAGGACGCGCTCTATGCCGACGTCGCCGCACGGGAGCACGCCGTCATCGCCGAGGCCACCCAGCTGGACCCTTCCGACCTCCCTGGCTATGCGGGCCGCCTGTTCGACTACTTCGTCGCCCGTCCGGACCACCACCGCCTGATCACCTGGGGCCGCCTCGAACTGCCGGGCACCACAACGGCTGCCGACGATCACTCCCAGGCATTGATCGCCCGCAAAATCGACCAGCTCCGCCAAGCGCAGCAGGCCGGACAGCTTGATCCCGCCTGGGACCCGGCCGACGTCCTCGCCCTGGTCAACCAGATCGCCACGACCTGGGTGGCACAGCCCGAACACAGCGAGGCCGCCGCCGCACACGCCGTGGACCCCACCACCGCCGCCCGCCGCGCCGCGGTGGTGACCGCTGTCGAGCGGCTTTTCCCTCGAGCACGCTGAGGTCGCCCGGACCGGCGGCAGCCTGCTCGAACATGACCGAAACGGTGCCGGCCGCCGTTGCCGCTGCCCATGGGCGCATCCTGCTGACGCATCAGAGCTCCTGGCCAGGGGAACAGGTGCCTGGTGGGGCAGGCACGGGCGCCCCTTACGCCTCACGCGGTGTCAGGATTTCGTGCTCACCGGCGCTTACGTTGTCGGCCCTCGCGCATCGGGAGTGGTTGGTTGTCGTTTCTCGGTTGCCCGGGTCTCAATCGTCCAGGACGACGACGTGCTTGCCCGGCGTGGTGCCGGACTCGACGTCGGCCTGGGCGTCTCGGACCTGTTCCAGGCCGTGGTAGACCTTCGCGACCGGGACGTTGAGGCGTCCTGCGGCGATGGCCTGGAGCTGGTGGGCGAAGACGTCGGCCGGGAGGTCGGCGGCCTCACCGCCGTAGGAGGTCAGCCGCACCCCGCCCGGGATCATGAACGGGCTGAAGTCGGGGATCGTCCACTGGCCCGCCAGGGCTCCGGTGAAGCAGACCGTGCCGTGCGGGCGGACGGTGCGGAGGGTGTCGGCGAGGACCGAGCAACCCACCAGTTCCAGTGCGGCGTCGACACCGTCCGGCACCAGCTCGCGCACCTGGCCGACGATCGTGCCGTTGTCGACGAGGGGATGGTCCACGCCCGCAGCCCCCAGTTCCCCTGCCCTGTCCGGGCTGCGGGTGGTGGACAGCACGGTGACTCCGAGGTCCTTCGCAATCGTGGCCGCGCTCAGCCCGACCGTGGAGGTGCCGCCGCGGATCAGCAGCGTCTGCCCAGCCCTCAGGTCCAGGCCGCGGGTCAGCGATCCGTAGGCGGTCTGGAACATCTCCGGCAGCGCACCGACGACCTCCCACGGCAGACCGGTCTCGAACGGGATGACCTGCGCCGCGGGGACGGTCACGTACTCGGCGTACGCGCCGTCGTACGAGCGGCCCATGCCACCCATCATCGTGGCCACCTGCTGCCCCGGCCGCAGGCCGCTGTCCTCGTCGGCGTCATCGACCACGCCGACGCCCTCGATGCCGGGCACACGCGGGTAGCTGACCTCCGCGTCCGACTCACCCTTGCGGGTGGTGACCTCGGACTCGTTGACGCCGAACGCTTTCACCCTGATCCGCACCCAGCCGGGCTTGCGTACGGGCACCGGCACATCCTTGATCTCCAGTGCGTCGAGACCGCCGGGCCTGGTGACGACGACGGCCCGCATCGTCACCGGTGCGGCGCCGCCGGCTGCTGCTGTCGGTTGGCTCATTCCGAGTGCCTCACTCCGTGTTGTCCCTGCGTTGTTCCGTGTCGCCCGCCGGCCGTCAGGGGCGGGCGATGCCCTCCCACAGGTCGAGGGCCGCCTGGTAGTGGGCATTTGCCTCGAAGGGAAGGTCACCGACGCTGCCCGAAGTGAGCCGGTCCGTGACGGCGGGCCACAGGCGCGACTCCTCGCCGGTGGCGAAGTCGAGGACGATGTCGCGGATCCGCGTGTCCCGCTCGGCCTGTTCGGCGCTGCGGCCCGGCCTGTCCTGGCCGACGAGGGCGTACATCTCGGTGCCGTGCACCGCGGGCGCGCCCGCGGCCGGCCCGATCATCAGGAGATGGGCGTTGCCACCCGCCGCGGCATGCGCCAGAGCACCCCGAGCGGCGGGGAGCCCGAAGAGGTAGTCCGCCATGACCGCGGCGCGGACCTCGGCCGGGGTACGGCCGCCCTGGTCGTAGGCGTCGACGATCTTCTTCGCGCGGGAACGGGAAATACGCCACCCCGCGACCTCGTCGACGACCTGGTCGAGGGTGTGCGGGTCGAACCGGTCGAGGTCGTTCGCTACCCACCACCCCATGTCGTCACTCGCCATGCTCAGAAGCACGTCGACATCGCGGTGCGCGCCCGAGGCAAGGACGTCCATGGGATGGGCGTGCACCACCGCCCCGGGCTGCCCGAGGTCCAGGACGACGCCGGTGGCCTTGTTGTCCACCCCGCCGCGGACTCCGAGGTCCGTCGGGGCGACCTTGCTCAGGGCGGCCACCAGGGAGGCCGTGTCGAGGTCGAGCAACTTGTCGGGGTTGTCCGCGACGCCGAGTTCGGTGACGAACCGGTGCGCGAGCTCCTCGGCCCACCAGGCCGGGATGCTGCGCGCGGGCCCGCCGGAGAACCCGGCCAGGCGCCGGTACAGGCCGTCGGCGGAGGCGGCGCCGAGCAGCCCGAAGGTGGCATAGGCGCCGCCGCTGTGGCCGTAGACGGTGACGTTGTCGGGGTCGCCGCCGAAGTGGGCGATGTTCTGCCTGACCCAGGTGAGCGCGGCGATGATGTCCTGCAGGAAGAGGTTGCTGGTCTCGGCGAGTTGCCCGCCGTACTGAGAGAGCGAGAGTGCGCCCAGTGCGCCGAGCCGGTAGTTGATCGACACGCTCACCACACGCCCTGTCACGGCGAGACCGGAGGCGTTGGAGGTGATCTGTGTGTTGGCGCCGTACTCGAATCCGCCGCCGTGGATGTACACGGTCACCGGGAGCGCCTTGTCGGCCGGCTGCTCTGGGGCCCACACGTTCAGGTTCAGGCAGTCCTCGCCCATCCCGCTGTCCGCTTCGAGCCAGTCGCCGCTGTCGGGCTGGACAGAGACGACGCCCTTGCGGTCATAGGGTCGGTCTGGATCGAAGTCCGCGACCACGGGGCGGCGATACCGCTCGGCGGTGGCGTATGGGATCCCCCACCAGGACCGCACCCCTGGTGCGATGGAGGCCTTGGGAACGGAGTCGGTCATCGGGTCTGTCCTTCGTGGATACCCCGGCCTTCAGGCCGGGGAGGAAACGAAGCTCCTGCGGAGCAGGGCAGGAAAGGCCGGTTCGCCGCCAGGGCGGACCGGCGTGCGCCGTCCACCGGCCGACACCCGCTGCTCTCACGGAAGTTGATACGGTGTGAGGCGTGACGCGGCAGGCCAAGCGGGCGTTCAAGTACCGCTTCTACCCCACGAGCGAGCAGGCGGCTGAGCTGTCCCGCACGTTCGGCTGCGTCCGCCTCGTCTACAACAAAGCCCTGGAGGAACGCACGCGGGCCTGGTGCGGCGAGCAGCGCCGGATCTCCTACGTGCAGTCCTCCGCCGCGCTCACGGCATGGAAGAAGACTGGGGAACTGGCTTTCCTGGCGGAGGTGTCCTCGGTGCCGTTGCAGCAGGCGCTGCGGCATCTGCAGACGGCGTTCGGGAACTTCTTCGCCCAGCGCGCCAAGTACCCGCGCTACAAGTCGCGGAAGAAGTCGCGTGCGTCGGCCGAGTACACCCGCAGCGCTTTCACGTGGCGCAACGGACAGCTGACTTTGGCGAAGATGGCCGAGCCGTTGGATATCCGCTGGTCGCGTCCGCTGCCTGAGGGGGCGGAGCCGACCACGGTGACGGTGTCCCGGGATGTGGCGGGTCGCTGGTTCGTGTCCCTGCTGTGCGAGGACCACATCGCCCTGGCCGCCGCCACCACGAACGTGGTGGGCCTGGACGCCGGGATCACCTCTCTGGTGACGCTGTCCACCGGGGAAAAGGTCGCCAACCCCCGGCATGAGCGGCGTGACCGTGCCCGTCTCGCCACGGCGCAGCGTGAGTTGTCGCGCAAGGCGAAGGGCTCCAACAACCGGGAGAAGGCCCGGCGGAAGGTCGCCCGGGTGCATGCGCGGATCGCCGACCGGCGCCGGGATTTCCTGCACAAGCTGTCGACTCGACTCGTCCGCGAGAATCAAACGGTCGT